>NZ_JAETGO010000066.1 GCF_016765695.1 Sporosalibacterium faouarense | reverse complement strand
CTATTCGTGAAGGTGGAAGAACAGTAGGAGCTGGAGTTGTTACTAAGATAGTTGAGTAATTAGTAATACCTAGGAATTAAAGATATAAATAAAAACAATATAAAAGAAGGGGGTTCCCCTTCTTTTATATTGATATAAAATCTTATAGTAAAGCATACTAATAATTCTGTTAATTAAGAGAAGATTTAAGTTAAAAACCAAGCATATTTCTTTAGAATAATGACATTATAATAATATTATCTAGGAAATTGAAAAAGTTAAGAAAAAGTAAAAAAAAAGTTTAAAAAAGTTGGCTAAAGGGCTTGAGTTTCTTTTGATTATAATATAGAATAGTATAGTGTGTTAAAGACATGCGATGAAGCAAAAGGTTGCTTTCTTTGAAAGGGAATTTTTGCTGAGAATGTCCGATAAGATTCGGGCGGCTGGTATTGTGTGTACATTTAGGGTGTGATTTTTTAAAAAACACAAAACACCCGGTTGAGTGTATGGGCAGTTCCATGTCGTATGTAAGGTAAAACATGCGATAAAAGGAGGGAAATGTAATGGCAAACAAAGAAAAAATAAGAATTAGACTTAAAGCTTATGATCATGAAATCTTAGACAATTCTGCACAAAAGATAGTTGAAACAGCTAAAAGGACTGGAGCTGAAGTGTCAGGACCGATTCCATTACCAACAGAAAAACAAATCATAACTATACTAAGAGCAGTTCATAAGTACAAAGACTCAAGAGAGCAGTTTGAACAAAGAACACACAAAAGACTTATTGATATTCTAAAGCCTACGCCTAAGACAGTAGATTCTCTAATGAGACTTAACTTACCTGCTGGTGTAGATATAGAAATCAAACTTTAATTAGGAATTAAGTAGAGAATATAAATATACAATACACTCTGCTTAGAATGATTGCACAATAGTGTAATCCGCTGTAAGATAATAGGAGGTGTAGTAGCATGAAGGCTATATTAGGAAAGAAAATGGGAATGACTCAGATCTTCACTGAAGATGGAACTGTAATACCAGTAACTGTTGTTGAAGCAGGTCCGGTTTCAGTTTTGCAAACAAAGACTGAGGAACATGATGGATACGACGCTATTCAAATTGGATTCCAAGACATTAAGGAAAACAGAATAAACAAGCCTAAAAAAGGTCACTTTGATAAAGTTGGAGCTTCATATAAGAAGTATTTAAAAGAATTTAGAGTTGAAAATGCTGGAGAATATGAAGTAGGACAGGAATTAAAGTCAGATGTTTTTGAAGCTGGAGACAAGGTTGATGTAACAGGTACCTCAAAAGGTAAAGGATTCCAAGGTGCTATTAAGAGACATAATCAAAGTAGAGGACCTATGGCTCACGGTTCACATTACCATAGATCACCTGGTTCAATGGGAGCTGCATCAGACCCATCAAAAGTATTTAAAGGTAAAAAATTACCTGGTCACATGGGACATGAAAAAGTAACAGTAGCGAACCTAGAAGTAGTTAAGGTAGATGTAGAAAAAAACTTACTATTAATCAAAGGTGCTGTTCCAGGACCTAAAGGTGGAATACTTACTATTAAGCAGAGCACAAGATCGTAGCTCAAGCTTAGAAGAAAGGAGGACATGAAATGCCAAAAGTAGCTTTATATAACGTATCAGGCCAACAAATTGGTGATATGGATTTAAAAGAGAGTATATTCGGTATAGAAGTTAATGAACACGTTTTATATGAAGTTGTTAAGAATCAACTTGCAAACAAGAGACAAGGTACTCAGTCAGCAAAGACCAGATCAGAAGTAAGAGGTGGCGGAAGAAAGCCTTGGAGACAAAAAGGAACTGGTAGAGCGAGACATGGTAGTATTAGGTCTCCAATTTGGACTGGTGGTGGAATTACATTTGCACCGAAGCCAAGAGATTATAGCTACAAGCTTCCTAAGAAAGTAAGAAGATTAGGAATGAAGTCAGCTTTAAGTGCTAAGGTTAAAGACAATAGTGTTATAGTATTAGATGAGTTAATGCTAGAACAACCAAAAACAAAAGATATTGCAAATATCTTAAAAAATATCAAATCAGGTAAAAAAGCTCTTATAGTTATGAGTGAAAAGGATGAGAATGTAGTGAAGTCAGCAAATAACATTCCTGGAGTTCAAACAACACTAGTGAATACGTTAAATGTATATGACATATTAAATCATGATTCATTTATCATAACTAAAGATGCTGTTAAAAAAGTGGAGGAGGTGTATGCATAATGCGTAATCCACACGATATAATTATAAAACCAATTATAACTGAGCAAAGTATGGATGATATGGCTGAAGGTAAATACACCTTTGTTGTTGACAAGAGGTCAAATAAAACTGAAATCAAAAATGCATTAGAGCAAATCTTTGGTGTTAAGGTTGATAAAGTTAATACAATGAACATGAAAGGCAAAATGAAGAGAATGGGTGTTCATTTAGGAAAGAGACCGGATTGGAAAAAAGCAATTGTTAAATTAGCTGAAGATAGCAAAGGTATAGAATTCTTCGAAGGTATGCAATAGAGAATAAAAAAGCGGTAAAAGGAGGGAATTGTAATGGGTATTAAAAGTTTTAAGCCAACCTCACCAGCTCGTAGACATATGACTGTATCTACGTTCGAGGAAATTACTAAGAAAGAACCGGAAAAATCACTTTTAGTAACTCTTAATAAGAAAGCTGGAAGAAATGCCCATGGCAAGATAACAGTTCGCCATAGAGGTGGAGGAACTAAGAGAAAATATAGAATTATAGATTTTAAGAGAACTAAAGATGGAATCCCTGGAAAGGTTGCTGCTATAGAGTATGATCCAAATAGATCAGCAAATATAGCACTAATAAATTACGTTGATGGAGAAAAAAGATATATTTTATCTCCTAATAAAATCAAGGTAGGGGATATGATTGAATCAGGACCACAAGCGGATATAAAAATTGGTAATGCTTTACCACTTAAGAATATACCAGTAGGTACAATGATTCATAATATCGAACTAAAGCCTGGTAAAGGTGGACAGTTAGTAAGATCAGCTGGAAACTCTGCTCAGCTTACAGCTAAGGAAGGTAAGTATGCATTAGTTAGACTTCCTTCAGGTGAAGAAAGATTAATATCAATAGAATGTAGAGCAACTATAGGTCAAGTAGGAAATCTTGATCATGAGAATATAACTGTCGGTAAAGCTGGTAAGAAGAGACATATGGGTATTAGACCTACAGTTAGAGGTAGTGTTATGAACCCTAACGACCATCCACACGGTGGTGGTGAAGGTAGAGCACCTATCGGAAGACCAAGTCCTATGTCACCATGGGGTAAGAAAACACTTGGTAAGAAAACTAGAAAGAAAAATAAGAAGTCTAATAGATTTATCGTTAAGAAGAGAAAGAAGTAAGGCCATAGTTTTTAAATTTATGGCTTGCTGAATTTCTTAACTTCGAACTGAGAGGAGGATTCTAATGGGCAGATCATTGAAAAAGGGACCTTTTTGTGATGAGCATTTGCTTAAAAAGATCGAGGAAATGAATGAAAAAAATGAGAAAAAAGTTGTTAAAACATGGTCACGTCGTTCAACTATTTTTCCTCAAATGATTGGTCATACAATAGCAGTTTATGATGGGAGAAAGCATGTACCGGTTTATGTAACTGAAGATATGGTTGGTCATAAGTTAGGTGAGTTTGCTCCTACTAGAACTTTTAGAGGACACGGTGATCATACAGAAAGATCAACTGCATTAAAATAGATTTAATATGCTATGAAGGAGGGAACTTGCGGTGGAAGCTAAAGCAATTGCAAAATATGTTAGGATTGCGCCTAGAAAGGTTAAATTAGTAGCTGACATGGTTAGAGGTAAGCATGTTGATGAAGCTATAGCGTTACTAAAGTATACACCTAAAAAAGGTGCAAAAGAGTTAGAAAAAGTTGTTAAGTCAGCTGTAGCTAACGCAGAAAACAACCATGATTTAGATAGAGAAAGCCTATATATATCACAAGTTTACGCTAATGAAGGTCCTAGATTAAAGAGATTTAGACCTAGGGCACAAGGAAGAGCGTTTACAATACTAAAAAGAACTAGTCATATAGGTGTAGTTGTTAAAGAAAGAGAATAGGAAAAGGAGGGATATGAATGGGCCAAAAGGTTAACCCACATGGTCTAAGAGTTGGTGTTATTAAGGACTGGGATTCGAAATGGTATGCGGATAAAAAGAATTTTGCAGACTATCTAATTGAAGATAATAAGATTCGTGAATATATAAAAGAAAAAATGTATACTGCTGGTATAGATAGAATAGAAATTGAAAGATCAGCAAATAGAGTGAAGCTTAACGTTCATACAGCTAAGCCAGGTATGGTTATCGGTAAAGGTGGATCTGGTGTTGAGCAACTTAGATTAGAGTTAGAAAAAATGACTGGAAAGAAAATCATAGTAAATGTTGAAGAAGTTAAGGTTCCAGAACTAAGTGCTCAATTAGTTGCAGAAAATATAGCAAACTCCCTAGAAAGAAGAATTTCTTTTAGAAGAGCTATGAAGCAAGCAATCCAAAGAACTATGAGATCAGGTGCCAAAGGTATTAAAACTGCTGTAGCAGGAAGACTTGGTGGAGCAGATATGGCTAGAACTGAAGGATATAGTGAAGGAAATATACCTCTACACACATTAAGAGCTGATATAGATTATGGATTTACTGAAGCTAACACAACATACGGTAAGTTAGGTGTAAAGGTTTGGATATATAAAGGAGAAGTTCTTCCTACTAAGAAGGTTGAACAAGATAATAAGAGAAAAGATAAATAGTAAGAGTAGTGTAGGAAGGAGGACAAGGAAATGTTAATGCCGAAAAGAGTAAAACATCGTAAGGTTCAAAGAGGAAGAATGAAAGGTAAAGCCAATCGCGGAAACAAGATATCATACGGTGAATTCGGATTACAAGCATTAGAGCCAGCTTGGATTAAATCCAATCAAATAGAGGCTGCTAGAAGGGCTATGACAAGACACGTAAAAAGAGGCGGTAAAATCTGGATCAAAGTATTCCCAGATAAGCCAGTAACTAGACAACCGGCTGAAACTCGTATGGGTAAAGGTAAGGGTTCTCCTGAGTACTGGGTAGCAGTAGTTAAACCAGGAAGAATTTTATTTGAAATGGCTGGTATTCCAGAAGACATTGCAAGAGAAGCTATGAGATTAGCTGCTCATAAACTGCCAATAAAATGTAAATTCGTCTCTCGCCAAGACGCGATAGAAGAGGGTGGTGAAGGTAATGAAAGCTAATGAATTACGAGAAATGACAGGTCAAGAATTAAACACAAAATTAATGGACTTAAAATCAGAATTATTTAATTTAAGATTCCAATTAGCTACCGGACAATTAGATAACCCTATGAGGATTAAAGCAGTCAGAAAGGACATTGCTAGGGTTAAAACTATTATGAGAGAAAGAGAATTAAAGGAAATGCAAGCTTAATAGTTCCAGAAAGGAGGACTAAGCCATATGGAAAGAGGCAACAGAAAAGTTAGAACAGGTAAGGTTGTAAGCGATAAGATGGATAAGACTATCGTGGTTGCAGTTGAAACTTTCGTTTCACATCCTTTATATAGTAAATCAATGAAGAGAACAACTAAGTTTAAAGCCCATGACGAAGAGAATCAATGTAGAGTGGGAGATAAGGTTAAGATAATGGAAACTAGACCTTTAAGTAAAGATAAAAGATGGAGACTTGTTGATATAGTAGAAAAAGCTAAATAATCCTTGCGGTTAGTGAAGGGAGGTTATATAATGATTCAAGTTGAATCAAGACTAAAGGTTGCTGATAACTCAGGTGCAAAAGAATTACTATGTATCAAAGTTCTTGGAGGAACTAATAGAAGATATGCAAGCGTTGGTGATATAATAGTAGCTTCTGTTAAAAATGCAACGCCTGGTGGTGTTGTAAAAAAAGGTCAGGTTGTAAAGGCTGTTGTAGTAAGAACTAGCAAAGAAATTAGAAGAAATGATGGCAGTTACATTAGCTTTGATGAAAATGCTGCTGTAGTTATAAATGATGATAAACAACCAGTTGGAACACGTATTTTCGGACCTGTAACAAGAGAGTTAAGAGCAGGAAACTTCATGAAAATAGTTTCATTAGCACCTGAAGTATTATAGAAGGAGGTGTAACTATGCACGTAAAGAAAGGTGATACAGTACTAGTTATTGCTGGTAAGGATAAAGGAAAAAAAGGTAAGGTTTTAACAGCTATACCGAAGTCTAGCAGAGTTATCGTTGAAGGCGTTAATATGCTGACTAAGCATCAGAAGCCAAGTCAAAAGGTACAACAAGGTGGAATCATACACCAAGAGGGACCAATTGATGCATCGAACGTAATGGTTTATTGTAATAAAGATAAAGCAGCTGTTAGAATTGGATATAAATTCTTAGAAAACGGTGAAAAAGTTAGAATTTGTAAAAAATGTGGTGAGGTTCTAGACTAGAAACTTACTGGTGAAAGGAGGTACAACTATGACTTCACGCTTAACAGAAAAGTACAAAAACGAAGTTGTTCCAGCATTAATGGAAAAATTCAAATATGATAATATTATGCAAGTGCCTAAGCTTGAAAAAATAGTTATAAACATGGGTGTTGGAGAGGCTAAAGATAACCCAAAAACTTTAGAAACAGCAGTAGAGGAATTAGCTATTGTTACTGGTCAGAAGCCAATAGTTACTAAAGCTAAAAAATCGGTTTCGAACTTTAAAATAAGAGAAGGTATGCCAGTAGGATGCAAAGTTACATTAAGGGGAGAGAAAATGTTCCACTTCCTAGATAAATTAGTGAATATTGCTTTACCAAGGGTTAGAGACTTCAGAGGGATTTCTCCTAAGTCTTTCGATGGAAGAGGAAATTATGCATTAGGAGTAAAAGAGCAATTAATTTTCCCTGAAATTGAATATGATAAAATTGACAAAGTGAGAGGTTTAGACATCATTGTTGTTACAACTGCTGAGACTGACGAAGAGGCGAAAGAATTCTTAGCACTAATGGGAATGCCCTTTAGAAAGTAAAAGAAGGAGGGAAAATTGTAGTGGCTAAAAAATCAATGAAGGTAAAACAACAAAGAAAAGCGAAATTTAGTACTCAAGAGTACAATAGATGCAGAATATGCGGAAGACCACATGGATATTTAAGAAAATTTGGCGTTTGCCGTATATGTTTTAGAGAACTTGCCTACAAAGGACAGATTCCTGGAGTAAGAAAGGCAAGCTGGTAGAGAGTTTACAAAATGAAAGGAGGCAGACTCTTATGGTTATGACTGACCCAATCGCAGATATGCTAACAAGAATAAGAAACAGTAACAATGCGAAGCATGATACTGTGGATATCCCAGCTTCAAATGTAAAAAAAGCTCTTGCTGAAATATTATTACAAGAAGGTTTTATTAAAGGCTATGATGTAATAGATGACGGTAAACAAGGCATTATTAGAGTTCAAATTAAGTATGGTAATAATAACGAAAAGGTTATTACAGGACTTAAGAGAATATCTAAGCCAGGACTAAGAGTTTATGCTAAGAAAGATGAAATACCAAGAGTGCTTGGTGGACTTGGTGTTGCAGTACTTTCAACATCAAAAGGTATAATTACTGATAAAGTGGCTAGAAAAGACGGAGTCGGCGGAGAAGTTCTTTGCTACGTTTGGTAATAAACTTTAATTTATAGGGAACAGGAGGTGCAACCATGTCAAGAATAGGTGTTATGCCAATATCTATCCCGACTGGAGTAGAAGTAAAGCTTGATGACAACAACTATATGATAGTAAAAGGACCTAAAGGATCATTAGAACAACAGTTAAACAGGGATATGAAAATTACAATACAAGATAATGAAATAACTGTTGAGCGTCCTACAGATAATAAAAAACATAAATCACTACATGGTTTAAATAGAACCCTTATAGCTAACATGATCGAAGGTGTTACAAAAGGTTATGAAAAAGTATTAGAAATAGTAGGTGTAGGATATCGTGCGCAAAAGCAAGGTAAGAAGTTGAACCTAAGCTTAGGTTTCTCACACCCTGTTGAAATGGAAGATCCAGAAGGAATAGAAGTTGAGGTTCCATCTAATACTAAAATAATAGTAAAAGGGATCGACAAGCAAAAGGTTGGAAACTATGCAGCAGTTATAAGAGACTTAAGAAAACCTGAACCATACAAAGGTAAAGGTATTAAATATGAAAATGAGAGAATCAGACGTAAAGAAGGTAAGACAGGTAAGTAGGAAAGGAGTGAATAAGGGTGCTTAATAAAGTAAGTAAAAATGAAAAAAGAAAGAAAAGACACTTAAGATTAAGAAATAAAGTACAAGGAACTCCTGAGAGACCAAGACTAAATGTATTCAGAAGCTCAAATCATATATATGCACAAGTAATTGATGACTTAGCTGGAGATACTTTAGTTGCTGCTTCTACTTTAGATGAAGAAATCAAATCAGATAGTACTGGAAATAAAGAAGCAGCTAAGAAAGTAGGAAAGCTAGTTGCTGAAAGAGCTGTTAAAAAGGGTATAGATGAAGTCGTGTTCGATAGAGGCGGTTATATATATCACGGTAGAATTAAAGAGTTAGCTGAAGGTGCCAGAGAAGGCGGACTTAAATTTTAACGAAGGAGGGGAATAAATGCAACGTGGACATATAGATGCAAGCGTTTTAGATATAAAAGAAAAAGTAGTTAATATAAACCGTGTTACCAAAGTTGTTAAGGGTGGTAGAAACTTCAGATTCAGCGCTTTAGTTGTAGTTGGAGACGAGAATGGGCATGTTGGTGTAGGAATGGCCAAGGCTCAAGAGGTTCCAGAAGCTATAAGAAAAGCTATTGAAGATGCTAAAAAGCATTTAGTAAAAGTTCCACTACTAGGGACTACTATTCCTCATGAAACAATTGGAGAATATGGTGCAGGTAGAGTTATGTTAAAGCCAGCCGTAGAAGGTACTGGAGTTATTGCCGGTGGACCTGTACGTGCCGTTATTGAGTTAGCTGGTATTAGAGACCTAAGAGGTAAATCATTAGGTTCTAATAACCCAAGAAACATGGTAAATGCTACAATAACAGCATTAGCACAGCTTAAAACTGCAGAAGATGTAGCTAAGCTAAGAGGCAAAACTGTAGAAGAAATATTAGGTTAGGGGGTTATGACCTTGGCTAAAATTACAATAAAATTAACAAGAAGTAAAATTGGAAAGACTCAAAAACAAAGACAAACAATTGAAGCTTTAGGACTAAGAAAAATTGGTCAAATTGTTGAAAAAGAAGATACTCCTCAAATTAGAGGTATGATAGACAAAGTAAGTCATATGGTTGAAGTTACAGAATAGATCAATATATGGAAGAGGAGGTGTCAATATGAAACTTCATGAGATAAGACCAAACAAAGGCGGAGAAAGCAGAAACCAAAAACGTAAAAGATTAGGAAGAGGTACTGCTACAGGACAAGGTAAAACTGCCGGCAGAGGTCAAGATGGTCAAAAGTCACGTTCAGGCGGAAAAGTAAGACCTGGATTTGAAGGAGGTCAGATGCCTTTATACAGAAGACTTCCTAAGAGAGGTTTTAAAAACAGATTCGCTAAAGAATTTACTACAATAAATGTTGAAGATTTAAATAGATTTGAAGATAATACAGAAGTTACTCCAGAGTTATTAATGGAAACAGGAGTAATAAGTAAATTAAATGATGGTGTGAAAATACTAGGTGATGGCGAGTTAAATAAAAAACTTACCGTAAAAGCCAACAAATTCAGCAAATCAGCTGCTGAGAAAATAGAGGCTTCAGGGGGAAAGGTAGAGGTGATCTAAAGTGTTATCAACTCTAAGAAATGCTTGGAAGATTCCAGATTTAAGGAAAAGAATTTTATTTACGCTATTAATGCTATTTATTTTCAGGTTAGGATCTAGCATACCTGTGCCGGGAATAGATACAGGATATATCGCAGACATGTTTGAAAGTCAGGAAGGCGGAGTATTAGACTTTCTTAACTTAATGGCTGGTGGAGCATTTAAGCAATTTACTATTTTTGCTCTTAACATTTACCCATATATTACTGCTTCGATTATATTACAATTGCTTACAATAGCAATACCAAGACTTGAAGCATTAGCTAAAGAGGGAGATGAAGGAAGAAAGAAAATTGCTCAGTATACTAGATATGCAACAGTTGTTTTAGCATTAGTTCAAGCAACAGCATACAGTATTGGATTTTTTAGAAATGCTTTAATCGAAACTGATATTCTTTCGGTAATAGTTGTTGTAGTAACACTTACAGCAGGTACAGCGTTCTTAATGTGGTTAGGGGAGCAAATCACAGATAAAGGTATTGGGAATGGTATTTCATTAATAATTTTCGTTGGTATTGTATCAAGAATACCTGGCGGAATATTTAAAGTAACAAACTTATTTGTAGAAGGTTTTGTAAACATTTTTGAGATAATAGCCTTCTTAATAGTTGCAGTTATAATAATTGCAGGTGTTATAGCAATACAACAGGGTCAAAGAAAAATACCTGTTCAGTATGCAAAAAGGGTTGTAGGTAGAAAAATGTATGGAGGACAAAGCACACATATACCTCTTAAGGTATTAATGGCAGGAGTTATTCCTGTAATCTTCGCTACTTCAATATTAGCTTTTCCTCAAACATTAACGCTATTCTTTAAGGGAGGATTCGGTGACTTTGTTCAGAAATACTTCACTATGAATAGTACAATAGGAACATGGATATATTCGGTTCTAAATGTTATTTTAATTATTTTCTTTACTTACTTCTATACAGCGTTACAATTTAATCCTATAGAGTATGCAAAGAATTTAAAACAACATGGTGGTTTTATTCCAGGAATAAGACCAGGAAGACCTACATCAGAGTTCTTAAACAGAGTAACTTCAAGAATTACAATAGTGGGAGCTATAGCTCTTGCATTTATTTCTACTTTACCTGTTTTATTGAACACAGTTACTAATCTTAATATTAGATTTGGTGGAACAGCATTACTGATTGTTGTTGGTGTAGCATTAGAAACTATGAAGCAAATAGAATCACAAATGTTAATGAGACATTATAAAGGATTTTTAAAATAGATAAAAGAGAAAGATAACTACTCCTTAAGGAGATGATATTTTGAGATTAGTTTTACTAGGCCCGCCTGGGGCTGGAAAAGGAACACAGGCAGCTAATATAGTTAAGAAATATCAAATACCACATATATCAACTGGTGATATTTTCAGAAAAAATATCAAGGAAGGCACGGAATTAGGTGTAAAAGCAAAAGAATACATTGACCAAGGCTTATTAGTTCCAGATGATATAGTTGTAGCTATCGTTAAAGACAGATTGGTAGAAGATGATTGTAAAGAGGGATTCTTATTAGATGGGTTCCCAAGAACAGTTGCTCAAGCAGAAGCTCTAGACCAAGAATTGAAAGACTTAGGATATAATTTAAACAATGTTATAAATATAGAAGTAGATAAAAACGAACTAATAGAAAGAGCAGTAGGAAGAAGAATCTGCAAAGAATGTGGAGCAACTTATCACATCAAATTTAATCCTCCATCTAAAGCAGGAATTTGTGATGTTTGTGGTGGGGAATTATACCAGAGAAAAGACGATACAGAAGAGACCGTAAATAAAAGAATAAAGGTTTATTTAGACCAAACTGAACCTTTAATTTCTTACTATACAGATCAAGGTATAATTGCTAATATCAATGGAGAACAAGATATCGATAAAGTTTTCAAAGATATTGTTGATGTACTTGGGAGCGAAAATTAATGATTATACAAAAAAGTAAAAGAGAAGTTGAAAAAATGAGAAGGGCTGGCAGGTTGGTAGCTGAGACCCATGCCTTTCTCAAAGAACTTATTAGACCAGGTATCACAACTAAAGAATTAGACGAAGCGGCAGAAAAATTCATCAGAGATAATAAAGGCATTCCGGCCTTTAAAGGGTACCATGGATTTCCAGGAAGTATATGTGCTTCAATAAATGAAGTAGTAGTTCATGGAATTCCTGGACTAAAAGAGCTAAAAGATGGCGATATTATTAGTATAGATATAGGTACGATAGTTGATGGATATTATGGCGATGGTGCTAAGACATATCCTGTTGGAGAAATATCTAAAGAAGCCCAGAGGCTGATAGATGTAACTAAGCAATCATTCTTTGAAGGAATTAAATTTGCAAAAACAGGATATAGACTTTCTGATATCTCCCATGCAGTACAAACTTATGTTGAGAAAAATGGTTTTTCAGTAGTTAGAGATTTTGTAGGTCATGGAGTTGGGCAAGAAATGCACGAAGACCCACAGATCCCAAACTTTGGACCACCAGGTAAGGGGCCCAGACTTAGAGCAGGCATGGTTTTAGCTATTGAACCAATGGTAAACATAGGTTCTTATCATGTAGAGGTATTGAGTGATAACTGGACCGTAGTAACTGTAGATAAAAAACTTTCAGCACATTACGAGCATACAGTTTTAATTACAGAAAGTGAACCGGAGCTTTTAACTGTTGTATAATCCATGAAGAGGTGAATTATATGGAAAGCACTAATGATATAGCTATAGGTCAAGTAGTTAAATCCAAGGCTGGTAGAGATAAAGGAAGAACTTTCATAGTAGTTGACATCTTGGATGACAAATATGTAATGATAGCTGATGGTGACTTAAGGAGAATAGATTCTCCTAAGAAAAAAAAGATAAGACATTTAATTGTCTATAAAAGTGTAATCGTTGATTATAAAGAGAAAGTTGAAAATAAGATGAAGGTGAACAATGCTTATATTAGAAAAGTATTAGAGCCTTTTAATAAAGAGATATAAATCGGTTTATCGAGGAGGTTCGATTGCCTAATGTCAAAAAAAGATGTTATTGAGGTTGAAGGTACGGTGACAGAAGCATTACCAAATGCTATGTTTAAAGTAAAGCTTGAGAACGACCACGAAATTTTAGCCCATGTATCTGGTAAATTAAGAATGAATTTTATTAGAATTTTACCTGGAGATAAAGTTACTATAGAATTATCACCATACGATTTAACAAGAGGTAGAATAACTTGGCGTAATAAGTAGCAAGGAGGGATTACAATGAAAGTAAGACCATCAGTTAAAAAGATTTGTGAAAAATGTAAGATCATTAGAAGAAAAGGTAAAGTAATGGTTATATGTGAAAATCCAAAGCATAAACAAAAACAAGGATAACTAGAGTAGGAAATTAACTCTAGTTATTTCCCATGTTTTTTAGTATAATGTTACTTTGATGATGCAAGTTAAAACGCGGCTGCTTAATATAAAAAGAGAAAACAGTATAGAATTGATAGAGTAGACACATAGTTTTAGGAGGTGTAAGATTAAATGGCCAGAATTGCAGGTATAGATTTACCTAGAGACAAGAGGGTAGAAATAGGTTTAACTTATATTTATGGAATTGGTAGACCTAGAGCTAATCAGATATTAGAAGAAGCAAATATAAATCCAGATACTAGAATTAAAGACTTAACTGAAGCTGAAGTAGCTAGTCTAAGAGGATTAATAGATCAGTTTTTAGTTGAAGGAGATTTAAGAAGAGAAGTTGCATTAAATATAAAAAGACTTAGAGAGATTGGAAGCTACAGAGGACTAAGACATAGAAGAGGACTTCCAGTTAGAGGACAGTCTACTAAAAATAATGCAAGAACAAGAAAAGGTCCTAAGAGATTAGCAAGTAAGAAGAAGAAAAAGTAATAGAAAAGGAGGGACTATAATTGGTAGCTAAGAAAAAACAAAAAACTAAAGCTCGTGTAAGAAGAAGAGAGCGTAAAAATATAGAAAGAGGCCAAGCGCATATTCAATCTACATTTAATAACACGATTATCACTTTAAGTGATATGCAAGGAAATGTTATTTCATGGGCAAGTGCAGGTCAATCAGGATTTAGAGGATCAAGAAAATCAACTCCTTTCGCTGCTCAAACAGCTGCTGAGGAAGCTGCTAAAAAAGCTATGGAACATGGTTTGAAAACTGTAGAAGTTTATGTAAAAGGACCAGGTTCAGGTAGAGAAGCTGCTATTAGATCACTACAGGCAGCAGGATTAGAAGTAAGCTTAATAAAAGATACTACTCCAATACCACATAATGGTTGTAGACCACCTAAGCGTAGAAGAGTTTAGTATATAGATGTAGGAGGTGTAAGATTAAATGGCAAGATATACAGGACCAGTATGCAGACTTTGTCGTAGAGAACAACAAAAGCTGTATTTAAAGGGAGATAAATGTTATACAGATAAATGTCCAGTAGCAAAAAGAAACTATGCCCCTGGACAGCATGGCCAAGGCAGAAGAGGAAATATGTCTAACTATGGTTTACAGTTAAGAGAGAAGCAGAAAGTACGTAGATACTACGGAATTTCAGAAAGCAAAATGAGAAAGTACTATGCTATGGCTGATAAGATGCAAGGGGTTACTGGTGAGAACCTATTAAAGATATTAGAAATGAGACTAGATAATGTTGTACAAAGATTAGGATTAGCTGAATCTAGAGCTGAAGCTAGACAACTAGTTACACATGGACACTTTGTAGTTAATGGTAGAAAGGTTAATATTCCATCTTATTTGACAAGTGTGGGTGACGTTATTGAAGTTAAGGAAAAGAGTAAAGCTTCTCCTAAGTTCAAGGAATTAGTTGAAAAGCATCAAGGTACTACTAAGCCGTGGGTTCAATTTAACTCTGAAAAACTGCAAGGAAATATAATTTCAGAGCCAAGTAGAGAAGATATTGATCTTCCAATTGAAGAACACTTAATAGTAGAGCTTTATTCTAAATAATAGATATAGATAAATTAGAATCGGTACCCTCAAGATAGAATACAAAGATTATAAGGAGGGTTAATTGTAAATGATAGAATTTGAAAAGCCCAATATAGAGATTGTTGAGATTAGTGATGATAATAGTTATGGAAAGTTTGTAATAGAGCCTCTAGAAAGAGGATATGCTACAACGCTAGGAAACTCCATTAGAAGAGTGTTATTATCTTCATTGCCTGGAGCAGCAGTACGTTCAATAAAAATACAAGGTGTATTACATGAATTTAGTACTGTTCCAGGAGTATTAGAAGATGTTTCAGAAATAATACTTAATATTAAGGAGTTAGCTGCTATAATGCACTCAGACGAATCTGCTACTCTTAGAATTGAAGCAGAGGGTAAAGGAGTAGTTACAGCAGCTGACATAACTAGTGATTCAGATGTAGAAATTTTAAATAAGGATCTTCACATTGCAACTTTAGAGGAAGATGGCAAGCTTTACATGGAAATGGAAATGGTTAAGGGAAGAGGATATGTTGGCTCTGAGAATAATAAAGATGAGTCACAACCAATCGGAACTATACCTATAGATTCTGTTTTTACTCCAGTTAAGAAAGCTAATTTCCATGTTGAAAATACAAGGGTAGGACAAAGAAGTGACTTTGACAAGTTAACTATTGAGGTTTGGACTGATGGTACTATTAAGCCAGAAGAAGCTATTTCTCTAGGTTCTAAGATATTAAATGAACATTTAGAATTATTCATTAACTTGACAAATCATGTAAGTGATGTAGAAATAATGGTTGAGAAGGAAGAAGACCAAAAAGAAAAAGTTTTAGAGATGACTATAGAAGAACTAGATTTATCTGTAAGATCATATAACTGTCTGAAGAGAGCAGGTATCAACACTGTTGAAGAGCTGACTCAAAAGAGCGAAGAAGATATGATGAAAGTAAGAAATCTAGGTAAAAAATCCCTTGAAGAAGTTGAACATAAATTAGCTGAATTAGGACTTGGCTTAAGAAAAGTTGAAGAATAAATAATGTTTTAGACCTAAGAAAAGGAGGGAGAAGAATGGCTAAGCAAAGGAAACTTGGACGCCCTACTGATCAAAGAATGGCTATGCTAAGAAACCTTGTTACAAGTTTGCTTAAAGAAGGTAAAATTGAAACTACTGTAACAAGAGCTAAGGAAACAAGAAAATTAGCAGAGAAAATGATTACCCTTGCTAAAAGAGGAGATCTACATTCAAGACGTCAGGCTTTAGCTTTTATATATGATGAAACTGTTGTAAAAAATCTGTTTGATGAGATTGCACCAAAGTATGCTGATAGAAACGGTGGTTATACTAGAATCTTAAAACTAGGACCTCGTAGAGGCGACGGTGCTGAAACTGCTATACTAGAGTTAATATAAAAGTGAGGGGATTAAGTTATTTATATATACTTAGTCCCCATTTTGTATAATGTGGGGGATAATAATGAAGGATATAATGATACAATTAGATAATGTTACCTTTGAATATAAAAACTATGAAGATGAAAATATCGCTGCATTAAAGGATGTCACACTTTCAGTAAGAAAGGGTGAATTTTTGGCAGTTTTAGGTCATAATGGTTCTGGCAAGTCCACTTTGGCCAAACTGATAAATGCGTTACTATTACCTACAAAGGGTAAGGTTTTAGTAAAAGGAATGGATACCCTAGATGAAGACAAGATTTGGGATGTTAGACAAGCTGCAGGCATGGTATTTCAGAATCCAGATAATCAGTTAGTGGCTACAATAGTAGAAGAAGATGTTGCATTTGGACCTGAAAATCAAGGAATTAATCCTAGTGAAATTCGAAAAAGAGTTGATAATGCTCTAGAAACAGTAGGGATGCTGGATTATATTAACCATGCACCTCATTTATTATCTGGAGGACAAAAGCAAAGAGTTGCAATAGCTGGAGTGTTGGCTATGATGCCTGATTGTATAATATTAGATGAACCTACTGCAATGCTAGATCCCTCTGGTAGAAAAGAAGTAATGTCTACAATAACTAGATTAAATAAAGAAGAAAATAAGACTATAATACTTATAACACATTATATGGACGAAGCAGTACAGGCAGATAGAATTGTGGTTATGTCTGAAGGCGAAGTAGCCCTTGAAGGAGAACCTAGAGAGGTATTTAGTAGAGTAGAAGATATTATTGGTTTAGGGCTTGATGTACCCCAGGTAACTGAGCTAGCTTATAAACTCAGAAAAGAAGGCATAAATGTCCCCTCAAATATACTAACTGTGGAAGAATTGGTGATGTCATTATGATTATGAAAATATCAGATTTAATCCATGTATATAGTCCAAATAGTCCTTTTGAAGTAAAGGCATTAGATGGAATTAATATAGATATAGATAAAAATGAATTTATAGGACTTATAGGTCATACAGGCTCAGGAAAGTCTACTCTTATACAGCATTTAAATGGTCTTTTGAAACCAACAAAGGGTAAAATTATCATAGATGGAATGGATATATCAAGTAAGGAAGTAAAATTAAAAGATATACGTAAAAAAGTTGGGCTTGTTTTTCAATACCCTGAGCATCAGCTTTTTGAGGAAACAGTATATAAAGATATCTCCTTTGGACCTAAGAACTTAGGTCTTAGTGAGAATGAGATTGAAGGTCGTGTTGAAGAAGCCATAGAAATGGTTGGTTTAGATTATAACGAAGTAAAGGATAGATCACCTTTTGAGCTTAGTGGTGGTCAGCGAAGAAGAGTTGCTATTGCAGGAGTTCTGGCTATGAAACCTAGAATCCTAATATTAGACGAGCCTACAGCTGGACTAGATCCAAGGGGTAGGGATGAGATATTAACACAAATTGAGAAACTATATCAAAACAATGATATGACAATTATTTTAGTATCCCATAGCATGGAGGATATAGCAAAATTAGTTAATAGGTTAATCGTAATGCATAAGGGAAAAGTTGCCATGGAAGGTACTCCTAGAGAGGTTTTTAAAAAAGTAAAAGAGCTAGAGGAAATAGGATTGGCAGTTCCTCAGATAACTTATTTTATGAAAGCCTTTAAATCAAAAGTAAATGATATTAATGATGAAATTTTGACAGTTGAAGAAGCTAAGAAAGAAATATTAAGGTATTTAAGGAGCAAAGAAAATGATTAAGAATATAACAATAGGTCAATATTTTCCAGGTGATACAATAATTCATAAATTGGACCCAAGAATCAAAATAATGATTATTTTTTTGTTTATCGTATCGTTATTTTTTATTAATAGTTTCTACCCTTATATTTTTGTGCTATTATTTGTAGCTTCTTCTATATTATTGTCTAAGGTGCCTGTAAAGTTTATCTTTAAAGGGCTAAAGCCTATAATGTTCATAATAATAATAACATTCCTAATTAATCTCTTTATGACAAGAGGAGAGATTCTATTTGAGTTAGGACCACTTGACATTACGAAAGAAGGAGTTTTTCATGCTACTTTTATGGCATTGAGATTAGTATTTTTGGTAATGGGTACATCATTACTGACATTGACAACTTCTCCGATAGCTCTAACAGATGGGATTGAAAGGTTATTGAATCCTTTTAGGAAAATCGGAGTACCCGCCCACGAGCTAGCTATGATGATGACAATAGCTTTAAGGTTTATTCCTACTCTACTAGAAGAAACTGATAAAATTATGAAGGCTCAAATGGCTAGAGGAGCAGATTTTGAGAGTGGAAATGTCCTTAACAGAGCAAAAAGCTTAGTACCTCTATTAGTTCCGTTATTTGTTAGTGCTTTTAGAAGGGCTGATGATTTAGCTATGGCAATGGAAGCAAGATGCTATAGAGGAGGAGAAAATAGAACTCGTATGAAGCAATTAAAGCTTACTGTTAGAGATTTTGTTAGCTTGAGCATTATGATAGTCTTAATGATAGGGATACTGTTATTTAGATTTTGGTAGGGTGTAAAAATGAAAAATATAAGGTTAACTATAGAATATGATGGTACAAGATTTAACGGATGGCAAAAACAACCAAACCAAAGGACTATTCAAGGAGAAATTGAGAAAGCCTTAAAGAAAATAACAAATCAGGAAGTTTGCATACATGGCTCTGGTAGAACTGACAAAGGAGTTCATGCTAGAGGACAAGTTGCAAGCTTCCATACGCAATCAAGAATTCCTGAGGATAGATTTAAAGTAGCTTTAAACAGTATATTGCCTAAAGATATAACCATAAAGAACTCTGAGCAAGTAAATAATGATTTCCATGCAAGGTTTAGTGCAATAGGAAAAGAATATAGTTTTTTAATATATAATCATAGAATAAGGTCATCATTAGTTAGAGAATACTCATATCATGTAAAATATGATTTAAATATTGAAAGAATGAAGAGAGCATCAGAGGATTTTATTGGAGAACATGATTTTAGAAGTTTTATGACTTCAGGTAGCTCAATTAAAGATACTGTGAGAAGAATTGATAAATTCACTATAAATAGAGATAATAATATTATTAAGCTTAGAGTTAGTGGAAATGGCTTTTTATATAATATGGTTAGAATTATGACAGGAACTTTGATTGACATAGGCTGTGGTAAACTATCAGAGGATATAATTCCTAGCATTTTAAATTCAAGAAAAAGGGATAACGCAGGTCATACTGCTAAGCCTCAAGGTTTATATTTAGAGAAAGTATTTTATTAAATTATAAAGTTAAATAATTACATACTAACGTCTTGACACACGTGGCCCATTGTATTAAAATAGGAATGTATGTTAGAATACTAAAAATCCACTAGCCCCGGGTTTTTATAATAAACTAACATTTGTGTCGGAATAAGGAGGGAAATGGATTGAAAAGTTACATTGCTAAGCCAAATGAAATTGAAAGAAAATGGTATATCATAGACGCTGAAGGCAAAAAGTTAGGTAGACTTGCTAGTGAGATTGCTAAAATACTAAGAGGCAAGAATAAGCCTACTTATACGCCCCACGTAGATACTGGTGACCATGTTATAATAATCAATGCAGAAAAAATTGAGTTAACTGGTAAGAAACTAGAACAAAAGACTTATAAATATCATACAGGACACCCAGGTGGATTAAGAGAAATTTCTTACAAAGAACTAATGGCAAATAATCCTGAAAAAGCTATAAGATTAGCTATTAAAGGAATGCTACCTAAGAATAGCTTAGGAAGAAATATGATTAAAAAATTAAAGGTATATCAAGGAACTGAGCATAATCATAGTGCTCAAAAACCTGAAAAGTACGAAATTTAGTTTCGAAGGGAGGACTATAAGTGGCTAAGGTTCAATATTTTGGTACAGGCAGAAGAAAGAAATCAATTGCGAGAGTAAGACTAGTGCCTGGTAATGGTAATATTACTATAAATGATAGAAGTTTAGATGAATACTTCAACTACGATACATTAAAGGTTATCGCTAAAGAGCCTTTAAAAATTACTGATACGTTAGATAAATATGATGTAATAGTAAATGTAAATGGTGGAGGATATACAGGTCAAGCTGGAGCTATTAGACATGGTATCTCTAGGGCTTTATTAAAGGCTGATGGAGAGCTTAGACCTATATTAAAAAAAGCAGGTTTCTTAACAAGAGACCCAAGAATGAAAGAAAGAAAGAAGTACGGTTTAAAGAAAGCAAGACGTGCTCCACAATTCTCAAAAAGATAGATTTTTGTCAATTTACAAGCAAGTTGATTTATATTACAAAATTTATACAAGAGATTATCAAAGTGTCAGGGGAGATTCCTCTGGCACTTTTTATTTTCTTTTGAGATATTAATAGTGCAATAAATCTTAAATGCTATAATATTACTGTAATGGAATAGATAAAAAGTCTAATATGTCAAATGAGAAGCATAATAAATAGTATAGAATACTAATATTACAGACTTAAAAAAGTTTATTATTATAATTAGAAATTGCATTAATAAAGAAAAGTTTTTAAGTTGTAAATATCAAATTTATTCTTTTAGACTATACTTAGCTTAAATATAGATTATGAAACATCTCAGTTTTAACAAAGTATGGGGAGTTGATTGAATGTTAAAGAAAATATCAATTTTTATTCTATTAATTAATTTAAGTTTGCCATTGAGTAGTTGCTATACCAATAGTAATGATATAAATACTAAAGCAATAGATAAAAAAACACTAGAAAAAGATAATCATGAAAAACAATATACAAATTCAGAAGAAACAATAAATAAGGTTCAAGAATTGATAAATAAACAATTAAAGCTTATAAATGAAAATAATATGAATGCATATATTGAGACTTTAGATAAGTCAGAGAATGAATATATAGCTGAAAAAAAGGCATGGTTTAGAGACATAACTAATAATAAGGTTGATGACTTTACTATAAAAGTTTTAGAAACAAGGAAAACACAGGAGAATAATATTGTAGCAAAGATAAATCAAAGATATAGATATAATGGAAAAGAATATGACATTACATATGAAAACAAATATATAATAGATAGCAAAAAGATACTCGATTCTGACTTGAATTTTCAAAGTCTAAAAACTGAACATTTTATAATAAAATATCCAGAATCAGAAAAAAATATTGCTAAAATTGTATCTCAAGGGTCGGAATCAGGGTATTTTGATATAATCAATAGACTAGGTATGGAACCCGAGAATAAGACAGTAATTAAAATATATAATGATTTAGAATTACTTAGACAATCAGTTAAGCTCACCTTTGCTTGGCAATTTGGAGGATGGTACGAGTACCCTGAATCAATAAAAATAGGTATTTCAGAATTTGACAAAAAATTATCAGATGATCAGTATAATAAAAAAGTAGAAAGGGTAGTATCACATGAGTTGACACATAAGATAACACTTACAAGGGCTAGAAACAACTTACCCTATTGGTTAGCTGAAGGATTGGCTACTCATTATACAGATTATTATGATTGGACGCCTAATAACTTTAGGAGATTTAGTTCCCTTTGGAGTATAGATGATCTTGAATCAAGGAACCTTGAGATAATGACTGATAATAATGATATTTCTAAATACTATAGATCAGCTGGTGCCATTACAACATATATATCATACGAATTTGGAAAAGATAAATTATTAGAAATTATAGAGGAACTAGGACATTATAGTTATGTTGAAGGTACAGGAGTTGAAGTAGACTCTATATCTATTGATAGATTTCATGAGGTTATAGAAAAAGTACTGGGAATGAGTATTGAGGAGTTAGACAATTATTGGATAAATTACAAAGAAAATTTATAATCTTTTTATTCCTCTTATAAATTTATAAAATTATAAAATGAGGAAATTGCATATTAAAATTTTATGCAAGATTATATCCTCGTGACTCCAGTATTAAGCTACTTTACTATTTAATTTAAGGAAAAAATGACTGAATAAGTGGCATCTCGGATTAAATCTTACAAAAATATATTTAATTTGTAAATATGCATTTTCTTCAAATAAATAGTTTAAATGGAAAGTAATAAGTACAGGCCATTAAGTAATAAAAATTATAGTATGAATGATGAAATGGGAGGAAAGATATGAGAATAATAAGAATAAAGATTAGATGGCTAATAATTTCAATTATAATAGTGGGTTTGCTTTCCATAAGCTTGTTATTGTTTAAGGGGAATAAAGATGAAGTCACAACAACTATGTCAATAGCGAATAAAGTAATAGTTATTGATCCTGGACACGGGGGAGTAGATCCAGGTGCTATATCAAATAGTGGTGTAAAAGAAAAGAACATTAATCTTCTAATTGCTAAAAAGCTTAAAAGACTACTTGAGCAAAGTGGAACAATAGTCATACTTACCCGGGAAGAAGATGTAGGATTATATACGGAAAAATCAACTACCTACAGACAAAAAAAGAATGAAGATTTAAGAAATAGAAGGATAATGGCTAATGAAATAAATCCAGATATTTTTATAACCATTCATTTAAATAGTTTTCCACAAAGTAGATATTATGGAGCACAAACATTTTTTCAACAGGGGAGTGAAGAAGGAAAAAAATTAGCTGTGTTAATTCAAGAAGAGTTAAAGAATGTACTTGATGAAGATAATGGAAGAGTACCTCAATCAAGGGATACTATTTATTTATTAAGAGAAGTTAAAGCATTAGCCGTATTAATAGAATGTGGATTTCTTTCTAATCCTGAAGAAAGCAGTCTTTTAAATAATCCTGTATATCAAGAAAAAATAGCTTGGTCAATATATACTGGAATAATTAGATATTTAAATGAGGAAAAACTATAATAATTAGTATAAATATAAACAAGATAGAATCAAGAACTTGAAATGTATAAAAGCTTACTAACATAAATATTAATTTTACAATGGTGAAACTAATAGAAAATTATACACAAGTTATTAACAAAACGATCTTTATCTTGTTAATAATTTGTTAATAATACAGTGTGGATAAGAAACGAAGTGTGGAAAAGTTAAATTTATGTAAAGTTATGTATTTGTAAAGGTTTAAAAATGCAATAAGGCTAAGTTCACATAAGTTATCCACCAATGATTGTGGATAATGTGGATAATGTTAATAACGAATTGTCAACCAATTCATAAAACATGGTTGACAATATTTCCTTTCCATAGTACTATAATATTGATAAAAAACATAGGAGGAAAGGAAATGGAAAATAAAACAAGGAATTTAGTACTAGTGGCATTATTTGCATCTTTAACAGCAATAGGAGCTTATATAGAAATACCTACACAACCAGTCCCAATAACATTGCAAATATTATTCTCGATGTATGCTGGGGTACTTTTAGGTGGTAGATTGGGTTTTCTTTCCCAGATTGGTTATATATTAATGGGGTTAGTTGGACTACCAGTTTTCGCTGGTGGAGTTGGTGGATTTCATTATATATTAAGTCCAACCTTTGGGTACTTAATTGGTTTTGCTTTATGCAGTTATGGGATTGGAAAATTTACTGAAAACATAGTTGAGATAAAGGGGATAAAAGGATTTATTAAAATATTACTAGTTAATCTTACTGGACTTATAATAGTATATTCTGTAGGTGTGCCTTATCTCTACTATATAATTAAATTATACTTAGGAAAAAGCATAACAATTTCAGGAGCTTTAAAAACAGGCTTATATCCTTTTATAATTCAAGATATTGTGAAGTCTATATTTGTTGCAATTACAGCTTTAAAAGTATTACCAGCTATTAGGAGAACAGGATATGTCAAGATAAAAAGAAGAAAAGAAATATAATAACAGATAATGAATAAAAATATAAAAAGCTGAGTGATGCATATTGCTTTACTCAGCTTTTTGATATATCTTTAAGTATATACGAATAATAAAGAGGAAATAAAACCATTAAAATGAAAAAGGGTAACTTAAATTAATATAGAATAAGTATAAAGAGCTAAGTTATTTTAAATGAGGAGGAAAAAGATGAGTAAAACTCTTGGAATTATTGGTGGTATGGGTCCCTTAGCTACTTGTAATCTCTTTGAAAAGATTATAAAGCTTACAGAGGCTGATTGTGACCAAGACCATTTAAATATACTAATATATAATAATGCAACTATACCAGATAGAACTGAATACATTTTAGGCGTAGGTGAAAATCCTAATATTCACTTAATTGAATCTGCTAAAAAACTTGAGAACTCAGGTGTAGATTTTCTTGTGATGCCTTGCAATACTGCTCACTACTTTTATAATGATATTGAAAAAGAAATTAATATTCCATTATTAAGTATGATAGAAGAGACAGCAAAATATATAAACAATAGGTATGCAATTCATAAGATTGGACTATTATCCACTGAAGGAACAATAAAATCTAAAATATATGACGACGCATTTAGCATATATGATATAGAGGTTATAAAGCCTACAAATGAGAAACAGCATATCATCACAAAACTTATACATGATATAAAGGCTGGGAGTATTGATGTAGATATAAATGCTTTTCAAACAGTACTAGATGAACTGACAAATAAAGGAGTAGAATATTTTATACTTGGTTGCACGGAAATATCCACTGCCTATAGTATTCACAATTTTGAAGGTATGTTTATAGATCCATTAGAACTAATAGCGGTTAGAGCAATCAAATTTGCTAATAAAAAAGTTAATCAAAATTATTTAAAAACTATAGAGGGTTAATTAATAGCTTATGCTTTGAAAGGAGAAGTGAATTGGATTTTAAAAGAATACTTAATGAGGAATTTGTTGTATTTGATGGAGCTATGGGAACGATGTTACAACAAGCTGGTATAAAGGCAGGAGAATTACCCGAGATATTAAATGTTACAAATCCGGATTTAATATATAATATTCATAAAAAATATATTAATGCAGGAGCTGATGTAATAACAACAAATACTTTTGGCGCCAATAGACTAAAATTTAGGGAAGAGAAATATAATGTTAGTCAAGTTATTAAGAAGGCTGTAGAAATAGCTAGGAAAGCTTCAATGGATAAATTAGTTGCATTAGATATAGGACCCATTGGGAGTCTTTTTGAACCAATTGGGGAGATGGAATTTGAGCAAGGATATAACATTTTTAAAGAACAAGTTATAGCAGGTTATGAGGCAGGGGCGGATATAATTATAATTGAAACCTTATCTGATTTATATGAAGCAAAGGCAGCAATTCTTGCCGCTAAGGAAAATAGTGATCTACCAATAATTTGTTCAATGACATATCAAGAAAATGGCAGAACTTTAACAGGTGCTGATCCTATTACCATGGTAAACATTCTGGAATCTCTAGGGGTTGATGCATTAGGAATTAACTGTTCCCTTGGTCCGAAGGCAATGGAGTCAACTATAGAAGAAATAATTAAGTATTCCTCAGTTCCTATTATTGTACAACCTAATGCTGGTTTACCTAAGGTTGAAAATGGTAAGACGGTATATGATATTGATTATAACGAATTTGCTGAATATATTTATAATATAGCTAATAAAGGTGCCTCTATACTTGGAGGCTGCTGTGGAACTACACCTGATTATATTAGAGCTATCAAGAATAGATTAAAGTATTTAAAGCCAATAAAAAGGCAAATACAAAGATTAACTACAGTTACCTCAGGTACAAAGACTGTTATAATAGATGGTGCAACTAAAATAGTTGGAGAAAGAATAAATCCTACTGGAAAGAATGAGTTAGAAAAGGCACTGAAAAGCGAAGAATTAGAAGTTATTCTAAATGAAGCAATGGATCAAAAAAAAGCTGGTGCTGATATTCTAGATATAAATACAGGTATTCCTAATATTGATGAAGAAAAGATAATGAGAAAAGTAGTGAAAAAAATACAGGCTATTGTTGATCTTCCATTACAAATTGATAGTGTGAATCCAGGAGCTATAGAAACTGCTGTAAGACATTATAATGGTAAACCCATAATAAATTCTGTTAATGGTAAAGAAGATGTAATGAATACCATATTTCCTATTGTAAAAAAATATGGAACATGTGTTATCGGCTTGACCTTAGATGAAAATGGGATTCCTGAAACTATTGAAGAGAAATTAAGAATAGCTGAAAGAATAATTGAGACAGCTAATCAATATGATATTCCTAAAGAAAACATATTAATTGATTGCTTAGCATTAACTTGTTCAACCCACCAAGGGATAATTAGAAATACTTTAGATGCTATAAGTCAAGTCAAAGAGAAATTTGGAGTAAAAACAACCCTAGGTATAAGTAATATTTCATATGGACTTCCTCAAAGACAATTACTCAATCGTACTTTTTTAGTTATGGCATTGTCATCTGGATTAGACCTACCAATAGTAGATCCTTTAGATAATGGCATTATTGAGGCAGTGAAATCTTATAAAGTTTTATCAAATCAAGATAAAAACGGTAAAGGATATATATCTAGCTTAGGATTACAAAAGCAAAATTCTAATCATGATGTAGATAATAGGGAGAAATTTAATCTTAGAGAAGCTATAATAGATGGATTAGCTGAAAAAGCAGAGGCTATAGCTGAAAAATTGTTAGTTAATGAGGACCCAATTTCTGTAATTGATAACCATATCATTCCGGCTTTAGATGAGGTTAGTGAACTATATGAGGTAAATGAAATATTTCTACCTCAGTTAATGCAGTCTGCTGAAGCAGTTAAAAAAGCATTTAAAATTATAAAAAATAATATAAAAAATAAAAGCAATCTCTCCAAAGGGAAAATTGCCTTAGCTACTGTTACAGGAGATATCCATGATATTGGTAAAGGAATAGTTAAAGTTATACTTGAAAATTATGGGTATGAAATTATTGACTTAGGAGTAAATGTTAAATCTGAAGAGATTATTGAGGTTATAGAAAATAAGGGAGTAAGATTAATAGGTCTTAGTGCCTTGATGACAAGTACTGTTTCAAATATGAAGAAAGTAATAGATGAAATTAAAGATAGAGGTATTCCGTGTAAGATAATGGTAGGAGGGGCCGTATTAAATGAAGAATACGCTAAAGAAATAAATGCGGATTTTTATGCTAAGGACCCAAAAGCTGCAATAAGAATTGCTCAGAAAGTTTTCAAAATAAAATGATAGCGGCTATTAAAGCCGCATATCATGTGCTTTTTCTTTATTATATTTTTCTTTTTTAGATTCTGGCTTAATGGGTTGTTGTAAGTTCATTCTAATTCCATAGTATTGATGCACTTCATCAGCCCATTCCATACTCATAATAGGCCACTTTTCTCTTGCAAATTTAGGAGCATCTTTTAAGCTTTCTTTATCTACATCTAACACAAAGATAAGTTCTGCTTCTTGAAAATCTATAATCTCCCATGGGACTGCAAATAATCTCTCACCAAATCCTAAAAATCCGCCAAAGGAGATAATTGCATATTTTATAATTCTTTCATTAAAGTCTATTACTATGTCTTCAATCTCCCCTAAGTTTTCACCATTAGAATTTTGAACTGGTAGGCCAATTAGATCAGTAGTTTTTTTAAATCTTGCTAAATTTTCACTTTCCTTATACATAGTTTCTGCTTTTTCAACACTTTTGTCTAAATAGTCATTCATAATAATCCTCCTTTATGTAAGAATTTTAATTTTTAAATATTTCCTATATTATTTATATAACCTAAATACTTAGTTTGAAACATATGGGGTTACATAACAATATAGAGATGAATAGTCCTACAATTTATGTTTAGATGGATTTATATAAAGTAAAAGGAAATTTAGGATGTATTAAGCCACTTTTTCATGAAAATAGTAAATATTTACATAGATTTCACCAAAACTAAATCAATATAAGTATAATTGTAATTAGGGCAATGCTCTTATAGGATTATTTTTATTGAGCTTGTAAGGAGGAGTTTTATGGAGAAGTATATTGGAGAAATAGTTCATCAAGTTTCAACAGTATCGTCTGATGTATTGGGAAAAGAGGTAAATGAAAAATTCGAGGGAAATAACACAATAGAAGGAGTAGTCATTTTATCTGAAAGACGACCTATAGGATTGATTACTAAGGTTCAATTTTATCAGGCACTAGGGAAGCAATATGGCTATGCACTCTATATGAAAAGGCCAATAAAGCTTATAATGGATAACAATCCTTTAATTGTTGATTATTACACTCCAATTCTTGATGTCAGTAAACTCTCCATGAAGCGAAAACAAGAGAAATTATATGACTATATAATAGTTTCAAAAAATGATAGATATTATGGAGTAGTTAGTATAAGGGACCTTCTTTTAAAAATATCTGAAATAAGGGTAGAAGATGCTATGTGTTCTAGTCCTCTCACTGGATTACCTGGAAATCAGAAAATAGAAGAAAAATTAAGAGAGATATTAGATGAAGAGCAGTATAGTATATTATATTTTGATTTAGATAATTTTAAAGCGTATAATGATTTATATGGATTCAAGAATGGTGATGGTATTCTTCAGCTAACTGGAACAATTATTAAAGACTATACGATAATACATGGTGGGCCTGATGCATTTATTGGGCATATTGGTGGAGACGACTTCATTGTTATACTTAATAATTATGAATACAAATCAATATGTGAGGCTATAGGAAAAGAATTTAATAAAAAAATCATAGAATTTTACAATGGTATTGACAGAGCCAGAGGGTATATTATAACTAACAATCGGCATGGTATACAGGAGCAATTCCCGATTATGAGCATATCTATAGCAATTGTAACAAATAGAGAAAAGAACTATAGATATTTAGAAGAGATTTCTACCGATGCAGCTAATAAGAAAAAAAAATGTAAAGAAGTTTGGAGTAGCTGTTATTGTGATGGAAAAGTATGTAACCTTTAGGATAGTGTTAGTAGCAATATTTTCTATGATCTAATTAATATAGATGAAATTTTGGATTATAAAAATGTATTAGCATAAAAAAAGCGGACTAATTCGCTTTTTTTATGCAATTTATTACAATTTAATATTTTTATTCTCCAATCTAGAAGTAACAAACTTGTTTAGAATTACTTTAATCATTCCAGTTATAGGAATGGCAAGTAACATACCTAGTACACCAAACAAAGCTCCACCGATTATGATGGCAGATATAACCCAGAAAGGTTTTAAGCCTACTTGAGTACCTAAAATTTTTGGACCTAAATAAAGTCCATCAAACTGTTGCAATGCAAGAATAAATATGGCAACCCAGAGAGCTCTAATTGGACTATAGAATAGTGTAATGATTACTGCCGGAACCATTCCAATAAATGGCCCAAAGTATGGGATCATATTTGTCACACCAACAATAGAACTTATTATCAATGAGTAAGGGATTCCTAATATAATTAATCCTATAAAACAGAGGATTCCTATTATAATTGAGTCTATAAGCTTTCCTATAAGGTACTTCGAAAAAACTACATTTAGCTCAGTACCAAGTTTAATTAGATAATCTACTTTTTCTTCTTCTAGTAGAGAATACAAAAGTCTCTTTAAATGTCTAGCAAAAAACTCCTTATCTTTAAGAATATATAAGGAAATAACTATACCTAAAACGAAGTTTAAGAAAGCAGATGTAATATTTATTAATTGAGAAATAGTTTCTTTTAAAGTCGAACTCAAATTTTGGCTAAGAGTGTTAACCATTCCATTTAAATTCTCTTCTAATGAATCCACAACACCGTACTTACTAAGAAATGAAAGCTTAGTTGACTGTTCTATTAGCCATTTTTCAGTAGTTGAAAAATAGTCTGGAAGATTATCTCTTATATTTGTAAAACTATCAATGATGCTTGGTGTTATAATAGTAATTATAAGAGTTATAAGCCCTAATAGAAAAACATAAATAATTAAGAGACTCCAAATACGTTTTAAATTAGCTCTTTTTTCTAAAATAACCATTAAAGGATTTAAAATGTATGCTATTAAGAAAGCCCAAATAAAAGGCATAATTAGCTTAATAACAAAGGGGAAAAAATTAGGTGCATTAATGATCTTAAATAGAATAAAGGCAAGTACTAATAAAAATATGAGTTTTGTAAAACTAAAATATTTAGTAATTGAAATTCCCTCCTTGCTAGTTATTAGTGGTACACATTATACTAAATTTTTAAATAACATGAAAAAAATTGTCGATATATAGGTATTATATCATTTTATACTAAATAGGTGTTAGTACATAAGGATATTTTATTTCATTATTTTGAGAAAATTCCAAATTAAAAGGATATAAAAAAATATTCAAAAATTAATTGCGAAATTTCCTTATTCTGAAAAAATTATATATAATATAATTAAACATTAGATTGATGGGGTGAAGCAATGGAGAGGGATAGAATTGAAACATCAGAAAAATCATTAGCATTAGGGAGAAATGATACTTTAAAGATTATAGCTATGGTAACAATGTTAATTGATCATATTGGATATCAATTATTTCCAACAATTATAGTATTAAGAATTATTGGAAGGATAGCATATCCTATTTTTGCCTATCAATTAACTGTAGGTTATAGGAAAACATCAAATTTAAAAAAGTATTTTACAAGACTTTTAATTTTTTCAGTAATATCACAAATTCCATATATGTTTTTCTCTCCAGGGAAGTTGAATATAATGCCTACTCTAGCTTTGGGCTTAATTGCAATTCATTTGTATGAAGAGGATAGGAAGCTGTTGTCTTTTTTAATGGTAATAATAGCTGAAATATTTAAATTTCAGTATGGTGGATATGGATTATTGATGATTATGTTGTTTTATATTTTCTATACTGACAAACCTAAAATTACTATATCCTTTCTTACATTAAATATTCTATATTATATTTCGGGAGGGTCAATTATTCAAACTTTGAGTATCTTGGCACTTCCATTCATTTTGGGAGATATAAAAATTAAAACTAAAGTAAACAAGTTTATAGGGTATTGGTTTTATCCAGTTCATATAACGATAATAGTATTAATAAAGGCACTTATTTAAAGAAATTACTTATTAAAATTTTATGCAATATTGTATGAAAAATCTTTAATCTAAGAAATTTATTATGATTAATGGCATCAATTGTTGGAAATATTTATAATGGGATGAAAATTCAAAGTGTATTTTTATAGTGACGAGATATTGACTAATTAATAAAAAGTGATAATATAATAATAGTCATAGATGCAAATCATTTGCATTAAAGGGGTGTAAATTATGTATATTATAGAAATGCAAGATGTAAATGTGAATTATGGTAGAGTTAGAGCCTTGGATAATATAAATCTTAAAGTAAAAGAGAAGGAATTCCTAGGAATTATCGGACCTAATGGCGGAGGGAAAACCACTTTATTAAAGGTGTTATTAGGTTTAATAAAACCAAATAGTGGTAAAGTAAAAATGCAAAAAGATATTAAGCTGGGGTATGTACCTCAGTTTACAAGCTTTAATAAAAAGTTTCCAATCAGGGTTTTAGATGTAATCCTTATGGGAAAGTTGACAAAAAGAATGAAATTATTACACAAATATTCTAAGAAGGATATTCAAGTTGCTGAACAAATAATGAATAAGCTAGGCATACTAGAATTTAAAAATAGGCAAATAGGTCAGCTATCTGGAGGACAGATGCAAAAGGTTCTCATAGCTAGATCATTAATGATAGATCCTGATATTTTGATCCTAGATGAGCCTACAGCAAGCTTAGACTCAAATGCTAAAAATGACATATATCAGCTATTGAAAGAAATAAATAGTGAAAAGACCATTATTATGGTTAGTCATGACATGGGGATTGTATCATCTTATATTGGTAGCATAGCGTGTGTGAATAAACAGCTTCATTATCATGGTGATGATATACATATTGACGAACAAGAAATTCAAGAAGCTTATGGGTGTCCTATAGACTTAATAACCCACGGTACTACACCCCATAGAGTATTGAGAGAACATAAGGGGGAAGAAAATTGATAGAAGCTATATTTAAGTATACATATTTGCAAAATGCATTTCTATCGGCTGTATTAGCTAGTATAGCATGTGGAATTATAGGAACTATTATAATCGAAAAAAAGTTAGTAATGTTAAGTGGAGGAATAGCACATACTTCATTCGGTGGCATTGGGCTAGGATATTATATTGGAATTGAGCCTATATATGGTGCTTTTGTATTTGCAATTATATCTGCCTTGGGTATAGCACAAGTGAGCAAAAAAATCCACACCTATTCTGATGCTTTAATTGGTATGTTTTGGTCATTAGGAATGGCATTGGGTATTTTATTTATTGCTATAACACCAGGATATCCTCCTGACATGACATCATATCTGTTTGGTGATATATTGACAGTATCTTCCTCGTCGATAATAATGATGTCAATGATTGACTTAATCATAGTTATAGTAATATTTTCACTATATAATTATTGGAAGGCATATTTTTTTGACGAAGAATTTTCTAAGGTAATAGGAATTCCAACTGAAATATTAGAAAAAATTCTTTTTATTATGATTGCACTTACAATAGTAGTTTTAATTAAATTAGTGGGTATCATTTTAGTTATAGCACTTTTAACAATACCACCATCAATTGCAAAGTTATTAAGCTATAACTTAATGAATATAATGCTTATATCTATTATAGTAGGAGTAGTTCTTTGTATACTAGGCTTATACCTTTCCTATAGATTTGATATAGCATCTGGCGCGACAATCATTCTAACATCAGGGGCTACCTATTTTATTTCTGCATTTATTAAATCACAATTTAAAACAAAAAATGGCAACTAAGTTATGAGTTAGTATGAATTGTTATTATTTCATTGTATCCTAAAACAAATCTCACAAAAAATAATAGTAAGCTTAAAAATTTATAGTAAATGAGGTGAGATTTTGGCTAGAGGTCCAATAGATCCAAAAGCAAGGTTAGCATTAGACCAAATGAAATATGAGATAGCAAACGAGCTAGGAGTACCATCAGAAATTTCAAATACTACTAGCACTAATGGCATAGTTGACAATATATTCTTTGCAGGTAAAGTTGGCGGAGAGATGACTAAAAGATTAGTAGAAGCTGGAGAAAAACAGCTTATTAATAAAAATAATAATTTTTAAAGCATTAAACACTTGAGAGAATTTCTCTCAAGTTTTTTTGTAACAAAAAAATATTTAGTTCCATATAATGGTATTAACTTGCAATTAATCAATAAAATAAAAGGAGGGCTTTTTAAATGACTGAAAACAAAGGTGGACTACTTAGTGGATTTTTCGGTGAAGATTCAAGCTTACTATTTTTCTTTTTACTATTAGTAATACTATTTGGTGGATTTTATAGATACTAAAGATCTATATGTTTCATTTGATATCCAATAGTAGTTTTACAATTCAAATTTTAAAGTTAGTTTAAATAAGAAGGGGTTATTTGATCTATAACTTCTTCTTATTTTATTTGTATAAAATATATATGAAATTTAAATATGTTTTTAAAAAAATTTATGATTTAAAAAGTTTTTATAATAAAGCCTTGAGACTAAATACTATATATGCTATAATGTTACAAATAATTGAAAAAGAGAATTAAAATGACTTTGACGAAAGCTACGATTACTATGATGCTATAGAGAGTCAGTGGTTGGTGAGAACTGATGTGTCAAGTAATTTTTCCACTTTTTGAGTCGCTAGTTAAAAGCTAGAAGGATTGTACCCTTTATTGTACAATGAGCTGGTTATCTTTATGATAACAATTAGAGTGGCAACGCGAGTAACTCTCGTCTCTATATGAATGGAGGCGGGAGTTTTTTATTTATCTAAAAATAGCTTATTTTAAGGAGATTTGGCTTTAAGTTTAAAAATTTTTAGTGTTTACTATGGGATAGTTTGAGTTGGTAAGAAAAGAGATCTATTAATCTAAAAAGTGTGAGGAGGTAAAATAATGATTGATATTAATGACATTAGAAAGGATCATGAAAAGGTTAGAAAAGCTTTATTAAAAAGAATGGAACATGTAGATTTTTCAGAAGTTCTTGAGTGGGATGAAGAGAAAAGAAAAATTATGGGTAAGGCTGAAGGATTAAGAGCAGAGAGAAATGACGTATCTCAGCAGATTGCAAAATTAAAAAAACAGGGAATGGATGCATCAGCTAAGATTGAGGATATGAAAAAGGTATCTGATACAATTAAGAATCTTGAAAAAGAGTTAGGTGTATATGAAGAAAAGATACAAAATTTTCTTGAAAGTTTACCAAATATACCAGATGAAGATGTAGCATCCGGCGGAAAAGAAAATAATAAAGTTATAAGAGTATGGGAAGAAAAGCCTAAATATGACTTTAGTCCTAAAAATCACATAGATCTGGTTAAAAGCTTAGATATAATTGACTATGATAGGGGAGTAAAACTAGGTGGAAATGGTTTTTGGCTTTATAAAGGAGATGGAGCTCTATTAGAGTGGGCATTACTGAATTATTTTATAGAAGAGCACTTAAAGGATGGATATGAATTTATATTGCCACCACATATTTTACAATATCAATGTGGTTATACTGCAGGTCAGTTCCCTAAATTTGATGAGGATGAATTTTTTATAGAAGAAAAAGAAAATAAAGGCTATCGTCAGTTTTTATTACCAACATCTGAGACAGCCCTTGTAAATTTACATCGAGATGAAATATTAGATGAATCAGAGCTACCAAAGAAGTACTTTGCATATACCCCATGTTTTAGGAGGGAAGCTGGTAGCCATCGTTCAAATGAAAGGGGAATGATTAGGGGACATCAATTTAATAAAGTAGAAATGTTCCAATTTACAAGACCAGAAGATTCTGCTGCTGCACTAGAAGAGTTAATCGAAAAGAGTGAAAAGCTTGTTAAAGGATTAGGCTTACATTATAGGGTTAGTAAGCTTGCAGCCAAGGATTGTAGTTCTGCTATGGCTAAAACATATGATATAGAAGTATGGATTCCTAGTATGGAAGAATATAAAGAGGTTAGCTCAGCTTCATGTGCAAATGAATATCAAGCTAGAAGAGGGAGAATTAGATTTAGAAGAAAAAATAGTAAGGATAAAGAATTTGTACACACCCTTAATGCATCAGGACTAGCGACAAGTAGATTAATACCAGCATTAGTTGAGCAATTACAGCAAGCTGATGGCAGTGTGCTAGTACCTAAAGTTTTAAGAAGGTGGATTAATAAGGATATTCTACAAGCTAAATAACTAATATTAAAAATATAAAAAAAGTATATAAAAGCAATAGACATGGTGTAAAATAATCATAAGCTATGATCAATTTTGGTCATAGCTAAATTTCTCTATTGAAAATATTCTGTATGTAACTTGTGACTTCATTAAGATTACATAGAAAGTAAACTATCAGATTTACTTAGTATATTTATCAGCATATGAAGAAGCAACATAAGACTCGGGTTTGATTTTAGTTTCAAATCCCATTCCTGCAAAATAACTTGTCATTTCATTAATGAGTTTCTTCGTATCACCCTTTTTACCAATATCTATATGTACTTCATGGTGAAATTCAGCTCCTTTGTTTATATAGGGAAGAATAATTTCTATTATTTCATCAAGAAAATCTGGTGTAAATTTAGTAGCTATCTGTTGAGTTAAGAGAGTTTCAATTGCAATCTTTTCTCTCAAGTTTAAGATTTTTCTATTGTTAGAATACTTACTCATACATCCCCATGCACCTTTACCCAATCTATAAATCATTATTGCAGAAACAAAAAGTGTACTATTACTTTTTGCCTGTGAGTCAGTGCCTATGGCTAGAGTATATATGCCTCTAGGATCCTTTTGAACAAAATTCAAAATATTGATTTTTACATCTTCAAAAGTCATATTTCTTGAAACAGTATTAAAGAATTTTATATCTTTTAAATAGGCCTCGATTGTAGTATTCATGATTCCTCCTTGTTTACAAAAGGTAAATTACTCCATATATCTATAATATATATTAATTATTAAAATATGATAAAATGTATATGAATAAATATTAAAAGTAAGTTAAACAGAGGTGGAAGTATTCTTATGAATATCATACATGTAGATATGGATGCTTTCTTCGCTGCCGTTGAAGAACTAGATTTTCCTCAATTAAAGGGAAAGCCTGTTATTGTAGGTGGGGGAGAAGAACGTGGAGTAGTGACTACTGCAAACTACATAGCTAGAAAATATGGTGTGCATTCGGCAATGCCTGGATTTAGAGCTAGAATATTATGTCCAAATGGTTGTTTTAGACCTGTAAGACATGAAAGATATAGAGAAGTGTCTAAAGAAATTTTTAGTATTCTTTATCAAATAACACCTTTAGTTGAGCCTGTATCTATAGATGAAGCTTATTTAGATGTTTCAAAATCTAATGAAGATGCTGTTGAGATAGCAAAATTCATAAAAAGTAGTGTAAGAGAAAACGTAGGATTAACAGTATCTGCTGGAGTTTCATATAATAAATTTTTAGCAAAGCTTGCCTCTGATTGGAATAAGCCAGATGGACTTAAAATTATTACCAAAGACCAGATTCCTGATATATTGAAGCCCTTACCTGTCAGGAAAATACATGGAATAGGCAAAAAAACTGCTGCTCGACTAAAAAACAAGGGTATTTTTACTGTAGATGACTTATTAAAGTTACCAAAAGAATATCTCTTCACAACCTTTGGTAGATTAGGACTGGAAATTTACGAAAAAATAAGGGGAATTGATGATAGAAAGGTTGAAGTATCAAGAGAAAGAAAATCCTATGGTAGAGAAACCACATTAGAAATAGATGTTATAGCTAAAGATGAATTAAAAAAATATATACATACATTTGCAGAAAGCATATCACAAGGGCTTAATAAGAATGATATACATGCTAAAACTGTCACAGTAAAATACAGGACATCTTCATTTGAAACCCATTCAAAAAGTAAGACATTAGAAAGATATATACAGAATTGTGATGAGATAATTGAGGTTGCTGATGGAATTCTCAATGGTATTGAAATAAATGAACCAATGAGATTAATTGGTCTAAGTGTTTCAAATCTTAAGGAGAGTAATATATACCAAATGTCTTTTTTTGATAAAGAAATTAAGAAACAATAATTTTAACTGCAAAAAAGAGAAAGTGTAGTATTAAAATCTTTTGCAATATAAAAAATTCCTAGTGAAATTAAATATTTCATAGGAGTTTTTATTTTACAAAAAATTCAAAAGAGAATAATCAAATATCGTCGATAGAGGATAATTTCCTAGGAAATATTAGCATATAAAAAAGAATTATAATGAAAATTGTTTGCTTAATATAAGTATGTAACATTTTGCAAGCATGTTCATATTATACTAATGCCAAAGACATCAAATATAGTTTAAAGGAGGTAAAGCAATGGCTGAAATAAAAGCAAATGACTTTGGAAGTATGTTTTATAATATAATGTATGATGATTCGATGGTAGATCAGTTTGATGAATTTTCAGAGAAATATGGAAATGCTTCTGATGCAGAACTATATACAGAAATAGAGAAAGTACAAGCAGAAGTTTCAAACGAAGTAAAGAAAAAACACATTGAAAATCTAGAGTTAATAGCTAAAATGGATAGCATTGTTCCTACAGAAACAATTAGAGGAATTCAGGAGGCAAAGCGATTAGTCAAAATAGATGAAACTTCTTCAAATGCAAAAAAAATAAGTGATAGGGAACTAAGAAGACAATATGTAAGCCCTACAAGTCTATTGTTATGGTTTTTATTATTAACGGTTATTTGGAGGGGAAGAAGATATTATAGAAGAACATTATTTGGACCATTTAGACGCTTCTAGAACAGTCATCTAATAAGTAATATTGATAAAGCTGTCCACGAGGACAGCTTTATTTGAAGGAAACTCTCCTCTCTATAAGTAGGCTATCCTTATTATTTCTAGATGAGATTGCTTCTAAGTCTAGGATTGATATTTCTGAAGTAATAGAAGCAAAATTATCTAGACCTATAGAGAAGTGAGAGAGTTCTAGATAACATGATAAATTATAAAAAAACACTCTTTAAAAAGGATAGAAATTTTGGTCGAACCAAACATCCTTCATAGAATCTTTAAATTCATTATAGAATAATTCTCTATGTTTATTTTCCCACTTAGCTAAAGTATCGAGTAACTCTTTGGCTTGGTCATTATCAGTTTCTTCTAATGCTTTTTGATAAAAGTTAGCGAAATCATTTTCGATTAAATATGCCATTCTCATAATTGTCATATCAGACATATTATCTTTAATATTTTCTGATATTATTTTGTCTTTCTCTTCATTCATTACTGCTTCAAAGATTTCTTCTCCACCAGAAAGGTCTATGTTTAAATCATCCCAGCTTTTGTTTTGAGATAATTCATCATAATATGCCTTTAATAAGTTATAGTGTTCTCTTTCTACCTTTGCTAAGTTTTCAAAGATTCTTTTTCCTCTTTCATTTTCAATATCGTCCTTATACTTCAAATAAAAATTTTCACCTTGCTTTTCCATATGCATTGCATATTTTAGTATTTTAATTACTTTTTCCATATAATCATCCCCTTTCTCTAAAAAAGTTTATACCCTAAAAATTAAGCAATAAAAATTTATTTCAAAAAAAAAGAGAGCCTATAGATACTTTAGACTAACTTAGGGGACTAAGAGTGGTCATTTGAAAATTTTAAAGTATCTATTATTTATACTCTCTTATATTAAAACTAGTTTATGGTGTTAATCTTTAATAGCATATATTGATTATTTTCATTAATAGTATAAAGAAATTCTACTTTAGAATTTGGGTCAATTGTGTTTTGGCTAAAATAATCTTTTGCTTCATTAGTTAATCTAAAAGCCCATGGTTCTCCATTAATCTCGATTTCAATTGAATTATTATCTATTCCTCCTACAAAAACTCCTTCATTATGTAGTTCTTTTAAATTGGAATCTGGATGATTGGTATTAGTTTTAGGGTTATCATCAGATTTGTTTTTATCTTCTGTAGACATATATTCTATATTAATATTATCAGTACCACCTTTAAATCTCACTATATCAAAGGGATAAGTAAGTACAGTTGCTACGTCAGCTGACTTTTCCCCATCTTGAGGAGTTGTTTCCTTCAGAGTTACACCAGTAATACCTTCATTATCTACAATTTTAACAACCTTAATTGAATATCCAGTACTTGGCCTTTGACCAGCATATACTATCAAAGTTATCTCTCCATCTTCATCGGTAAACAAATCATAGCCTTTTTTATATTTGTTATCTTCTATATATTGTTGAACCTCTGTAGATAGATTTTCATACAGAATTCTATCAAATTCTAAGTTGTTTACAGTAATACCTTGACTATATTCATTCTCTTGGTTATTAGAATCAGATTTTGCATCGTTAGGACTAGAACATGCAACCAAGACCATTGATAATACGATACCTAAACTAACAGCAATAATCTTTTTCATTTTAAATCTCCTTTCAAATGAAGTGTTTTTTTTACATAGACGAAAAATAAGTTTATTTGTTCCATATTAGTATTTGTGGAAATTGAATTTATTTTCATTATGTATAAGTAACAAAATCTCCAAAATACGATAAATATTGTTGAATGTTGTAAGTTCTTGTTATAAAATGTATATAAAGCTAATAACCATTAACTAAAATGGGAAAAGGTGGAATGCAGATGTGTTCAACAAGGCTAAAAATTAGAAAAACGGCCCTTGTAGCCTTTGCTAATAAAGGATATAAAGGGACCACGATTAAGGAGATATCAAAGAAGGTCGGTATTACTCCACCATCTGTTTATAAGCATTATTCTTCAAAGGACAAGTTATTTTTAGATGTCATGGATTATTGTGTTGGAGAATATGAAGAGTATTTTTGTAAATTCTTTGATACTCTGAGATCTAATTGTAAGAAAGAAGTACTATTTTTATTATTTAAGGAAGAAATAAAATTTTTTATAAATAACCAAAATATATCTAGGTTCATTTCCAATAATATGAGAATCTCAACTAAAGGCTATAATGAACTTATACATAAAAAACTTGAAAAAACTTGGAAGAATCGTAGACAACTATGTGCGGATATTTATCTTTCTTTATCCCAGAACTCAAAACTAGAGCGGATAACTGAAATTGATTTTTTTAATGCATATGAAAGGTTATTATTTGGTGTTATCGCTCAGATATCTAATTTTGAATTTAATTATGATGAAGAATATCTTAATAAAGCTTGGATGTTATTTTGGAATGGGATATTTAAATAAGAAAAATCTAAGAAGTAGTGAATTTTAAAAATGAATATAAGATAATAGAAAGGGGAGTTATTATGTCTAATAAAAAGAAGCAGTTAAAAAGCAAAAAGATTAATAGTGGGATTCGATTTAAGCTAATGATTATGTTTGTAGTTATTACTTCATTATCATTAATTATTTTAGGTATCAGTTCTGATTTGATAGCTACTAATATGATGAAAAGTAGATTAGAAGAAAGTACTGAAAACTTAATAAATGAATCAAGCAAGATGATAACTACTTACCTAAATGAAGTTGAAAAGAACACATTAATGTTGTCAAAGGACCCAAATGTACAAGCATTAAATCGAAATTCAGACTCCGAACAGTGGATGCTTAAAACCTTTGAAGGTTTTATAGATGCCCATCAAGATGTTACTAATGTCTATATTGGTACAAAAGATAAGAAAACATACATATATCCACAGGTAGATTTGCCAGAAGGATTTGACCCTACTACTACAAAATGGTATGAAAAGGCTGTTGAACAACAAAAGATGATTTGGACAGATCCATATCAAGATACAAGCACCGGTCAAATAATAGTAACTTGTGCCGTGCCAGTATATGATTCTGGAAGGGGAAATGAGTTTATAGGAGTATTTGGAGTAGACATTACTTTAACTGACCTTTCAAAAAAGATTAATGACATCCAAATTGGTGATAATGGATATGTAATTCTTTTAGATAGTAATAATAAGATACTTGCACATAAAGATTTAAGTATGATTAATGAAGAAGTCCAAGTAGAAAAGCTTAAAGATGAAATAAATTCTAAAAGTGAAAGCGTTGTTGAATATGAAGATAAAGAGAATGAAGAAGATAAAGAAATGTATAGTAAGTATGGAATATTTACTAAAATTGACGAATTTGATTGGACTATTCTAGGAATATTATATTCAAATGAAATTCATAATGAAACGAATAAGATATTAGAGGTTATAATAATTGCAGGATTGATAACCCTATTAATAGCTATTATTGCTTCATATATTTTCTCAACCTCAATAACTAAGCCCATAAAGATTTTAAATGAAAATATGAATAAAGTTGAAAGTGGAGATATGACAGTTAAAACTAAATTAAAATCTAAAGATGAAATCGGATTATTAGGAGCTGGATTAAACTCGATGATTGAAACATTAAATAGACTAATAACCGATATAAAGAATGTTTCCGAAGAAGTTATAACGTCATCAGAAAATCTAGCATCTATTTCTCAACAAACAAATGCAGCATATCAAGAGGTGTCAAATACGGTTCAGCAAATTGCTATTGGTGCATCTGACCAAGCAGCAGATGCTGAAAAAGGAGCTGCCTTATCCCATAACTTATCAATAAAACTTAATGAGTTAAAGGATAGTTCAAATGAAATGTTAAGTTCAACTGAAGAGGTAAACAGTATTAATACAAGAGGTTCAAATGCAGTTAGAGAACTTCAACAGAACACTAATGAAAACAATAAGGAGACTGAAAAGATTGAAAAAGCAGTTAATACTCTAGCTAACAGAGTAACAGAAGTAGGTGAGATATTAGAGACTATTAATTCGATTACAGAACAAACTAATTTACTTGCACTAAATGCTTCAATAGAAGCGGCTAGAGCTGGTGAGCATGGTAAGGGCTTTGCTGTAGTGGCAGATGAAATTAGAAAACTAGCTGAAGACTCTAAGAAATCTGCTAATAAGATATCTGAAATAATTGAAGATGTTAAAGAAGATAGTCAATCTACAGTTGTAATTATGAATGAGGTTAAAGAAAGGACACAGTTGCAAACTCAGTCTGTAACTGAGGTTAATAGCTCATTTGAAATGATTAATGAATCAATTGGCGATTTAACTAATAAGATTATGGGGATATCTAGCTTTATTAATCAAGTAAATAGTGATAAGGATGCATTACTTGAGTCTATTGAAAATATTTCTTCTGTATCAGAGGAGACAGCAGCATCGTCACAAGAAGTTTCTGCTTCCATGGAAGAGCAAACAAATGCTGTTAATGAAGTAGCTAGTGCTGCAGAGAGGCTAAATGAGCTAGCAGTGAAACTTGATAAGGAAGTTAGTATATTTAAAGTAAAGTAGCAAAATAGATTTCTATAATATATAAGAAATATATAAGAAATATATAAGAAAAAAATGATGGTGGTTTCTGCCATCATTTTTTATGTGCTTGAAATAAAATATATATACACAAATAAAGGTTTTAAAAGAAAAAAATTGAAATAATTATATATAGCAAATAGGGGGGGTTATAGTGTACGGTAATAGTCTATACCAGAAGACAATATTAATAGCGATTATAATTATTTTTTTTGTTTTAATACCAAAAAACCAATCAATGGGGCAAGAATCTGTGAAGAAAAAAGTCCTTATATTGAATTCATACCACAAAGGATATAAGTGGACTGATGATATTGTTAAGGGTATTGAAAAGGTGCTAAATTATCAATCTCATACTTATATAATAAAAAAAGAGTATATGGATACAAAAACAATAAATGATGAAACATATTTTGATATACTATATAAAATGTATAGGAGTAAATATAGGAATTATAATTTTGATGTTATTATAGCTACTGATGATGACGCATATAGATTCTTAAAAAAATATCATGATGATTTGTTTGGGGATACTCCAGTGGTACTGTGTGGTTTAAATGAAATAGATAGATTTATATATTCCAACAGGGATATATACACAGGAATAAAAGAAGACGTTCAAATAAGGGGGACATTAGACTTAGCGTTACAGCTACATAAAGATACAGAAAGTATCGTAGTTACCTTTGACAATTCTTTATTTGGAAAGTACATGCAAGAAAGGATAACTGATATTATTCCAGACTATGAAAATAGAGTGAGCTTTATATTATTACAGGAGAACAAAGTTAGTGACATAATGGAAAAAATCAATAGTGTTTCTGATAAAAGTATAATTTTACAATCAGGAATTTTTGAAGGAGAGTCTAAGGAACTAATTCCTATGAGTGAAATAAACAAAACTATATTTGATAAGTTAAATAGGCCAATCTATGTTTTGTGGGATTCTTTAATTGGCGAAGGGGTTATGGGAGGTAAAACAATCAGTAGCGTTTATACAGGCGAATATGCTGCTGAAAAAGTATTAAAGCTATTCAGAGGTGAGGACGTAGAGAATATAGAGTTTGAATCTAGCAGTCCTGCGTCACATGTCATTAATTATGAAACTATGAAGAATTTTAATATAAAAAGAGAAATGGTTTCTCCTTTTGTTAAGATTATCAATAAACCTAATACATCCATTAATATTCAGAAAAAGTTTCTATACTATTTCGTAGGTTTTTTAGTAGTAATATCTGCTGTAATAAATTTTATTCTTGCTTCAAATATACGCACTAGAAAAAAATCAGAAAAAGATTTAATAAAAGAAAAGAATATATTGTTTGGAATTTTAGAAGCTACTGCAGATGGAATAATGGTAGTAGATGAAGAAACAAAGAAGATTTTACATTATAATAATAAGTTTATAGATATGTGGAAGATTCCTAAGGAAATGATAGTTACTGAAGATGATACAGAGCTAATTAGTTATGTGAAAGACCAACTAATAGAGTCAGATGATTTTCCATCAAAGATAGATAGAATAGTTAGAGAGAAAAGACAATGTAGTGATGTAATCGAATTTTTAGATGGCAGAGTTTTTGAGAGGAGCTATAGACCATTAGTTATTAAGGATAAATTTACAGGAAGTGTCTGGAGCTTTAAAGACATAACTCAAAGAATGAATTTCGAAAAGGAACTTAGAAAGAGTGAAGCACTCTATAAGAAGTTAATCAAATTATTACCTGATGCAGTTTTTGTAAGAAAAGATAATGAATTATTAATTGCAAATGAATCTGCATTTCGTCTTTTTGGGATACAAAGTTTGGATGAAATTGAAAGAAATAAATTGGATGATGTAATAAGTTGCCATCCTGATTATAGAGGGATAACATCAAAAAGAGTAAAAAAATTAATTGGGCAAGAGGGAACTGTTGATTTCATTGAACAGAAGGTCGTTCTCAAAAACAAGGAGGTTGCATGGGTAGAAATAGGATCATCATCCTTTGAATTTGAGGATAACATGTATATTTTAAGTGTTATTCGAGATATTAGAGAAAGAAAAAAGGCAGAAGAATTACAAAAAAAGATTATTGAAAAGAATACTCTTTTAAGGGAAGCAAAGGAATATGATAGACTTAAAACTGAGTTTTTTTCAACCATATCCCATGAGTTGAAAACTCCTTTAAATATTATATTGAGTGGCATTCAATTAATAGAAAGAAATCATATGTCTGTTGAGGATTGTGATAAGTATGATACAACTAAAAAGTATATGAAGATGATGAAACAAAATTGCTATAGACTTTTAAGATTAATTAATAATCTGATAGATATAACAAGAATTGATTCAGGCTTCATGAAACTAGATCTAAAAAATCATAATATAGTAAATGTAATTGAAAATATTACATTGTCTGTAGCTGATTATATAGAAAGTAAAAATTTAACATTAATATTTGATACAGAAGTTGAAGAGAAAATTATGGCTTGCGATGTTGAAAAGCTTGAAAGGGTAATGCTAAACCTACTTTCAAATGCAGTAAAATTTTCTGATTTTGAAAATGAAATATTAGTGAATATATATGACAAAGGAGATGAAATACAGATAACTGTAAAGGATAATGGAATAGGAATTCCTAAAGATATGCAGGAAAAAATATTTCATAGATTTAGACAGGTAGATTCATCTCTTAGACGAAAGGCAGAAGGTAGTGGTATAGGGTTATCACTGGTAAAATCAATTATTCACCTTCATGGCGGAAATATTTCCGTTAATAGTGAATTTGGAAGAGGTAGTGAGTTTATTATAACATTACCAGTTACGATCCTTAGTGAAAGTAATACTATCAATGAAGAAATAGCTGCAACTAGTAACACAAATGTAGAAAGAATTAGCATTGAGTTTTCAGATATATATTCTTAATTTAAAAATTATATGCTAAAATTTAAAACATAGATAAAAAGCTTTAAGTATAGAATATTTGTTTTAAATTTACATTGACGTAGAATATAATCTTTGAAAAAATCTAAGGGATAGCTTGTTTAAATTAAAGAAAAAAGGGTAATATACGTTTGATATATATTCTATATTGTTAATAAAAAAACTAATTTTTCAATATCTTTTAATAACTTACGATTATTGAAAGTATCCAATGTTTTAATGACTTAAAAATTATTAGGGGGTCAAAGGATGAGGAAAAGATTTAGAAAGACTATTTATAATAAGTTATTGATATTATGTTTACTACTGCTTATACTACCTAGCTTAGCAATAGGGCTACAAAGCTACAGGACTGCAAAATCAGAGTTAGATAATAAAGGAAAGGTTATTCTATCTAATAGTGTAGAGCAAGTAATACAATTAATAGAAGAGAAGCAAAGAGAAATTGAGAGAGGAAATATAGACTTAAGTCAAGCTCAAGAGGAAGTTAAGACATATCTATTAGGAGAAAAAAATGAAGATGGAACTCGTACTATTGACAACGAAGTTGATCTAGGTGATAATGGGTATTTTTATGTGCTTGATGATGAAGGCAACACTATTGCCCATCCTTCTTTGGAAGGTAAAAGCATGTGGGAAATGCAGGATAAAAGTAATGAAGGATATTACTTTGCACAAGATGCAATTAAAAAGGCAATGAATGGTGGAGGATTTGTAGATTATAAATGGGAGTTACCTAATTCTAGTAAAGTTGCTTCTAAAATAATCTATGGAAAGCAGGATAATAACTGGGGATGGATAGTTACAGCAGGAACCTACACCCAAGACTTTAATAAAGGGTCTAATAAAGTAGTATATATTATGCTAATTACTTTGGGAATAGCATTTTTAATAGGAATTATATTTATAATATTATTTGCTAGACATATTTCAAAGCCGATAAGAAAAATAAGTGAATCATTAGAGGAAGTAGCTAATGGAGATTTAACAATTGAAGAGATAAAGGTTAAGAATAGGGACGAAACTGGAGGTTTAGCTGAGTCTTTCAATAAGATGTTGAATAATCTAAAGAATATTATCAAATCTATAAATAATTCGAGCAATACTGTATCTAGTGCATCTGACTCTTTATCTGAAATTTCAAAAGAAACATCCACTGCCATTGAAGAAGTAGCATATACAATATCTGAGATTGCAAATAGTTCAAGTGAACAAGCAAAGGATGTTGAGGATGGCTCTGTTCAAATAGTAGAATTAGGTAAAGAGATTGAAAATGTCGCAAAGTTATCATTGGATATGGACGATATATCTAATAAAACTAATAATTTAGCTGGAGAAGGTATAGAAGTAGTAAATACTTTAATTAATAAGACTAAAGAGAGCGAAAATGCATCAAAAAATATTAATGAAGTAATAGTAGAAGTCAATAATAGCACAGGACAGATAGAAGTAATCACTGAAACTATTAGAAATATAGCTGAACAAACAAATCTATTAGCTCTGAATGCTTCTATAGAGGCAGCTAGAGCTGGAGATGCAGGGAAAGGGTTTGCAGTTGTAGCTGATGAAATAAGGACATTAGCAGAACAATCATCGGAGGCGATTCAAGGTATTAATGGTATTTTAGAGGAAATAAAAAATAAATCTGAAATGGCTGTTAAGTCGATGGATGATGCAAAGGGGATAGTGTTAGAACAGAATGTAGCGGTATCAGATACTGAGAATATATTTAATCAAATATCAGAGAGTATATTAAGGCTAACTAATATAGTATCAAATGTATCAGACCATAGTAGTAGCATGAATAACAAGAAAGAAAAGCTTATAACTATGATAGAAAGTTTATCAGCTATTTCAGAAGAGACGGCGGCTTCAACACAAGAAATATCTGCATCAACACAGCAACAATCAGCGTCTATTCAGCAGGTAGCTAACTATGCTGATAAGTTAGACAATCTATCAGATCAACTTATGGAAATAATAAATAAGTTTAAAATTGAGTAATATAATCTATTTAATAAACAATAATAGAATCAACCTAGGATGGAAATTAAGATTTAAACCGTTAATTTATAGGAAAGATAAATAAGAATACCATTTTGGTATTCTTATTTATTGATAAAGTACCTAATACTCTATATAAATGCATTGACATGAATTTAATCTGTAATTTAGAAAGTTCTGTGTGGGGCCATCTTCAAAAACACATTCAAAAAAAGAGGGGGATAAAATTGGAACATGACAACAGTTGGGAAAAAGCAAGCAGTGTATTCAATAATTTTCCAGGTATTTTTTTTACGGTTGATTCGAATTTATGTTTTACTTACTTAAATATTAATGCAATTTCTTTATTTGATGCAAGGGAAAAGGATTTAATAGGAGTTAAGATAGATAAAGTTCTAAATATAGAAACTAGTGTTTGTACCATAAGTAGAATAAAGGAAACATTGACAAAAGGTGTTTCACAAACCTTTCAGACGTTTTTTTTAAATGAAGTTAAATGGTTTGAAGTTAGAGTTTTTCCTATTACCGAAGGAGTAGGAGTATTTTTTAGAGATATAACAAAGGGTAAAAAGATTGGTATAGTTTTAGAAGATAATCATAAGAAATCTAAGTTTTTAGAAAGTAGCTCAAACCATTACATATCATCTGAAGCTCCTAGAAAGTTATTAATCGATTTATTTGATAATTTGTCAGAATATTTGGATTTGGAAATCTATTTTAATTATATGTTTGATGAGGAAACTGGAAGATTACATCTATCTAACTACAAAGGGATTCCTAAATATGTAGCTAGTGAGCTAGAATGTCTAGAAATTGGAGATGAAGTCTGTGGTGAAGTGGCAAAAAAACGAGAGAAAATAGTTAAAGAGGATATCCAAAACTCTTCGGACGAATCATTAAATAACTTGAAAGGATTAGGAATACAATGTTATGCATGCTATCCTTTGATTGCCTATGGACAGTTAGTTGGGACTTTGTCCTTTGGTTCCCGTAAGAATAAAAATTTTAGTTTAGAAGAACTAGATTTACTAAAGTCTATTTCGTATCAAGTTGCAATAGCAAATGAGAGAATAAAGACAGCACAAATATTAAAAGAAAAAAATAGAGAGCTTGAGGATACAAATAGACAGTTAAAAACACATAGGAATTTTGCTTCAAAGGTTTTTGATATAACTCCTGACCCTCAAGTAATAATCTCTCTTAATAATGGCAATATTGTTGACATTAATAGTGCTTTCCTAGAAACTGTAGGATTAAATCATGAAGATATTATTGGTAAGAGAATTGAAGATCTGAATTTTTGGATTGATAATAAAAGATATTTTGAATTACTTCAGAAAGTAATTGATAATGGTGAGGTTAGAAATGAAGAAATTATTTTTAAAACATCATCTGGAGATTTACATACTGCATTATATACGGCTGTGAAGGGAAGTCTTAAGGGGGAAGAGATAATTCTAGGAATATATAATGATATTACTGATAGAAAATCCTATGAGGAGAAGATGTCAAGGATGCAAAGATTAAATGTATTAGGAGAAATTGCTGCTGGAATAGGGCATGAAATTAGAAATCCTCTATCGGTAATAAGGGGTAATCTACAGCTCCTTAGTATGAAAGAAGAAATGAGTAGTCATGGAGAGCGACTCAAGCTTATGATGTCAGAGTTGGATAGGACTATAACTATTATAGCAGATTTTTTATCTCTAGGGAAAAAACAAGAGTCAAATAAAAGAAAGAAAAGTATAAACAGTATAATAACAGATCTTGAATCATTGATAAGATATGACGCATTTATTAGCGATAAGCAAGTTGAAATACAGTTAGCAGATATACCGGAAATTCTAATAGATGAAAATGAAATAAGACAGCTAATATTAAATCTAGCCAGAAACGGCTTAGAAGCCATGGATAAGGACGGAACTTTAATGATAACTACTAACTACTATAATAAAGAAATAATTGTTGAAGTTAAAGATGAAGGTAAAGGCATACCACTTGATATATTAGATAAGATTGGGACCCCTTTCTTTACTACCAAGGAAAAAGGTACTGGTTTGGGGGTTATGGTATGTAAAAATATTGCTTTGAGACATAATGCTGAAATAGATATAGATACCAGTGACGAAGGAACATCTTTTAAAGTGAAATTTAAGGTAGATGAAAATAATTTATCCAAGAATAAAAGGAAGTAGGTTTTAGGGATATAGCCTACTTCCTTTTATTTTGGGGTTATTTATTTTTAATTTTGGGGGTTAATATAATAATCGGGGTTATTATATTAAATATCTTTCATACTGTATATTTATATTAAAATCTAAAATTAATAAAATATCTATATAAATTATATACAAATATATAGAGTTTATATACAAATTATTATAAAATTAATTATACTAAGAAATGTTGAAATGAGAGTAAAATAGACTAATCCAATAATTTTTAATAATAAAAGTAAGTGCTCATCCTTTATAAAATAATACCAAGTTAATTCTATTTTATACAGGGTATGGATTTAATATAGGATATTATTCATATTGTAAGGGGTGTTTTATTTTGATAAAAAACAGTATTAAGACAGACTATTTTCTTAGAATTTTTTTAATCCTATTAGGATCAATGATAATAGCAATAGGAATTAATCTTTTTATAGTTCCCAATAAGTTACTAGCAGCTGGATTCTCAGGTATATCAATTATATTGCAGTATCTAACTGGAATCTCTTCAGGAATATATCTATTATTATTAAATATTCCTGTGTTTTTCATGGCTATGAAGAAAATTGATAGAGAATTTGCTATAGTAAGCTTGATAGGAATGCTCAGTTTATCTCTATTCTTAGTTATAACTAGACCTTTAAGCGGAGTTATTGAAATAAAAGATACATTAGTAGCAGCGGTTTATGGAGGTTTGTTTAATGGAATAGGTGCCGGGATTATTTTTAGAAGTAGAGGTTCCACAGGAGGAACAGATATAATTTCGATAATCTTTAAAAAACAATTTGAAATAAGTGTATCTTCAGTGTTCTTTTTGATTAATGGAATAATTATTCTCATAAATGCCACCATTGATAGTTATGTATTGGCAGTGTATACTCTTATAAGTATTTATATAGCAACATTTATAATGAATAAAATATTGGTAGGCTTAGATAAAAAGAAACTGCTTTTGATTGTGACTGAGAAGGAAGATGATGTTTCAAGGGCTATAATGGAAAACACTAGACGTGGGGTTACTTTTTTAGATGGAGTAGGAGGATATACTAAAAAAAGAAGGAAAATAATATATTGTGTTGTATCTTCGAGACAATTAGCGCAAGTTAAGAAAATATTAATCGATGTTGATAAAAAATCATTTATGTCAATAATAGACACTTCTGAAATACATGGTGCAGGATTTAAAAAACCAGTATTTTAGATATGTATAATGAAAAGTATGATACTAAAAGGATATAATATAAAAGAACAAATAATTTTATTAGGAGGAAATAATGTGAATTATATAATTGTAACTGGTGCTTCAAAAGGACTAGGAAAATCTATCACGCAAAAATTAATGTGTAGGGAAAATCATTTAATCTGTATTTCCAGAAAAGAGAATAAGGAATTATTGGATTCTGCAAAGAATAATAATCTTATGCTAGATTATATTGAATATAATTTAAATGATGTAAAGGGTATTGAGGAAATGATGAGCAAGATATTTTCAAAAATAAGTAAAGAACATATTCAAACGTTGACATTAATAAATAATGCAGGAATAGTAGCTCCAATAAAACCTTTAGACAAAAGTACAAGTGGAGAAATAATTAAAAATGTAAATATTAATCTAATAGCACCTATGATATTAACTTCTTCTTTCATAAAAATGAGTAATGGACTAGACATAAAGAAGAGGATAATAAATATTTCATCTGGAGCAGGGAAAAGACCTATTTTTGGCTGGGGAAGCTATTGCACCTCTAAGGCAGGAATTGATATGTTGACTAGATGTACAGGTCTAGAACAAGAGGATAAAAATTATCCAGTCGAGATTGCTTCTTTTGGACCAGGAATAATGGATACTGATTTACAAAAAGAAATACGATCATCGGATAAAAATGATTTCAAATCATTGGAAACTTTTGTTAAATATAAGGAAGAAGGTAAACTATCCCATCCTGACAAAGTGGCAGATGTAGTTATTGAATTATTAAACTCTGAGGATTTCCAACAAGGTGGCGTAATTGATGTTGATGATTTTCAGTAGTAAGAACGGAAGGATTACCTAATAATCAATAGATTAGATACTATAATATAGTCTAACGTTAGATTAGTATAACTGGCAATATTAGTAGCCTATGGTATTCATTTAATCTTATACATAAAATAGTTAACAAAAAAGTGCTTTACAACTATAAGAAATAGTATTATACTTATAAATCTGTAGGCACTTTTTTTTTAGATAATTCACAGTCCAAGTTGTTTGATACTAATATAAAATAAATAGGATATTATTATGGATTGAATAGGAAGCATATAGAGGTGATATCAATGAAGAGACGTAAGATATTTGAAATTAAGAATGGACGAATACTCTATAGAGATGAAATGGAATTTAAAACAGTATTTCATGAAATTTTTTGGAAACTAAAGATGAAGGGCAAAGGACGTATCGTGAGGGAGTTTGTCAATGAACAATAATATAATTCTAATAAAATAAATCACCTTTTATTCAGATTTTCAATTTGAATTTGGGTGATTTATTTTAGTTAGATGAAATTGATAATAGCTTAAAAATGTGATATATTAATAATAATTTGTAAAAACTGCTATTTTGATTAATATTAGTAATAGAAAAAATATATATGATAATACTTTAATTTGATTATAATTTATAAATTATATAAAAAAGGGTTATATTTATTATGGAGATGGATTTTTTTACTATTAGTAGAATTTGATTAACATGTTAACCCTTGGGTAAATAAACCACTGGATAGTAAATGTTAGTCATTTTGAATATAACATTTTAAGGAGGAATTATAATGGTATCAGAAAAATTGATGAAAGAATTAAATGAACAAATAAGATTTGAAATGGAATCAGCACATTATTATTTAGGTATGGCTGCTCACTGTGATGCAGAAGATCTACCAGGATTTGCACACTTTTTTAAAGTTCAAGCAGAAGAGGAAAGATTTCATGCAGACAAGTTCTATAACTTCGTGAATGATATGGATGGAAGAGCTATAATAGGGGCCTTAGGGCAACCCCAAAATGAGTTTAAATCTGTTTTAGAAGTATTTGAATATGCTTTAGAGCATGAAAAGAAGGTAACAGCAAGGATATATAAATTAATGGATATTGCCAACGAAGAGAGAGAGCATGCTACAATAAGTATGCTAAAATGGTTCATTGACGAGCAAGTTGAAGAAGAAAATAGTATGAAAGATATTATAGTTAAAATAAAAAGACTTGGTCAAGATAGCCATGGATTATATATGTTAGATCAAGAATTAGGACAAAGAACTTTCACTCCTCCGGCCTCTGAATAATTTTATAAACAAAAAAACAAAGATAGGTAGTAATCTACCTATCTTTGTTTTTTATATTTTGTTTCATTTTAATTTAATTACCTAGTTGTTGTTCCACTCATATTTCTTTCAGCTTGCTCAACTAACCTCTTAGTCATGTAACCACCTACATAACCATTTTGTCTAGCTGTTAAGTTACCTTTATCCATTGACTCATAGTTACTCATTCCAAGCTCACTAGCTATTTCAGTTTTCATTTGATTTAATGCTTGACGAGCTTCAGGAACTACTGATTTATTTCTTCCAGTTGTGTTATTAGCCACTTTTGATTGCCTCCTTTCAAATGTTTATTTGTTACTGTACTAGTATTATGTGTAGTATTTAGAGAAGTAAACAATGTAATTTTTAGATTTATTAGTTTTCACTAGTAAAAGATAAATAAATTGTTATTATTGGCTTTTTTTGTATAAAAGCAATTATAGAAATATCATTTTTAAACCAAATAGTATTAATATTATTCCACCTAAAAATTCAGCATACTCTTTAACGAAATTAACTTTTCTAATATGTTTACTAATAATAAAGGCACAACCAGTTAAAAAAGCAGTAATGAAGCCAACAATAATGGAATTTTTAAATAGTACCTCCTTCAAATAGAAAATATTGAAGCTTGAAAAACCAACCACTAAAGCATCTATACTCACACATATACCTAGAATAAATATTAGTGTCAAATGAATTCTAGGAAACTTTTCTTCCTGAGAAAGACCTTCTTTAAACATTAAAATCCCTACTAATAGAATTATTATTCCTCCAATAACATTGGGGATAGCGAATATATATGTATTAAAAAAGTTACCGACCAAACCTCCAATAAAAACAAAAAAATATTGAAAAAAACCAAATGATATTACAAATAATAGTGCTAATTTTTTTGTAATTCTTCTATCCAAGCCTAAAGATAAACCTACCCCGAAAGCATCTAATCCTAAAGCTACTCCAATGGCGCTTACCTCTATTAGTCCCAAAATAATCCCTCCTAGTTATAAAATTAAATATGATAAATAAAAGTTCATTAACAAAAAAATCTATCCACATAATATAATATTATTTTGGTAGGTATATTTATTAATAGAACTTGTAAAACTTTAAGTAAAATAATATAATATATATGGAAAAAATTACATGTAAAATAAAGGGGAGTAGCAAGCGATTTTCGCTTAATTAGCCGTCATCACGGTAATATTACCCGGCTGATTATTAAATGCAAGACCTTTGTTTAAACATTTGAATGTTTAAATAAGGGTTTTTTATTTAAACACATAAAAAGGAGGAGTTATCTTTGTTAGATATTATTTCAGGAATTCAACTTCCATCATGGCAACAGTTATTAATGTATGGAATAGGTGGTCTATTGATTTTATTGGCAATTTGGAAGGATTATGAGCCTATGTTATTACTTCCAATAGGCTTTGGAGCAATTTTAGCAAATATTCCTGTAGCGCCAGGTATTATTCCTGGAATCACTAGTGAAGAAGGGGTATTGGGAATTCTGAGAGAAGCGGGAATTATAACTGAACTCTTTCCTGCACTTATATTTATAGCAGTAGGTGCAATGATTGATTTTGAACCATTGTTAAAGATGCCTTCAATGCTATTCTTTGGTGCTGCAGCACAAGTGGGAATATTTATGACATTAACTTTTGCTTTATTAACTGGAGAATTTACCGTTAATCAAGCGGCAGCTATTGGCATTATAGGAGCAGCCGATGGACCAACTTCAATATTTGTTGCAGCAAAATTTGCAAAGGATCTTCTGGGACCTATTTCAGTTGCAGCCTATTCATATATGTCTATGGTACCTATAATACAACCAAGAGTCATAAAGCTTTTGACCACAAAGAAGGAAAGAAAGATTAGAATGGAGTATAGGGAAATTAAAGTATCCAAAAAGGTTAAAATATTATTTCCAATACTTGTTACCATAATAGCGGGAATTATAGCACCAATAAGTGTAACATTAATAGGGCTATTAATGTTTGGAAATCTAATAAGGGAATCTGGTGTAGTTGAAAGATTATCAAAATCTGCTCAGAATGAGCTTGCAAATCTTGTGACTTTATTATTAGGTATTACTATAGGATCCACTATGGAAGCTGCCGATTTTGTGACAAAAGAGACAGCGATAATAATGGGATTAGGTCTATTTGCATTTATTTTTGATACAGCAGGTGGAGTATTATTTGCTAAATTTTTAAACCTGTTTGTAAAAAAGAAATACAATCCAATGGTAGGAGCAGCAGGAATTTCAGCCTTCCCTATGTCAGCTAGAGTTATACAAAAAATGGCTAGAGAAGAAGACCCAACGAACTTCATACTTATGCAAGCAGTGAGTGCAAATGTAGCAGGGCAAATTGGTTCTATAATAGCAGGTAGTGTTATTATATCAATGTTATCTAAAGGAGTGGGTTAAGATGGATTTAAAATATGTACTAGATATTGGGTTAGATATGACTATACAAGGAATGGGAACTACCTTTTTAATATTGATATTACTATATTTTTTAATTAAAGGATTATCTTTAATTCTTGTTCCAAGGAAAAAATAAAGTTAATTTCAAATTATTTTTTCTTAGAATTTCTGGGAGTGTTATTTACTTAATAGTAATAATACTCTTTTTTTACTAAGTATAATTTTTTTTGAGCTTAGCAAACTATAATAGAGGTGAGAACATGAAAATAGAAAAAATACAGGATAAGATAGTCTATTCTGAAAGTACATTTACAAAACGGTTAATATTTAGTGAAGAAAAAGTTTTAAACTTTGTTTTAAATTTAGTTCCAGGTCAAGAAATTCCGTCCCATACTCATGAAGAGAGTGACTTAGTTTTATACGTAGTAACTGGAAAAGGTGATATAACTATTGATGGAAATACAAAAACAATAGAAGAGGGAGATATAGTCTATTGTGTAGGTAAAGAAGAGTTTTACTTAAAGAATAATTATAAAGAAAACTTATCTTGCTTTGTGGTATTAGCACCGAGACCTGTACCTAAAATTTATGCAGATGAAGTAGGAAAATAAAAATGTATTTGATATATTAGTTTAAATAAGTTAATATTAAGAAAAAGCCTTATAAAGGGAGGTTTTATCTTGAAGATTTTTAATACATCAAAGCTTGTAAAGTCAGAGGATTTAAATCATCATGGAACATTGTTTGCTGGGAGATTAGCTGAATGGTTTATTGAAGGAGCATTCATAACAGCAGCAGGTATCTTTGGAGATCCCAGTGGATTGGTTTGTAAAAAACTTCATGGGTTAGCTTTTAATGCACCTGTAAAGAAAGGTGCAATCATAAATTTAGAGACTAAGTTAGTTTTAGTTGGAACTACTAGTATAAAGGTATATGGAAAGGTTACAAAAGTAAATGGAACTGAGTCATTAGTTGATGGATTTGTTACCTTTGTATGTGTTGATGAAAATGGTAAGAAAAAAGCCCATGGATTATTACAGCCCAAAGCTCAAAATGAAGAAGATAAAAGGTTAATAGAAATAGCCAAAAAGCTAAGATAAAAGTGAAGAATGGCGAAATTAGATTGTAGGTAATTTGAAACGAAATAAAAAGAATATATTAGCAAATAAGAGTCAAAGATATAGTCTTTGGCTTTTTTATATTTATTCAAGACTAATGAAGTATATAATATTATTTATCTAGGATAAATTATTCGCTTATAAAATGACACATTAAAATTTTCTGCAAAGTCATATTATCTTTAGTTTATAAACAGCAAATTTCTCAATTATAAAACATTTCATATATAGAGGATATTTAAATAAAACAAAGAATTCGTTCATATATATGGAGTTAAAATTTATATTATAAAATTGTAACATATGCAAAATAAAAAGTTATATATTAGAATTATATACAATGTTATATTTTCTTTAGGTTATTGGCAAGCAATTATTTCAAATCAAAATAGCAGTATAAGAATAGTATGTAATCAAAATGTATTTCTAATAAGAAGTAATAAAAGATATTGTTCAAAGGAGAATTGATGTGAAGATTATCTTAATGAATAGAAGGTTCATTTTAAATAAAAACTATCAATCTAAATCTAGAAAAAGGGTTATCTATAGATTAATATTAATGCTAGTTATTTCAGTAGTTACTACTGTAATGATGATTCCATATACAACGTACTCCTATGCAGATGGGCAAGAAAAAGTAACTCTTCAGCTTAGATGGAACCATCAATTTCAATTTGCTGGATATTATGTAGCTAAATGGATGGGTTATTATGACGAAGAAGGTCTAGATGTCAATATAAGATCGGGATTTACTAAAGATGGAGAAGTACTATTAGCCACGGAAGAAGTTGCAGGTGGAAGGGCAGATTTTGGAATAGGTGGAGTTGATGTGCTAATTGCAGAGAATAGTGGGGAAAATTTTACAGTGATTGCATCTATATTTCAGAAGAGTCCCGTTGAATTCTATATGAAAGAAGATACAAAATATGCTTCACTTGCAGACTTAACTAAGCTAAATACAGCTAGAAGAAAAGATGATCTATTAGATATAGAATTGCAAGCGATGTTTATAAGTGAAGGTATACAGCCAGACAATTCTAAATTTCTTAATAAAAATATTGAATTTGCTATTGATGATTTAATCACTGGTAAGTATGATGTTATTCCTGGATATTTAGGAACAATCTCTTTCTATGCAGATAAGCATAATGTAGATATAAAATCTATTAAGCCTATAGACTATGGGATAGATTTTTATGGAGATTCACTTTTCACCAGCAGAGAACTTGCATTGAGTAACCCTGATTTAGTTGAAAAGTTTAGAAGGGCAAGTATGAAAGGGTGGATATATGCTCTTGAACATCCTTATGAAATAGCACAGAAAATATCAAAGGAATTTAATATCAATGGAAAAAGTGAAGATGAGCTATTGGAATATAATTTATTTCAAGCAAAAAGAGTTGATGAGTTAACCCTATATCCTGTGGTAGAGATAGGAAATATTAACCCCTTTAGATGGGAAAAAATGCAACAAGCTTTATTAGAGCTAGAGCTAATTGATGACGGGGTAGATTTAGATAAATTTATTTTCGATTATGAAAAGATTAATAGCACGAAAACAGAAAATACAGTAAAGCTATTATTTGTTATATTAGTTTTATGTTTAATAATATCTATATGTATTTCCATATCTAAGATTATTATTAAGAATAGAGACTTACGTAATGAGGTTTCAGAAAGAGAGCGGGTCGAAAGCTCAATTAGAAAGATGAATCAAAGGTATGAGACTATATTTAATAGTGTTCTGCTAGGGATTACAGTTACTACAATAGAGGGAGTAATATTACAAGCAAATGATAAATGGCTTGATATGATAGGATACTCTGAGGAAGAAATAGTAGGAAGGAATATTATTGAGTTCATTTCTGATGATTTTAGAGAGTGCCAACTTGAGGTAATTAATAGATTTAAAGAAGGTGATGTGAAAAATTATATTGATGAGAGAAAGTATATACGAAAAGACGGTAAATTCTTTTGGGGCAATTTATTTATGACTACTACCTATGACCAAAACAATGAAGAAAAAGTAAATATAGGTATGGTTGTAGATATTACTAACAGAAAGTTTGAAGAAGAAGCGGTTAAGAGGAGTGAACAAAGGTTTAGAAATATAATTAATGAGGTTGCTGAAGAAATATCAGAAAAAGAAGGAGTAACTAAGATTTTTAATTCTAATAATGATTTTATTAATGAGCAAGATATAATCAATGAAAAAAATAGACTTTCATTAAAATTAGAAAAGATTAATTTAGAGCTTGAAAAAATGTTTAAAAAAGAACTAGATGAAAATAAGAAAAAGGAAGCTCTAATTATATATCAAGCTAGATTAGCGGCAATGGGCGAAATGATAGCAAATATAGCACATCAGTGGAGACAGCCGTTAAATTCCTTGGGGCTAGTATTATCTAATTTAGAGGACGCATATAGGTTTAATGAATTAACACAAGAGTATCTTAGTAATTCAATTAGAAAATCTAAAAGATTAATTAATAAAATGTCTAGTACAATTGATGATTTTAGATCCTTTCTTAATCCTAACCAACAAAAAGAAGATTTTATAATTTATGAAAGTATTAATATGGTGTTAGAGCTCGTTGAGGAAAATCTTAAATTTAATAATATTAAAGTTAAATTCAATCATATAGACATGGTTAAAGGATATGGCCTGGAAAATCAGTATTCTCAAGCTGTTTTCAATATAATAAATAATTCAATAGATGCTTTGAAAAATAAAAGTATAAAAGACAAAAAAATTAGTATTTCCATATATGAGAAGAAAGATATGGTGATTGCAGACTTTGAAGATAATGGTGGAGGTATTGATAAAGAGGTTTCGAAAAAAGTTTTTGACTTATATTTTACAACTAAAGAGAAGTCGGGAGGAACAGGTTTGGGACTGTATATGACTAAGGTTATAATTGAAAATAATATGGATGGAGAGATAAGTTGGAGTAATACAGATAAAGGATTGTTGATGAAGATAGCTATTCCAAAACGAGGTGAACTGAATGAATAGGAATACATATAAGAGCATACTAAATAATATTAAGGTTTTATTTGTGGAAGATGAAGATTTTGCTAGAAAAGAACTAGCTCAATACATACGTAAAAGGGTCGGCAAACTCTATGTTGCTTCCAATGGCCTAGAAGGGCTAAAACAATTTGATACTCATATACCTGATTTAATAATCACTGACTTAAAAATGCCAGAAATGACAGGACTTGAGTTTATAACTAGTATAAGAGAGCAAGGTCATGAAGTTCCTATAATTATTATTTCTGCTTTATCCGATAGCTCTACTATACTTGAAGCAGTGGATATGGGTATAGTTAAGTATGTGGTAAAGCCCATAGATACAAAGGAATTGATAAACACCATGGAGAAGATAGCTTCAGAGCTACTAAAGGATAAGCTTGATGAATCAATTGTAGTTAATAAATCCTTTGTAATGAATAGAGAAGAAAAGAAGGAATTAGAGAGAAAAATAAGTGGAGAGATGGCCTATTTTATAAAAAAATATACAGGAAAGGGACCTCAAAATATTCAAGTTTTTATAAAGGGAAATGAAATTGAAATTGTAGCTAAGGGGGTATTGACTATATTGGAAGAAAATTTGACTTCTTCCAATAGGAATCATAGCTTAGTGAATTATAATAGGAGATTATTATATTTGGAAAATAAGGAAAGAATTGAAGAGAAACTAGGAGAAATTATAAATAGTAAGGTCTCCCTGCTAGATGTTGAGATTGATTCTAAACAAAATATCGATATTTTAAATCTATCCTTCTTATAGATTGTATTTATCAATCTTGTATTACAGATAGAGATATGTTATAATGTTGTTAGATATTTACTTCTCCATATTCTGAAAAAAAGCTGAAATGGATACACTATGTAAGCCGTTTTAGTATCGGAGGGAGAGAGTATAAAATTTAATATTTGCTTGACAATGGTTAAGGAAATATATTAATATGCCTTAATAGGTCAGTGCTAAAGAATAGAAATATTCTTTCGTGCTGACCTTTTTTGTTTGCTTTGTATTAATATTCTACAGACCATTGAAAAAGCACATATTACAAGGGTTAATTATGGCTAAAGGTTGGAAATGAAAAAATAGGGGGAAAAAAGATGGAAAATAGTGCAAAAGTCAATAGTTCAAAGTATGAGCTTAATGGTAAACCACCATTGAAAGAAGCTATTCCTTTAGGCTTGCAACATATTTTAGCTATGTTTGTAGGGAATGTAACTGTACCTATCATAATAGCAGGAATATTAGGTTTTTCTAATGCGGAACAAACTATCTTAATTCAAAGTGCTATGTTTGTTGCAGGGATAGCAACTTTAGTTCAGTTATATCCAATAGGTAGAGTAGGGGCTAAGATGCCTGTAGTAATGGGAACTAGCTTTGGATTCTTACCTACATGTATAGCAATTGGAAATTCCTTTGGACTTGCAGGTATTTTAGGGGCTCAGCTTATAGGTGGATTTTTCTGTGGCTTTTTAGGTCTTTTCCTAAAGCCATTGAGAAAGTTTTTCCCATCCTTAGTTACTGGGACAGTAGTTCTTACCATAGGGCTATCACTTTTACCAACTGGGATAACTTATATGGCAGGTGGGTCTGGGGCAGCTGACTTTGGTTCTCCTTCCAATTGGTCTATAGCGTTAATAGTTTTAGTTACGGTTGTATTCTTTAAGCAATTTACTAAAGGATTTACAAGCTTAGCATCAATTTTAATCGGTCTAATTGTTGGTTACTTAGTAGCTATACCACTTGGAAAAGTAGACTTCTCAGCTATTACGCAAGCAGGATGGTTTGCAATACCTAGACCTCTTCACTTTGGATTAGCATTCCATTGGGAGGCAATAGTTGCAATGCTTATAATGTATGTAGTAACAACAGTAGAAACAGTAGGAGACATCTCTGGTATTGCAATGGGAGGAGCAAATAGAGAAGCAACAGATAGAGAATTATCAGGGGGAATTATATCAAACGGGTTAGGTAGTTCATTTGCAGCTTTATTTAATGCACTTCCAAACACGTCTTACAGCCAAAATGTTGGATTAGTATCATTTACAGGAATAATGAGTAGGTTTGTAGTTGCAACTGGAGCTATATTCTTATTAATAGCAGGATTATTTCCTAAGCTAGGAGCAATAGTTGTTACTGTACCACAAAGTGTTCTTGGTGGAGCAACTGTAGTTATGTTTTCTCAAATAGCTTTAACAGGTATAAACCTGATAACTAAAGAGAAGCTGACTACCAGAAATAAAATAATAGTTGGATTAGCATTAGCCTTAGGATTGGGGCTAGGTCAAGTACCTGATGCATTAGCTTATTTACCTGACTCTATACAATTAATATTTGGTGGCTCAGGTATAGTAATAGCTTGTATCGTAGCACTTCTTTTAAATATAATACTTCCACAAGACAAAATTCAAAAGAAGGTAGAGAAGGAAATTGCATAAGTAATAAAAATACCAACCTTTAGCCCTAAAATATAATTAAGAAAATTGCTTACTAAAATTATGTAAAAAATTATATTTACTTTGCGATTGCATAATTTTTTAACTAAATAAAATTTAATTAGAGGTATAGCAATGTATTCTACTTTAATATTAGAGTGCATTGCTTATTAATATAAGAGAGGTGAAATATTTGATAACTATTAAAGAATATGTTATGCCTAAGAATATAGATAAAGCATATGAATATTTAATTTCTAAGAAGAACTCTATGATATTTGGCGGAGGGGCTTTTATAAGAATGGGTTCAAAGAATATAGCACTTGGAATAGATCTCTCTAAAGCAAATTTGAGATATATAAATGAACAGGATAACGAAATTGAAATAGGAGCAATGGCCACCTTTGGAGACATTGAAAGGTCCGAAATATTAAAGAGATTTTCTGGTGGGATATTATCCATTGCAATCAAAGATATAGTGGGAATACAGTTAAGAAATATTGTCACCCTTGGCGGTACAGTTTATTCCAGATATGGATTTTCTGATTTAATAACTGCCTTATTAGCTTTAGATGCAAAAGTAAAACTTTATAAAGGAGGAGTAAGAACTTTAGAAGAGTTCTTAGAGAATGGAAGTAAAAGCAAAGATATTTTAGAAAAAGTTATCATTTCTAAGACTGACGGTTTTTCAGTGTTTAAATCTATGCGGAACTCTAAAGGAGACTATGCCATATTAAACCTAGCAATATCTAAAGTTGACGGAAAATATAGAATAGCTATAGGAGCAAGACCACAAAGAGCAATAATATCTTCCCAGGCCATGGATTTCTTAAATAAGAACCAGATTAATGATAAAGCTATTGAAAAAGCTAGTAATATACTTGCTTCTGAAACCGTATTCGGTAGTAACCCTAGGGGAAGTAGCAAGTATAGACATGAAATAAGTAAAGTTTTATTTAAAAGGGCAATTGAGGAGGTAATGGCCAATGAAAATTAATGTTAAAATTAATGGTATTAAAAAGGCTCTTGATGTATCTCCCGATGAGTACCTTGTGGAAACCTTAAGAAATAACGGATACATGAGCTTACGCAAGGGTTGTGACACTGGTAGTTGTGGTATGTGTACTATACATCTCGATGGAGAAGCGGTCCTTTCTTGTGTTTTAATTTCAGCTAAAGCAGATGGTCATGAGATTACGACAATTGAAGGAGTACAAGAAGAGGCTAAAGATGTGGCTAAATATTTAGTGGATGAAGGTGTGGACCAATGTGGATTTTGTGGAACTGGAACAATTATGAGTATTCTATATCTCGAAAAATGTGTTGATAATCCTACAGATGAAGATATACTTCACTATTTAAGAGGGAATTTATGTAGGTGTACCGGATATGCAGGACAATTAAGAGCAATAAAAAGATATTTGGAGGCGAAAAATGATGAAGGTAGTAAATAAGTCTATATCTAAAAAGGATGGAATGGCTCTACTACAGGGAAAACCTCTATATACAGATGATCTTGCTCCGAAAGATTCATTAGTAGTTAAGGTTTTAAGAAGCCCCCACTCATTTGCTAGAATTAAGGAAATAAATACATCAATAGCTAAAAAAGTTCCAGGAGTAGAATGTATATTCACATATAAGGATATTGAAAGAAGGCCATTTACAAGGGCAGGGCAATGTTATCCTGAGCTTTCAGCCTACGATAAATTTTTATTAGATGAATATGTAAGACATGTAGGAGATGATGTTGCAATTATTGCAGCAGTTGATGAAAAGACTGCTATAAAGGCTATGAAGCTTATAAAAGTTGATTATGAAAAGCTAGACCCTGTTTTAGATTATAGAAAGGCAGAAGGTCATAAAAATATTGTCCATCCAGAAGATGATATTTTTATCCATGCTGATGTTGGATTTAATAAAGACAAAAATATTGCCTGTGAAGTTAACCTTCGACTTGGTGATGTAGAGAAAGTTATCAGTGAAAGTGAAGTGGTTATAAAAAAGACATATGAAAACCAAGCACAGGCTCAAGCAATGGCAGAAACCCAAAGAAGTTATTCATATTTGGATATGCAAGGTAGATTAGTTGTGGTTTCTTCAACTCAGATTCCCTTCCATACAAGAAGAATATTGGCCAATGTATTTGATTTACCTGAAAGTAAGATAAGGGTTATAAAACCTAGAATTGGTGGAGGCTTTGGTTCTAAACAAACAGCTCATTCAGAGTTCTATCCAGCTCTAGTAACATTAAAAACTGGTAAGTCTGCTAAAATAGTATATACAAGAAGAGAGGTGTTTAGAGGAACAACATCTAGACATGCAATGAGGTTTGATGTAACTATTGGAGCAAATAAAGAAGGAAAAATAAGGGCTATAGATATGAAGGGAATATCTGATACTGGGGCATATGGAGAACATGCTCAAACAACTATAGGAGCAGCAGGAAAGAAAGTATTACCACTTTATAATAAAGTTGAAGCTTGTAGGTTTAATGGAAAAGCTTTATATACTAATAATGTTCCAGGCGGAGCACTTAGAGGATTTGGAGTAACTCAAGGCACATTTGCTTTAGAATCAGCTGTGAACGAGCTTGCAAAAGAGCTAAAAATAGACCCTGTAAAGATTAGAGAGCTTAATATGATAAAAAAGGGAGAAACCACAAAGCTTCTAAATATGACAACTAAAGGTTGGGGAGATGAACCGATGCATATGGATAGTTGTCAGTTGGAGTACTGCGTGAAAAAAGGTAAAGCACTAATAAGCTGGGAAAAAAAATATCCTAAAATGCAAGTAAATAAAAATAAAGTAAGAGGAGTAGGTATGGCTATAGCTCAACAAGGGTCAGGATTACCCAAGATAGATATGGCTTCAGCTATATTAAAGTTAAATCCTGATGGGTTCTTTAACCTATTAATTGGCGCCACGGATTTAGGTACAGGGAGTGATACTATTCTAGCTCAAATAGCTGCAGAGACAATGGGAATTGACGTGAATAATATCATCGTTTATTCTTCAGATACAGATTTAACTCCCTATGACAGTGGAGCATATGCTTCAAGCACCACATATACAACAGGTAATGCCGTCAAGATTGCTGCCGAAAATATGAAGGATTTAATTATTAGATATGGTGCTCAATATTTTGAAACTGATGAAGGAAATATCGAATTTAATGGAAAAGAAATCATTAGAATAGATAATGAAGAGAGAATTACTTTTGAAGAATTCTCGAAGAAAATAACCTATAATATACTCCATACTCAGCTAGTAGCAAGTGGTTCATTTGTACCAAAGAAGACTGCACCACCATATATGGCAGGATTTGCAGAAGTCGAAGTAGACTTAGATACTGGTAAGGCAGATGTAATAGAATTTGTTGGGGTTGTAGATTGTGGTACTCCAATTAACCCTAAGCTTGCAACTATTCAGGTAGAAGGTGGTATTGTTCAAGGAATTGGATTAGCCCTATATGAAGAAGTAAAATATAATGATAGGGGTAGATTAATGACAGATACCTTTATGGAGTATAAGATACCGACGAGGGTAGACTTGGGAAAGATTACAGTTAAATTAGCAGATGGTCATGACGATACAGGACCATATGGAGCGAAATCTATAGGTGAAGTTGTTATAAATACAGTGGCACCAGCTATTACTGATGCAATATATAATGCTTGTGGAGTAAGGGTAAGGGAATTACCAGCTACTCCAGAAAAAATATTGTTAAGTAAAGCATAACTAAAAAGATATTATATTAAGAATTTAATTAAGATTAAATATATTATTGAAGTTATATTAAATAAGTTATCTCCACCTCTTTTAAGGCTAAGAAGTTCTAAAATCATGGATTTCTTAGCTTTATTATTGAAAAAATCAACTTGTATGTACGCTAAAAACTACTTGGTAGTTTTTAGCCTTCTCTATATTTTAATAATGCTTTTTTCTGTTTTGATAATCCTTAATGATTTCTAAAGTCTCACCAAATCTTTGGAAGTGAACTACTTCTCTTTCTCTAAGGAATCTTAAAGCTTCATTAACGCCAGGATCATCACTTAGTTTAATAAGATTTTCATAGGTAGCTCTTGCTTTTTGTTCTGCAGCCATATCTTCATATAAATTAGCAATTGGATCTTCTTTAGATTGTATAAATGTAGCAGTCCAAGGAACTCCTGCAGCATTTTGTGGGAACAATGCTTTACCTCTATTTGCATAGTTTGCTTCAAATGGAGTACCCTTTATTTTATTTATAGGAGCATCTTTTACAAGCTTATATACAATTGTACCAATAATTTCCCAGTGAGCTAGCTCTTCTGTTCCGATATCAGTCAAGATGCCTTTAGCTTGCCCAGTAGGCATAGTCCATCTTTGAGTTAAATATCTTATACCCGCTGATAATTCCCCATCAGCACCTCCGAATTGTTCTAAAATCATTGCTGCTAATGTGGGATTACATGTATCTACCCTTACAGGGTATTCTAATTTTTTCTCATAAATCCACATAAACTAACCTCCTTTAGTAGTTACAACCACAATATTCTATATCCCATGGCCAAGGTTCTTCAATGTATCTCCAAGGAAACTGACTCATACTAGTAGCCTTTAAAGGTCCATAAAGATCTGTATACATCATTTCTAACTCTTGATACTGTGCCGAAAGTGTATTATGAAGTCTCAATGCTCTTTCATCTGTTGGGTGAGTATCCAAATAAAGATTTGTTTCAACTAAAGAAAATCCGATTTCCATAAGCTCATTAAGAAGCTTAAGTTGTTTCTTATCCATTATTACACCTCCAAAAATATGAATATCTATTTACCTACTTTATATGGTTTGTATAGCTCAGGGAACAACGTACCTTTACATAATGCTTCCTTTGGCTTGAAAACCTTACCCATAACCTGAAATGGGAAATAACCTTCTGCTAATTCAACACCAGGCTTACTATAAGGGCTTAAAGGCATATTACCATTATGCATATTATTATCCATGATATTACCTCCTTGAATTAATCTTCTTGCACTATTATAGTACGCTTGAACAAGTACAAATGTGAAAGAAGTATATAACATAATGTATAAAAAAGTATGTATGAGAGTATATAGTAAAAGTGGTTTTCTCAATTAATATAAATATGCTCTTTGACAAATAAACGGAGTAAAAGATATGATAGTAAAAAGGTATAAAATGTAAAAAAATAACTAAATAGGAGATAGGACACTTAAAATTTGTTGCTATTTTGTAATTCAATGAAGAAAACGAATTAACATGAGAAAGTATTCGTAAAGAAATTCTGTATTTTATTTTGCTATTGTGTATATTGTAAGGGGTGAATATAGTGAAAAAAGCTTTTTGTATTTTGATATGTTTATCTGTAATCCTTCTATTTATATCGGGATGTCAAAATTCAATAAAAAAAGCAACTAAAAGTTCAGCTGAAAGCAACATTGAAAAATTATTGGGTGAAAAGATTGAAAATTTAAGAAAGGTACAGATAAAATATGGACTAAATAATAATACTGCTTTAATACTAGAGGATAGAGAAATAAAGATAATAGAAGATTTACTCAATAATGCAGAGTTCTATGAATCTGATAAAGGTATATCTGGTCCATTACTATACATAGATTTTTATGGAGAAAAAGATAAGAAGCACATTTCCATAGGAGATAATAATGTTATTTCATCGGAAAATATTAAAATATTTCAATCGAAGGACATGATTTTTGAACAGTTACTTTCTATACTTAGAGAGAAAGTTGAAGGGACAGGAGAAGAAAAGATTGAAAAATTAATAGGTGAAAAGATGAAAAATTCCTTAAGAATAACAATTGAAAGCGATAACGATGGTAAGACTGCCCATATAAAAGATAAAAATAAAATTGAAGAACTAGGAGATTTATTTAATACAACGAAATTTTCAAAATCTATTAGTAACATAGAATCTCCGCAATTATGCATAAGTTTTTATACAAAGGAAGATGTAACGAGATTTTATGTTGGTAAAAATGATATTATTAGATTAATGGATTATAGGAATATAGAATCTAAGGAAATAAATTATGAAAAGATACTCTCTATATATAATGAGAACATTTCTAATGCAGAAGATGGAAAAAGTGAAAATTCATCAGAGGTAAAAATAGAAGATTTATTAGGACATAAAATTAAAGTCACTTTAGATTCAAAAATTGAAAATACAACAAAGTTAGAAATGATTTATGATGCACATAGTAACTTTCTAAAATTATTTACTGAAGATGAGATAAAAGAACTAGAAGATTTATTTAATAATGCAGAATTTTATAAAACCTATAAACCTAGATACAATATAGGGATTCGTATAATTTTTTATGGAGAGAATGGTACTAATAATTTTTATATTGACGAAGATGATTATATTAAGTTATCAAATGATAGATATGTAAAATCTGATCAAATAAGTTTTCAAAAGTTATTCTCTATATATCAAGAGGTTTTATTGAGAAAATAATAAGGTTAAAATGGACTGTGTTATCAACTAAAGGGTGATGCTACAGTCCTTTTAATTTTAAATCAAATCATAGAAATAGAGTATTTGTGATACTAGGCTTTCTTCAACTTAATATATGAACATTATTAAAGAATCAAACTATGAATTTCCTAGTGAGTAGATTCTTTTGCTCTCATATCAGTCAAGATACCCTTAGCTTGACCAGTAGGCATAGTCCATAACAGATAATGTAGGGTTAGATTTATCTATCTATAAATTATTTCGAAAAAATTTTCGTAGATTACATGTCTTATTATACATATCAGATTTAAAAAAATTATCATATTAAATAAAAATGTTTAATTATACAATTTGTTCATATATTTCAGTGTTAGAATTTAACAAGAGCTAAAAAAAGGAATAATGAGAAATTTGTTGAAATTATAATTAATGTGATGTCTTGTTTATTTTATTTAATATTTATATGCACTAATTAATAAAAAATGAGTTGATTTAATAATTAAACAATCAAGGGGGAAGTAATATGAAGAAAAATAAAGGGTTAATCAAATCATCCTACAAAAGGAAGCTAGTTATACTTACAACATTGTTGCTGATAGTTCCAATGCTTACTGTAGGGATAATTAGCTACAATGTATCAAAGTCTCAGCTAAATGAACAAGGAAGACAGATTTTAAAAAATAGTGTTAAAATGACGTTGCAGTTAATTGATGCTAAGCAACAAGAAGTTGAAAAAGGTAATCTTACACTGGAAGAAGCTCAAGAACAGGTAAGAGAATACATATTAGGAGAAAAAGGGGAAGATGGTACAAGACCAATCAATAAGGAAATAGATCTTGGCGAAGATGGCTATATAGGAGCTTATACTATAGATGGTTATGAAGCTATGCATCCTAGTTTAGAAGGAGAAAATGTATGGGAAGCTAAGGATAAAAGTGGAAATGATTTTCTACTTGTTCAAGACCAGATAAGTAAGGCTAAATCTGGCGGAGGATACACCTATTATTCATGGGATTTACCAAACTCAGAAAGGATAGGAGAAAAAATATCATACTCTGAGCTAGATCCAAACTGGAATTGGGTTGTTTTCTCAGGGGCATATATGCAGGACTTTAATAAAGGGGCTAATGCAATATTAAAGATATTAATAATTTGCTTAAGTGCATTTTTAGTAATAGGATTAATAATTATTATATTATATGCAAATAGTGTATCTAATCCAATAAAGAAATTAACCTATGCAATTAAAGAGGTGTCAGAAGGTAATTTAGATATTTCTAAGTCTAAGATAAATGAGATTAAAAATAAGGATGAAATAGGTATACTTAGTGAGTCTGTTACTACTATGGTAAATAGTATGAAAGGCTTAATTACGACTGTTAAGGTATCATCGGAAAAGGTTAAAGAATCTTCAACAGTTTTATCAGAAATCACAGATCAAACATCTGTTGCTACAAATGAAGTCGCCCTAACCATAGAAGAAATCGCTAAAAGCTCTACAGAGCAGGCTAAGGATGTTAATCTTGGAGTACAGAATATTAATGACTTAGCAAAAGGAATTGATGATGTAACTACGGCTAGTGAAAAGATGAATGAAATATCACTAAACACTGAAAAATTAGGAAACGATGGTATTAGTAAAATAAAAATATTGATAGATAAATCAAATGAAAATACTCAAGCTATGAAAGATATCAATGGCATTATCCTTGATGTTGATAAAAGCTCTGAAGAAATTGGCTCTATTACTGAAACCATAGGACAGATAGCAGAACAAACTAATTTATTGGCATTAAATGCTGCCATAGAGGCTGCAAGAGCAGGGGAACATGGAAAAGGCTTTGCTGTGGTTGCAGATGAGGTAAGGGGACTTGCTGAACAAGTTACAAATGCAGTTAGTCAAGTTAGTCAATTGGTTATGGGAATACAAGATAAATCTAAAAAAGCCGTTAATGCAATGTATAATACAGAAAAAATTGTTCAAGAGAGTAATGTAGCAGTAACTGACACACAAGAGGTATTTGACAAAATTTCCTCATCACTACAAGACTTGATTGCACAAGTTACAAAGGTTAAAGATTATAATATAGATATGGAGAATAAAAAGGATGAGATTGTGGGAGTAATTAATGGACTAGCATCTGTCGCAGAAGAAAACTCTGCTGCAACTCAACAGGTTTCAGCATCTACTGAAGAGCAATTAGCTTCCATTGAAGAAATTAGCTCTCATTCTAAACAATTAAAGGAACTAGCAGATGATTTGAATGAGATAATAGGAATGTTTAAATTAGAAGATAAATAAAAGGCATAGAGATAAAAAAATAATTTTTAAAAATTAATAAAACTTATTAGACACCACATAAATAGTATAGTTTAAGTACTAGTTATGGGGTGTTTTTAATGAGGAAAATTATATTGCTAGAGTTATAATTTTCTAATAGCTTTTGTACTTTAGAATTGCTAATCTATTGTGTTGGAGTAGTATTATAGAATAAAATATTTTCAATAAATTGACTTATAGACAAAAAAATGGATAAATGTTATTGTTGTAAATAACATTACAGCATAAAAAATTCTTAAAAGAATATATAATTAAAATCCAAGATTTAAGATTATATGGAAAATAAAAAATATATAATATTATTTTACTTTACTTTATTAACAGCAAAAATTTAGGGTCAGATAGTATTTTTCTATAAAAATTATATATTAGAATTAAGAAGTTACAAGTATATTCTTCTATTATTGAAAGGGGTATAAGTATGATAAGTAAAGAAACGAAATTCTTAGTTGCCTTTTTTGTTATATCACTTATTATTTTTATATGCATTAGCTACTTTATATCGAATGAGACCATAGGAAATTCTATTATCTGGAGTCTTATAACTGCAGTAACCTTTACTTTAGGACTTGTATTCATTGATGGAGAAAAGGTCTATTCGAAAGCTGTTGGATATACCTTTTTAATATTTGCATTAATTTATGGTGGCATTAAAATTATGAAAATCACTGACGTTAAACAAATGCTTCTTGTCTATTTGTTAATTAATTTTAAACATATAAAAGGAATGTTCAGTAATAAAAAATCTGAAATTTGAATTGTTTGGAAATGAATTTTGATAAGAAATAATTTTATTAATATTTATATGACCTGAACTTGAATCAGAAAGAAGGTTTTCTATGAATAGAAGATTGCTTGCGTTTTTCATATTATATTTTGTAGTAAGTAGTATTGTCATACTTAGTCAATATAATAGAAACAATTTGTATGAGAATATAATAAATGCTGAGGTTAGTAATAATTTAAATAGTATGATAAAGAATTTTCAAAGGGCCGAAAAGCAGATCGAAGCAACTCTGCAATCAAAGAAAATGAATATGAGGACTGTACAAGTATTTAGAGACTTGTCTGCTGAAATGAATAAAGTAGAATACTACATGTTAAAATTAGAAAATAAACCAATTGAAAACAAGACAGCAGAAGTATTATTTAATATTCGAAAGGATTTAGAATATATACAAGGAGATAAAGAGGTCCTAATACTGAAAGAAGAGGAAATAGTTAAAATAGAAAAAATATATGGATTAATCCAAATATTAAATAGCACAATTGAAGAGTACAGAGATGAAATTGACTACCAAATAAATGAATTAGAGATTATAAATAATGATACTTGGATAAACTCAATTCAGTCTTTAAATGACAGCATTGAAGAAAATGATAATTATCTCTATTTTCTTAATATTGATGATTAGCTGATGGTTTTGAGAGATTGTTAATAAAAATAAGAAAGAAAAGATTTGTATTAATATAATTAGGAGATTTATATTTATGAAGAAGATAATTATAACAATTATAATATTATCATCTGTTATTTTTACAAGTATACTATTATACAACAATACTAAGTATGTAGAATTTAATAATATTGAAGAACATATTGAATCTGAAGTAGGCTATGATGTTAGTATAAAGAAACATTTGAGTAAAGACTGTGAGTATTTTATGTATACATTTGAGTATACATTTGAGGATAAGAGTAGAGAAAAGCATATAGGGATGTCATATTATGAAAAAAAGTTTGGTGGACAATATAAAAGGATTGGTGGCAGTTCAACGAATCAAGGGTTTGGGACTTATAACCTTGGATACCACGGTGAAGTTTTCTATAGACTATACGCTGTTTTCGGAGAGAATAAAGGGCATCAGATAGATAATATAAAATTAGATTTTCAAGAAGTAGTTTATAATGAGAATATTGCTAATGAAGATTATTATTTAATAGTGTATAAGTTTACTGAAAAAGACTATGGAAGTGCTGTACTTACTTTTTATGATGATAAAGGTAATGAGATTAGAATGAGTGATTTTTAAAGCGACCGAACCTACTAGAGATTTTTTATTAGCTATTTTAGTAGCTAGTACTATAATAAAAAAACACCTTTTCAAGGTGTTTTTTCAAGCAATAATCGTATTCTTATTTATATCTATACAAAGTTATAGACAGATCTTTCTCGTCATAATTTACTTCAGCTTTATCTATCATGGCTCCAACTAGACATAGCTCAGTATCACGATCATTTTCACCGGCTAACTCCCAATAATATTCTTCAATTTCTGTTTGTCTTGGACCTGAAAGCAGCTGCTTTAGCTTTTTCACTCTTTTATCTTTACAATCTATACTATCACCACTTATGGAAATCTTAAAATATTCCTCGCTATTTTCAACTGAAATATTCATTGAATTGGTGCCATGCAATAGACAGAATGTAACCAGTTCATCTATTATTTTAGATATTTTTTTCACTTCATGCTTCATTTATTTATCCTCCTTCTTAAATGCGTCAATTATTGGTACTAGGAAAGAAGCAACTAATCCCCCTGAGAAACCGTTATTATATAGGTTTATTCCTCCATGTATAACACCTATATTCATCACAACTGACAAGTGTAGGAATCCAGCGAGAATTCCTCTTAACCAGCCATACTCTCCAGCAATAGGCGCTAAAGTAGTACCAAACAATCCAGCTATTATAACAACAGTAGATTGACCATCCCAAATATTAACTAAGCTTCCTAAAAAAACACCTATTAAAATAGGAATACAGTTCTTAGGATGCTTACCAAAAGATGCAAATCCAACAATAGTAAGCAATGCTCCTACAATAGGACCATCTACTACTCCTCTAGATATTATTACATAAATCATCCCTATTAAACCCATGATCCCCATATTTATTAAGGCAATGCCGAAGTTAGTTAATTGAGTAAAGTCTGTTATAAGTCTACCACTATATTCAAAGATATCAGAATAGTTTTTAAAGCTCTTTTCATTGAAGATAAACCCTATAATAATAAGTAATATGAAAAAACTCGTTAGATATATCTTCATTAGTAAATCATATTCATTAGAAAGTATAAGTGTGCTTTCTATAGTTAAACCAAAGCTTCTTAGTAGTGAGGCTATAACTGTGCCTAAAAATCCAGCAGTAAATCCAATATTGTAAAGACTGTAACCAGCATGAGCCCTTAATAAATGAGCTGATAAAGGTGGAAGAACAAAACCTGCAAGTACCCCAACTAAAATTCCAGCCAAAATATTAATAGGATAAGGTAAATTAAGGCCATAGCTTATTTCATTGACTAAAGGTGAAATAGCTGTACCAAACATAGTGATTAAGGCAACGCTTTTAAAAGAACTTTTTTGGTATCTAGAATATAGATATCCTCCTAGATAAATCGGCCAAACATTATAAATATTCTTTCCTAAAAAAGCAAAACCAGTAATTATGAATATAGCTGCTATAGAAATACCATTAACTTTAATATCCAGCTTTTTTATTAAGTATATATTTAGCAGGGATAATATAGCTGAGTTTATAAAGGTTGCTCCTAAACCACCTACTTTTAAGTAATCTGTTAAAAGTATATCTGGGTTTATAATAATTCTATAGAGTCCGTTAACAATATTACTAGTATCATCGAAAATAAAAGCTAAAATAATTAGCGATATTGGAAAAATCAATAATACGGATATTTTCTTATTTTCAGTTATCGGCATATCATTCCTCCTTCTTTGTGATTTAAGACTATTAATATCAATATACTATAGAATGACAATATAATAAAGGATTTTATGAAAAGGCTTGTATAATAATTGACAATTAACATAGAATATTGTAATATAATGATATAACGATTTACTATAGAGGTGATTACAATTAAAGAAATGAAATTTGATATGAAAGAACTTGAAGATAAAGCCGAACTACTAAAGGCAATAGCTCATCCCATAAGACTTTGTATTGTTAGAGGGTTAATGCAGGAAGAAGGAAGGAATGTAACTAACATACAGACATGTTTAAGCATTCCACAATCTACGGTTTCTCAGCATCTAGCTAAACTAAAATCGGCTGGAATAGTAGAGGGACGAAGAAGTGGAACAGAAGTAAATTATTATGTAATAAATGAAGACGTGAGAAATGTATTAAATCATATATTTTAAAATTAATAAATTAAAAAATCATTAAAATAGTAATGATTTTTTTTGAGTAAAATATCTATAATTCGTAATATTACGATATAACGAAATAAGGAGGAATATACATGTCAAAAAAAGTACTAATTGTTGGTGGAGTAGCTGGTGGAGCAAGTACAGCCGCTCGTTTAAGAAGGATGGATGAAAATTCAGAAATAATTATGTTTGAAAGAGGAGAATATATATCTTTTGCAAACTGCGGATTACCATACTATATAGGCGAAACAATAAAGGAACGAGATGCACTTCTAGTTCAAACACCTGAGGCAATGAAGGCTAGATTTAATATTGATGTTAGAGTAAAAAATGAAGTAACAAAAATTAATAGAGATAAAAAGGAAATAGAAGTAAAGAATTTAGACACTGGGAAAGTATATAAGGAATCCTATGATGTACTGGTATTATCACCAGGATCAAGTCCTCTTAAGCCACCAATTCCAGGAATAGAGAGTCCAAATATATTTTCACTTTGGAACATTCCAGACACTGATGATATAAAGGGATTCGTTGATAATAAGAAGCCTAAAAGAGCTGCAGTTATAGGTGGAGGCTTCATTGGAATAGAAATGGCTGAAAACCTTCATGATAGAGGGTTAGAAGTTTCTATAATAGAGATGGCAAATCAAGTAATGGCTCCAGTAGACTATGAAATGGCACAAATAATACATCAACATATTAAATCAAAGGATGTTAATTTATATCTAGAAGATGGAGTTAAGAACTTTGAATACAACAAAAAAGATGATACAACTACAATCACTCTTCAAAGTGGAAGAAAGGTTGAAGCAGATATAGTAATTCTATCTATAGGAGTTAGACCAAATAATGAATTGGCAAAGAGTTGCGGATTGAAGCTAAATGAAAGAGGTGGAATAGTTGTTGATGATCATCTTAGGACTGAAGATGAGAGCATTTATGCTATAGGAGATGCAATAGAAGTAACAGATTTTATGAATGATAAAAAGACAATGATTCCTTTAGCTGGTCCTGCGAATAAACAAGGTAGAATTGCAGCAAATAATATAGTTGGCAAAGACGAAATATACAAAGGAACTCAAGGAACTTCTATCGCAAAAGTATTTGACCTAACGGTTGCTAATACTGGTCATAATGAAAAGATTTTAAAAAGAAATGGTATGGAGTATGGAAAAGATTATAGGATAACATTAATTCACTCAAAATCCCATGCAGGGTATTATCCTGGTGCAATACCAATGACAATCAAACTGATATTTGATATGGATGGAAAAGTCTTAGGAACACAGATTGTTGGATATAACGGTGTAGATAAGAGAATAGATGTAATAGCAGCTTCTATAAGATTTGGTGGAACTATATATGATTTAAAAGAGCTTGAACTTGCCTATGCACCTCCATTCTCTTCAGCGAAGGACCCAGTTAATATGGCAGCATTTACGGCTGAAAACATATTAAAAGGAGATATGGATGTAATACTATGGAATGAATTTGAAAGTATTGATAAGAAAAACACTATAATACTAGATGTAAGAGAGCCAATTGAAAGGGAACTAGGGCATGTTGAAGGGTCAGTAAACATACCTGTTGATGAATTAAGAGACAGATTGAATGAGCTAGATAAAGACAAGCTTATTATACCTTATTGTGCCATAGGATTGAGAGCTTATATAGCTACAAGAATATTAAAGCAAAATGGCTTTAAGAAAGTTAAAAATTTCAGCGGAGGGTATACAACCTATAGTTGTGTATTTTGCCAAGATGATGATTTGGATAAATGCGGAGGAGTGCAATGTAATCCTGAAGCAAGCTTTAACGATGATGGAGAACCTGAAGTAGTAGATACTAGTTTGGAAAATGAAGTAACTGGAGAAACAGTAAAACTAAATGCTTGTGGTTTGCAATGCCCAGGGCCAATAATGCAGGTTTATGAAAAGATGAAGACTTTAAATGTTGGAGATATACTAGAGGTTACAGCTACTGATCCAGGATTTGTTTATGATATTAAAGCGTGGAGCAATAGAACTGGGAATACTCTTCTAAAGACAGAAAAAAGAGAAATTGAGTTTGCTGCTTTCATAAAAAAGGGAAAAGGACAAGTTAATAATGTTGCAAATACAAACAAAAAGGAAATAATGGGTAACGTCAAAGATGATAAGACCATGGTTGTATTCAGTGGTGATTTAGATAAAGCTATTGCTTCATTTATTATTGCAAATGGAGCTGCATCTATGGGAAAAGAAGTGACTATGTTCTTTACATTTTGGGGCTTAAATATACTAAGAAAACCAGAGAAAGTAAAGGTTAAAAAATCATTTATGGATAAAATGTTTGGAATGATGATGCCTAGAGGTAGTAAAAAGCTACAATTATCTAATATGAACATGGCTGGTATGGGACCTAAAATGATAAGAAAGGTTATGAATGATAAAAATGTTAATTCATTAGAAGAACTTATAGAGTTAGCTAAGAAATCTGGAATTAGAATGGTAGCTTGCACTATGAGTATGGATCTTATGGGTATAACTAAAGATGAATTGATAGATGGAGTAGAATATGGTGGAGTTGCAGCTTATCTTGACGCAGCAGAAGAGTCAAATGTTAACCTATTTATTTAAAAGATAAATAAATGAACTAGAATGGTTGTATTAATAAAAGCGGTATGTTGAGATTAATCTCATCATACCGCTTTATCGTATTAGGAATCAATATTTAATAAAAACAGGAATGTAATCATAGATAAAGCTAGGATATTTAACTTTCTAAGAAAATAGATTTTATTCTAAAGTTTTATGTAAAATTAAAATGGGTATACTTCACTATTCAACTGCTTTTATGAAATTCTCATGAGAAAAACAGCTTGATTTAAAAATTATTTCATTAGAATAAATTTTAATGTTTGTTATAATAGTATTTGGGTAAAAATTATCCGAAAATAAAATTACTGTAAGGGGGCAATTTATTATGAATGAAATGACAGCACAAAATTTGAGATCAGCATATGGCGGAGAAAGTCAAGCTCATATGAGATATAAGTCTTGGGCAAACAAAGCAGAACAAGAAGGATTTAAAAACGTTGCCAATTTATTTAGAGCCGTTTCTTATGCTGAGGAAGTTCATGCAACTAATCACTTCAGAGCGTTAAAAGATGAAGCAGGAGATTTCCAAGTTACTGCAGGAGCTGGATTTGGATTAGGAAGTACTTCAGAAAACCTTCAAGGAGCTATAGATGGAGAAAACTTCGAAATTGAGCAAATGTACCCAGCTTATTTAGCTGTAGCAGAACTTCAAGAAGAAAAGCAAGCTAAATTATTTATGAAGTATGCTATTGAAGCTGAAAAAACTCACTCTGAATTATTTACTACTGCAAAAGAAGCAGTTGATGCTGGAAATGACTTTGAAGTAGAAGAGGTTCATGTATGTCCAGTATGTGGATATACTTTTGGAAATGAAGAACATGAAGCCTGTCCAGTGTGTGGAGTTAAAAGAGAAAAATTTATATCTTTCAAATAGAAATAAATTAAATACATATTTGAGTAAAAATAAGGTATTCCTTTTAGGATACCTTATTTTTATGTGTCTTTTTGTATTGAAACACTTAATAAAGAATGATATAATATATAGGAATATGTAAGGAGGTGCAAAGATGAAGTCTAAACTTTTAGTTGACATTATTTTGGATAGACTACCAATTTCAGGTATAACATTTACTCCACAAAACCAAGGGAGTAGTGCGTCCAAAATTAAATACTATGTTAACTGAAAGCAAGTGAATCATCTTTACACGGATATTGTATATTAGAATAACTGGTCTAGGTAAAGGATTACTTGCCTAGACTTTTTTATATTCTACAGAAAGTATATTAATTCTAATAATTGAAAAAGCAAAAGCACATAAATATTTTTATTAGGAGTAAAAATACTTGATAAGAGTTAAAAAATCTTGTATAAAATCAAGGGGACATTAGGCTTCTATTATTTAGAAGATATCTATAGAACTCTCATGTTAAAGGAATGTCTAGGTAAGATTTCGCTGCCTAGGCTATTACTTTTTGAAAGGAGAGATAAAATGATTGAGTTATCATTAAATGGAATTCAAAAATATTATGGTGCTACTAAGGTATTGGATGATATAACCTTTGAGGCAAAAACAGGAGAAAGAATAGGAATAGTAGGTAGAAATGGAACTGGTAAAACTACTATATTTAAAGTTATATCTGGGTTAGAGGACTATAATGGAGGAGTATTATCATTAAGAAAAGGAGCCACTGTAGGATATCTAGACCAAATACCTGACTATCCTCAGGAATATAAGGTAATTGATGTTCTTAAAACTGCATTTGAAGAAATCTTCAAGGTAAGAGAAGAAATGAAGAAACTAGAGGAAGAGATGGCTAGTGTTAATCAAAATGACTTAGATGTTGTAATGAAGAAATATGGAAAACTGCAAAGCACTTTTGAACATATGGGTGGCTATGATATTGATGAAAAAATTAGCAAAATATCCTCAGGATTAAAAATCTCAGACCAGTTTATGGAAAGGAAGTTTATAAATCTTAGTGGTGGAGAAAAAACTACTGTTGTACTAGGAAAAATACTAATGCAGAATCCAGACATTTTACTGCTGGATGAGCCTTCAAATCATTTAGATATTGAATCTGTAGAATGGTTGGAAGGATTTCTTAAAGAATATAATGGAACTGCCTTGATGATATCCCACGATAGATATTTTCTCGATATGGTTGCAACTAGAATTGTTGAAATAGAGGATATGAAAACAGAAATCTATGAAGGTAACTATTCATATTATGTCGAGGAAAAAGAAAGAAGGCTAATAGCACAATTTGAGGTCTATCAAAATCAGCAAAAGAAAATAAAAGGTATGGAAGAGGCTATAAAGCGTTTTAGAGACTGGGGTACTAGAGCTGATAATGAAAAGATGTTTATCAAAGCTAGAAATATGCAAAAAAGAATAGATAAAATGGATAAGGTTGATAAGCCCACTCTAGAACATAAGAAAATGAAGCTAGATTTTTCTATTCAAGATAGGTCAGGCAAAGATGTAGTAAGAATTGAAAAATTAAGAAAAGCATTTGGAGATAATTTAGTCCTTGATGGATTAAATCTTCATGTCAGATATGGAGAAAAAGTCGCTATACTTGGAAAAAATGGTAGCGGAAAATCCACTCTTATTAAGATTCTAAATAAAGAATATGATGCTGATGAAGGAAAGGTTAAGCTTGGAGCAAGTGTCAAAATAGGTTACTTAGACCAGAATATATATTTTGATAATGAGGACCAAACTATATTAGAATCCTTTAGAGAGAAACATATTATGCCAGAAGGAAGAGCAAGGGGTATTCTTGCTGGTTTCCTATTCTTTGATGAAGATGTTTTTAAAAAGGTTAAAGATTTATCGGGAGGGGAAAAGAGTAGATTAAAGCTTTGTCAGCTTATGTATGAAGATATTAACTTCTTAATTTTAGATGAGCCAACTAATCACCTGGATATTGATTCTAGGGAAATGTTAGAAGCATCTCTAGATGATTTTGAGGGTACTATACTTTTCATATCCCATGATAGATACTTTATAAATAAAATTTCAGAAAGAATAACAGAGATTCGTAACAGAAAATTATATAGTTATGGTGGAAACTATAACTATTATAAAAGAAAAAAGGAAGAAGAGAAGGATAGAATTGAAGCAAGGGAGCAAAAAAAGGAAAGAAATCAACAGAAGAGCAAGAATGTTGAGAAGAATCCAAATGAAAATAAACAATCAAAATCTTCATATAAGTATAAGATAAATCAAATGAATATAGAAAAATTAGAAAAGGAAATAGAAAAGTTAGAGAAACATATTGAATTAAAAGAAAATGAAATGAAACAATATTCTACAGATCATGAAAAACTAGCTGATTTGTTTAAAGAGAAAGAAACTTTAGATAATAAGTTAAATCGATTGATTGAGGAATGGACTAAATTAAGCAGTGAGATTATTTGACATGTAATAATGCAAAGAGAGTTTTTGAAGTATGTAGATGAATAAAAAACGCTATGATGAGAAGGTCATAGCGTTTTTTAGTAATGAAAACGCATAAGGAGTTCGTACTGTAATCTTCACTTTAAGATTAAAAGCAAAGGTTTAACCATATAATTCCATCTAAGGAATACGTCTATTTTCGAAATAAAGAAGCATGCTGCTAACTGAAAAAAATATAAAAAAAAGAAGGGAAAGTAATCTGCTTGATAGAATATATATAAGTGGTAAATTACATAGAATGATTTTGCCATAGTAAGTTAGAAATTCAAAGTATTTTAAAGTGGGTGATTTGATGAATATTAAAGAAATGGAGCAGTTTCTAGTTAAGCTTAAGTCTATAATTTCATGTAAGATTATTGTAGATAAAAAAAATGACATAGAAGAACTACATATTCTTTCCAATACACAAAGAGAGCCTAAGCAAATCTCGAGAGATATTCAATCAATGTTGATATCTGAATTTGGAATTAATATTGATCATAAAAAAATATCTATAGCTCAAATTGATGAAGAAGTAGTTTCAAATAATGATTTTAGATTAAGATTTTCTACTGTTGAGTATTCATTAACTGGAAAAAAGGCTACAATAAAAGTTGTTCTTGAGAAAGGCGGCAAATATTATGAAGGACAAGTTGCTGGAATACAAACAAAGTATAATTCCAAAAGAATGATAGTAGAAGCAACCCTTAAGGCAGTGGAAAATTTTTTAGGAGTAGACGAATTGTTTATAGCTGAAGATGTTAAGGTTATAGAGATTGCAGATAAAAGAGTAGTTGTAACAGGGATTGTATTTTTTAATGAATATGAAGAACAGTTCTTTACAGGATGCGCATCAATCAATAGTGACCACAAAGAATCAATAGTGAAATCAACCTTAGATGGAATAAATAGAAAGATTGTGCAATATCACAATGAAAATTAGGTCGACAAACCTTTTAGCAAATTTAGTAAAACCAGCGAAGCGTAGATAGTATACTGTACTAGCGATTCAGTAATAATTTACTATCTGGAGGAGGCAATATAAATGAAAAAACTTTTATTAGCTTTATTAAGCATAGTTGCACTAGTTTTAGCTAGTGGCGCTAACATGTCTTGGGTATAAGAAATAAATAGAATTTTTATGAATTAATTTTGTCGACCTAATTATTCATATATAAGGAGGATTAATATGAGTAGCTTGCCGAGTAGAGTCAAAATATATGTATCAATAATCTGTATAATATCCGTACTAGTTTTTGGGTTTTTAATCAATGAATACGCTATTCCCAATGTATATTCTCTAATATTTTGGTGTGTATTAGCTATTACAGCTGAATCTCTACTTATAATTATGCCAAGTGGAGCAGGAATCTCTGTGGCATTTGCGATAATATTAGCCTCACTTATAATTGGAGGACCTCTATTTGCAGCAATTACTACTACGGTAGGATTTGTTTTTAGAGTAGTTAAATTAAACAATAAAATTATTCATTTATTTAATGCACCAGTATATAAAACGATATTTAATGTAACTCAAAGTATCATTGTCGTTGGAATATCTGGGGCTGTTTACTCTAAAGTATCTATTAAGCTTGGAGAAGGAGGACAAGCATTATCGATTGTAGCCTTGCTGATAACTCTGATTGTATATATGCTTTTAAATACATTTATAGTATCTATGCTATTTTCTCTTATTTCTAAGCAAAGATTTTTTAATATGTGGATGAATAACTTAAAGATGCTTTTTCCTAGTTCTCTTGCAATTGGTACTTTAGGAATAATAATGGCCTTAGCATATTTAGAATATGGCTTTGGTGCAGTTCTATTGTTCTTTGGGCCATTACTCTTGGCTAGGTATTCTTTTAAAATGTATATAGATATGAGAGAAGTCTATATGGAAACAATACAAGCTCTGTCGAAGACAATAGAGGCTAAGGATGCATATACTCGTGGTCATACCACTAGAGTAGAAGAGTACTCAATTAAGCTTGCAAAGGCTGTAAAACTCAGTCATAAGCAGATAGAAAATATTAAAATGGCAGCATTATTACATGATATTGGTAAGATTGGAATAGATGATAATATACTTAAGAAGCCTGGTAGATTAACAGAAGAAGAATATAAGGCTATTCAGGAGCATCCAATAATTGGGGCAGAAATATTAAAGGATGTAGATTTTCTTAAGGATATAATAGATATAGTGAAACACCATCATGAAAGATATGATGGAAAAGGATATCCAGATGGACTAAAAGGTGAGAATATACCAATGGAGTCTTCAATATTGGCAATAGCCGATGCATATGATGCAATGACATCAGACAGACCATATAGAAGTGCTTTAGATAAGAAAGAAGCGATAGAAGAAGTTAAAGGAAGTGCTGGTACTCAACTTCATCCCAAGTTATCAGAAATTTTCGTTGGAATTATTAAATCTGAATTACAAGCAGAAGAAAAAGCTAAGTCTTTGAAGGGGGCTGCTGTAAATGATAATTGAGTCAGTAGCATCATCGTTAGTAGTAGGAAAGGCTAGAGGTGGTAAATTTAAATTAATAGGGGAACTTGAATTAAAGAAATATTATTTATTTATAATAGGTTTTGGAATTGAGTTCTTATCCGTCTTTTTAAATACTAAGAATTTAGGATTTATGAATCAAATTTTAGACAAATATTTTATAATAATCCATACTATTTCTTATTTATTAATTTTTATTGGACTAATATTTAATTTTAATAAAAAATCAATGATTTTTGTTTTTATCGGAACATTATTAAATTATATAGTTATAATTTCAAATGGAGGGCAAATGCCAGTATCAGGAAGTGGATTGAGTTATCTAGGATTAAAAGATACTCTGAATGCTTTGAAGAATCATGCTATAATAACTCACACCTTAGTTAACGAAAATACAAGATTGTTCTTCTTGGGAGATGTTATTCCTACACCTAAATTTTATCCCTTTTCAAAAATGATAAGTATTGGAGATATATTTTTAGGAATAGGAGTATTTATTCTCATTCAGAATGGTATGTTGAAAAAGGCTAGAGATTAATCTTTAGTCTTTTATTTTATACATAATTCTCTTGAAAATGTGGATAATAAATCAAAAGATAATCAAGGAGTGTGGATAAAATGGAAGATAAAAGAACATTAGCAGATATCATAACACAAACTAAAGAGATCTCAAAGAATAATGAGAATAGCATTTCTAGCATCAATAGCATAGAGATGTTATTGACTTCTGATAATAATGGAACAGCAAAGGATAGAAATATTTCAGAAACCATAAGTAATCTTAAGAATAAGCTACAAGAAACTGTTGATGCTACAAATGAGATGATTTCAATGATAGATAAAAACAGACAAAAATAATTGGTGAAATTTTTGTAAAGGTGGACAATTATAGAGGTATTAATATTTTTTTGTAGAATTATATATATATTGAAAGGGGGAATTTTGTGATTGGACTGAAAAGGATAACAGACAATAAAAGAATCAATGAACTGTATCTCTTTTTATCTGCATCTATACTATTTTGCGCACTAACTATTTTCATTTTAAATATCACAAGTGAATTTACTTATAAAGTTTTTTCACAAAACACATATTTAATAATCCATTTATTAATGGAATTCACTTCTGCTTTAATTGGATTTTCAACCTTTGCAGTCTTGTATTATACCTTTGATTTATTTAAACAATTGAGGTATATTTTTTTAGCTAATTTATTTTTAGTTGTAAGCTTTATAGACATTCTCCATGTTATGTCTTACGATGGAATGCCAGCTTTCCTTACTGGAAATACCCCCCAGAAAGCCACTGCTTATTGGATAATTGGAAGGATTCTAATGAGTATAGGACTTTTAGTATTTAGTTTACTTTCTAAAGAAAGAAAGACTAAGATTGATAGAAAAGTATTTTTAGGTACCAGCATTCTGATACTTATGATTATTTTTATTATTGTTACGTATAATATAGGATTAATTCCTCCTTTATTCATTAATGGAGTAGGATTAACACCATTGAAAGTTACATTAGAGTATATTATAGTAGGTATAAATGTTTTAACATCATTTATTTTATTGAGAGAGCATAGACGTTTTAAAAGTGGACATGCAATTGGACTTTTAATAGCTTTGGTTTTTAGTAATTTTAGTGAGTTGACATTTACCTTATACGTAAATGTTTTTGATACATATAATCTTTTAGGGCATATTTTTAAAATAATTGCCTATTTCGCAATTTTTAAAGCCATTTTTTTAAGCACAATTAGAAATCCATATACACAATTGTCAGAAGTGCAGAATGAATTGAAGAAATACGCGGATAATTTAGAGAAACTAGTAGATGAAAAGACAGAAGAGTTGGTTGAAAAAAATAAGAATCTTATAGAAATGAATAAAAAGATTCTTGAGGATTTAGAATCGGCTAAGGAAATACAAGAAGCGTTGTTGCCACAAAGAGTTCAAGAGATAAACGGTGTGAATTTTTATTCTAAATATCTACCATGTGAGAGATTAAGTGGTGACTTTTACAATTATTTTAAAATTGATGATGAGAATATAGGAGTTTATATAATAGATGTATCTGGACATGGGGTTCCAGCTGCTATGCTCACGATATTTGCTAGTAGGATATTAAAAGGGAATATTTTTGATTTGGATGAGGAAAGTGATTACTCAATAATATCACCAAGCGACGTTGTTTCAAATTTTTATGAAATATTTAATGAATCTAATTTTCCCGATGAAAACTATCTTGTTATGTTTTATGGAATATATAATACTGAACGGAATGAACTTACCTATTCTTCAGCAGGGCATAATTGTCCTCCTATGATTGTGAAAAGAGATGGAGAAGTAAAAGATATAGACTATGGTGATGGATTTCCCATATGTAAGCTTGAAGGAATAATTGACCCTAAGTATAAAGATTATAAAGTAAAGCTAACAAAAGGGGACAAGATACTTTTTTATACCGATGGAATTGTAGAGGCTAAAGATGAAAATGATAATCTTTATACTGCAGATAGATTAGAGCGTCTAGTAAAAGAAAATAAAGAAAATGCCTCTCAGGAGATTATACAATCAATTATACAAGACTTATCAAGTCATAAAGCACTAGATAAATTAGAAGATGATGTAACTCTATTTATAATGGAAGTTTAATTATCTATAATATAAATCTAAAAAAACAATAAAGGTGATTAAGTCTTCCTATGGAAGATTTAATTCTTTTTTGGAAAAGGAATTAACAGAGGAAATGATACAAATAATAAACCTATTAACACAATAGGAGGATGAAGAATTTGGTCACCAGATTATTTGTAATTGCAGTTACTCCGGCTATTTCTATTGCATTTGCAGTGTATTTAAGCGATAGATACGATAGGGAACCTATAGGTTTATTGTTGAAAACCTTCATATTTGGAGCACTATCAATATTGCCCACTATAGTTTTTGAAAAGTTTTTTATGTATCTTAATGTTTTTGGAGGAACTTTAGGAATAGTATTTACGTCTTTTATAGTTGCAGGCTTTACTGAAGAATTTTTTAAGCGAGAAATAGTCTTAAGAATAGTATATAAGAACTCTAATTTTGATGAGAAACTTGATGGGATAGTATATGCAATATTTTCTGCTCTGGGATTTGCCACTGTGGAAAATATAATGTATGTAGTTTTTAGGTTTGGCTATAATCCATATGTTGGAGTTTATAGAGGAGTCCTTTCTGTTCCAGCCCACGCAATTTTTGCAGTAACCATGGGATATTATCTCTCTTTGGCAAAATTTTCTAAAGATAAAGCCAGTGAAAGGCACTATCTAAAAAAGTCTCTATATATGCCAGTAATTCTGCATGGTGTATTTGATTTTATTCTTATGGCTAAAATACCTATATTAGCTGGTTTATTTATACCTTATGTTATATATATATGGTGGATAAATCAAAAGAAATTGAATCACTATATGCATGAATCAAAATTAAAATATGATAGACTAAATGATAGGAAAGAATAATTAAAGTAATTTTAAAAAAATAGAGGAATTTTAATATAATTATAGAAATGTTAAATCATTTAGAGAATTAAATATTTTTGAAATCAATTTAGGATTAGACATAGTAAAAAATATATAAGAGTAGAATATATTCTATAGAAAAGGAGAGTTTAGATGAGCAAAAAAGTTAAGAATAGTAAATATAGATTACCTATAGTAATATTGCTACTTATTCTAATAATAACTTCTGGAAAGTATATCTCAGGGAGATTTGGGACAAGTCATATAGAAGATGATGGTCAAAAAAATATATCTAGCTCTAAGTTTTTAAATTTTCATAGACCTAGACATATCTTAGAATCTCAGATGAGTGATGGTGATTCTCACTTTATATTACCGAATAAAACTGCAACTATTGTAGCTACGGGTGATATTATGTTTCATACTACCCAAATAATTAGTGCATTTAATAAGGAAAATGGAAGATATGACTTTAGATCTGTCTTTGAAAAGGTTAAGCCATATATAAGCTCTGCTGATTTAGCTATAGCTAATTTTGAATCAGTTGTTGCAGGACCACAATATAGATATACTGGGTATCCTACCTTTAATAGTCCGATAGAAACTCTACAGGCTTTAAAGGCTACAGGTCTAGATGTTTTATCAACTGCCAATAACCATAGTTTAGATAAAGGGAAGCATGGTCTTATAAATACTATAGATAAAATAAATGAATTAGGTATGGATAGTATTGGAACATATAAAGAGCCAAGTGAGAGAGTTAGGATAAAAGAAATAAATGGAATTAAAATAGGGCTACTAGCCTATACTTATGGATGTAATGGCTTAGAAAGCTTATTAACCACTAGTGAATTAGGAACAATGGTTAATATTATAGATGAAAATAAAATCAAGAGAGATATTGAGAAAGCAGATGAATTAGGAGCGGATATTACAGCAGTGGTTATACATTGGGGAAATGAATATCAGCTTAGCCCTAGCAATGAACAAATTCAATTAGGGGAAAAAATGGTACAATGGGGAGCTGATATAATATTAGGTTCTCATCCTCATGTTATTCAAAAATCAGAGATTATCAATCATAATGGTTCAAATAAATTCATAATATATTCCATGGGTAATTTTATATCTAACCAAAGAAGAGAGACCTTAGATTTAAGAAATGATAAATATACCGAAGATGGTATAATTGTTAAATTACAAATTGAAAAAGATGCTTTTAGTGGTGAAACAACTATAAAGGATATAGATTATATTCCTACCTGGGTAAATAGATATGAGGGTTCAGATAAATTTGTATATGAAGTATTACCAACTACAGATTATTTAGGTAATAAGGACAGTGAACTCAGTGAAGAAGTTTACTCAAAAATTGAAGAATCATATAATCAAACGATTAGTAAAATGAGCCAGCAATGAGTATTCTTATTTCTGGCTATATTTTGTTTAAAGAGGTATTTTAAAAGGATGATATTTATTATATAATTAAATATAAGATTAACTTTTTGAACTTTTCTGTAAATTTGTAACAAATTATTTTTGTATAGGGGTGTATGGGTTGCAATATATGAAAGAGCTGTTTCTAAATATAAGAATTAGAGATATTATTGATATAGCTATAGTGGCATTTGCCTTTTATAAACTATTTATGCTTATAAGGGAAACTAGAGCCGAACAGTTGATTAAAGGGATTATATTGCTACTTGTCGCTACTAGGATGAGTCAGATACTTGAGCTATATACAGTTCAATGGATACTTGAGAAGACAATGACAGTTGGAGTTATAGCTCTTTTGATAGTTTTTCAACCTGAACTTAGAAGAGCCCTGGAGTATTTAGGACGGAGTAGGCTTTTTACTAAATCCTTTGTAGAGATAAAGGATGAAGCTATGACCGGTTTGATTGAAGAGATAGTTGAAGCTGTTGCATCCTTATCTAGACAGAAAATAGGTGCACTTATTGTTTTTGAAAGGGATACTGGTTTAAATGAGGTTGTTGAGACTGGGAGTAGAATTAATGGACAGGTCTCTAGTGGACTTTTAATTAATATTTTTATACCTAATACTCCATTACATGATGGTGCCGTTATTATAAAGGATGAGACAGTTAAAGCGGCAGGTTGTTTTTTACCATTGACAGATAATTTGCATTTAAGTAAGGACTTAGGAACTAGACATAGGGCAGCTTTGGGAATAACAGAAAAATCTGATGCAATTGCTATAGTCGTTTCTGAAGAAACAGGAGCAATATCTACAGCTGATAATGGAAGCCTATCTAGATATTTAGATATACAAACCTTAAGAGGTACACTAAAAGACATATATAAACCTAATAGCCAAAAACAAAGTATATTCAATAAATGGAGGCAAAAATATGGTGAAAAATAAAAAAAGAAATATAACCATAAGAATTTTAGCCGTTTTCATTGCAACAATATTATGGGTTTATGTTATGGGAGAGGTTAATCCTAGGATAACTAAGGAATTTGCAAATATAAAAGTAGCTTTAAAAAATGAAGATTATATTACTCAATCAAATTTATATATAATGGAGCCCAATGAGGTTCAAATTTCAGTGAAAGTTAATGGAAGAAGAAATGATGTATTAAATATTACTGAAAAGGATATAAAAGCATATGTAGATTTAATAGGAGCTACAGATGGGATGCAGAGATTCCCTATAGATATAAGCCCCTTAGATAATATGGAGATAGAAAGCTATACTCCTAAAGAAGCCAAATTTAAAATTGATGAAATAATATCTAAAAAGATACCAGTATCTATACAAAAGAGTGGAAGTGTAGTTGAGGGATATCATACAGGAAATGCAATAGTAAAGCCTGAATCTGTTCTTATAAAAGGACCAAGGACTTGGGTGAATTCTGTTAGTAAGGTTGTAGCGACAGTCGATGTGGCTGATGCAAACGAAGATCTAGTAGTGAATGTACCATATAATGTATTAGATGATAAGGGTAAGGAAGTAAATCTAGTTGAAAAGGAACCAAGTAATGTTGAGATAACGGTTCCTATCCTAAGGGGTAAAAATCTGTCAATAGAACCTCAGATTGAAGGATCACCTTTTAGAGGATATGAAATCACAGGAATTAAAACTAGTCCAAATACTATAGAGGTAATGGGTTCTGAAGAAGCCATTCAAAATGCTTCAGCGCTTTTAACTAATCCGATTGATGTAAGTTATCTAACATCTGATTATTCGACTGAAGTAGAATTAATAATTCCAGAAGGGCTACGAACTGTTAACTCACAGACTGTAGCAAATGTTGAAATAACTGTAGAACCAATAGTAGAAAAAACTTTTGAATATACAATTGGAGACCTAACATTCCTTAAAATAGCAGAAGGATTAGAGGTTAATGAGGATTCAGTTGAGAATAAAGTATCAATCACAGTTAGTGGAATTGAAAGTATAATTAATTCAATAGAAAAAAGAGATATAACCTTATATGTAGATTTAGATGGATTGACAGAAGGGGAACATAAAGTAGAAGTTAAGGGATTAATAGATGAAGAGGTAGAAATAATTAATATAAGTCCAAAAACAATTAATATGACACTAGAAAAGATAAATGAAGACGCTGAAGAAGTTGATAATCAAAATCCTAATGATAATGAAAATGATAGTGATCAAGCAACTAACACTAGTCAATCAAATGATTAGAGTGTTTTACTCAATTAGATAAATTATAAAAATGCAAGGAGGATGAATTTGAGAAAGGAACTAGAAGTAATACTCAATTCGACCCACGATGCTATGATTGCAGTTGATGAAACTGGTACGATTACTTTGTTTAACAAGGCAGCAGAACAATTGACCGGAATAGATGCAAGCTATGCTTTAGATAAGCCTGTTAGAGACGTTATAAAGAATACTAGATTAATGTATATATTGGAAACAGGAGATTTTGAGTTAAATAGACAGCAAGATCTAGAAGACATTAAGATAATTACAAATAGAATGCCAGTAAATGATAAAGAAGGTAATATAATAGGAGCAGTAGCAGTTTTTAGAGATATAACAGATATGCTAGATTTGACATCCCAAAATACCGAACTTGAAGAGATGCAAAGCATGTTAGAAGCAATATTTGATTCAACGCAAGATGCCATATGTGTGGTGGATCAAGATGGAATCTATGTTATGATAAATCCTGCATATACAGAGGTCACAGGACTAAATAAGGCAGAAATTATAGGTAAGCATGCAACAGCAGATATTGCTGAAGGGGACAGCATTCATATGAAGGTATTAGAAACAAAAAAGCCCATAGAGAATGCACGCCTTAAGGTTGGTCCGTATAAAAAAGAAGTAATTGCTACAGCAGCCCCCATAATAGTAGATGGAGAGTTAAGGGGTAGTGTAGGAGTACTGCATGATGTGTCAGAGATAATTCGCCTAAATAATGAGCTTAGAGAGGCGAAGCAGATAATTAGAAAGCTTGAAGCAAAATATACCTTTGATGATATAGTTGGAAATAATAAACTTTTATTAGCTGCAATAGAAAAGGCAAAAAAGGCAGCTGAAACACCTGCTACGGTAATTTTAAGAGGTGCAAGTGGTACTGGTAAGGAATTATTTGCCCATGCTATACACAATGAAAGCAATAGAAAATTTAATCAATTTGTAAGAGTAAATTGCGCCGCTCTTAGTGAAAGTCTTCTTGAAAGTGAGCTATTTGGATATGAAGAGGGAGCATTTACAGGGGCTAAAAAGGGTGGTAAAAAAGGATTGTTTGAGCAAGCTAGTGGAGGAACCATTTTCTTGGATGAAATCGGTGAAATTAGTTTAAACACTCAGGTAAAACTCTTGAGAGTATTACAAGAGAGAGAAATTGTAAGGGTTGGTGGAACTAAACCTGTAAGTATTAATGTAAGAATAATTGCCGCCACTAATATGGATTTAGAAAAGGCAGTTTTAGATAAAAAATTTAGAGAAGATCTATATTATAGGCTAAATGTATTTCCTATAACTATTCCAACTTTAAATGATAGAAAAGATGATATATATAATTTAGTCCTTTATTCAATTAAGAAGTTTAATCAAGAATATGGTAGAAGAGTAATTGACATATCTGACGAAGCGCTTAAAGCTTTAAAGGGACATGATTGGCCTGGTAATGTAAGAGAACTTGAGAATGTAATTGGTAGGGCTATAATAAGTATGAGAATTGGTGAAGGAGAAATACTAACTGATCATCTTCCAGAGCTAGGGCTACACAATGCAGATATATTGGACAATAATAAAGCTGAACTAAATTTAAGAGACAAGACAGAAAATGCAAAGCTTAGTGATGTCATAGAAACTGCTGAAAAGAATCACATTGAAAAGACTTTACGAAAATGCAAAAATAAAACCGATGCTGCAAGGGCTATGGGAATATCGATTAGAAATCTTTATTATAAATTAGACAAATATAATTTGAGTTAGTGCAAAAAACTATGCAATATTTTGCAAGAATGAATTATGATGCAAAGCATTGCGTGCAAAACATTGCAAGGAAAATCATTTTGTTAACAAATAATACAAGGGGATGTGAAAACATATGACTTTTACATCTCTTTTTTATTTGAAGTAAAATAATTAAACCTAGGAAAATAGACAATCCTTAACTATAAAATTTAATAAATTGGAAAAAATAATTTTATATCTTAAGAAACATAATAATTGGTATAACAATTGCATTATTAATTTATTGGAATAAAATCGATTAGGGGTGAGGAGATGGAAAGAAAATACATACTAGCGATAAACCCAGGATCAACTTCTACAAAGGTGGCTGTATTTCAAAACCAGGAAAAGGTTATCCTAAAAAAGATTGAACATGACTCGGACGAATTATCAAAATTTGATAGTATAACAGATCAATATGAATATAGGCTTAATTTGATAGTAGACTGGCTTCAAAAAGAAGGAGTGGCGAAAGCTTCTTTAAAAGCAGTAGTAGGGAGAGGTGGTCTTTTAAGACCTATGCCTAGCGGTACTTATCTAGTTACCGATAAAATGATTGAGGACCTTAAAAAAGGTGTACAAGGTGAACATGCTTCTAATTTAGGCGGAATTTTAGCTAGAGGCATCGCTGATGAAGAAGGAATTCAATCCTATATAGTAGATCCAGTTGCAGTGGATGAATTTGATGACATCGCAAGGATATCAGGAATACCAGAAATAGAGAGAAGATCACTATTCCATGCTTTAAATATTAAAGCTGTATCACATAGAATTGCCAATGAATTAAATAAAGATTTAAATGATTTAAACCTAATTGTTACACATCTTGGTGGCGGAATTTCTGTAGCTCCAATGCAAAAGGGTAGAGTAATTGATGTAAATAATGCTAACGAAATGGGACCATTTTCTCCTGAAAGAACAGGTGGATTACCTTCAGGGGATTTGGCAAAAATGTGTTTCTCTGGCGAATATACTTTGAAAGAAATTAAGGCTAAGATAAAAGGCAAAGGTGGCTTAGTTGCTTATCTAGAAACCAATGATGCAAAACTGGTAAATGAAATGATAGATAATGGAAATGAAAAAGCTAAATTAGTCTTTGAAGCAATGAGTTATCAAGTAGCTAAGGAAATTGGTGCTATGGCTACTGTATTAAATGGTAATGTTGACCATATTATTTTAACTGGTGGTTTAGCATATTCTAAGCGATTAACTGACAAAATAACTAAGATGGTCGAATATATTGCGCCAGTAATCCTTCACCCAGGAGAAGATGAGTTAGAAGCATTAAATGAAGGAACTCTTAGAGTTATTGAAGGTAAAGAAAAAGAAAAAATATATGAAGATGAGGTGGAGATTAATGATTAAGAGTTTTAACGATGTTTTAAATCTAGCAAAAGAAAGAGGACCAAAAACTATTTCTGTAGCAGTGGCTCAGGACAAAGAAGTACTAATTGCAGTTAAAAATGCAAATGACATGGGAATTGCAGATGCTATTCTTGTTGGAGATAAAGAAAAGATTGAGAACGTAGCTAAAGAAATAGGAATGGATATTTCAAAGTTTAGGATAGAAGATATCAAGGATCCAGCAGAGGCATCTAGAAAAGCAGTTGAGCTTGTAAGTAGTGGAATAGCTCATCTTGTTATGAAAGGGTTAGTTGATACTTCAGTTATTTTAAAAGCAGTTCTAGATAAAGAAATTGGTCTTAGAACAGATAAGGTTCTTAGTCACGTGGCTGTATTTGACACTGAGCATTATGATAAGCTGTTACTAGTTACAGATGCTGCAATGAATATAGCACCGGATCTTAACCAGAAGAAGCAAATAATAGAAAATGCAGCTTTTGTTGCTCATTCAGTTGACATTGATAATCCTAAGGTTGCAGTAGTATGTGCAAAGGAAAAAGTAAATCCTAAAATGCCTGCTACTGTAGATGCTAAAGAGCTTGAAGAGATGAATCAAAGAGGAGAAATCAAAGGATGTATGGTTGGTGGACCATTTGCTTTAGATAATGCAGTATCTAAGGAAGCTGCAGAGCATAAAGGTATAGACCATCCAGTAGCTGGAGATGCAGATATTATTTTAGCTCCAAATATTGAGTCAGGAAATGTTTTATATAAAGCTTTAAATTTCTTAGCTAAATCTAAGAGTGCTGGTATCATAGTAGGTGCAGCTGCTCCTGTAGTATTAACATCAAGGGCAGATAGTGATGAAGCAAAGCTTAACTCAATAGCATTGGGAGTTTTAATGGCGTCAAAGAAATAATTTATTATAAACTAAATAAGACTAGGAGGGGAAGGTAATGGCAGAAACATATAGGATTCTAACGATTAATCCAGGATCTACTTCCACAAAAATCGCAATATTTGACAATGAAAAATTAGTTTTAGAAGAAACTTTAAGACATTCATCAGAAGAAATTGGTAAATTTGAAAAATTATTTGATCAATATGAATTTAGAAAGAATATAATTCTTGAGATTCTTAATGAAAAAGGAATTAATATTACTAAATTAAGTGCTGTAGTAGGTAGAGGTGGACTATTAAAACCTATATCAGGTGGTACTTACGAAGTAAATGAAAAAATGCTTGAAGACCTAAAGGTAGGAGTTTTAGGAGAGCATGCTTCAAATCTAGGTGGAGTTATTGCAAATGAAATAGCTTCACAATTAAACATACCAGCATTTATAGTTGATCCAGTTGTTGTCGATGAAATGGATGACGTAGCAAGAATTTCTGGTATGCCTGAGTTAGATAGAAAAAGCATTTTTCATGCTTTAAATCAAAAAGCAGTTGCAAGAAGAGCTGCTAAAGAAATTGGTAAAAATTATGATGAGTTAAACTTCATTGTTGCTCATATGGGTGGTGGAGTATCAGTAGGAGCTCATAAACAAGGAAGAGTTGTAGATGTTAATAATGCCCTTGATGGTGAAGGTCCATTTTCTCCAGAGAGAGCAGGTGGTCTTCCAGTAGGTGATTTAGCAAAGCTTTGCTTCTCAGGGAAATATACATTAGCTGATATCAAAAAGAAGATTAAGGGACAAGGTGGATTAGTTGCTTATCTTGGAACAAATGATGGTATCGAAGTAGAAAAAAGAATCAATGCTGGTGATGAAAAAGCTGAGTTAGTATTTAAAGCTATGGCTTATCAAATAGCTAAAGAAATCGGAAGCTGTGCAGCAGTATTAGAAGGTAATGTTGATGGAATCATCTTAACTGGTGGTATAGCTTATGGTAAAGAATTCGTTAAATGGATAACTGATAGAATAGGATTTATATCTAAAATATTTGTTTATCCAGGTGAGGATGAATTAATTGCTTTGGCGCAAGGTGGATTAAGGGTATTAAGAGGCGAAGAAAAAGCCAAAATATATGAGTAAAAGATAAACTCTTTCATAAGGTGGCAAAACTATCTGAAAGATAAGGTGATTTTATGTTAAATGATAAAAGAATTAGGATAATTACAGGGCACTATGGAAGTGGAAAGACAGAATTTGCAGTAAACTATTCATCAAAACTTGCTAAAGAAGGTAAGGATGTAGTATTAGCTGACTTAGATGTAGTTAATCCATACTTTAGAAGTAGAGAAAAAACTGAGGAACTATCTAAGGAAGGCGTAAAGGTAATAGGCAGTTCAATAAAAGGTAAAGGTTCAGATGTACCTGCTGTATCAGCAGAAATAAATGCACCTCTACAAAATGAAGAAGTTGAAGCAATACTTGATGTAGGTGGAGACCCAGTTGGGGCTAGGGCATTAGGAAGATATGTGAACTATCTAAAGGATGGAAAATACGATATGTTTTTTGTTCTAAATGCAAATCGACCTGAGACTCAAACAGTAGAAAAAGCTATATATTACATTAGAGAAATAGAAAGAATTTCTAGAGCTAAGGTTACTGGATTAATAAATAATACCCATCTATTGAAGAGTACTACTGTTGAGGATGTTCTGGAAGGACAAAAATTAGCAGAGGAAGTCTCTAAGGAAACTGGAATACCAGTAAAATATGTTTCTGCTTTAGAGAATATTGCAAAACAGCTTCCTGAAGATATAGAGGGAGAAGTATTCCCTATTAAACTTTATATGAGAGATGAATGGATGAGCTAAATGCTAGCATTACTTTTATGATTAAGAGCAATGAGATGACTTTATTATAGAGGGCTTTCCTAATATTTATGATCATAGTGTTTTAATCATAAAAGTGTTAATAAATATATATCACTATAAATTTAATTTATGTTAACATAACCGCAAAGGGAGGGTTGTAAAAATGGCAAAGGCAAAGGGTAAGGTTACTTTTATTGAAGACCGTTGTAAAGGTTGTGAATTATGTACAACAGTATGTCCAGTTAACATTGTAGTAATGAACAAAGAGAAGATAAACATTAAAGGATATCATCCTGCTACAGTAGTTGAGATGGATAAATGTATAGGATGTGCTAACTGTGCAGTGATTTGTCCTGATGTAGTTATTAAAGTTGAAAGAGAAATAGAGAAATAATATTTGAGGAGGGAAAATATAAAATGGCAAAAGTTTTAATGAAGGGTAACGAAGCCATAGGTGCAGCAGCTATAAAAGCTGGATGTAAATATTTCTTCGGATATCCAATAACACCACAAAATGAACTTCCAGAATTCATGTCTAGGGAGTTACCTAAGGTAGATGGATGTTTCGTACAAGCTGAAAGTGAAGTTGCAGCAATTAACATGGTATACGGTGCAGCAGGTGCAGGAGTTAGAGTTATGACTTCTTCTTCAAGTCCTGGAATCGCACTTAAGCAAGAAGGTATTTCATATATAGCAGGAGCAGAGCTTCCATGTGTTATAGTAAACATAGTTAGAGGAGGTCCTGGTCTAGGTGGTATCCAACCAGCTCAGTCAGATTATTATCAAGCAACAAGAGGTGGAGGAAATGGTGACTATAGACACGTTGTTTATGCACCTGCAACAATCCAAGAAACTGTTGATTTGGTAATGGAATCTTTTGATGTTGCAGACCAATACAGAATTCCTGTTATGGTTATAGGTGACGGTATGATTGGTCAAATGATGGAACCAGTAGAATTTAATGAGCCTAAGAGAAGAGAATTACCATCTAAGGAATGGGCTACTGATGGTACTAAGGGAGAAAGAGAACCTAATATCATAAACTCATTATTTATAGATCCAGAAGAATTAGAAGTGCATGTAAACGAAAGATTAGAAAAGAAACATGCAATAATTACAGAAAAAGAAGTTAGATTCGAATCATATAATGTTGAAGATGCAGATGTTGTATGTGTTGCATATGGTACAACTTCAAGAATAGTTAAGAATGCCATAGCTAAATGTGAAGAAGAAGGATTAAAAGTTGGTTTAATAAGACCAATAACATTATGGCCATTCCCAGATAAAGCATTTGAAGCAATTACTGATAAAACAAAAGGTATCTTAACAGTAGAAATGAGTACTGGACAAATGATAGATGACGTTAAAATAGCTATGAATGGTAGAAAGCCTGTATATTTCCATGGTAGAACAGGTGGTATGATACCTAATCCAGATGATATTGTTGCTGAGATTAAGAAGATTGTAGGGGGTGAAAAGTAATGGCTTTAGTATTTGATAGAACTAAAGGTTTAACAGATAAAATATTCCACTATTGTCCAGGATGTACTCATGGTATTATCCATAGACTAGTGGGTGAAGTATTAGAAGAGCTAGACGTATTAGGAGATACTATAGGTGTTGCTCCAGTTGGATGTTCAGTTTTTGCATATGACTACTTTAATTGTGACATGCACGAAGCTGCTCATGGTAGAGCACCAGCAGTTGCAACAGGAATCAAGAGAGTTCGCCCTGATAATGTTGTATTTACTTATCAAGGAGATGGAGACTTAGCATCAATTGGTACTGCAGAGATAGTTCACGCTGCACACCGTGGAGAGAAAATAACTACTATATTCGTAAATAATGCTATTTATGGTATGACTGGTGGACAAATGGCTCCTACAACATTAATAGGACAAAAAGCTACAACTTCTCCATACGGAAGAACTAAGGAGCATTCAGGAATGCCTCTTAAGGTTTCTGAAATGCTATCAACAATAGATGGAGCTGTATTTGTAGAGAGAGTATCTGTACACAATGCTGCTAACATCAGAAAAGCTAAAAAAGCAATCAAAAAAGCCTTTGAAGTTCAATTAAAAGGTGAAGGCTTCGGTATAGTTGAGGTATTATCAACTTGTCCAACAAACTGGGGTATGACTCCTGTTGAAGGACTTAAGTGGTTAGAAGAAAATATGCTTCCTTACTATCCATTAGGAAACTTTAGAACACCTCAGGAGGTGGAGTAGAATGCAAGAAAGAGTAATTATGGCTGGATTTGGTGGTCAAGGTGTTATGTCAATGGGTCAGTTATTAACTTATGCAGGAATGATTGAGAATAAGAATGTATCATGGTTACCATCTTATGGACCAGAAATGCGTGGAGGTACTGCTAACTGTAATGTAATGGTATCAGATGAGCCTATAGGTTCTCCTATAGTTACTGAAGCTACTGCTACTATTGCTATGAATAGACCTTCATTAGATAAATTTGAAGCAGATGTAGTAAAAGATGGAAATCTTTTAATAAACAGCTCTTTAATAGATAGAAAAGCAGAAAGAGATGACTTAAAAGTATACTATATCCCTGCCAATGAAGTTGCAGTTGAATTAGGTAACTCAAAAGTAGCAAACATGGTTATGTTAGGTGCTTACTTAGAGCTAACAAAAGCTGTTAAAGTTGAGTCAATTATTGAAGCTCTTAAAAAGGTATTTGGTGAAAGAAAAGCTCACTTAATTCCTTTAAATGAAAAAGCCCTTGCAAAAGGTGCAGAGCTTGTTAAATAAATAATAACATACAGCAGAAAAATAAAAAGGCATGTTGGACATTGCGTCTAGCATGTCTTTTTATTTTTTGCTTTTTTCAAAAATTTGCTATTACAAAAAACTTTTTATATTATTTATTTATCTAATACATGAAGGGAGGAATGAGAATGGATGAATTATTAATAAAGCAGGCGCAAAAAGGAAATAAAGAAAGCTTTACTAAATTAATGCTTGAAGTTAAAGACCAAGCCTATAAAATAGCCTATTGCTACTTACATAATGAAGAAGATAGTGTGGATGCAGTATGCAATGCAGTTGAGAAGGCTTACAAAAATATTAAAGGCTTAAGAAATCCTAAATATTTTAAAACATGGTTTATACGAATAGTTATTAATGAGTGTAAGACTGAGTTAAAAATTAGAGAGAAAATAAATAATATTAAGATAGAATTACAGAATGAACAAACCTTTTCAAATAATACAATTCAAAAGTATAGTATAGAGAGTCTGTTATCACACATACCTGAAACAGAAAGATCCATGATTCATATGAAATACTACATGGGATATACACTACAAGAAATAGCCGAAATACTAAACATACCCGTTGGAACTGCTAAAACGAAAATTTATTCAAATATAAAGAAATTAAAATCTATTCTTAATGATAAGGAGGGATATTGTGACTTTTAATGATAATTATAATGAAAAAGAGCTAGATGAATTTATGAAAAAGCTTGATAAAAAATCAATCAATGTTCCAGACGAGCTAGAAGATAAGATTTTAGGAAGGATTAATAATATAAGGGTTAAAAGGAATAGACGATATATCCCTATAAAAATATTATCATCATGTTTAGGCGTATTAATTTTATTTACTGTTAGTGTAAAGGTAAGTCCTAAGTTTGCAGCACATGCTTCAACTATTAGTTTTTTAAAGCCAATAGTTGAATGGTTGAATGGTGTGGATAAGGGAGTTCAGACAGCCTATGATAATGGATATCAGAAGATGCCTAAGGTAGTCCATAAAGAGAAGGGATATACAATTATTATAGATAATATTTTTATGGATTCTGATAGATGTAGAATGACAATAGAGATAAAGGGTGATAAAATTAAAGACCTTTTAGCAAATTATGAGAATCCAAATATATACCTAAGCACCAATTGTCTAAATGGAAATCACTGGCATAGCTATCCTGGAATGGAAAATTATAAATATAATTCAAATTCATTTATTAGAGATTTTGAAATAAGATTCAATCCAGTAACATTTGAACAATTTATGAAATCAAATAATGATAAACTATCTGTGTTTTTAAGTATTAAAGAAATGCAAAGTAGTGAAAGCAATGATGAAAAGGCAATAGAAAAATTCGATACAATAGAGATACCTCTTGAAAAAGAGCATATAAAGATGCCTAAAAAATTTTATCAAGGAAAAGAACTGAAATTTAGAAGTACAAATTTTAAAATTACAGATTTAATTATTAATCCAACAAGGATGAATATAAATTTAGATGTGAAAGATAAACCGGGTTACAATTTTGAAAGCTTTCATAATGTGTATTTAAAAGATAGTGAGGGTAATATCTATGCCCAAGAGGGCTTAATGACAATTTTCAGAAGTGAAGGACGAAGGGATAAGTACACTAAAGGCAGTCTATATTTCATACCATCTATATACTTTAAAGATAAACCCAAGGATTTATATCTGTGTATAGAGGGCTTATATTATATGAAGGATAAAGAAAAGGAAGTAATTTTAAATATTAATGATGAATACCCAAAGGAAAAAAAGATAAGTGATCAAAGTGTTATATTCTATAAACCGACAAGAGACGATAATGGAAACTTAGTAGTAGAATTTGATACGTCAACTGATCTTGAATATCTGAAACCAGAGAATAAGTATATAGAAGGTCAAAAGAATTTTAATTCTGAAGAAATAAATGCAAGGAATAGATATTATCTTGGGCCTTTAGAAGGAAAAATATTAAGTAGAAAAATAGTAGGTGGTAAGATAATAGAAGGAATTGAGTATATAACTACAAAATGCACAATTCAAATAGGTGAAAAAGAAGAGTCTAAGTTCTATCTTGATGGAGGTGGTGATTACAAAGGTTATTTAGATGATACTAAGATGGAAATTAAATTAGATATGGAATAGAATGGCATGATATTAGAAGTGTACAATTACTGGCTATATCCTTTTATTCTTTAAAAAATGAATGGAGGAAATAAATGAATTAGGAAATAGGGTGTATCATAATGATATGCCCTATAAGTTTTATATAATATTCTTTTTTATGAAATTGGTGATAAATAAAAGTATTGAGAAGTTGTATATAAAACCATATGAAGGATTCAAATATTGATGATTCAGTATTTAACAGTTTAGAATTATTTTCACATAAAAACTAACTTTATAAGGTGTACATCAGATTTAATCCTGCAAAAAAATATTTACAAACATAACACATATCATTGTTGATTGTGCAATTTTCAAGGTTTTATCAAAAATCAAGAAGCTCAAAACAATTACGAATTTTTAACACAAATAATATGAAAAGCCTATTGTATTATAGAAATCATGATTATATAATGGGGTTAAAATAAGGGGTAACCCAAAAAGAAGGAAGGGCTAAAAGATGTTACTTGCAAAAAAAGCAAGGGCAAGACAAGTAAGAGTAGGAGTAAAAGATTTCGCTGAACCTTTAAGTAAATTAGGGATAATATTTATTGCAAATTTCATATGTGCTATAGGGTTTAACGCCTTCTTTATTCCTAACCAATTATTAAGTGGTGGCGTTGTAGGATTAGCCATAATGACACATTACTTAACAGATTTACCAACTGGACTAATAACTTTATTTATTAATGTTCCAATTTTTATTATTGGGTCTAAATTAGTAGATAAGAAATTTGCCTTTTATAGCTTCTTATCTATGTTAACACTTTCATTTTTATTAGAAGCAACTCGAGGTATTCATCAATATATACAGACAGGTGATATGTTGATAGAAACTATTTTTGGTGGAGTTTTAATTGGCTTAGGTATGGGATTACTATTTAGAAATAGAGTATCCCAAGGTGGTACCGATATTATAGCAGCTATAATGAAAAAGAAATACAATATTGGGATTGGTACAGTTTTATTGACAGTAAATGTCCTAATACTAGGTATATCTTCTTTACTATTTGGATTGAGACCAGCTATGTATACTTTAATTGCACTTTATATTAGTTATCAAATAGTAGATAAGGTCCAACAAGGATTTGATACTAAAAAAACGGTTATTATTGTGTCTAGTAGACCACAAGAACTAGCCGACGCAATAATCCAAAAGCTTCATAGAGGAGCGACTTTTCTAAATGGAGAAGGGGCTTATAATAAAGATAATAAAAAGATTATATATTGTACGATTATGTCCACTCAAGTGAGCAAGCTAAAAAGTATAGTAGATGAAATAGATATAGATGCATTTATAACAATAAATGATGTTAATGAAGTTAAAGGAAGGGGATTTAAGTCTATAGGAATATAGCTTAAATAAACTTTATGAATTAAATATAAAGATTAACTAAAATTACAAGGTTAGTGATGACCTTGTTTTTTTATCCTTTAAATTCAAAAAAACTACTAATATTAGCAAATTATGTTATTATTTATTATAAATAGTGTTATACTATATAAAGGAGGCATGTACAACTTCTTATAAATAAAACTGTGCCACTACAATCACCTACCCATATACCAAGGGATTGCAATGACACAATTTATTTGTATAAGTATTTCAGATCTTAATTAACTTCACTAAGTAGTATAAGAGTTTAATTTAGTCAGTAACTATAGTTACTATAACAGAAACTGCTATACTTGCTCCTATACACCATAAGCTTGAAGTTACTGTAACTGGAGTTGGTGCAGCGCCTCCTGAAACATTAATCATTTCTTGCTCTTCTAATTCTTCGAAAGCTAATCCAACAACTTGACTCATTATAATCCTCCTTTCTTGTACAAATACTTAAAACGTTTAGATTCTAAAGATTTGTAGTAACAGTGTAGATAGTTGCTCCGATGCTGGCACCAATTAAGCAAGGTGCACTACTCCAAGTGGTTAATGTAACTGTAGGTACAGCTCCACCTGAGATGTTAATCATTTCCTGCTCTTCTAACTCTTCAAAAGCTAAGCCTATAACTTTACTCATAAATCTGACCTCCTTCCATATTGTATTTATTAATAATCATATAAAATATGAATATTAATCATGAATTAAGAAGTGCTTTTGGAATAGCTCTGCAAATGATTCTGATTCAAAATAATCCTTTGATGCCCAATAATTAGATTCAGCATTGTCGAGAGTAGGGGAGCTATACATATCTTTTAAGCTACGAAACAAGAATTCTTGTTTTTGTGTAGGTCTTATAAGAGTTCTATTAGAAATGGATTGGGAAATTTTATCAGAACTATCCTTTATTTTTTTATCTATTTCTTGCTGATTTAATAAATCTAAGGGTAAGCTTAGACTATCTATAACAATTATGCCAAACATACTCAAAACCTTTTGTAAGTAAAAATCTACATGCTCATTACCGTTAGTACTGGATACACTTACAGTAACTCCTAACTTTCCAATTAACTTAAATATATGTGCCCAGTGAGAAAGTCTATCTATAAGAGTTTTAGTATTTCCAGATACATGATGTAGATATACTGGACTAGCTATTATAATTAAATCTGAACTTAGCATGTCATTCTTTATTTTTTTCATATCGTCTTTTTCATCTAGAGGGCAAAATCCATTAAAAAAACAATTACAACAACCTGTACATTTTCTCATATCTATATTATCAGCACTATAGAGAACAGTATCTAAAGGTATGTCATTATTATTCTCAGAAAGGTTTCTTAGTAGTTGATTAACAGACTTCAATGTCTTAGACTCAAAGCCACGTTTACTACCAACATAAGTAAATACCTTCATATAAACACCTTCTTTCCTGATTTAGTACAAATAAAATGCAAAATTAGTTTGAAATAAATTACATTAGAATAGCAATTTCTAACTTTCTATATTCATTAAGAATGCATCATTAACCTTAGCGGGGTAAAGCATTCTTAAGATTGTATATGCAATACCTACCAGACCTTCATTAAGTCCTAAGGAATAGTAACCTAGACCATTAAAAATCCTATATTGATTATTTTTATTATAAGAAGTTAAAGTTAAATCAATTAGTTCTTTTGCCTTTGTAAAATAAGTATTGTTATTCAAATCTTTATTTAAAGTTAAGAGATTGTTTATATCTGAATTGATTCCAGTAAAATAAGAATCATAGGATTTTGATTTCCATAGTTCTAAGCTATCTGTAGAAAGAATTTCATCTAAGTAAGATTTTAACTTACCTTTAATATTATAATCCAAGCCTTGGAACGATTTCTTTATACTATGAGCCATCATGTGAGAATAAATGTCTAGCTCAACATTGCTAGATTCAACTAATTGCAATACAATATTAGATTTTTGTAAGTATTCCTGTTCTTTTGTAACTATAAAGGTGTTAAATAAACATTTGGAAAGCAGCAGTAGTTCTCCTATATTTTCATCTACTTTGTATTTCCCTAAATTTATTTCATTAACTACTTTAGAATATAAATGATTAATACTTTTTATTTTTCCTAAGATTTCTTCATCGTTATTTTCCTTGTAAGCTAATGTAAAGAAATAGTGAGCAGTAAGAAGCTCTTTTCTTTTTAAGAGCATTTTATTTGGGATTGTAAATATCTTATTTTTAATTTTTTCATAAATTTCTCTGTAAGAATCTTCCTTGAAAATATTATATAAATTATAGAAATAAACTCCTAAACCTGCTAAACCATCATATAAGCTCAGATCCATAACTGTAATAGTAGATGTCTTTTTGTCTATAATCTCCCATGTTAAATCACTCATATCCTTATTATATTGAATTTTATCTATTAGAATTTTGTTAATAGAATCAATATAACTATTATAATTATCAATAGGATCTACTTGATTTACTGATTTATTAATTTCGTTTATCCTAATCACATTATCCTTATGATACTGACTTAATGTTATTTTTATATATTTTATTTGTTTTTCAATGGCATCATTATCTAGGGAAGATATCTTGTTTCTAATTATATCTAGTGGATTAGAGGTTAAAATATCTTTTTCTCTTTCACCATTATCATAAATCAAATCTAAATTATTAACTGGTCTAAAGAAGACGGGGATATCATTCTGAGACATTGCCTCAATTTCTCTTAAGATTATTTTCTTATCTCTATATGGAAAGCTCATAAGATTGTCTAACAGCTTCTCCAAATAAACCATATCATTAAGATAATTAGGATGATTAATAAAGTTGCTTAAAGCACCATAATTAGCAGTAGCTTTTATAAGCAATCTTACAATAACCTCATCTTGGCCAAATAATTCATCTAATTTTTGTAGAAAGTTAGCTTTATTTTCTAAAATAAACTCACCCATAATATTAAAACCATTAATTATATCATCTACATAGTTGTAGAATGGAATTCTTTCTCCATTAAGCAAAGGAATATTCTTTGCATCAGATAATTCGGCATAATCATATTCAAATATCATATCTGATGTATTCACATTTTTAGGTTTTAGTACCTTAAAGGGAAGCTTTTGCTTTGTACCATTTAATGCGCTTATATCAACACCAGTGCCTTCTTCATTTTGATTTAAGCCTATAAGGGGTAATATCCCTATTGATAAAACTGAATTAGCAACATTACGATTAGTTTGGGTTTCAGCTAAATCTATCTCTTGATATATACCATCAGTATTTTGGAATAAAGTTTCTAAATCAATTATATAAGGAGTGTCCTTACTAGCGATAATATTCTCAAAATGTATGTCATTTCCTCCTAGAATATAGAGGAGCATTAAGTATTGTCCAACTTTATTATAATATTTGGCAATATCTTTTTCTGAGTCAGCTTCTGAATAATTAATATACTTACTAATGGTATAATCTTCTCTATATAAAGAACTGATATACTTGAATTCGCCTAATTTTGAGTTTTTATCTAAATTAATCCAATTTAATAATGAATAAAACCTTTCTTCTATCTTAAGATTCTTAGGCTTATAAACTACTTTTTCATTATTCTCAAAGACAAAAGTAAGAACAGCTTGTCCGCCTTGATGGGAATCTCCTTGACCACAATCCACATCGGTTAGCTTATTATTTGTTAAGCCAAACATGCTCTTTATTTCAATGAAATCACTATCTAGCCTATGTAAGGCATTTGAAAAATGTTTCTTGAAATTATCCAGTCTGGTTACAACTAATCTTGTCATTGTAGGATAACTATTATATAAATCAATCAGACCATCAAATGCACCATACTGATCTTCCAAAAATTTTTGAAAGGCTTCACTCTTATCATCAAAGCTTTCTTCATAGCCAGGATTACTATTTTTATAATTATGTAGCTCTAACGTGACCACCCTTATGGCGTATAAAGATAGGTTTCTAGCTATATAGTCAATTATTCTAATTGATGCATTCTTTTCAACCTTTATATTTTTGAGTTTCTTTACCTCATCCTTTAGAAAAAGAGAAAACTCATATATAAATGGACTTATAACATGGGCGAAGTTATCCTTTATTTCGATTTTCTCCATACCATTTGTTTTATACTCTTCAAGGATAAGGATTAATTCATTATACCAATCCTGATCTTTTAAATATTCAGATAAAACCTCTCTTTCAAAATCGTCAAAAGGCTTTATTCCATAGATGAATTCATCTAATGATATACCTTCAAACTCAAGCTTTAACTTTGTATCATTTATATTTGTTAATCCTTTAATATTAGTCCACCTATCTAAAAAACAGGTATCAGTTTTTAATTCAAAATTAGCTTCTTTGAAAGCGTCAATTCTCTCGTTAATCTTCAATGCATATATAAAATTTTTATTTAACATTTTCTTTACCTCCTCAGAATATATTTATGCATTTACTTGTCCATGGAGATTATTTAATTGCTGAGAAAATAGTTGTTTCAATTTCCTCATTTGCGTCAAAAGTTGATATTTCCTTTGGTAGATAGATATAAAGTCCAGGGTTGATTTTTACATCATTATTTTTAATGTAATTGCCAAAATTCTTAGTAGCACATGTAAAATCTTTAGGAGAACCTTTAAAATTTAATTTAACGACCTTTTCCCAAACAACCTTGTCTCTTACGGTGTACTTATCTTTAACTTTTTCAGTAGCCCTTGAATCTGAGATAATGAAGATTTCACTTTCTATAAGAGAGAGATTATCCTGTTTTGCAGTAGAGTAATTAACTGTGATTTGAGGATAAAAGCTTATGTTTTCTTTTTCTAAATCCTTTTTTAAATTTTGAATTGCTAAAAGGACTTCTTGCTGTGTTCCCTTAAGTTTAAGTGAAATTACATTATTAAATTCAAGATTTTCACTTAATTTAATATCATTCACAATAACGAACCTCCTTTAATTTAATTTTCGGTAAAAAGATTGAATTTAAAAAAACAGACGACTTATTTTATGTTTTTTTGATAAATGTCTATTTTTACAACGAAAGATTAGTTTTTAAATTGACTAGAAGGAATAAGAGTGAGATATCTGTAAGCTAGTCCTATTGTACAAGAAAGTAAACTAATTAACTAAATAGAACAATATTTCCATATTATAGAATTTAAGTTATTAATTGTGATAATAATATCATAAAAGTAATAGATTATACAAGTAAAAATGTAAAAAAAATTAATTTTATGTTAAAAATTTCATTAATACTATTGAATTTTTTGGGAACATTCAGTAAACTAAATATAAGACATGTTATTTTATGGTAATTATTTATTGTGCAGATTGCAAATTTTTATTCTTGAAATCAGCTTAATTACTAATATCTAGTATGATAATAAAAAATGAAGTGTAAAAAAACATAGAATAAAGAGTCGACTGGATAGGAAAAGAGTCACAAGAAAGTTAACTAATTTGTCATCAAATTTGAAAGTTCACAATCCTTTGTGGGGAGATGAGCAACTATGGTAAATATATTTAAAAAATATACATGTATTAAACAGCAGGACATTAAAGATTGTGGTGCGGCCTGCTTAGCAACGATATCAAAACAATATGGACTAAAGTTTCCTATATCCAAAATCAGAGAAGTTGCGGGTACAGATAAAAATGGGACTAGTGCCTATGGACTTGTAAAGGCAGCGGAAAGTTTGGGGTTCTCTGCTAAAGGAGTAAAAGCTCAGCCTAAAGAACAAATATTTGAAGACTTTCCATTGCCTGCAATAGCACACGTTGTTATAGACAATAAATTACTTCATTATGTCGTCATTCATAAGATAACAAAAAAAGAAATTGTGATAGCAGATCCAGAATCGGGAATTGTAAAGTATAAGCCTGAAGATTTCTTTGAAATTTGGACAGGCATATTGATCGTCATGATCCCTACTGAGAAATTTCAGAAGGGGAATGAGGTAAAGGGGCTATTTGCTAGATTCTTTCATCTATTAAAACCGCAAAAAAAATTAGTAATTAATACCTTTATTGCTTCAGTTATTATAACTGTGTTAGGGATTTTAGGTTCTTTCTATTTTAAATTTATAGTTGATGATATACTACCCTATAATTTAAATAAAACCCTTCACATTATTTCCTTCGCTATTGTTACTATGACACTTTTCAAAGCCATTTTAGAAACCTTTAGAAAACAGCTTTTATTACACTTAAGTCAGAAATTAGATATTCCATTAATGCTAGGATATTATAATCATGTTATTGAACTACCAATGAGTTTTTTTGGAACAAGAGAAGTTGGAGAAATAATCTCTAGATTTAATGATTCCTCTAAAATACGTGAAGCAATTTCAGGAGCTACACTTACAATTATGATTGATACGATTATGGTTATAGTCGGTGGAATAATCCTGTATATGCAGAACAAAATGCTCTTTACTATAACATTAATTCCACTTTTTTTATACGCTATATTTGTATTTGCTTTCAATAGGGCATTGGAAAATGTTAATAGGCAAACAATGCAAGACAATGCAAGCCTTACATCTTATCTAGTTGAATCTCTTAATGGAATTGAAACAGTGAAGGCTTTTAATTCTGAAAGGCAAGTTAATTTAGAAACAGAGAAAAGATTTATTAAGCTATTAAGAAGTATTTTTAAGAATGGGTTTATAAATAATGTCCAGGAATCTTTGAAAGTAGGAACAAGGGCAATTTTTGGAGTTGTGCTCATATGGATTGGGTCAAGTCAAGTAATGAATGGAAATTTATCAATGGGAGAATTACTAGCTTTTAATGCATTATTAGTATATTTTCTAAATCCTATTGAAAATCTAATAAATCTTCAACCACAATTTAAAACGGCTGTAGTTGCAGCAGAAAGGTTAGGTGAAATACTTGACTTAGAACTTGAGAAGGGAGCAGATGAAGAGAGAAAGATTAAGCCTGAAAATTTAAAAGGGGACATAGAGTTTAAGGATGTATCCTTTAGATATGGGACAAGACAACTAATACTAGAAGACTTAAATTTACATATAAAATCTGGAGAGAAAATAGCCCTAGTTGGAGAAAGTGGCTCTGGTAAAACTACCCTAATAAAGTTATTACTAAATTTCTATCAAGTTGAAGAGGGAGAGGTTCTTATAAATGGGTATAACATTAATGATATAAATATAGAGGCATTAAGGGATAAGATTTCTTACATATCCCAAGAAACGTTTCTTTTTAGAGGGACAATAAAGGAGAACCTTGAATTTGGAAATGATGGTGTTGAATTTGAAGACATGATTGAAGCATGTAAAAGAGCTAGAGTACATGACTTTATTAATAAGCAACAATTAAGGTATCAAACTTATATTGAAGAAGGTGGGTCAAATCTTTCCGGTGGTCAAAAACAAAGACTAGCCATTGCTCGAGCTATTTTAAGAAAGCCTGACATACTGATTATGGATGAAGCAACCAGTAATCTGGACTCGATAACAGAAAAAGCAATTGAAAAGACGATGCACGAATTCAGTGAGGGGACAACCACTATTATGATAGCCCATAGATTGAGTACTATAATGAGATGTGACAAAATATATGTTATGGAGAAAGGTACAATTATAGAGGGTGGAACCCACAGTGAGCTCATAGAAAAAAGGGGTGCATATTTTAAGTTCTGGAAGGATCAATTACCAGATAACATAGCTTATGATGATGCAGCTGCAGCTACTGTTGAAAAGGAGGAAGGTATTAATGAAACATATAATACAGAATCTTAGTGATATAACAGATAGCAAGGAAATGCTAGAAGCAAAACCCCATCCAGTAACATCAGTTCTTATTTATATTTTAATTGTTTTGCTAGTTATTGCTACACTTTGGGCATACTTTGGGGAAATAGATACAGTGGTTAAAGCCAATGGTATTGTAAGACCTACCAAAACTATACAATCCATAAAGAACAAAGTATATGGAAAAGTAGAAAATACATATCTTGAAGATGGAAAAAAGGTCAATAAAGGGGATATTCTTTTTACAATAGAACATGAAAAGCTTACTGTGCAAAAGCAATTGAACGAGGAAGAATTATTAAAATCTCAACAGGAAATTTCAAATCTGCAAAAATATAAAGAAAGTATTAATCAAGGAATAAATCTTTTCGATGAAGATAATGAAACAGAATATTACTTTAAGTTTAAGCAGTATTTAACCGATTATAAGCAACTAGAGTTAGACAATAAAATGTCTAATTTAGAGAGCGATAGAAGTGAAAAAGATAATAGACTCACATTAAATAATCTTAATAGCAAAATAGAACAAACTGAAGAAGAAATATCAGGATTAAAATCTCTAAAAGATGCCGTTACTGGAAATAAAGATATGATTGAAGAAGGTCAAGAGTTATATTATCAGAAATATGATAATTATAAATATACCATAGAGCAATATGAAAATGATATAGAACAGAAAAGCATAGCATTTGAAGAATTAGCAGAACAGAAAGAGCAAGAGTTATCAAAATTAGATAAAAATTTAGAAAGTGCAGAGCTAGCTTATGAAAATGCTAAATTAGACCTAGAAAATTACAAAACCAAATATATTGCAGATATTTACGCATCCATTAGTCAAAATGATATGGTTTTGATAGATTTAGACCACTCCTCAGATACTATAAAGGTAAAAGAAGAAGATGTAATAGAAAAGCAATTATATTATTTAGACACACTTAAAGAATCTATAGAAGATGGAGAAAATAATTTTAATATTATTGAATATGAGGATAGGGACGACTTATATAGAGAATATGTAGTAAGATACTATAATTATAATAACGAGCTTACAGATTTAAGAAATAGTAAAGAAGACCTAGAGGAAGATATAGAAAATGTAGAGAATTCAATTAATCAAGTCTCTGATGATTTAGAATATTTAGCATTGGAATTAGATGAAAAAGAAGCACAATTAGACCAAGCTATTAAAGATGGAGATCAAACAGCAATAGACAATTTAAATTCTGAAATAACTAATATAGAGGGAGAAATTTCAAGTAAAACTACGTTGCTAAGCAATCTAAACTCTCAGCTTGATGAGTATGAAGAAGACTTAGATGATTTTAGTACCAGTATGGAAGAATATAAGGATGAAAATCTTAAGGAAATTAGTAATGATATAAGTAATACAGAAGATGCTTTACATGTAACACAGGTAGAATTGTCTGGTTTAAGAAAAAAGGAACAAAAGTATAATGCTATAAATGAAGATTTAACTATACTCGAACAATCAATTGAAGAAAATGAGAACTTATTTTCAGAAGAAAATAAAGAGTATTATAATAAATATGAGGAGTACAAGTTATCTGTGAAGAAGTTAGAAAATAGTATCTTAGAGACAGAACGTTCAATAGAAAATATAAAGGATAATAAAAAAGATATGCAGGCAAATTACGATAAGCAAATGAAAGAAAGTGAGATACTACTAGAAAATTCAAAGCATAGTTTGGATGAGTATAAGAACAAGTTTTTAATTGAACTAACTACAGAAATTATGACTAAAGAAGCCATGCTAAGAGATTACAATACTGACTTTGCCAAGCTGCAAGGAAGTGAAGATATATATATAACTAGCAAGACCCACAGTTTGAATTCTATTGAAAAATACAAAATTGATAATATCGTTGCCATAAACAATAGTATAGTCACAAATAATGAAAGAATAAAAGAATTACAAAAATCCCTTGATGAGATTAATTTAAGTATAGAAGAATGTATAGTTAGAGCTCCCATTGATGGCGTTATTAACCTCATTAATGAAATAAATAAAGGAGAGTTAGTGGAGAGTGGAAAAAATATTGCAACCATAATATTTGACAATAACGCAAATTATAAAGTGGATTTGTTTGTGCTTAATCAAGACATTGCAAAGCTTGAGGTAGGAGATACTATAAAATACAAGTTTGATGCATTGCCCTATACTGAATATGGACATTTAAATGGAGAAATAACTTCAATTGGTGTTGATTCCAGAGTCGATGAGAGTTCTGGCACTAGTTATTATTCGGTAGAATCAGAGATGAAGGATAAAGTTATATATAGTTATAAGGGAGATAGGGCAGATATTAAAGTGGGGATGACATGTGAAGCCCAAGTTATTGTAGATAGGAAGAAAATTCTTTATTATGTGCTTGAAAAATTAAATTTAAAACAATAATGAATAATTGAGGTTGGGGGTAATAGTATGGGTAATTTTTTTAATAGTTTACTTGACGTAATAGTTTTTTTCTTGATATTTTTACTAGCTGTTTTTTTACATGAGCTTGGACACATTATAGGGGGAAGGCTAGGAAATATGAGATTTAATAATATGTTTGTCGGACCTTTTCAGTTTTGTTTCGATAATAAATTTAGAATAAAGCTAAATTTAAATAATTTTTACTATTTCTTTGGGGTATGTACTAATCTAGATGCTTTAGATGACTATGAAAATTTGATTGAGCGATATTTCAAAGCTCTAGTAGGTGGCCCTATAATGAGCTTGATAGTAGGAATAATAGGATTAATTGTATATTTGTTTTTCAAAGGAACTATTATTCTATTAATAGCCTTAGTATCCTTGGCAATTGGGCTTGCAACATGTTTCTCTGACTTAAAAAAAGCTATAGAAATGAAAAAAAATTCTGATGTAGGAAGGGTATCCCTTGTAATGGCCTTGGCATATGGCAAGCCAATGGATGAAGGACTATTAACATACATAAAAGATCATTTTAATAATTTAGGTACAATAAATAAGATGAATACAGAAAATATTATGAACATTGATATAGGCCTAAGGTTTAAGATAATTGGTTATATCAATAATTTAGAAGTAGATGTCTATGAGCTTATGAAAGCTATAATGAAAAATAAGAAGGCATTTAAAAGCAGAGGAAGTAAGAACCTCTTATTTGGAATTGTTTCAAGTAGTATCCTTTATATATTGATTAATGATTCAAATGTTAAAAAAGCTAAAGAATGGTATGAGTTTCTAAATGGCATTGAGATTCCAAAGGATCTTAGTATAGATTATAATAAGGCTTTAATTGAAAGTATACTATTTGATGGAGATATTGAAGATTGTGGCAAATTAGTAACTAAGCTTGATGGATTCTATAAAATGAAAGGATATTCTCAGATTGAAGCAAAGGTTTATCAGCAGGTTAATCAATGTTTAAGAGAAGGATTATAAGAATATAAGATAAGTTTATATTATAATTTTGTAATTTAGATATATTAGAATTCCTAAGTGTATATATACTTAGGGGTTCTTCTTTTTAACATACAATATAAATTTAGTAAAAAAAGAAAATTTTCCTATCATTTTATGGCAAAAATTACATATAATTAAAGTTAATATAAATATTTAATTGCAAGGGGTGATCTTATGGAAGATAAATCTATAAATAATGAATTGGGGGAAGTCATTTATAATCAAATTCATGAAATGTTTGATGATAGTGAGGTTAAAAAGCCAATAATAATTGGCATCAATGGAGTGGATACTTCAGGAAAAACGAGATTTTCTAAAAAATTAAGAACATTTTTAAGGAATAGGGGGGAAGAGGCGGAGATTATTCATCTAGATGATTTTCATAATCATAGTTCTCTTAGAAGACAAGGTAGAGATGAGATTACAGCATATATTAATAATGCCTTCAATCTTGAAAAATTAGAGAAAAAAGTACTAAAGGAAATCAAAGAAAAGGGTAAGTTAAATATAGAACTAGAGCTACTAGACTTAGGAACAGATACTTTTACGAATAAAAGAAAGTATAATATTTCTGAGAATACTATAGTTATTTTAGAAGGAGTTCTTCTCTATAGAAAACCGATAGATGAATATTTGGATTATAGAATATTTATTGATATAGACTTTAATGAAGTAATCAAAAGAGCAAAGAGTAGGGATGTACCAATTTTTGGGAAATCTATAATAAGTAAATATAAGAATAAATATATTCCTATTCAAAAATGGTATTTGGATACTTACAAACCAAGGAAAAAGGCTAATATTGTGATAAATAATAATGACTATAATCATCCAAAAATAAAATATATCAAGTAATCGGGACACCATTTGACCCTCCGGTTTGTATTTTAAATTACTGGTGTACATGCTCAAAATATGATATTATGAAATAGACTAGATATATAGGAGGTTTGATAATGGGAAGATTGTTTGGGACCGATGGAGTAAGGGGTATTGCAAATAAAGAGCTCACAGTTGAGCTTGCATATAAATTAGGAAGAGCAGGAGCTTATGTATTAACTAAAGATAAAAAAAACACTAAGATAGTAATAGGTAAAGATACAAGAATATCAGGAGACATGCTAGAAGCAGCACTACTTGCGGGTATATGTTCAGTTGGAGTAGACGTACTGAGTATTGGAATTGTGCCGACACCAGCTGTGTCTTATCTAACTCGAAAGTATGAAGCCGATGCAGGTGTAGTTATATCTGCTTCACATAATCCAGTTGAATATAATGGAATAAAATTCTTTAATTCCAAAGGCTATAAATTAAGTGATGATATAGAGAATGAAATAGAAGATATAGTTTTAGGAGAAAAAGAGATTGATTTTAGTCCTGTTGGTGAAGAAATAGGGAAAAAGATTATTAAAGAAGAGGGTATTAAGGACTATACAAATTATATAAAGGAAAGTATAGATGTAGATTTTACAGGAATCAAAATTGTTGTTGACTGTGGTAATGGAGCTGTATATGAAGCTGCACCATTATTATTAGAGGAACTAGGGGCTGAATTAGAGGTGATTAATGATTCTCCCGATGGAACAAATATAAATGTAAAATGTGGCTCTACATATCCAAGCAAGGTACAGAATTTAGTTATAGAAACAGGAGCAGATGTAGGTATTTCCTTTGATGGAGATGCTGATAGATTAATTGCTGTTGATGAAAATGGTAGTATCGTCGATGGAGACTTTATTATGGCTATATGTGGAATGCATTTAAAAGAACAAAATAAGTTGTCTAAGAATACTATAGTAGCAACAGTAATGAGTAATCTAGGATTGGATATATGCTTGAAGGAAAATAATATTGATATTGTTAAGACTACGGTAGGAGACAGATACGTTCTTGAAGAAATGAAAGATAAGGGATATTCTTTAGGTGGAGAACAATCAGGCCATATTATATTCCTTGATTACAATACTACTGGTGATGGACTATTAACAGCATTACAGTTAATATCAGTGATTAAGAGCTCAAATAAAAAGCTTTCTGAATTGGCTTCAGTTATGAAAACTCTACCTCAGGTATTGATAAATGCAAAGGTAGATAATACAAAGAAAAAACAGTATCTAGAAGATGATATAATAAACAAAGAAATAGAAAAATTAGAAGAAAAGTTTAAAGGTGAAGGAAGAGTACTTATTAGACCTTCAGGAACAGAACCTCTAGTGAGAGTTATGATTGAAGGAAAAGATAAGGATGAAATAACTATTTTAGCTGAGGAATTAGCTAAGCTTATTGAAGAAAGACTTAAATAAAAGGATAATTAGAATAGATAAAGATGTATTTTAAAGGAGGTGAGGCTTATAGCGATGGGTGAAAAGTAGTATAATTGAATATTTTAAAGCGCCTGGACTTGAGTATTTATTATGGATCGGAAAACATAATAAAATTAATAATCTACTTGCACACAGAAAAGAGTGTAAGTGACTACCACCAAATTAAAAATTTGGGATATCTACTTGCACACAGAAAAGAGTGTAAGTGATGTACACCAAATCAAAGATTTGGGTCCCCTACTTGCACCTAGAAAAGAGTGTAAGTGACTATCACCAAATTAAAAATTTGGGATATCTACTTGCACCTAGAAAAGAGTGTAAGTGATGTACACCAAATCAAAGATTTGGGCCCCCTACTTGAGTTGACGAGGACATGGTTTAGCGAGAATCGGCGGATGCCATGCGGTGTTGCTGCCACCGATAAAGGTCGGACAAAACCTATAAGTGATTATAGGTACAAATAACGATTGGGCAGTTTAACCCATAATTTGGATGGGTGTTTTTGTCGTGTTTAGATTTAGTGTAAAAGAAGAATTATTAGAAGAATATTATTTAAAATGAACTTTGAAAGGTGGATATTGAATATGTGTGGAATTGTTGGATATATAGGAAGTAAATGTGCTGCTCCGATTTTAACTGAGGGTTTAGAAAAGCTTGAGTATAGAGGATATGACTCTGCGGGAGTTGCTGTTCTAAACAGTGGAGCTATAGAAATTAGAAAGTTTAAAGGAAGACTAGCAGTACTAGATGAGGATATTAAGAAGAAGAGCATTGAAGGAAATATAGGAATCGGTCATACTAGATGGGCTACTCACGGAGAGCCATCTGATGTGAACTCTCATCCTCACGCTAATGAGAAAAGCAGTATAGCCGTTGTTCACAATGGGATAATCGAAAATTATATGGAAATTAAAGAAGAATTACAAGCTAAAGGATATAAATTTGTATCTGAAACTGACACTGAGGTAGTATGCCATCTTCTTGATGAATACTATGACGGAAACTTAGTGGAAGCAGTTCAGAAGGTTGTTGGAAAATTAGAAGGAGCTTATGCATTAGGAGTTATGTGCAGGGATAATCCTGAAGAATTAATAGCAGTTAGAATGACTAGTCCTTTAATTGTTGGGATAGGTGAAGAAGAAAACTTTATAGCATCAGATATTCCAGCTATATTAAAGCATACTAAAAATGTTTATATCATGGATGATGGTGAAATGGCTATTGTTAAAAAGGATAGCATTAGCTTAATGAAGATAGATGGAACACCTATTACTAAAGATGTTTATGAAGTAAACTGGGATGTTGAAGCTGCTGAAAAAGGTGGATATGACCACTTTATGATTAAGGAAATCCATGAACAACCTAAGGCCATTAGAGATACTTTATCACCAAGACTATCTAATGATAATACTATTAAGCTAGATGATATTAAACTAACTAAGGAAGATTTAGATAATTTCAATAAAGTGTATATTATTGCTTGCGGAACGGCTTATCATGCAGGATTGCTTGGAAAAACATTAATTGAGAAATATGTTAAGATTCCAGTAATAGTTGATATAGCTTCTGAGTTTAGATATAGCAATCCATTTATTGATGAAAAAACATTGATGATTATGGTTAGTCAATCTGGAGAGACTTTAGATACATTTGAAGCACTTCGTCTTGGAAAATCAAAGGGTGCTAGAATTATGGCTGTTACCAATGTAGTAGGAAGTTCAATAGCTAGAGAAGCTGACGATGTTCTTTATACTTGGGCAGGACCAGAAATAGCTGTTGCATCTACTAAAGCATATACTACTCAAATGGCATCATTTGCAATCATTGCTTTAGATATGGCAGTTAAGAAGGGAAGCATTTCTGACGAAGAATATGAAGTAGCAATAAATGAACTTAAACAGCTTCCTGATAAAGCTGCTGAAATTCTTGAAGATATAGATTTTGTTAAGGATTTAGCAGAAGAAATATATGAATCAGAGCATGTATTCTATATAGGAAGAGGAATAGATTTTGATGTTGCTAGAGAAGGATCATTAAAGCTTAAAGAAGTATCATATATTCATTCAGAGGCAATGCAAGGTGGAGAGTTAAAACATGGAACTCTAGCATTGGTTGAGAAAAATACTCCAGTTATTGCTTTGGCAGCTCAAGATAGACTATATGATAAGATGTTAAGTAATATTAAAGAGGTTAAGGCTAGAGGAGCACATGTTATAGCCCTAGCTAAGAAAGGTAATAAAGAAATAGAGAAATCAGCTGATAGAGTAATCTACATTCCAGATGTTACAGATGAACTTTCCTCAGCTTTAAGTGTAATACCTCTACAACTTTTAGCTTACTATGTTGCATCTCTAAGAGGTTGCGATATAGATAAGCCAAGAAACTTAGCTAAGAGTGTTACTGTTGAGTAGATGGTAAGGGGTTTGTAAGAAAGTCATAGTTAAATAAACTTGACTATGTAATGATAATTTGAAAATACGATTATCATTTGAATAAAAATAATGTATTAAAGGCTCTAAGGATTTTATTCTTAGAGCCTTTTTTCATTTCAGTCAGCAAACAACAATATCCGTATAACCAAAAAAATGTCGTCCTAGCAGTAAAAAACTCGACCTAATAATAAAGAAGTCAACCTAAAAAATCATGGTTCAATGCCTTCCAGAGCATTAGAATCATGATTTTTTTATGTTCTGAAGCCAAAAATAGAAAAGAAAAAGGAGAAGAACTAAATAGATTTTTAAATAGAAAAACAAAATAGAAAAAGAAAATAGAAAAGCCCTTTAAGCCTTTAAAACACTTGAATAAAAAAGATTGAATAGAAGGATGAAATACAGAATTAAGGATGAAGAAAAGGACTAAGGAGTAAGTAAAAAGAATGTTTAACCTTACCCCTTATTACTTAAACCTTGCCCGAAAATGCCCATGCATTTTAGGGCGACTTTATTTCAAGTCAGTTTTAGGGGGAATTAGGGTTAGGGCAGTAGGGAAGTGGGTTTGAGGGTGGTTGGGAGATAGGGAGAGTTTTTTCTGATTGTACAATATCTACTTTGATTTAGTTATTTAGTCAATTGTAATCAATTCATATTTTAGTTTTATCAACTTTTAAGACTAGGATTTTTCATATACTAATGTTATGATTTATATATACATTATTTAATAGAAAAGACATATATAGCAATAGGATTTCTAAATAAATAAAAAAGGAGCAATATTTATGAAGGATATATTCTTATATATTATAATTGGAATTACAACTGCTTTTTTTGGTTGCATATTCGCTGTATTTGTAGCAGAAATGCTCTTAAATGCACTACCATTAGCAGAAATGTTTGTGGCTGGTTTGCTGATATATCTTTGTATAGTAGTAGTTTTCTGTACATGTTTGATAATCAAAAAATTAAACAATGTTAGAAATCCAAATCAAAAGAATGGCTAGTTAATAAAGCACATAAGAATAAAATATAGCTACGAAGGTCTATCGTTAGAGATAATCCCTTAATAGTTAATTTTTAAATATTTTAGTGATTTGAATTTAGTTCCATTAAAAGAGAAAGAAAATATGGATGAAATTTATAAACACGAGAATGACATTTATTATTCTGGTATGTTTCAATTTGATATACCATCAAGCTTTGAAGTATATATTAATGAAATATACTTAGACGATTTGACTATTATTTCTATTAGGTTAAATAAGCCAGGTTTTAATAATGGATATTATAAGATTTTAGATAACAAGTTTGATTATGAATATATTAATAAGTTAATTATAGATTATCAAAAATAATATGAAAACAATGATAAGAACCTTTGCTTAGTAAAATAAATCACTTTTTCTAACATAAATATTCAATATATCTATATGAAAATTTCTTGGTTTGTCATTTATCATATATATGTTTTTTTATTATCAAGTGCATATTAATATGCATAAATAAGAAATGGGCATTTGAGGTCATACATAATCTAACACAGAAATCAAAACCTTATCATATTATGAACTATAGCATACCTGTGGAGGAGAAGGTTTATGAATGATTATAATAGGATTCTAGAAATGTTGACAAAGCAAATGGAAAAAGATAATTGTTGTCCCCAAAAGCCTTCTAGTAAATCTAATTTTGAAGACTGTTTTTTCTCACTTCCATCTCAAAATTTTACTGGCTTAGCTAGTGTTTTAGGTTTTATAATAGCAAGTAGGTTAAATTCAAATCAACAGAACTCTTTTGGAAACTTTCTGCAACTATTAGGGCAGACGATGTTAACAATAAGTGCTCAAGATTCTACCCTTCAGTCTGATGACAATAATAGTCAAGTAGCTGAGCAATTGGAATTAATAAAAAAGCAAATAGAAATTATAGAGAGGCAATTAAAATAGATTGTTAGAATTAATTATAATTTAATAGATATTAGTAAAAAAATCGTGAAAACTTACAGTAAATATTCTGTAAATTGTCACGATTTTTTTACTGTAATAAACCCAATGGAGTATGTGATAAAGGGAAATTTTTCTTAGAATGATTAAAAATGTCACTATTTAATTATGACAAATACAAGTTATCTTATCCTTGCAAACACTGTAATTTCAACGTATAATCAAATTATCAGAAAATAAAAAATATTCTAAAAAGTGTCACTAAGTACTTAGTGACATAAATAAAAAAGGAGGGGGAAACATGACCACAAATATGCAAACACAAAACGATTCACAACAAGGAGGAGCAAGAATAGGGGTACAAAAATTTGGAAGATTCCTAAGTGGAATGGTAATGCCAAACATAGGTGCCTTTATAGCATGGGGGTTAATTACTGCTCTATTCATTCCTACAGGTTGGATACCTAATGAAAATTTATCTAAACTAGTAGATCCAATGATATTATATCTATTACCATTACTTATAGGTTACACAGGTGGAAAACTTGTAGCAGGAACAAGAGGAGGAGTAGTTGGAGCCGTAGCAACCATTGGAGTTGTAGTAGGGGTAGACATCCCAATGTTTATAGGTGCTATGATAATGGGACCTTTGGGAGGATATGTAATCAAGAAATTTGATGATGCTGTAGAAGGTAAAATCCCAGAAGGATTTGAAATGTTAGTAAACAACTTCTCAGCAGGAATCTTAGGTATGGTAGTAGCA
>NZ_JAETGO010000081.1 GCF_016765695.1 Sporosalibacterium faouarense | reverse complement strand
TCAGGTGGAGTAGAGTCTCCATCTGAAGCCCCGATGTTCTGCTTTAGCAGAACGAGTTCACTTTCTTGGACTTGCTGCATATCTAATATTTAAGAACTCAGACAGATCCTTATCTACTGTTACTAAATCTTCTCTACTTAATTCACTTAGAGAGTTTTTTCCCATTGCTTGTGCAGCTAGTTTCATTTCAGCAACACATGATTTAAGAAAATTTCCTAAATGGGTTGCAGCTTTATCAACGTCTAGTTTATCTGTAAGTTTACCTTTGTAAAGGGCTAATTGAGTCGGTAACGTATCTGGTAGAGCTTTAACAGCTTGACATTGTATAGCTGCGAAAATTGCAATTGAACCAATATATATTGCATCAGCTCCCAGAGCTAAAGCCTTTAAGAAATGGCCTGGAGTAGTTAATCCTCCAGCAGCGATAACACTAAATCGTTCTCTTATTCCATTATCCTCTAGCCAATCTATTGTTCTTGCTAAGCTATGTAGTGTAGGAAGGCCTAAATTATCCTCTAAAGTAGGTGGTGCAACTGCTGTTCCACCTTCTGCACCATCAATAACAATGAAATCGGCTTTTGTTTTAGCTATAATCTCCAACTCATATTCAATAAAGTCAGTACCTGCTATTTTAATACCTACAGGTACAGCATAAGAAGACTTTAAGTTATCTATTAATTTAATTATCCCTTCTGTAGAATCTATTTTAGGTTCTGGCATGCGAGAATATAATGTAGCATTTTCACCATCCTTTAGATGCCATGTATCTTTTAGATGGCTTTTTATGTCTTGAGATTGCATTACAGATTCAACTGCACCTCCCCATGCCCCTTGACCTAGTTGTATTTCTATTGCATCTAGTTGACTAAGGTGTTCAGGGCTAGTCTGCCAACCACCTCGATTATATTGGCCTATGACAAATTTAGCAGTATTTCTTACTTCCTTTGTTATGCATGATTCACCAGTATTGGTTGATGTACCAGCAATTGAGGCACCTTTAGCAAGAGCTTCCTTCATTCTCAAACTTAGAGAGCCTCCATAAGACATACCTGTAATCATAATAGGAATATCTAGATTTATAGGATTAGATGATTTTGGTCCTATTATTGTACTAGTAGAAATATCATCAATATTATCAGTAGGTAGATGAAACAATTGTCTAGGATTCATCAAAATTTTATCCCAAGGAGATAACACTATATTACTGCCATAGGGCAGATTTAATTCTTTCCCAGATTCAGCTCTCATACCAGCCTCTATTATAGCCTTTGGTGTAAGTTTTTGAGCAGCTGTTATCATAACATAGGGATTATCAGGATAGCTTTCTGTGAACATTTTAACTGTAGCATCATCTACTAAGGGGTCCATCATTCTAAGTAGTAACCAATTTAACAAAAAAACACCTCCTTTTAGATTAATAGTAGTATGGGATTTACTAAACAAAAATATTACATTATTTTAGAGTTGGAGATGGTGTTAAATATATTATTATATGGGTATGAAATAAATATGATTACATATATATTTGGAGATTTTATATCCATAAAAAGAAGGGAGCGATTTTGTGACTGTTTATGAACTTGCAAAAAAAATGGAGCAGGATGGAGAAAAGTATTATAGGGAATTAGCTGATAAGGCTAACAGTAGTGGATTAAAAAGTATATTTTTAAGGCTTGCTAATGATGAGAAAAGACATCAGCAAATATTGGATAATATAGAAAAAAACTTTGATTTTTGTGACGATAAAGCAGAAGTAAATGATGAAGAAACAGTATTCTCTGAAAAACTTAAGGAAATCAATGACTTTCATTTAGATAAATCCCATATAGAGACTTATGAGTATGCTGCAAAACTTGAAAAAGAAAGTATAGAATTCTATACTGAAAAACGGGAAGGACTAGAACGAAAATGTGAAAGGATGACTTTTAATAGACTTATTAAAGAAGAGAAGAAACATTTAGAGGAATTAGAGTTTGTTATAAGACATTTAAGAAAGCCAAATGAATGGGTAGAGGATGCAGAATTCACTCATGGAGAAGAGTATTAAAAAATCATTAGTTTATTAGCAAATAGAAAGGGACTTCATTTGAAGTCCCTATATATATATATTTATGTTTTTAAACTATTCCTTGAGCCATCATTGCTTCAGCTACTTTTAAGAATCCAGCTATGTTTGCACCAGCAACATAGTTTCCTTCAATTCCGTAGTCTTTAGCAGCTTTATTAGCTTGCTTGAAGATGTTTACCATGATAGCATCTAATTTAGAATTTACTTCTTCGAAAGTCCAAGATAATCTCATGCTATTTTGAGACATTTCTAAAGCAGAAGTAGCAACTCCACCAGCATTTGCAGCCTTAGCAGGAGCTAATAATATTTTATTTTCTAAGAAGAATTCTACAGCTTCATTTGTACAAGGCATGTTAGCACCTTCACCAACAGCCATTACACCATTCTCTATTAAAGCTTTAGCGTGCTCTATACTAATATCATTTTGAGTTGCACAAGGAAGGGCGATATCACACTTAACTCCCCATACCTTTTCTCCTTCATGATACTCAGCTTCAGGATGGATGTTAACGTATTCCTTAATTCTCTTTCTCTCAACTTCTTTAAGTTGCTTAACTGTATCCAAGTTGATTCCATTTTTGTCATAGATATAACCTTTAGAGTCAGACATAGCTACGACCTTTGCACCGTACTCAGTTGCCTTTTCACATGCATAGATAGCAACATTACCAGAACCTGAGATTACAACTGTTTTTCCTTGGAAAGATTCATTGTTAGCTGCTAGCATTTCCCTTACGAAATATACTAGACCATAACCAGTAGCTTCTTTTCTTGCTAAAGAACCACCATAAGTTAAACCTTTACCAGTTAGGACACCGTTTTCAAAAGCTCCTCTAATTCTTCTGTATTGACCATATAAGTAACCGATTTCTCTTCCACCAACCCCAATATCTCCAGCTGGCACATCAACATCAGGACCAATATGTCTGTAAAGCTCAGTCATGAAGCTTTGGCAGAATCTCATTACCTCAGCATCTGACTTACCCTTTGGATCAAAGTCAGAACCACCTTTACCTCCACCGATTGGAAGGCCAGTTAGTGAGTTTTTGAAGATTTGCTCAAATCCTAAAAATTTAACTATTCCTAAGTAAACAGAAGGATGGAATCTAAGTCCGCCTTTGTAAGGTCCTATAGCACTGTTAAACTGTACTCTAAAACCTCTATTAACTTGCACATTACCTTCGTCATCTACCCAAGGTACTCTAAACATGATTTGTCTTTCAGGCTCTACCATTCTTTCAACTATACCAGCTTTAGCATACTCAGGATGTTTCTCTAATACAGGTTCTAATGATATTAAAACTTCTTCAACAGCTTGGTGAAACTCAGATTCGCCTGGGTTTCTTGATTTTACCTGCTCTAAGATGTTTTCTACTACTGACATTTAATCAACTCCTTAATATAGTTTAATATAGTAAAAAAAACTAGTTATATAACTAATAAAGCTCCACCAATAATTATAACACTAATAGGTTTCTTTTGCATGTTAGAAAAAATCAGTAGAAATCCTAGTTAATTTCCTAAAATTTTCAACATTATTAGTTTATAACTCAAAATCTCTTAAATATACCACCAGATTAAATTATATAACTAAATATTTTTTTTGCAATAAAAAAAGCAATTTTTTTAACAAATCTTAAATATTTCATCAAAAAAAACTTAAGACAGTAAGTTTTAGTATTTTTTTACCAGGAAAAGTAGTAACCTTATAAGATAATGGTATAATAAATATGACAAGGAGGTATTAATTGTGAAAATACTAATAAAAAATGCCAATGTGTTATCAATGGCAAATGACAAAGAAATTTTAGAAAATGTAAATATAAGTATTAAAGATGGAAAAATAATGACTATAGGTGATATTCCAGAAGATTTTACCCCTGAGAGCATAATTGATGGGAGAGAAAAAATTGTTATGCCTGGGCTAATAAACTCCCATACTCATGTTGCAATGTCAGTTTTTAGAAATTATGCTGATGACCTTCCTTTTTGGCCATGGTTAACGGAAAAGATATGGCCATTAGAAGAAAAATTGATTGCTGAAGATGTATACTGGGGTTCAATGCTTAGTATTATTGAGATGATTCAATCAGGAATTACTTGCTTTGCTGATATGTATTTCTTTATGGATGAAACAGCAAGGGCAGTAAAAGAATCGGGAATGAGAGCATCTTTGGTAAGGGGACTTACAGGAGAAGGTGAAGAAGGTATTGACAAGATAAAGGAAACAATAGAATTTTATAAAAGATGGAACAATGAAGCTGATGGCAGAATAACTGTAGAAGCAGGGCCCCATGCTCCTTATACTTGTAGCGCTGATTATTTGGAAAAGATTATTAAGATGGCCTCAGACCATGATATGAGAATACATATACATTTATCAGAAAGTAAAAAAGAGGTAGAAGATAGTTATAAAAAACATAATAAGTCTCCAATAAAACATGTTAATGATATAGGGTTATTTGAGCTTCCAACAATGGCTGCCCATTGTGTTCACGTTTCTGATGAGGATATAAATATTTTAGCACAAAAGGGAGTTAGTGTATTGAATAACCCAAGTAGTAACTTGAAGTTAGGGAATGGATTTGCTCCAGTAGAAAAGATGACTGAGCAGGGAATAAACGTAGCTTTAGGAACAGATGGGTCATCCAGTAATAATAATTTAAATATGTTTGAAGAAATGAACTTAGCAGGTCTAATAAATAAAGGTGTGAACCTTGATTCAACTTCTATTCCAGCTTCTACAGCTTTAAAGATGGGTACTATAAATGGAGCAAAGGCTTTAGGATTAGATTCAATGATTGGAACCATTGAGGAAGGAAAAAAAGCTGATATCATTTTAGTGGATATGAAAAAAGCACATCTTTATCCAAAACATAATTCGATTTCTGCACTGATTTATTCGGCTCAAGCAGCAGATGTAGATACAGTAATAGTTAATGGTGAAATTCTTATGGAGAACAGAGAGCTAAAGACAATAGATGTTGAAGAAGTTATGTTTAATGCAGAAAAGTTTGCAAAGGACCTTGTGATCAGAAAGAAATAAGTACTTTTATAAAGTTAAATTTAATCATGATATGGATAATTGGAAAGGGTGAGATTTATGCAAGAGCTCAAAGCAATAGAATTTAAGAACAATAAGCTTTATTTAATTGATCAAAGAAAGCTACCACTAATTTATAAAAAATTCAAGTGCAATAACTATATGGACGTTGAATTTGCTATAAGAGAAATGGTGGTTAGAGGAGCGCCAGCAATAGGAGCAGCTGCAGCATATGGTGTAGTATTAGCTGCAAAAGAATTTGTTAATAAAGACAAGAATTCTTTTATTGAAAATATGAATCAAGCTTGTAGCTTATTAAATAAAGCAAGACCTACGGCTGTAAATCTTATGTGGGCAATTAAGAGAATGAAAGAAATCATTACTTCCAATCAAGACTTAAATGTTGAAGAAATGTGCATAAAATTAGAAAAAGAGGCAGATAGAATTTTAATGGACGATATTGAAACTAATAAAGCTATGGCTAAGCATGGTAACAAAGTGGTTCCTAACGAAGGGACTATATTAACCCACTGTAATACTGGTGCATTGGCTACAGCAGGATATGGAACGGCATTAGGAGTGATTAGGGAAGCCCATTACACCGGCAAAAATATTTTTGTTTATGCTGATGAAACTAGACCTAGATTGCAAGGTGGAAGGCTTACAGCATGGGAACTTAGACAAGAGAATATACCGTCTAAATTGATAGCTGATAGTGTAGCTGCAACTCTTATTAGAGATAAGAAAATAGATGTTATTTTAGTTGGAGCAGATAGGATAGCATTAAATGGTGATACTGCTAATAAGATTGGAACTTTTATGCTATCTGTGGTGGCAAAAGTATATGGAATACCATTTTACATAGTAGCACCAACTACTACCATAGATTTTGATATTGAAACAGGAGAAGATATAGAAATAGAAGAAAGAAGTAGTAAAGAGGTCACCCATATAGGGGAAACAAGAATTGTACCTGAAGATATGAATGTTTATAATCCTGCTTTTGATGTGACTCCTAATGAAAATATAACGGGTATAATTACGGAAAAGGGGATTATTCAGAAGCCTTTTAAAGAGAATATTTTAAAATTAAAGAAATAAAAAATTAAATATATCTAAATTTAACTACGAGGTGAGTCAGCATGAGAAGAGCCATTATTGGAGGTACAGGAGTATACAACGTAGGAGGAAAAAGCACTAAGAAAGTTATTAAAACTATTTATGGGTCTGTAGAAGTGGATATTGTAGAAATAGATAATGAGGAGATAATATTCTTAGCTAGACATGGAAGGGATCATTCTAACCCACCCCACCTAATAAACTATAGAGCTAACATGAAGGCTTTGGATGATTTAGGAGTAAAGTTTATCTATTCAACAGCAGCTGTGGGATCATGTAATAATAATTTTGAGCCTGGAGATGTAGTTGTAATAACTGATTTTATTGATTTTACAAAAGCAAGACCTATAACCTTTTATGACGGTGGGAAGCAAGGAGTTAAACATACTGATATGAGTGACCCATATTGCAAAAATCTTCGACAAGAGTTTGGAAAGAAAGCGAGAGTAAATGGAATTGAAATTAAGGGTGAAGCAGTTTATGTATGTACTGAGGGACCTAGGTTTGAAACCGCATCGGAAATCAAGATGTACAGTAAATTAGGTGGAGATGTTGTAGGGATGACCAATGTACCTGAGGTAGTATTAGCGAAAGAATTAGGAATGTGCTATTCTGCTATAGGAATTATAACTAATTGGTGTACAGGATATAAAAAGGATGTGATAAATCTTCATGATATAGAAGGTTCAATCAAGAAAAATAAGGAATTAATCACGAAGACATTTATTGATATCCTAAGAAAGGATTTGAAGCAAGAAAACTGTATGTGTCATAAGGCGATTATTGAATTGTAATAGTTATTGAGGGGAGTGTTTATTATTTTGCATATAAAATTCCACAAAATTAGGGAATCTGTTATAAATACTGGAATAGATATGTTGAATTCACAGCTGGTTGTTGGGACTTGGGGAAATATTAGCGCCAGGGTACCAGATGAGGACTGCATCGCTATAACTCCAAGTGGAGTTGACTATAATAATATTATTCCAGAGGATATTATCATTATGGATATGGATGGAAATATCATAGATGGGGATAAAAAGCCATCAATAGAGTATAATTTGCATTTAGCTATATATAAAGCTAGGGCAGATGTGAATGCAATCGTTCATACCCATAGTACATATTGTACTGCCATGGCTATTGCTAGAAAGTCAATACCAGGTGCGGCTGAAGACTTAGTTCAAATTGTCGGTGGAGATGTAAAGGTGAGTGAATATGTATTACCTGGAACAAAAGAGTTAGGTGAGGCTGCAGTTAAGGCATTGGAAGGTAGAAATGCTTGTATTCTAGCAAATCATGGATGTTTAGCAGCAAGTAGAAATCTAAAAGAAACATTGAAAACTGCTCTAATAGTGGAGAAGTCTGCTAAAGCGACGATATATGCTCAAATGATGGGTGGAGTAGTAGAGCTAAGTCAAGATGATATAGACTTTATGAGGGACTTTTATCTAAATAAATATGGACAAAGATAATATATATTAGAGACCGGAGGTATAGAATGGATAAAAATAAAAAATATGGGTTTGATACTACGTCGATACATGCTGGAGGAGAAGACGAAAAAAATCCTAAGAATGCATTAAATCCTCCTATATTTCAGACATCTACCTTTGTATTTAATGACACTGAACATGTAAGAAAGGTAATGAGCTTTGAAAGTAGTGACTACGTTTATACTAGAGGTAATAATCCTACTCTTAGATTATTCGAAAACAGAATGGCAGCATTAGAGGAAGGTAAGGCCTCAGTTGCTTTTGCTTCTGGAATGGCTGCTATTAGTTCAGTTCTTTTTTCCTTTTTAAAACCAGGAAACAATGTAATCATTAATAAGACCCTTTATGGATCTAGCTACAGTGTTGCTACACAATTATTACCTAAATATAATGTAAATTATAAAGTAGTAGATTTAAGTAATTTAGATAGTCTGGAAAAACAAATAGATGAAAGCACTAAGGTTATATATTTTGAAACTCCTGCTAATCCCAATTTGAAGATAATTGATATCAAAAATGTAGTTGAAATTGCTCATTCTAGAGGAATTAAAGTGGTGATAGATAACACATTTGCCACTCCTTATTTTCAGAGGCCCTTAACATTAGGTGCCGATGTGGTAGTGCATTCAGCTACAAAATATATATCTGGTCATGGAGATGTTGTAGCTGGAGTTGCTATTTCTAAGGATGAAGAATATATACATAAGCTAAAGTTTGATTATATGTGCGAATTTGGTGGGGTTATGAGTCCCTTTAATGCATGGCTACTTCTTAGAGGATTAAAAACTCTCGGAGTAAGAATGCGTGAGCATGAGAGAAATGCAATAAAAGTAGCTAAGTTCTTGAGCAATCACCCTAATGTTAAGGAAGTTCTATATCCTGGGCTAGAAAGCTTTCAAGGACATAACATAGCTAAAGAACAGATGGATGGATTTGGGGCTATGATTAGCTTTGAAATCAAGGGAGAATTAGATGATGCAAAAAAAGTAGTAGATAGTGTTAAGCTTGCCCAATTGGCTGTTAGCTTGGGAGATTGTGAAACACTAATTGAACTTCCAGCAGCAATGACTCATCTTGGATATCCAAAGGAGAAATTAGAGGAATTTGGATTAACAGAGAGTATGATCAGGATATCCGTTGGAATAGAGAACGTTGAAGATATAATTGAAGACTTAGATAATGCCTTATGCAATATATAATTTAAGGTGTTTTTAAATTAACTATTAAGAGTCTTTTTAAAGGGACTCTTAATTTCGTGATAATTTCATAGTATATTTACTATGTATGTACTAATCAGAATTTTAATAATTTGTAGGACTTTTATTATATTACAGTACTATTTAATGTATAACTTGCATAAAAGGAAGAAGTTCAAATAATAGTTGTTCCTCCAGCTTCAAAGGCTACAGTAAAATTCATAGTAGTTGTAGGATTAATATATATGATTAATTCAACTGCAGAGGCATCTCTTCTAGTTCCAGCTGCAAAAACCAAATCATAGGGAATATTAGCTTCTATTAATAGAGCTTGAGCAGTCATTAACTGCTCAAGTCTAATAACATCATTATTTATAATTCTCTGAAAGACTTCAGCAGATAAGATTTTTAAGAGTTGTTTGCTAATGTTAACCATGATAGACCACCTTTCTTCCTCCTCTTATTATTATATGTATGATTAACTATAATGGGATATATTATAGAGTTGGGCATAAAATCAATGTAAATAAGTCTCTATGCTATGTTGACAAATATTAGAAATTGTATTATACTGTTTATAATTCGTAATGAAAGGAGAGGTTGTATTATGAAAAAATTAAATGTGTTAGTGTTAAATTCATTAAAAGAAAAAAATATGACTGCTCCTAAGGATAGCTTATTGTATTAATATATTAATATGCTAAATTGTTAATGATGAATTATATTTATAAGACAGTATAATTACATTTAAATTGAGAATTAGATCCTTAGAGCAGGGAACTCCTAGCTTTAAGGGTTTTTTATATCTGTATACTAGCTATTCAATGATTCAGTCAAGGCAAGTATATTGTAATGATTGACTGATGATTAGCAGTATTAGTTGTGCAAAAATACCCTTAAGATAGATGTATTCTATTTTAAGGGTATCTTTATGCTTTTTTATACTTTATTCCAATATTAAAAAATCAATGCTAGGAGTTTCAAAGTACAGTTATTCCAAGAGTGGAGGGAGTATTTTGAAAAATAGTTATCGTGTAATTCATACTAAAAAGAATATTAGTTATACTTATAAAAGGGTGGAGGTAGATAGTGTTGATGAATATTAAGGAGAAAATTTCTTTAGAAGATTTAGGTTGGAATAAGGGACTGCAAACACAATTGGAAGAGTTTAATATTGAAAATGACTGTGAATATAAAATCGGCAGAGTAGCTGTAGAATATAAAGGATTATATAAGATATTTACATCTGTAGGAGAAATATTAGGAGCTATATCAGGTAAAATGCAGCATAATGCTATTGACAGAGAGGACTATCCAGCAGTTGGCGACTGGGTCATAATAGATAGAACAGACCAAAAAACAGGGAATGCTATAATCCATTCAATTTTCCCAAGAAAGAGTAAATTCTCGAGAAAGATTGCAGGTAATCAGGCAGGTGAGCAAATAATTGCTACAAATGTAGACTACTTGTTTATATGTATGTCTTTGAATAAAGACTTTAATCTAAGAAGGTTAGAACGGTATCTTATAATGGCATGGGAAGGTGGAGCTAATCCAGTAGTACTACTTACTAAGTCAGATATTAGTGATAATATTGATGAAAGAATTAATGATGTCGAATCTGTAGCATTTGGAGTGAATGTTCATGTAGTTAGTTCGGTTACTGGAGACGGGATAGATGAAATTTATCAATATATAGATAAGGGTACTACGATTGCATTTATTGGCTCATCTGGAGTTGGTAAATCTACCTTAATCAATTATTTAGCTGGAGAAGAAAAGTTAGAGACTAGGGATATTAGGGAAGGTGATGATAAAGGTAAGCATACAACTACCCATAGAGAACTTATCTTGCTTAAGGATAAGGGAATTGTGATTGACACTCCAGGAATGAGAGAACTTCATATATTAGATGCAGAATCAGGGATTGATAATACTTTTAGCGATATAGAGGAATTGGCAGCTAAGTGTAAATTTAATGATTGCAAACACGACAGTGAGCCTGGCTGTGCAATTAAAGGAGCGATTGATAATGGATCATTATCTGAAAATAGATTTGCAAACTATCTAAAGCTACAGAGAGAAGCTGAGTATATTCAAAGGAAAAATAAACTTAAAGAAATGAAGGTAAATAAAAGGGAAAAAAGAAAATAAATGCATAAAGTATATACTAAGTAAAATACAAGTATGGATATAGCAAAATAATTATTATTTGTGTGGATTGGATTTTGAATCCTTTAATATATTTAAGAAGTAAATTTTTTAGGGAGTGGTAATATGAAGTTTGAATTTGTACCAATGACTTTAGAATATGCCAAGGCTATTAAGACATGGAAATACGAAGGTTACGTTAAGGATATTTTTACTGACCCATATTTTGAAAGCTATACTGAAACTGGAGTAGTAAAGGGGCCTGCTGGATGTGATGCATTTGCTGTCTTAAGTGATAATAATTTAGCTGGATTATTTGAGTATTATCATAATGATGGAATAATTGAAATAGGTCTTGCTTTAAATCCTAAATTTACAGACAAAGGGTTGGGCAAAGAATTTGTGGAGCAAGGCATTAACTTTGGAATACAAGAGTTTGACTATCAAGGAGAATATATTGAATTAAACGTAAATGTTAATAATAAGCCAGCAATAAGAGTTTATGAAAAGGCTGGGTTTGTGAAACATAGTCAAGAAGAGGATATGATTGGGATGAGAAAAGTAATGGACCTGTCTCACAATGATTTTTAAAATCATTGTGAGATAGCTCTTTTTTCTATTAATTCCCATTATTCACAACTTTATTTCTTATAAAAAATGCTATGCTTCCAATCATCCTTAAGCATCCTACTACAATCAATGCTACATATATGGTAAACTTGTCCTTTATCGCTACACCTATAATTGGAGAAAAAGTAGCTGAGATATTAATTAAAGTATTATATAACGCGATATAAATAGTTCTATTCTTATCAGGGACAACTTCTAGTAAAATATTGAACAATATTAGAACTGTTCCAGATACTGATATACCTATTATTATATTAAAAAGAACTAAAGACAACAGACTACCAGAAATCGCATATAAGATAGGAGTTATAGCCATACCAAAGGTTGCTATGCTTAGCATCATGCTGTTTCCTTTTCGGTCTGCTAACTTTGCCCAAATAGGATAAGCTAAAAAGGATGAAATGCTACTTGCTATGGTTATTGCACTTAACCATATTTCATTAGCCTCCAAGTATTTTACTGCATATAGGTTAAATAAAGGCCATCCCATTTGCCATCCAAAATGAAATAACAGAGAACATCCTGTAAAAATTAAGAATGGTTTTTGCTTTAATAAATTATCTTTATGAAGTATATGTTTTAATGATTCCCAATAGGATGTGCCTGTAACCCGTTTTGCAGACTTTATCCCTCTAAGCTTAAAATACGAGAACACTTCCATTTGAGCAATTAGAAATGCAATTATAAAGAAAATTTGGTATAAGACTATTGTTTCTCCATTTGTATTTGGAACTCTTGTCAGCAACTGACCTGATACGAACGCAACAAGCATTCCAAAGATTGTAGAATACTTATTACGTAGACCCATGGCCCTACCTCTATCTCTTATATTAAATACGTCCCCAATGCTAGATTGAAATCCAATAATAGATATTGAGCCAGGCAAATTCATAAATCCAACTAGTAAAACAAAAATCCAAGGTTGATAGTTTTTATTGAAAAAAGGTACAAATGCTAAAAATAAATAGAATAGCTTATGGCAAAAAATGATTGAACCTGTTATTTTTTTCTTATCCTTAAAGTTATCAATTAAAATTCCACCTGGAATTAATGCAAAAACACTAATTAAAGCTGGAAGTGATGATAAGTATGCAATTTGATAATCACTTGCACCAATTCTTTCTGCAAATTTAACAAAGTATGGATTCACTAGATTTGTTGCAATAATAGCAGCAATTCCGTTGAAAATATTAATTTTAATATTATACCTTACTAATTTCTCTCTAAAAATTAACTTATTCCCCAATTTTAATTCACCCCCAAGAAAGAGTTTCGAGTCACTAAATATTATACAATAATTCAAATTATTAAGCTATCATATAATTTTTGATTATTATTAAAAAAAGGTAACAATAGTACAAAATGATATTAAATGAGGAAGTTAGATAAAATTTGGTATGGAATTTTCTCAAGTAGAATTTCACATAATTATGTAATAGATATATTGAGTTTCTAGTCTTTTTGCTATTTAAAATATTGACAGAAGTATAGGAATAATTTACTATTATAATTAGAGAGTCGAAATAAGTTTGACAGTATTCAATTGGTGTTACTTATAGGACTGATAAAAGAATTCAGAATCTTGCAAAATTATTGACTGATTACTAACTGAGTATTAAAGAAGGTGATTATTTATAAAAGAAGTTATTAATAAATAAGAGAATTGCATATGTAAGAAGAGCTTGATATGTAAATATAAAAAATTTTAACAACCAATTTTCTTGGTATGATTGGTAAAATTTAAAGGGGTGATAAGATGAGTAAAGTTAAATCAATACCTAAAGAGGATTTTAAGTATTTCGTTGAAATAGCAAGAAATGCTTACCCCAGAATGAAAGCAAGTAGTGTTGAGGATAGAGAAAAAACAGCTGAAAGATTTGCAAAGATACAAGAAGAAAATGAAAATCAAAATTTTTATGGTCTGTATAGAGATAATAAGCTTCTTGGAGGAATGTTACACTATGATTTCGTAATGAATTACGATTCTCAAATCATTGATGCAGGTGGTGTGGGATTTGTAGGAGTAGAATTTTTACATAAGAAGGAGAAGGTTGCTAAAGAATTAATAACTTTCTATTTAAATCATTACAAGGAAAGAGAAATATACATGGCTGTATTATATCCTTTTAGACCAGATTTCTATAAGAAAATGGGGTTTGGATATGGTACTAAGATGAATCAATATAGGATTTCACCGAAGTACTTACCAAAGGGCGAGTCTAAAAATAATGTTTTCTTTGCAGGAGAAAAGGACAAAATAGAACTATTAGATTGCTATAATAGATGTATGAAGAAAACTCATGGCATGATTAAAAAGAATCTAAAAGATATAGAAAATATATTTAAGAATTCTGAGAATAGAGTGATAGCATATAGGACTAATAATAAAATTGAGGGATATCTAATTTTTAACTTTAAATACAACGATAATGATAGCTTTCTAGAGAATGATTTGAATGTTAGTGAATTTATTTGCGAGAAGAAGGAAGCGCTATCTGAGATATTGACTTTCCTTAATACCCAAAGTGACCAGATTAGGTATATAATATTAAACACTCAGGATGAGTTCTTTCATCATTTATTATCAAACCCAGTAAACGGAACTAATAATATAATACCCTCCGTTTATCATGAAAGTAATGTACAGGGTGTTGGACTAATGTACCGTGTGATTGATATTAGAGGAATATTTAAAGTACTAGGAGAACATAATTTTGGCAATGAAAGTTGTAAGATTAAGCTAAATATTGAAGATAGCTTTATTTCAGAGAATGATGGCAGTTATATAATCGATTTTAAAAATGGAAAGGCTAATCTGTCAGAAGATGAAGACTTTCAAGTCGAAGTATCAATGGATATTTCAGATTTTTCATCACTACTTATGGGAGTAATAAACTTTAGAAATCTATGTAATTATGGATTAGTGAGAATATCTGATGATTCCTATATAAGTAAAATAAATAAGATATTTCATATTGAAGAAAAACCTAAGTGTACTACTGCCTTTTAAACTGAAAGTCATTATCCCATTTTAGGGAGAATGACTTTCTTTTAAATAGTATTATAGTACTAAAAAACCATTTAATTATTCATAGGATTTATAGTATAATCATATTGGGAGGGAATGCCATGTTTTCAAAGGATTTTAATATAGATTTAGATATTATAAATAAAAAAAATATCCCAATATTGATAAATGTTAAAGAATGGAAGCTTTTATTTGATGAGGTGAGTAATAAAAAAGTTGAAGAATATAGAGATGAATTAAGTCAGTTGCTACAAGAGCAAAAAACTGTTGATAGAGAATTGATTCGTTTGAAGAAGGATAAAAAGAAAAATATGATGAAAATATTGAATTTATCTGATGAAGTAAATAATACTAATAATAGCTATGCTATTGAACTTTTGGATAAATGTCAGCAGGAAATTATAGATATAAATACTAGAATTGAGGAATTAACCATAAAGAGCGAAGTACTACCTAAGGAAATAAGACGATTGAATACAAATCTTTTAAAAGAGACAATAAGATATTCATATGATAAGTTAAATGAAAATGAAAAAAAACTGTCTGATGTGAATAAGGAAATAATAGAAATGCGAAATAGATTAAAAGAATTAATTGAACATAAAAATGACTATGAAGAACGTCTTAATACTACATATAGATTGTTACATGGAATTTTAGGAAATAAGGCAATGGAAAAACTAGACAAAAGTATGATAGAGTAGTATATGATACTGAAATAACAATCTGAAAGGAAGATTTTAATGTCTACTAAAATTATTTTTTTAATACTACTGGTACTTAGTGGATCAGAGATATTCTTTAATATATTCACGAAACTAATCAATTTAATATTTTCTGTTTTTGGAGATAAAATAAAGTTAGGAGAAAAGTCTAAAACGGTAATAAAAATGATTAGTGTTGCTATTTTCTTTATTTCTGTAGTATATTTTTTAATAGTGGGAATTTATAAGCTAGCAGATTTATTAGGAATACCACTTGATAAAAGCTTTTTAGAATTATTATAGATTTAAGTCCTTAAGAAAGGGCTTATTTTTATAGGGAAGGTGTAATAATGATTAAAGGTGTAGGAATAGATATAATAGAAATAGGTAGAGTTGAAAAGGCTTTATCTAATAATAAAAGATTTATAGATAGAGTATTTACGAATATTGAGAAAGAATACATAGAGAGTAGAAATGGAAACATAAATACAATTGCAGGACTGTTCGCGGCTAAAGAAGCTATTAGTAAAGCTTTAGGTTCAGGAATTAGAAACTTTAAATGGACTGATTTAGAAATAGACCATGATACTTTAGGCAAACCCTATGTAAATCTAAGGAGAGATGCTAAAGAATTATCTCATGAGCTGGGCATAGAAGATATTCAGCTGTCTATAAGTCATAGCAACGACAATGCCATATCTTATTGTATAGCACAAGGATCGAAAACAAACTTGGATACAGATGATAAAATAGATAGAATGAACATAAACCCACTTACGGAAAAATTTATTACTGAAGATAAACTAAACTCATTCACAATAATCAATAAGGATTTGACTTCAAAGCTTCTTCCTGAAAGGAATTTAGTAAGTCATAAGGGTAATTATGGAAGGGTTGGTGTTATAGCTGGAAGTATAGGTATGACGGGAGCAGCATATTTAACAGCCCAAGCATCATTAAGAAGTGGAAGTGGCCTAGTTTATGCTGTCACTCCTAAAAGCTTAACAAATATAATGGAGATAAAAACTACTGAAATAATTATAAAACCAGTAAAGGATAATGATAAGGGTCACTTTATAATAGATGCTTTAGAGGATATTAAGTCAATAGTGAGTAATTTTAACGTAATTGCTTTAGGTCCTGGATTAGGAATAGATAGTGAAAGGATTAAGGTTGTAGAAGAAATTATTAAATTTGCTAATATACCGATAGTCTTGGATGGAGATGGTCTTAATTGTATTAGTAGAAATGAAAAGGCATTGCTAGATAAAAAGGCTGAGATTGTTATCACTCCTCATCCAGGGGAATTAGCAAGACTATTAAACAAAAGCATAGAAGAGATACAAAAAGATAGAGTAAAAAATGCGAGAATTGCATCAAAAAAATTTGGTGTAATAACAGTTTTGAAGGGTGCAAACACTGTGATATGCGACAAAGAATGTAATATCTACATTAATACCTCTGGTAACCCGGGAATGGCAACAGCAGGAAGTGGAGATGTATTAACTGGTGTAATTACTAGTTTTATAGGGCAAAATATTAAAATGATTGATAGTGTGATAGCTGGTGTATATATTCATGGGTTAGCAGGTGATTTAGCAGCCTATGGGACGGGTACATATGGATTAACAGCTTCAGATATAATTAAGAAGCTACCAAATGCAATTAAATCATTAGGAGGGGTATAATGCAAGCGAGAGATATTATGACTAAAGAAGTGATTTCAGTAAATGAGGAGAATACAGTAGAAGAAGTACTGAGGATAATAGTTGAGAATAAAATTAGTGGCGTACCAGTAGTTGATGAAGATAATAAAGTCAAGGGGATTGTTTCAGAATCGGATTTAATGTTTAAAGATAGGGATATATCTAGTCCACCTTTTATTCCAATTTTTGAAGGATTTATACTTCTTGAGAGTATTAAAAAGTTTGAAGAAAAACTAAGGAAGAAAGTTGCTTATAAGGTTAAGGATATAATGACTAAGCCAGTTATCAAGGTTGAGGAACATGAAGAAGTTCATGAAATAGCTAATATAATGTTAGAAAAGCAGGTTAATAGAGTACCTGTGGTAGATGAAGAAGGAAGATTAGTAGGTATAGTTTCTAGATCAGATATTCTAAAAAGCTTTTAAGGAGTTGGAAATTATTAATGAAAAAAATATTGGTTGGTTTAATTATTTTGACAATAGCCTTTACATCCAGTGGATGTAAAGAACCAACTAATGAGGAAATATATACTGAGATACAAAAGCAGTTTAATAATATGGAGTCTTATGAATGTACAGCGACTATATTGATAAAAGGTGAAGATGCTTCTCGTAAATATAAAGCTAAGCATATCTATAAAAAGCCAGATAAATATTTAATAGAAATCATCGAACCTGAGGAAAGTAAGGGTATGATGACTATATACAATGGTAGTGAGACTTGGTTGAAGCATCCTCAAATAAATCAGACTTTTCATTTTGATAGTCAATCTGGGTTTATGGATATGAATACTTTTATTGGGTACTTTTTTAGGGTAGGTATAACAGAAAAACATAGGGAATTAAAGTCTGATATCTTGAGTAATCAGGAGCAGATAGTAATTACTGTCGATATACCTGAAGATAATAAATATAGAAAAAGTGAGAAAATATGGATAAACAAGAAGAACTTTGTTCCTTATAAGCTCTATATATTTGATAAAGAAGGTAATTCGACTATAGAAGTATATTATTCAGATTTTAAATACAATGTTGATATTAAGGATGAGTTATTTGATTTACAAACTAATTGAATAAACTGTAATATTGACAAAAGTTATAGTAAAAAAATATGAAGTAAGTGAACTATACTGTAAAAGGGGGATAAAATTGTCTTTATTAGAAAATACGAGACCTGTTTGGGTAGAGATAAATTTGGATAATTTAGCACATAATATTAATGAGGTAGTTAAGAATACTCAGAAAGGCACTTTGATAACTGCAGTAGTAAAAGCTGATGGTTATGGACATGGCGCTTCTGTTGTTGCTAAAACCTTTTTAGAAAATGGTGCCGATAGACTTGCTGTAGCCACATTGTCAGAGGCAATTGAGTTAAGGGAAAATGGGATTGATGATCCTATATTGATATTAGGTTATACACCAACTTATCAAGCTGCTAGTGTACTTAAATATGGAATAATTCAAACTATATATACATATGATCAGGCTCACACTTTGTCTTTAATTGCAAAGGAGCTTGATACTATAAGTAAGGTTCATATTAAGATTGATACTGGAATGGGAAGATTGGGGTATAAGGTTGATGACGAAACTATTGATGAAATAGAAAAAATCAGAAAGCTTCCAAATGTTGAAGTAGAGGGCATTTATACTCATTTTGCTGTGGCTGATGAAGAAAATAAAGAAGAAACTAAAGAACAGTTTAGTAAGTTTATGTGGATAGTAAATCGACTACAGAAAAAGAACATAGAGATACCTATAAAGCATGTGTCAAACAGTGCTGCCATAATTGATTTGAAGGAGTATAATATGGATATGGTTAGAGCTGGTATTATGTTATATGGACTTTATCCTTCTAAAGAAGTAAAGATAAAGAATGTTGATCTTAAACCAGCAATGACCTTAAAAGCTTGTATTTCAAATGTTAAGACGGTAGAATCAAGTAAAGGTATTAGCTATGGTCATATATATGTAACTAATAAGATAACAAAGGTTGGCACTTTGCCATTAGGATATGCCGATGGATATACTAGGATGTTAACGAGTAAAGCAGAAGTAACTATAAAAGGGAAGAGGGTTCCAATTATTGGTAGAATATGCATGGACCAATGTATGGTTGATATAACAAGTATTGGTGATGTAAATATTGGAGATGAAGTAATATTATTCGGAAATGGGAAAAATAATACACCACATATTGATGAAATTGCTGAGAAGTTAGATACTATCAATTATGAGATAGTATGCATGATTAGCAGGAGAGTCCCTAGAGTTTATGTGAAAAACGGAGAAATTATAGATATAAAAGATTATCTATTAGAATAATATATTTAATAGGGAGTATAAATTGACCTTTTGATTGACACACTTATAAGAGATAATATATAATCGAGTATATACTGCTATATATATGAATATGCTATAATGGTGGATAATGTTTTTTAAAACAAATATTGCTTTATTTTTTTGGAGGTGCTCTAATGGCCGAGACAAAACGTATTATGATTAGCTTGCCAGATAGTTTGCTTGAGGAAATTGATGGGATTGTATCCATTGAGAAGAGGAATAGAAGTGAATTTATAAGAGAGGCCATGAAGCTATATATTAGAGAGAGAAGAAAGGTTCAACTAAGGGAAGAACTAAAAAGTGGATATAGAGAAATGGCGAATTTAAATTTAGTACTATCAGAAGTAGGATATGAAGCAGACTACAAAGCTCTATGTGAATATGAAGATAATTTGACAGGGTGTGAAAAACTGTGATTGTTAAAAGAGGAGATGTTTTCTATGCTGACTTAAGCCCTGTTATAGGTTCAGAACAGGGTGGAGTAAGGCCTGTGATAGTGATACAGAATGATATTGGCAATAAATATAGTCCAACAATAATTGTTGGAGCTATCACTTCACAGATTAATAAGGCAAAGCTGCCCACTCATATTGAAATAAAGGCTTCTGACTATGGATTACCTAAGGATTCAGTGGTATTATTAGAACAAATTAGAACTATAGATAAGAAGAGGTTGAGAGAAAAGGTCGGACATTTCGATGAAGATATGATGAATAAAGTAAATGAATGCTTAAAAATTAGCATGGGCTTAATAGATTTTTAAGATACGAGCGTGGAAGATATCCAGGCTCTTTTTATTTTTGGTAAATATTGAAAGAAATAGTAAGATTACTATGCAAAAGACATATTTAGTGGTATCATAATATTGATTATTAGAAAAGATCAGGAGGAACTAATGAAGACTAAATACATAAAAATATTTGTTTTTTTATTTTTAATTACTCTACTATCAGGATTACTGCTGTTTAAACCTTTTATTGGATTAGCCGATAATGCTGATTATTTTAGAGTAATACAACCTTTGGGATTAGAAATTAATGATTATCAGAAATTTTTCTATTTTTATAATGAATATGACATAAATTTGAACCAAGGTAATAATATATTTGAGTATATTTCAAATGTCATCAGTCCTTCAATACCAAATGAAGAGGAGTATGTTTCAACACAATTTATAATTATTAAAGTTGCAATGATATTGAATATTATTGTTAAAACGATTATGGGATTAAATAATAGGATATTTGATATCAGATTTCTAGCTATAGTATATATAATTATATATGGAATATCACTTTATTATATTTATATGAATTTAAGAATAAAAAAAGCTGTCCATAGAATAATTGCTTTTGGACTTATGATTTTTATGTTTTGTGATATAGGATATATTATTTATTTTAATTCTTTTTTTGGAGAAGCTACAATTATCACATCCCTATTTATGATGATAGCCATGACATTATGGATAATAAAGAATAAAAGTCCAAATTTACCTTCAATAATATCGTTTTATATAGCAGCTTTTATTTTTGTAGGTGCAAAGGTAGCCAATTCTCCCATGGGAATTTTAATAGCAATTTTTGGACTAAGCTTTATTCTTTTGAAGAAGGACTTAAAAATTAGAATAACTATCTCAGTCTTATCTATTGCTTTAATAATTACATCAATGCACTTTTACACTAAATCTCCCGATTGGATGAGAAAAGTTACTAATTATCACTCTATATTTTTCGGAGTATTAAAAGATTCTCCAACTCCAGAAGAAGATTTAAGAGATTTAGGTATAAGTGAAGAATATTTAGTTTTGAAGGATACCCACGGATATCTATATCATAATGGTTATAATATATATAGCGATGAATTTAAAGAAGCAGTTTATGACAATGCATCCCATTTTGAGGTCTTAAAGTTTTATCTAAAGCATCCAACAAGGTTTATAGATAAGCTAAAGATAACCGCTGAAAGTAGCATAATGATGAGTCCACCATATCTTGGCAATTATCGTAAGGTTGATTATATAGAAAGACTTAAGTTAACTAATAGATTTTCTGCTTGGAGTTATATTAGAAAACAATTTGTAGGCTCAGCATTTCTAATAATTATTTTACTATTTATTTTATTTGCTTGTATTCTAATTTATGAGCTTATTAAATGGATAAGATCTGATAAAAAAAGTAAATCTAATTTAGTTAGCATATTAGGTGCATCATTATTGTTTTTAATTGCCGGAAGTCAGTTTGCCATACCAATAATAGGTAATGGTGAAGCTGATATAGTAAAGCATATGTATTTATTTAATGCATGCTTTGATTTCATGATTTTCTTAGGAATAATTTGGCTACTAGTAAGAGTAAGTCAATTGAATATAAAAAAATATGTAAAAGTCAATGTTGATAAAAAAGCTCTAATAACTATCATAAGTGCAATAGCAATCATTATTAGTATTCCACCTATAATAAATATTGCAAAGGTTGATGACAATGTAGATATAGGAGATACTATTAAATTTGGAACATATAATCAAGAATCTATAGATTGGAAGGTAATAAATTATAACGAAAATGTAGGGTATCTACTTTGGTCTGATGAAATAGTTGAAATTAATGAATTTGACCATATAGATGAGAATTTAAATGATGATATGGATAACTATGGTTCTAATCTTTGGGCTACCTCGGATATAAGACAATGGTTGAATCAAGATAAAAGCAATGGTTTTTTAACAGAATTTACTCAAGAGGAAAAGAATGCTATATTATCAGTAAATAACAGAAATGTTTTGTCTGCATTTGATTTAGATAGAAAAGATGGAGGGTCCCGACCTCATTATTGGATAAATATTACGTCAATTGCAGATCAGAATTATGAACAAGCATATTATATGACATCAAATGATAAAGTGTTTTTATTAGATATACATCAATTGGTGAATTACGTTTTTGAGAATAATATAAGGGTTAATAAGTATTTTGGCTATAATAATAAAAAAGTAAAAATGAAGTATTGGCTTAGAACTCCATATTATAGTAGCTCAAGTATGGTAAGAATCGTCGATACTGATGGCTTAATATACCATAAGGATGCAAATGTTAAGAATATAGCTGTTATTCCAGCTATTTATATTACTGATGATATTAAAATAGTTGGCGGAAAAGGAACTGAGAAATCACCTTATGAAATTAGGATCAAATAAAAAACAGAGAGGGGTAATACTATCAAAAGTATCAGTATTTTAATTCCTGCTTACAATGAGGAAGATGTTCTATTTATGCTTTATGATAAATTAATTGAAGTAATTCAACAAGTTCAAGGATATTCCTTTGAGATTTTATTTGTTAATGATGGAAGTAAGGATAGGACAGGAGAGCTATTAAAGGAACTACATAAAAAAGATTCTAGAGTATCCTATATAAATTTATCTAGAAATTTTGGCAAAGAAATAGCTATGGCTGCTGGGTTCGATTATGTACAAAGTGATGCAGTTATTATTTTAGATGCAGATTTACAGGATCCACCAGATTTGATTCCAGAAATGATTAAGTATTGGGAAGAAGGATATGACGATGTATATGCTAAGCGAAGGAGTAGACAAGGTGAGTCTTGGTTAAAGAAACTAACATCACATAGCTTTTATAGAATCCTAAAAAGGTTGACTAACGTCCCTATACAAGAAGACACTGGAGACTTTAGATTACTTGATAAGAGAGCATTAGAGGCACTCAAAGGATTTAGAGAAAATCAGAGATATACAAAAGGAATGTTTAGTTGGATTGGATTTAACAAAAAAGAAATTCTATTTGATAGAAATCCTAGGGCAGCTGGAAGTACAAAATGGAATTATATGAAGCTAATCAACCTTGCCATTGAAGGAATTACATCCTTCACGACTACACCACTAAAGGTTTCATCATTTTTTGGATTGAGCATTTCATTCTTTAGCTTTATATATATGATATTTATTATAGTGAAAACCCTGATATGGAATGAGCCTGTAAAGGGTTATCCTTCATTGATGGTTGTGATACTGTTTTTAGGTGGGATTCAACTAATTTCTTTAGGCATAATAGGAGAATATGTAGGTAGAATTTTTAATGAAACAAAAAAAAGACCTCTATACTTTGTTGATGAATACAATGATAATAAGATTTTATATAAGTCTGGAGTGCAGATATGTCAAGAAAAAAATCAATTAGAGAAATAGGATTATATACTATATTTGGTGTATTTACCACACTAATAAATTTTATTGTTTATTATTTGCTTATTTATTTAAATATAGACTTTAAAATAGCAACTTCAATTGCTTTTATAGTGTCAGTAATCTTTGCTTATTTCACAAATCGCAATTATGTTTTTAGCGTTAGAGCAAAATCCATAAAGGAAATGTCATTAGAAGGATTAAAGTTTTTATCAAGTAGGATTCTCACATATTTTTTTGATATATTTGGATTAATGCTTCTTATAGAGCTGATAAATATGGATCAAGTAATAAGTAAATTAGTAGTTAATGTGCTTGTTGTAATAATAAACTATGTTTTATCTAAATTTTATATTTTCAAGAAGGAAAAAAGACTTAATTAGCAAACTTTACTAATAGAAAATACTTTATAATTACAGGATATTTATAAATAGCGTCGAATAGATACTAGAGAGATACATAACCTTGTAGATTATATATAGTTTAAAAGGAGGTAGCTATTTTGAATTTTAAAAAGATAAAAAGAAAACTATTGATATCAGTAATAGTAACAGGAATGTCAGCAGGATTTGTTATTGCAGCTAATGCCACATTTTCAGAACCAGGGTCAACAAATGATCCATTAGTAACATTAAGTTTTGTGGAGCAAAGACTAGAACAAATAAAGTTTTATGTAAATAGTAAAATAGAGGAAGTTAATGGAAATATAACTAATAATAAAACAGAAATAGATACATTGAAAACTGAGAATAGTGAATTAAAAGGAAAAATAGAACAGCTTCAGAATCAATCAGGGTCTGCTGGTTCAAATCTAGAGGTAGTTACATTAGAAAAAGGTAAGATGTTGGTTTGTGACGCAGGGGCTGAAATAATCCTCAGAGCTGGACAAGCTCAAGCAATTGCAAGTGAGCTTGGAGGACTTTCCGATGTAACAGGTGGTCAAGACATTCCAATGGGAGAGGCAATAACACCTAATCATCTATTGATAGTACCTAGAAGTGATGGTAGAGGTGTTTATGCTGTTGAGACAGCGATATTAATGGTTAGAGGTAGCTATAGGATACAATAGTATTGTAATATTAAGATATGGATAGCTGTAGTTAATCTACAGCTATTTTATCGTTAATTAAATTCCCGTATCTTTGCTAAATTACATAAGCTTGATTATAATTTTACAAACTGTGATATAATCATAGGTATGGATTTGTGATATAATATTTTAGGATTTATAAAAAGATGACTTTATAGGCTATTTAAAGGATATTAATTCTGTAGAGATATACGTAATTAAATTATGTCATTTTATTAGGTTAATTTAAAATCTAAGTATGGAGGTAATAGAATGGGACTTATAGATAAGAAAGGAAGAATTTTTGGTAAAGTAAATATTGTAGACTTTGCTGTTTTAATGATAGTTTTGCTTATGGTTTTTGGAGGAGTATATAAGTTTAGTCAGATTAGTAATACAACTCAAGACTATACAGAAGAGATTTCTGTAACTATCGAAGTTAAAGATATAGGTAGTGGATTAGTAGAAGCGATTACAGAGGGTGACATATTACTAGACTCTGTTAGAGGGTCTGAGTTCGGAGAAGTTTTAAGCAAGAGTAGTGTGGAGCCTCATCAGGAGTTGGTAATTGGTAAAGATGGAAAAGTTGAGTTTAAAAGTATTCCAGGAAAATACGATGTTGTTTTAGAGCTAAAGAGTCCTGCTTTGGTCACTGAGGAAGGAATATTAATTGGAAGAAAACCAATGTATATTGGATCAGAAACTAGACTAAAGTCAGACTTATATGTGTTTGATTGTGATGTGATTAATATTGTTAAATAAGAGCTTTCTAATTTATATTTGGAGTGTTTGTTATGAAAAATAGTGTAATATTAAGAGCTTTATTAAAATTAATCAATATATTTGTTGAGTACTATAAGAGTAGCTTTACATGTAAAGTAATAAATAGAACTCTAAGTAAGCTAGAAGATTACTTTAAAAATAGTATGATATATAAAATATTATTAGGAAATAGAAATAAAGACCCATATGCTAATAAAAGCTTTTTTATAAAAGGAATAGAAACAATAATTAGAAACTTAATAAGCTTTTTCCATAGACTCTATGCTAAAGGTAGAGATGGTAGTTTAATTATCAAGGGAGTTAGTAATATAGTAAAGCCTAAGAATAGAAATAATAAAGTGTTTATAAACCTTAAGACAACCTTTAAAAATAGTCTTATGAGAGCAATATTAGTTAAGGTTTTTGTATTTGAACCTGAGGAGTGAAATGATGAAAGAATGGATAAGCCCTATATATAGTATAATTTTCTTTATTATCGGATTACCTTATTTATCGGACATGCAATTATTGCTAGTATCAATAGGCGTAGTTGGCATTTATCTGATATATTACATTATAGATGGAGACTTTAAATTTAACTATACACCTGCGAATATTTTTCTACTTATATTTGGGATATTGGTATTTCTAAATACTGTTCTATCCATTGATCCAAATGGGAGCTTTAGAGATTTTTCGCTACATATGGCTTCCTTGGGGATGATTTTTGTATTTACTAACAGTAGAAAAACAAAGCAAGATATGTATCTAATAAATGTAGTTTTAGTTTTGGTAGCACTAACTGTATCAATATATGGAATTAGTCAATACGTGAACGGTGTTGAGATGGGAAGTGGATGGGTAGACCCAACACAGAATCCTGATCTAACAACAAGGGTATTTGCTACCTTTGAAAATCCCAATCTATTGGCAGAATATTTAATAATGATATTTCCAGTTGGTCTAGCACTGATATTTTATAATAAAAGTATATTTAAAAGATTATTTTTCAGTGCAGCAACGTTCATTATATTAATAACTATTGGATTAACCTACTCAAGGGGTGGATGGTTAGGATTGATGGTCGGTATAATAGTGTTTTTATTCCTAGTAAATAGAAAGGCTCTATTAGCGTTGATACCAGTGGGTATGGTAGGTGTATTATTTTTACCAGCATCAATAATTCATAGAGTTATGACACTAGGTAGTTTTCAGGATACATCCATTATATATCGTTTAAATCTTTTAAGTAAGTCAGTTAATATTGTGAAGGATTTTTGGTATTCTGGAATAGGATTGGGATATATTCCCTTTCAGCAAATTATACCACTATATATAAGAACTATGGCACCATATCACACCCATAACTTGTATCTTCAAATCGCAATAGAGATGGGAGTTGTAGGTATAATAGTGTTCTTACTTTTAATTTTCAGTTTAATGAAGATGAGTATAAAACTATCATTTAATAGTGAAAGCAGGTTTATAGGAATTTTTACTGCGGCGTATGCTGCATCATTATCGGGCATTTTAGTCCATGGTATAGCGGAACATATATTCTTTAATCCCAAAATAATAATGGCATTTTGGCTTATTGTAGGAATCTTGATAAACTATTATGTTTTAAATAGCAATGAAGAAAAGAAACTTAAATTAGAAGTGTAAGAAAAATTAGAAGAAGGATGATATTCATGAATATTTTATTAGTTGCCATGGGGCTTGATATAGGAGGAGCAGAAACCCATGTAGTCAGCTTGGCAAAGGAACTTAAGAATATAGGACATAATCCTGTTGTCATTTCCTCTGGCGGAGTATATGTTGATGAATTGTTGGATAAGAATATTCCACATTATGATGCTCCTTTAGACCAAAAGGATATTAAAAGTATAATTAAATCATTGACAATGATGAAAAAAGCCATTAAAGATGAAAAAATTCAGATTATACATGCCCATGGAAGAATACCAGCACTTATAGGTAAAATAATATCAATATTAAATAGATTACCTTTTATGACTTCAGCCCACGCAAAATTTGTCCACGGAGGATTATACAAATATATGTCATTTTGGGGCGAGGAGGTAATAAGTGTAAGTGAGGATATTAAGAATCACTTAATGGATAACTTTGGTGTTGATGAAGAAAAGATCACAATTATAACCAATGGAATTGACACAGATAAGTTCTCGTTTTCTGAGAATGTTTCAACACTATATAAAGATATAGGGCTAAAGGAAAATTCAAAAAAGATTGTGTATATAAGTAGAATAGAAGGTAACTTGGCAACTTTATTGGAGCTTGTTATAGAGGTTGGCCAGGATTTATACAAGGATAATAAAGATATAGAGCTAATAATTGCTGGTTCTGGAGATGATTTTGAGAGAATTCAAAAGTTAGTTAACGAAGTGAATTCAAGGTTCGACAAACCTTTCATGTATCTACTTGGGAAAAGAACTGATATAGCTGATATAATGTCTTTAGGAGATGTTGCAATCTGTGTATCTAGGACAGCATTAGAATCAATGGCCTGTAAAAGACCAGTTATTTTAGCTGGTGGAGAAGGGTATATGGGGCTATTAAATAAGGATAATATAGAGTTAGCTATTTCTAATAATTTCACTGGAAGAACAGTTGAAAACAATATAACTAAAGAATCTCTTGAAAATGATATAAAGCAAGTATTATACGAGCTGGACTCTGAAGATAGAAGAGATTTAGGTGTACTAGGTAGAAGTACTGTTGAAAAATATTTTTCCATAAAATCCATGACGGAAGAAACATTAACTATATATGAAAGGCTCTTAAAAAGGAGGTAGGACAATTGAAGCTTATAGATGATAAAGGAAGATTGTTTGGGCTAATAAATTATATTGACTTAGCTATAGTTTTAGTAGTAGTTGTTTTGATTGGAGGATTTGCTTATTATAAAGCTGGAAGCGGTGATGGTAATAATGTAGTTCAGCAAACAGAAACTGAACAAGAGTTAACTATAAAATATTTTGTAAATGGTATAAAAGACGTATCTGTTGATAGCGTTGAAAAGGGTGATGTGTTTAGTGTCTTATCTAGTGGCAATACAATAGGTGAAGTAGTTGATAAGATAGTTGAACCTGCTACTATGACGACTACAGACGAAAAAGGAAATGTAATAGAAAGCGAAATTCCAGGTAGATATAACTTAACCCTCATTATTAAGACTAAAGGTCTAGTGACTAATGACAAAATTAAGGCATACAATGATGAAGTCCATGTAGGACAATCTATAATAATTAGGAGTAGAATGATTACATTCTTATCTACTATTTACGGAATCGAATACTAGAAAATTTGTTCTAGTATTATGAAAGGAAGAAACCCATGAAAAAGATTTTTGTTTTTGGATACTATGGATTTAAAAATTGTGGTGATGACGCAATTTTAGATTCCATTATTAGTAATTTAAAAAATATAAATAAAGACTTAAAGATATCGGCACTAACATATGATGCCGAATATACAAAGGGTGTTCATGGAGTGTCACCTGTAAGTAGATCAAAGCTATTCGATATCATAAAAAATATCAGGGACTGCGATTTGCTTATAAGTGGAGGAGGCTCACTATTACAGGATGTTACCAGTAGTAGGTCATTGATATTCTATCTTAGCTTGATTTTTATTGCGAAGTTTTTTAAAAAGAAAGTAATGTTTTTTTGTAATGGATATGGTCCTGTAAAGAAGAAGTTGAATAAATTGCTTATTAATAAAATAGTCAATAAAGTTGATTTAATAACATTAAGGGATGAGGAGTCAGCAAAAGAATTAAAGAAAATTGGTATTACAGAGAATGTTATTGTAGCAGCAGACGCTGCATTTACAATGGAACCTGCCAATGAAGAGAGAATAGATGAAATAATGGATATAGAGGGTATACCTAAAGATAAAGAAATTATTGGAATTTCGGTTAGAAGATGGACAAATGATGAAAAAACTAAAAATGTTATAGCTAAAACCGTAGATTATTTATCTACTAAAGATAGAAGAGTAGTATTAATACCTATGAAATATCCAGATGATGTAGAATTCTCGTTGGAAATTAAAGAAATGTGTGAAACTAATCCCTATGTAGTAGAAAATTATTATAAACCTAAGGAAGTACTAGGAATAATAGGGAAATTTGAAATTCTAATAGGAATAAGACTACATGCACTAATTTTTGGTGCAATAGCTAATGTTCCAGTGGTAGGAATAGAATATGACCCCAAGATAAAAGGTTTTTTACAGTTGATTGATGGAGTTAATAGTGGAGATATAAATAAACTTGATTTTACTCACTTATGTTTATGTATAGAAGAGGTTTGGAATAATAGGGATAAATATAAAAATAAATTGGCTGAAAGAAAAGTAGAGCTGAAAGAAAAGGTATTGAACGTATCTGAAAAGGTAATAGAGTTGTTAGAAAGTGAGAATGAATAAAGTAAGGTAGGTGCTATTATGGAAGATTTAATTAAGGTACTTGGGGTAAAGATAAATAAGATAACTTTTGATGGAGCTGTAGAAAAGATAAAAGGCTTCTTAGAAGATAAAGATTCAAGTAAACCTAAAGCTATATATACGCCTAATACAGAAATGGTAATGTTAGCTAAAAAGGATGAGAATATTAAAGGAATTCTTAATAAAGGTGATATGCTAATAGCTGATGGAATAGGAATAGTATATGCTTCTAGGATTAAGAAAAATAGTCTTCCAGAAAGAGTAACAGGTTTCGATATATCGGTTGAAATGCTTAAATTAGCAAATGAAATGGGATATAAAGTTTTTTTATTGGGAGGACAGAAGGGTATAGCTGAGACTGCCAGTAAAAAGATAAGAGAGAAATATCCTAATATAAATATTTGCGGTTATAATCATGGCTTCTTTAAAGGGGCACATATTGGTCATAGTGGTCATGAAGAAGAGCAAAAAGTGATTGATAAGATTAATAAATCAAAGGCAGATATATTATTTGTTGGTCTAGGGGCACCTAAGCAGGAAATCTGGATTAATGAGAATAAGGAAAAGTTAAATTGTAAGGTAATGATAGGTAATGGAGGTACGATAGATATATTATCGGGTAATGTAAAGCTAGCTCCAAAGATATATCGAAAAATGGGCTTAGAATGGTTTTATAGATTAATGAAGGACCCTAAGAGAATAAAGAGACAGATAGTATTGCCTATATTTGTACTTATGGTATTATTCTCAAGGGAAAAAATAGTGGAATAATTTATATATTTTTTAGGAGGTAACAAATGAAAAAATACGAAAGAAGATGGTATAAATATGTAATAGATTATCTAGGCATTACTGTTGGAACAGTTATTATGGCTATTGCAATAAATATGTTTCTAGATCCCAATACTATAGCTCCTGGTGGAGTTACTGGACTTGGAATTGTCATCAAGAAAGTTACAGATGGGCTTATTCCAGTAGATGTAACAAACTTGGTGATAAATATCCCATTATTTATTGGCGGGGTATTGATTTTAGGAAAATCCTTTGGCGCTAAAACCTTATATGCTACATTAGCATTATCATTTGCTATAAGATTTATTCCAACGGCGTCGGCTACATCTGATATGCTACTTGCTTCAGTTTTTGGTGGAGTTTTGATAGGTATAGGATTAGGTATAGTATTCAAATTTGGAGGAACAACAGGAGGAACGGATTTAGCTGGGGCTATATTAAATAAGTTTTCACCAGGTCTTACTACAGCAACATATATGATGATAATTGATTTATGTGTCGTTGCTACTTCGGGAATAGTAGGAAAGAATATTGAGACGGCACTATATTCTGTTTTAGCTCTATATATTTTGGTTAAGGTTATTGATATAATTCAAGAAGGAATAAGCTATGCCAAAGCATTCTTGATTATCTCAAATGACCCGGAGGAAATGGGTAAAACAATTCTTGACGAAATAGATAGAGGTGTAACAGTTCTTAAAGGCCAAGGAATGTACACTGGTGAAGATAGAGATGTTCTTCTTTGTGTTGTTAACAGGGCACAAGTGACAAAGCTTAAAGAAGTAGTGAATAAGATAGATAATAGAGCCTTTGTAATGGTAGCAGATATTCATGAAGTGTTAGGAGAAGGCTTTAAGGAAATTTCATCAGAATAGCAACTATATAAATATTTGAACAGGGTAGAGTGTATCATAAAATTGATGCACTCTACCCTGTTTTTATTTTTTAAGAAATCAAGAATGTCTATATTAATTAGTGAATCATACAGCTTACTAAAAATGATAGCAAATAAATACAATAATTCAAAACTATTACAATAATACAAGAAAAAGTAACGAAAATGACCATATAATCCAAAAAAATACAAAATATTTTCTACAAACTACAAATTTTGACAAAATATGCGTAAAGATTTTGTTATCATACAATATGTATATTATATTTACATATTAAAATACATGGGAGGTCATGCCGTGGGAAGAAGAAAAACTATAGATAGAGTCTTGGCTCTTATTTTATGTGTAATCCTGATTTTATTACCAAACACATTTAAAGTAAGTGCTTTGACTGGAATAGAAGAAGTAGTTATTAGTAATATAGAAGCCTTTAAAGACTCAATAACTGTAGAATGGACTCCAGTAGATGGGGTAACAGCATATGAGATAGAGGTGGATGGTGTCGTCATAAATAACGGAATAGACACTGTTTATAAACATATGGGCTTAGAACAGGGGACAAGTCACTCTTATAGAGTTAGAGCAAAGATAGAAGATACGACAGGGGCATGGAGTGATTTGTTGTTAGAAACAACTTTAGATGTAACATCTCCACATATTAGTTTAATTGGGGATGAGGCAATTGTACTGGAGGTAGGCACAAGCTATACAGATGAAGGAGCGATAGCCATAGATAATGTGGACGGAGATATAACAGAAAGTATTACGACAACAGGTATAGTAGATACAGAAATATTAGGAGAATATAAGACAGTATATCTAGTAAGTGATAGTTCAGACAATGAAGCAACAGTAACTAGAGCAATATATGTAGAAGATACAACAAAACCGATAATTACATTGACTGGAAATAACAACATAGAATTAAATATAGGAGATACATATACAGAAGCAGGAGCAATAGCAAATGATAATTATGATGGAGATATA
>NZ_JAETGO010000042.1 GCF_016765695.1 Sporosalibacterium faouarense | reverse complement strand
CTTAGATTTCATAATAGCCGTATTTTTTACCAAACCCCTCCTGCATCTGTCATATAACGTCTTGTTATTTCCGACGTTCTTTAACTGGGCCCCAGAGCCCTTCTTCGTAGGCGGTGCTTGCACCCAGTGAAGGAATGTGCGTTAGTGAACGGAAATAATCTTGTTAGATGCAGCTTTTTCCACACGACCCTATAATCTCTGATATTAATAATTGCATATTGGCCATTTATCAGTCTTTCCATCATTTCCTTTTTCAAAAACTTTTTCTTCAATAAAACAATCTTTCTCTTTATCGAATGAGTAATCTTTAATTATTAAACCTGAATTGCTATTCTGTATTGTAGATATGTACGATGTCGTGCTATCATCATATATTTTATATAAGTATACATCAATTTTTCCTAATTGAACATATTCATCAAATAGAATATATATATCTTCATTGTCTCTGGCTACTAACATCCACTTTTGTCCATCATTCCATAAATACTCTCCTTTATACACTTCTACTTGTGAATATAACTCTATTACAAGATTATTTAGATTTTCTTGAGCTCCTGTTGTATATTCACCTAAAAGGACATAATTTTCTAGTCTATCATAATCTAAAGGTTGAGATTTTATTTCTCTAGTATTTATTTCTAATAAAGATTCCGTTTTACTATATCTCACTTCTTCTTCATTTTGCTCTCTTGTTTCACTAGTTTGTATGATTTCTTCTAATCTATCATTTGCTTGTTGTAGCAAAGTAATTCTTTTATCATAATCAATTATTTTTTCCTTATTTTCATAATTATTTACTAAGTTGTATCCTAATATAATAATTAAAAGAACTATTAAACCAATATAAATTAAATTAGACTTACTATTTACCATTCCCCTGACCCCCTCTCTTTTTGCAAGCTACTTTAAATTCATAAAAGACCAAAAAAGAATACTCCGATATGTGGAAAAGGTTTCATCGTCACCATAGAGCCAATAGTCACCCATCGCCCCTGGCACAGATCCCAGCGTGCGGATTTTCCGCACTGGGCTCCTCAGTTGTATATCTCTACTTCCGCATCAAGCATATATATTTATTACCATTTGTTTGTCTAAACTTTCAGTAAATGGTCTTTGTATTGGATATCTTTCTTTTAATTTTTTACTAAACTCTTTCCAATTAAAGCTTCGCCTTTGACTCCTTCGATTCATCCACTTATACAACAGTCTTTTGACTATCAAATTCATCTTTTCTAGCATTTTGTAATTTCCTATGACTCCATAGTAGTTGTAATAACCTTTTAGTTTTATATTTAATAGATCTATTAAACTTCTTAGTCTATTATTTCTATTTTCTTTTATCCACTTTTTTATCTTTTGTACTGATGATTTGAATTTATTCTTACTGGTTGTGTGGGTTATGATATCTTTTCCTTTACTTGATATACGCCACCTAAAGGTAAATCCTAAAAAGTCAAATTCTCCATTTCTATCTTTACTGAATCTACTGAATTTTATGAGCTTAGTCTTTTCTTTTGCAAGCTCTAATCCAAACTTATTAAAGCGTTTTTCTAGTGCAACCATAAACTTTTCTGCATCTCTTTTATATCTAAATGCACATACAAAATCATCTGCATAGGATATCATCATGCTCTCACCTTTTACATGGCTTTTAACTACTTTCTCAAACCATATATCTAAAACATAATATAGGTATATATTAGCTAGTATGGGACTTATTACCCCACCTTGCGGTGTTCCTTTGAGGGACTTTTCTATGATGTTTTCTTCTTTCATTATTCCTGTTTTTAACCATTTATTGATGAGTTTCAAAAATGGCTTATCTGCTATGTCATGAGCTAACATTTCTATTAACTTTTCATGATTTATATTCTGAAAATATCCTTTAATATCAGCTTCTACTATATACCCAAATTTTCCATAGTTCAGTTCTTTTCCTAAGTGCTTTACTGCATCCTTTGCTCCTTTACCTTTTCGGTATCCATATCTTGTTTCATAGAACTTAGGTTCATATACTGCTTCTAGTATTTTACTACATATTGTCTGTAGTAGTTTATCCCTTACTGTTGGTATCCCAAGTGGTCTTCGACCTCCATTTGTTTTACTTATGTAGGTTCTTCTTACTAGGTTTGTGCGATATGCTCCTTTTTTAAGTTCCTTTTCTAATATGTTTACTTCCTCGGTTAGATTTGCTTCAAACTCTTTTGCACTGATTTTGTCTATGCCTTTTGCAGCCCTTTTATTTATATACTGCCATGATTGTCCTAGATTCTACTTATTCAGTAGTCTGTATAGATTTTCAAACTTATGGTTTTTCTTATATCTTGCTTTCCTTTCGATATTATTCAGTGAGGTTTGCAAATGTTTATCTAGCCCTACTTGTCCAGCATTTGTTTCCTTTGAATAATTCATACTCCTGTTTCCCCCTTCCCCATGTAGACAGTTTTACTGCCCTCAGAGTACTATGAGGAAATCCGAATTCTCACTGTCTTTACAATATCTTCTTTTTCGGTTGTATATTGCTTCTTAGTTTCCTAAGTGACTGTGAGACCTCCCAAGTTCCTGACATTACTTTTCATACATACCACGTGCTTTGACCCCGACAGACCCTCCAGAATCTTGCCATTTCAATTCCTTCATATTGACTTCCATAACGTTAAATACGTCGTCATCTGCATTTTTATTCCTTTCGGAACCACGATTAACGGGGCTGAATATACTTCAAGGATTACGGTCTCCTATGTGGTCCATGTAATTCTCTGTGTACGCTTTACCTTTACTGTCGCCAGTAACGGTACAACACTCGATAATGGTGGCTGGCTAGACCTTTCCATATAAGGACTTTCACCTTACCAGTAATGCCAAGCTTTGCTTGGCTCACTAACTTCTCCCAGTTTACGAAGTTTCTTAACATTAGCAAGACTTGGCTTAGGTTCAGGAATTTAGGTAAAACGGCGGTAGGAGTGTAACCGTAAACTCATTGTCATATGAAGTATCACGGTACCCACACCTATTTATATTAATTTTTTTTTATTTTTTTTCCATTAAGTATTCTTTAACACCTTTGAATAAAAATCCAACATTAATATTCTTAATTGACTCTAATTCGATTTCACAAATTTCTTTTTCTATGTTATCCAAGTTATATCCTTCTTTTATAATGATAAAAGAAAATATCTTTGTATAAATAGCATTTCGGGGACATCCATAAATACATCTTAGACAAGCTATGCAACCCCACTTAAATACAGGGATATTATTCTGCATTTTAATATTATCCATCGGACAATTTTTTGCACACCATCCACAACTATTACAATTTTGCCTTACTTTTAATTCTTTCGCAAATATTCTAGCACAAAGCTTTTCTATTTTACATATTACTGTCAAAATTCTTCCGCCAATTTTTGGTTTTATTCTTTGCTTTTTACCTTTCAATATTTCCATTACAATTTTTTCTGTTTTTGAAGGTAGTACTTTTAATAATCGTATTGCTAGATGTTTCTTGGTAGAAACCATAAAATTTGAGGGCATGACCATCATTCTTTCATATATAGTGTTGAAGCCTTTTTTATGTAATCTTTTTTTTATTCCTTCCCTGCATGCACTATTAGGCCAGATATCTCCTCCACCAGATACAGAAATAATAACAACAGGCTTACTTTCACCTTTTGGTAATTTATTAGTCCATTTATATACTGGTTCAGGTGCATCAAATGCATATACTGGAAATAAAATGATTATCATATCTATATTTTTTATATCATAAATATTCTTCAAGTAATTGTTATGTTCTAAAGGTTCTTTTTCGGCTGCTACACCATGTTTCTCCAAAAACTTGTACATTAAATTGGCAATACGAGTTGTTCCTCCTGTTCCAGAAAAATATACTACTCTAACCTTCTTGAAAATTTTCGAATCCATATATCTTCCATCTCCTAATAACAAATAATAAATTATCATATTTACTTTTCAATATTATTTAGCGCTAACATTCATAGTGATATTTCATATAACATTTAGCATTGTATCTGAAGTTGAAGGTACAAAAACTCAGCTCTTGCTCAAAATCTAATTTAAAGAGCTTATCATTAATCTTTATATTCACATACTCTCAATTTCAGATACAATTTAGTTGAACGAAGCCGCCATTAACATCACTATGGGCTTTCAATCCACTCGATTTCTATATTTTTCTTTGATTTACTCTATTTACCTAAATCTTCTCTTAAATTATTTCAATAATTATGTAATAATTTCCTTCAAATTTAGTTTTTTCATATAAAACTTTTATTAAATGTTAAAAAAAGACATACTTCACCTAGGGACTTTCCCTTTTATCAAAAATACTTTAGTAAATCAAGCTATATTTCCACATTCATCAGACTCATCTACATGACCACCTAAAGAGGATGTTCGACAGAACTCTATTGAGCTCATAACTTTAAGCATGTGATATGGAAGTTTATATTTTTCTCTGTAGGCTTCGCCATAGTTTTTAAATACTCCCTAATTTTTAACTGCAATTTAACTTCCCTTTATCACTGAATATTATTACTTAATTTGCGGTATAATTTTCTACTGAATTTATACATAACTTAAGGAATGATTCTTCTCCTAAAGTATTAATCTTGAAGAAAACCGCTTGACTTCCTCCAGAAGTAATAGCAGAAACAAATAAATCTTCTCCATTGCCTACAAGTGTAATGTTCATACTTACACGATTGCCACCAGCCATGCTATATCTTTCATAAACTCTAACAGCCATCTTTGTCTCTCCTATAGTTACATCACTACCATCTTCATAACTGACAGACATACTACCATTAGTAATGTCATTATGTATCCAGTCTAACAACTCATCAAAATTGCCTTTAAGAGTCTTTTCATATTTTGCCATACTAATACTCCTTCCAATAACAATTATTTTTTAATTATAATTACTATAATATATATTACTCATAATTAAGTTGCTTAATAAGTATTTCTAGTATTTCTTTGCATTGTCAATCACCACAGTAATTTCATACTACTGAATGATAGAATTTAAAAATAGTACATCTACAATTAGAAAGTTAATTAAGTAATTCCAACATTAAAATATTATATATTCTAATTGACAATCAAAAGGTTCTTTATTGACTAATTCCTGATTATATTCAATGGCTTCCACACAACCCATTGCTTTATAAAATTCTTGAGTTTCTTGAGATGAATGAGCAGAAATGTATAATTTTTCAGCTCCTATAGATTTTGCTTTTTTACATATAAGAGTAAATAAACTTCTCCCTATTCCCATTCCACGGCAACCGTAAGATATATGAATGCTTGAAAGCTGCAAATACTCGTTTTTAGTTCCAAAAAATTGCTTTTCTAAAGAAGCAAATCCAATAAGAATATTATCTTTAAATGCACCAATTACAGTGCCACCAGTAGCTATTGTATTTTTTAGACATTCTACTAAATACTTATATTCTTTAGAACCCCACTGCTCAGTAAATGGAATATTTTTTAGCACCCATTCTCCATTCTCTTTACGCCAACATTTCTTAACCTCTTGATAGCGATTAAATCTTGAAAATATCTGCAATTCTATTTCTTCTTTTATTAACTCTTTATAAATAACTTTATCCATTTTATCCTCCAATGAAATTTATACAATCCATCATGTATCTCTGATCTTACATAATGTACTATTATAGATACTTTATTTAAAGCTAACTATCTTCATTATCCTTTTTAGAATAACCCACAGCACCTATTCCTTCTTTAATCTTGTAGTATTGTCCTGGAGCATATATTAACGGATCAACAGTAGTCATGTTAATTTTTCCATACAGTGTTTCTTCTATAGTCTTATCGGCCAATATGTTCTTTACTTCTCCTATATAGATAGACCCTTCACCTTGTTCGATTATATCAACTAATGAACATTCATATACCCAAGGTGACTCTGATAATATAGGAACATTCATAATATTACCTTTTGAGTATTCAACTCCAATATCCTCACACTTATTTTGTTCGTAACCAGACGTATTACCAAAATAATCAGCCATATACATCATTTTTGTTGTTACAAGATTCGCTGAAAACATGCCTTTCCTTTCAACTAATTCACGAGTAAGTTTTTTACCTCTTGATGCAAACATGAGCATTGGTGGCTTAACGGAACAAAATGTTATCCAAGTTATTAAAGCAAAGTTTGGAGTATTATCATCCTTAAAAGTTCCAATTAAATATGTTGGCTGAGGAAAAAATCCTCGTTGTGGCTTTAATGATCTCTTTTCCATGAATTGTCATCTCCTTATTTTTTCATTAAGTAAGAAAAGCTCTTTTAAACTTCTAAGTTCGAATAAAAAACTAATCGTTTTATCACTGAACTATAATCAATAAACTATTAAAATTATCAATATTCGCTATTACTTTTTATTCAAATATAAATTTCAATTCAATATTAATATCTATATTCATATTTTCTGTTTAAATTTAAGAATTAGATTGGCAGGAAATAGCTTATGCTCAAAAAGAATACTTATTGATATTATTCCTTCTACTAATCCTATTACAAAATATATTATGTGAATGAAACTAACTGCATTAAGCATTATACATTGGACAACAATCCAAATAACCAAGGCCCAACTAAAAGTATTACTTGTATAGGCTTGATATTTTAATCTTAATCCCATAATAATAGCACTAACGATATTACCTACTCCAATTATAGTAAATAGAATAATTCCAGGTATGAGATAGCTCTTGAAAGGTGAGTATTTTAAATATTCCACAGACATTCCAAGCGGGTCATAAGGATTCAGTATAGTCATTAGACCCCCAAATAATGCTCCTACACCTACAAATATGTGCAATACAAATAATATTCGGTAAAGTTTACTCATATCATTTACGCCTCCAACATTCTTTTTCATTTATATTTTTACTTAAAATCTTCCTGTAATCATTTTGCACAGTAATAACTATGTAATAATTTCCACATCCATTCTTTTTCAGATGTTGATACTGCATTGAATAAAGATTATTCTATTTTAAGAATAGTCCATCCTTCTTTTTCTTCATCCTTTAACAATTTATTAATTTTTTAAGGAATATATACGACCATCCTTATCTATACTCCACAAGCTTAATATACAATTATCATAAACTCACTCAAAATTAATACAAATTATAACCAAAGCTACTTTAGACAAGATTTAGCATTACCAATCAATAGCTTTTGGATTTCACCATATGCTACTTGCTCTTCTAATTTTAAGTTTATTTTACCAATATCCCTAATATCTCTTCTAAAGAATGAATTGTATAAGTTGGTTTAATTTCATTTTTCCATTCCTTTTGACTCCTATTTATCCAACATGTTTTAATTCCAAATCTATTTGCACCAATTATATCAGAGCCTGCATCCCCTATATGTAATATTTTTTCTGGCTTAACGCCATTATGTATAATCATTTTATAGGGCATAGTTTATTTTTGACCAAGATTTAGTGTATTTTGAACACTCTCATACTTATCACGTATAAAGATTTTCCCCTCATTGCTTAGCTTGTCCCAGCTTCTTTTGATTTTTTTACTTACCCATTCTGTGCCCTCATCAATTTCTAAACCTTTTTTACAATATGCAAAATATAACAATGAAGGTACATTCTCTATATGAGCTATGGCATCTGCATTAGCAACGCAAATAGCTTCCTTTGATTTTTTATCTATTTGAATACTTCCTCTATGGGAAAGTATACAATCTTTTACTTTTTCAATTTTATCCTTAGGATAATTTAATCTCCCCAATATCATTTCAGCTTCTTTAGCTCCATAAATATGATGCTCAGCATGTTTAGAATAATCCTTTATACCTGCATAATCATGTAATAGAGATGCTATTTCTACTATTTCAACATTTGCTCCAATTTCATTTGCTAAAATTTTTGCGTTCTTAACAACACTTACGATATGATGGGTCCATATTCCATATCCAAATACATTGTTATCTCCCAAACACTTCTCTTCCACTTCGTTCTTAATAAATTCAATAATGTCCATTTTTTCACCTCACAAATCACACATATATATTAATCATAGTTTAATTCTATGAAAATACCTTCTATTAAATTTTTCTATTATTTAAAATCCTAATAGTACTTTTTAGTCCTCAACTGCTTCTCCAAGTAATAAAACTCTACCATTATCGGGACACTTCATTCTAAATTCTTTTTTTCTTGTAGTCCCATAATCTAAATCGCCATTATTCAATAGTGTATAAACATTAGGGTATATATTCTGCCATAATTCATGACAAATTGGTGGACAAACATCTTCTACTATATAGACTTCACCTACTTTATGACAATTTCCTCTACACTTACTTTCTAAAACAGTTAATTTAACTTTCACAATATCACCTTCCTTTTCCCCTTAACCTATTCATACCCCATATACTATTTATTTTTGTTATATGAAAGAATATATCTCAAACTATTTCTTAGTATTTATTATGATACCGTCCTTTCAGGGATTTCATAAAACCTAGAAAATAACTCAATCTCCAATTCACCATTGAAATCTTTATCTATTGGCTGTAGAATACACTCCCTCAGCTTATATCCATTGACTCCAATTTCGTTAGATTTACCTATGAATCCTATTGAAGATCCTGAACTCAGATATAATGGCTCTGACTCTAAATAACTTTTCGTATGAAATTGTAGCTGAATATTATCTTCGGTTTCGTATCTTATAACAGCTAAATTCTTATCCCTGGGACATATGTTTTCCATAGCTTGATTTAAGTGTTTAATAGTTTTTTCTCTCATCTCTACATCATCTATTTCTTCTACTTTTTTTAAGATATCCTCATATACATTATAAGAATAGATTTCATTTATATAAAAATAATTCTCTTTCCCAAGTATTGGATCATAATATTTAACTTTACCTTCATTATTTTGCTTACCAAATCTCACCTTAATAGGATATTGAATAGGTATTTCTTTTACTCTTTTATCAATGTGTAATACAATGTCTAATTCTTTAGTTTCATCTATACTAGGGGTAACTTCACCTTCCATTTGTTCATATTGGGCAATAACTAGACTTTCTAATTGAACATCATCCCATTCCTCAAATATTAAGCCTCTTTCAGCAAAATGCTGTAGCTGCATTAATTTTTCCATGTCATGATTATAAATTGGGCCACTACTTGATGAACCGAATTTTACAGTATGTCCTTGTATTTCCATCTCACTTATATAAAAATTCTTATAGGTGTTATGATTTTCAATACTATATAGTAATTTTTCTCTATTAGTGGTGAATTTCTCACGATGATCATAATCGTAATCACTTTTAAGTAAATCTTCATTTTCATAAATCATCCACATCCGATTTTTATCATTATCTATTGTAAAGCTCAATAATAAAACATCTAGTCCTTCAATGCTTACATGTTGGTTGATAATGTATTCTTCTCTAGGAAGGAACATTTGTCGTTTTAAACTCTTAAATATCATTTTTACACACCATCCCTTTTCACATATAGTTCTTTTTCTATAAAAAATACAATATTAATTTTCTAAATTTATACACTATAATTATATCATTATTAAAATTTAGTATTTGTTATAAATTGTCGAAATTACAATTATATTCTTTATTGTATACCTAATAGGTTATATTTACTTTATAAAAAAACACCACCTTAATTAGGCAGTGCTTACTTCAATTCTATTGTTACTAGTATTTCAAAGTTGTTTTCTTATCTTATTTATGATCTTATTATTCTATCTCTCTTAGCCTCTCTACAATACTACCTTTTCCAATGCTACGGTATGCTATATAAGGTACTATTACTGATAACACTATCATTATTGGATAAGTAATTAATAATGGAGCTATTACAAATTCATAGCTGAAAAACCACAATTTATTGACTACCATTCCAATAACACTCAAAGAAAATATACTCCCTAATACTAATGACAATATTATTGTATATGCCGCATAATATAGTCCTTCAAAGGATAGCATTTTATTTAGCTGTTTACCTGTCATGCCTATACTTTGTAGCATGGCAAACTCTTGCCTCCTAGACCAGATGCTGGTAAACATTGAATTAATGAAGTTTAGAACACCTATTAACCCAATTATAAAGCTTAGTATACTACCAACTATAATTATCATATTATGAAAATCCTTAAAGCCATTTATATATGTTTGTTTAGATTCATAATTCATTAGAGGCTCTATTTTTTCAGTATATTGTTGAACATAGCTCTCCATATCATTTTCCTTATTATCTTCAACATTAAATCCATATGTCATAACAACAGGCCTTGTTACAATATTTAGATATTCATTTGTAGGCAGGTACATTGCAAATTCATCATAGAAACGAGCAGACATAGTCTTGACTTTTATTCTAGCTTTTGCCATAACTTCATACTCATATTCTTTACCGTCTACAGTTATCATAACTGTATCTCCTACATCATAATGTGATGAATCCCAAAGTATATTTCCATAGTCATCTTCATGTACTCCTTCAATAATGTATTTACCTTCTTTAAGCTTTTCTAAATCTAATTCTCCCTCAACAATGTCTAGACGAGAAAGATTAAAATCTTCCATACCATATAGACTTAAGCTAGGTTGACCGTCATTTGCCTTGTTTAAAGGATAGCCTGAATGAGAAAATTCATTAGGATTGTCCCGATATATTGAACATTCACCTAAATAGATATTATAATAGATTCTACCCCCTGCTTGAAATCCTTCTTGCTTCTGAACACTAGATATAAAACTTTCACTAAGCTCATCCTCTGGAAATCGAAAATGATTCGTATTAAAATAATTAGCATGACCAATAAGAAAGTCTGTATCAACAGCTTTCGAAACGTATTTATTCATATCAAATCCATTAGAAATCGTAAATACTGAATTGAGTAACACTAAGCTCAATGTCATAGAAATAACTGAAATTATAGTTCTTTTTTTATTTCTACTAAGATTAGAAAATGCCATTTTCCATAGTTTTCCACCATCAGTAGAATTCTTATTTAATTTTTTCATTTCTCTACTGGTCCCACTATACCTTACAGCTTCAATAGGAGATATTTTTCCAGCAATTTTCCCAGGCTTTCTAGTACTTATAATAACCGTAGCCAAAGCAAATACTGAAGCTCCAATAAAGATGATAGGATTTAAAGAAACAGTCGTGTGATTTAAGTCATAGCTTGTATTTCTCATTATCAAAGGAAGAAGTGCTTTGCCCAGTAAGAATCCTGTAAATAAACCAAGTGGAATACCTATTGTTGATAGTATAATAGCTTGCCTTAAAATAATCCCTCTTATTTGTTTTGAGGTCGTTCCCACTGTTTTGAGCAATCCATATAGTTTTATATCCTTGATAACAGAAATCTGAAAAATATTATAGATAATCAAATAGCCTGTAAAAATTATCAAAGTCACCATCATGATTAATCCAATAATTGTAATTGGGTCAGAAGTAGATATACCATTAGATAGATACGCCCAATTAACATTATTTACGATATCAGTAGGCAATAGCTCATCTATTTCCTTGTCACCGGGAATTGTATAACCACTATCAATAATTACTTTCTTTAATTTCTCATCTAAATTAAAGCCATTATTAAACATAATATATGAGTTTATAACTCCTGTCATATCACCATTTTGTTTATAGGTATTTTTAAGTAAACTATTATGTTTATCCATGAATTCAGAAGAAACAATGATAAATCCTATATTAAACACAGGATCACTCTCCCAAAATCCAGATAATGTGAAGGTAGTGTTGTATTGTTCTCCCTTCATAGTATATTTAATAGGAACTTTTGCTCCAATTTTATGGGGAATTCCTAATAAATCTAATGTTCTAGTATCTGTAATGATCTCACTTTCTTGTAATGGTGCCTTTCCTACAGTAGGCTCACAAAATCCAAGTTTTCTTGCAGTTTTATCCATATAATACATTTCTACATGCCGTTTTAAAAACTCCTCATTGTCTACGCTACTTGCGATTAATCTATTATAGCTTATTTCATCGATTAAGCTATGATTCTTCATATTGTTATATTGTTCATCAGTTATATATTTTAATACAGCGTGACCATCTCCACCTGCTTGTCTTATAGTTTGATTTTGAAAGGATTCTATTATGCCTATACCAATAGTGAAGAGACTAGTAAATAAAACTGTAGTCAAAGCTATAGCAATTATAGCCATAAGATTTCTACCTTTACTTGATCTAAAGCTCTTAAATGCAATTCTATTTATCACTCTTCTATTCTGCACCTGAATCATCTCTTCTCACCGCCTACTATTTTGCCATCTTCAATTCGTATGATACGGTCAGCCATTTGTGCAATTTCTTCATTATGGGTTATCATAATTATAGTTTGATTGAACTGTTTACTAGTCACTTTTAGTAGTCCCAAAACATCTAAGCTAGTTTTACTATCTAAATTCCCCGTTGGTTCATCTGCTAGAATAATTGCGGGCTTTGTAGCTAATGCTCTTGCAATAGCCACTCTTTGCTGTTGTCCTCCGGAAAGATTATTTGGGAGACTACTTTGCTTAGTTTCTAATCCCAATGTTTCAATAATTTTATTGATATATTTTTTATCAATTTTATTACCATCTAATTCAATAGGAAGAGTGATGTTTTCATATACATTTAGTATGGGTACAAGATTATAACTTTGAAATACAAATCCAATATTTCTTCTTCTGAAGATTGTTAATTCATCCTTTTTTAATGAAAAAATATCTTCTCCATTTACCTTTACAGTTCCTTCAGTTGCACTATCCAGTCCTCCTAATATATGCAATAATGTAGATTTTCCACTACCTGATGTTCCTACTACTGAAACAAATTCTCCGCGATCCACCCTCAGACTTACACCATCCAACGCTTTTACTAAATTCTCATCATTTCCATAGTGTTTTATTAAATTATGAGTCTCTAAAATATTCATTGAAATACCTCCATAAAAAATATAGTCTACACCTCATCATGGTATAAACTATATCAAAAAAATCTTTCCAAAATCTTTCTCAAATATAACAGTTATGAAAGATTCTCGCTACCTTGGGAGAAAAACAGAAAAAGTAGATCCTTTTCCTAGAATAGAAGATACTTTAATATATCCACTCTGCTTATTAATAATTTCTCTTGAAAGATACAATCCAATACCAACACCTTCATATTGATTTACATCTATAGAACGATAAAATCGCTTAAATATGGAATTAATATCTTCCTCTCTAATGCCTATTCCATTATCAGTAATATTAATTCTACAAAACATTTCATATCGAGTGATAGATATTGTTATTTTGCCTTCTTCTGGTGTATATTTAATTGCATTGTCTAAAATATTGTAAATTGCTTCTTCCGTCCACTTCTTATCGAAGATAGCTATACAATCTTCATATGGCTTTATGATTTTTATTCCTTTTTTATCTGCCTTATCATTTATTTTATTATAAACATTATTGACCATATCTAATGTAGAATCTGATTTTGGAATCACTGCTATAATATTTGTCTCTAATCTTGATGCCTTAATTAAAGCTTGAATTAGAAAATCTAGCTTTTCTGATTGTTTTGTAATCTGATTAATAATTTCTTTACAGTTATCCGAGAGCTGTTGCTGTTCATTTAATAACTGTGAATAAAGAAGTATATTTGCAATAGGAGTTTTCGTTTGATGAGAGATATCAGAAATTAAGGCCTTAATTTTATCTTTCTCTATTGTTAAATTATTTTTTGAAGTTAAAGACATACTTAGAAATCTACCTAGCTTTGTTTCTAGAGCTGACATCATTGATTCATCATAGGTTGATTGCATAAAATCATCGCTAATTGCCCTATCTAACATAATGTTTAGTCTCTCAATAGTATTTTTAGTTTTGTATCTATCTATTAGAATTAGAATAACTGATATAGAAATGGATACCACAGATAGTATAATGAATATAATATTTATTTTACTCATTCTTTTCTACCTTCCATATGTAGCCAATTCCATATACAGTTTGTATGTATTTAGGCTTTACTGGATTATCCTCTAGCTTATCCCTTAACCGTTTTATAGTAACTGACAATGCGTTTTCATCAACATAGTCCGATTCTTCTGCCCAGATCTTATCTATTAAAGTAGTTCTCTTAACTACATTTCCTTTATTTTTTATTAGTATCTTAAGTAACTTTTGTTCTGTCTTGCTCAACTCTACTTTATTTCCTTTTTTATAAAACCTCATATCATTAAAATTGAAAAGAAAATCTCCAATAATTATTTCTTCATCTATGCTCTCTAACTTTACTCTCCTTAACAGCCTAGATACCCTTGCACGAAGTATCATTAGGCTAAAAGGTTTAGTAATATAGTCATCTCCTCCTAATTCTAAACCTGTTACTTCATCTATTTCCATATCATTAGCTGTTAAAAATATTATTGGAGTATCAGAAGCCTGTCTTATTTGTCTGCATAGGTCAAAGCCATTTCCATCAGGTAGCTTAACATCTAGTATAATCAAATCAAATTCTGTATATGATAAATGTTTTTTAGCATCTTTTATTGTAAAGCTCTGTGTAAATTCATAATTATCCTGCTTTAAACTTAATACGATACCATTATTTAATGAAATATCATCTTCAACTATTAGTATATTCATATTTTTTATTCCTCCCTTCCCACTTAATTTGGGTAGGTTATATTATAGTGTAATCCTCTTATATTTGATGAATTTCGTTCACTTTTTATTTCTTTACATACTACTTAATAATTCTGATAAAGAAATTACTTCATCTCTTAATACAGAATATTTTTTCAAATCAGTTGCTACACCTCTAAATTAGAAGATATGGCATTTTTTATCAAACGATTCTTTGCATAATATAAATAATGTATAATTAAAATCTTTGAATATAATTATTGAACACATCATCTTAATTTCACATAAGCCCTATAGACATTATATATAATGTCTATAGATTAAAGCTCTAATACTTTTCTTGTAGCTTCCTCTAATTTGCCTTTATTAATAGCATCTAGAGATTCTTTAGCCCATGAGGGAAAAACTTCTCTTTTATAGGCAAAAAACAAGGTGATAATTATAGCAGTAAAATCATAAATAACTTCTTCTTTAGTACTTACATATCCATATTCTTTTACAAAAACTTCCCTTGCTTCTTTTGATAGAGATGAACATACATTGTTAATATCACAATATCTAAAACCTATACCTAAGAAATTGTAATCAAACATAAACGCTTCAGATTTATCTCTGCTTACTACAAGATTTGTCCAATAAAAATCATTATAATTGAATGTTTTTTCAGGAATATTTATTTTTTCTTGTATTAGTCCAAGATTATCAATTACCAAATCCCATACTTTATTATTCTCTGTATTTGTTTTCATTCGAATAAACTCAATATTTTCTTTTACAATTACATCACTTTCTCTATAAAAGCTACTTTCATTTTGCTCTATGTATTTTATGCCCTTGTCATGAAGATTAATATACCATTTTGCTAATGCCTTAGCCACTTGAATATCTTTTAAGTCATCACAAACTCCTAACCTATATTCAGTACTTGTTTCTAAATCTTCTAATAATATGCTTTTATCAGTATATCCATAATTCTTTATGGTTTTAATGTTTAATCCTTTCAATATTTCATAGTTTTTTATCTCTCTTGTATATTCCTCATTTGAAAAATATTTCAATATATAACTGTCTTTCTTGGTTTTTATCCTAAATAAAAACACTCCATCTTTATCTCTAATTTCCTCTATCTTTATTTCACGTAAATTATTGAACCCTAGTTTATATAGTTCGTTGCATATAATCTTATTTACTTTCATAAACTCTCCTTTATTTCAATGTTATTTACTACATATAATTGCACTGTTATCCAATATCTTGTTTTTATCAACAGTCCTCCAGAGAGCGGCCCCGAAATTGGCGTGTCTTCTAACGTTTCGTGTTTGCGACGTCTCTGAGTTGGACCTAACAGTAATACTCCTTGTCTCCCAACGAAGAGATGTGGCACTCATCGCCCTAGGATTCTCTAATCCATCCCTAGAGCGCCCTTATGCAAACATTTTGTTATCAGACATTACCTCACTCAGCTACCAAGCTAATCCCTAACTAGTTTATGTATCTAAAGCATAAATGTTATCTAACACACAACAAGGTGTGTTCTTTAAATTTGATTATTATTTTACAGGAAATTCATTTCCATAATGCACCTTCAGCAAAATACCTGCTAATTATTCGTCAACATATACTCTAAAGCTTGATAGCTAATAACATCTCTAATATTTTGGGTATCTTTTACCCTTCTTTTATCAAATCCAGCAATGCCATGTTGCAAAATTGAAGCGCCAAATCCTCTCTCTAGAGCTCCATTATAAGTGAATAAGACACAATGTTCAGCAGCAAATCCACTAACAACTACAAATTCTACATCTAAGTTTTTCAGTATTTTTTCAAGATCAGTCTTCCAAAAGCTATTGGAATATATTTTAGATAGATAAATATCTGAATCCATAATTTCTAAATCATCCATTAGTTCATATCCTTCAGATCCTGGACCGTCTCCTACTTCTTCGTCTTGAATGATAATGATGGGGTTTCCAGCCTTTCTAAAAAGATGTCCAACTTCATTAATATATTCAAGGGCACTTGATATCATAATTTTACATTGCTCCATCTCGCTAAATTCCTTTTGCATATCAATGATTAGTAATGCTATACTCATTTACATTCTCCTCTCAATTTAGTTTAAAAATCCATAATAATATTACTATATTACACACAAAAAAACTGTATCCATTTTGAATATAATCATTTTTTACCTAATAATTGTACTGGGATTTTCACCTATATGGACATGTCACCCTAAAGTAATCCATTTATAGTTATGATTACAAAAACAATGTACATTAGTGTGCTTATGTAAATATTTGGCTATTGCTCATCTAAAGTATCTTGAATTACTCCAGTAATTTTCTGTATATTTCAATTTCTGATTCTATTAACCCCATGTTTCTTCCATGTTTAAGCAACCTTCTTAGTCCATTATTTAAAACTGATTACTCACGTATATTTAATTTCATAATCAAATCCTACTTATACTGCGTAGTAGTTATCATTCACATGTAGATTAATATAAGTGATTTTTTATGACCCATAAGGAATACCTCGTAATGAGTGAGGTAATGTCTTCTAACGCTTCGAGTGCGACGCCTTCAAGCTCTACAAGGAGTTGCTCATGGCTGTGAGCCTGCGAACGCCTAATGCGACGACTGACTCGGTTAGCGAGAAGGTGTGGTGCTCATTTCCCTAAACTTTTCATTCCCTAGAGCACCTCTGGGTGAGTAGAAAGGAACCCTCACGGGCCCAAACCCTCGTAGAACCGGACGTGCCCAATTAAGGCATCCGGCTCCCCGTATGAACCTCTTTACACAAAGGCTGAATTCAAGTTTATCAATTTTATTGGAC
>NZ_JAETGO010000032.1 GCF_016765695.1 Sporosalibacterium faouarense | reverse complement strand
TGTTTACGTGTGGCTTATTTCTTTCAAATTTTGCTTTTGCCATTTTTCAATTCCTCCTTAATACTTAATCTTAATTTTATAGAATTATTTGCCCATTATATCTTCAGCAATACTCTTTGGTACTACTTCAAAATGATCTAATTCCATAGAGTAGTTTCCTCTACCTTGAGTATTAGAACGTAAATCAGTTGCATAACCAAACATTTCTGCTAAAGGTACAAAGGCATCTACTACTTTAACTCCATTTCTATCAGCAAAGCCTTCTACTCTACCTCTTCTAGAGTTAACATCACCCATTACATCTCCCATATATTCTTCAGGTACTAATATTTCAACCTTCATATATGGCTCTAATATAACAGGGTTAGCTTTTCGAGCTGCTTCTTTAAATGCCATTGAGCCGGCAATTTTAAAGGCCATCTCTGAGGAGTCAACCTCATGATATGAACCATCATATAATGTAACTCTAAAGTCTGACACTGGATATCCTGCTAAGATACCACTTTCAGCTGCTTCTTGAATTCCTTGATCAACTGCAGGAATGTATTCCTTAGGAATAGATCCACCTTTAATTTCATCAACAAATTCATATCCAGATCCAGGCTCAAGAGATTCAAGACGAATCTTAACATGACCATATTGACCTTTACCACCAGACTGCTTAGCGTATTTTTGGTCAACATCTGCTGAACCTTTAATACTCTCTTTATAAGCAACTTGTGGAGCACCAACATTAGCTTCTACTTTAAATTCTCTTAATAATCTATCTACGATTATCTCTAAGTGAAGCTCTCCCATACCTTCGATAATTGTTTGACCTGTATCTGTATTAGTATAAGTTCTAAATGTTGGGTCTTCTTCTGCAAGTTTTTGTAGTCCAATACCCATTTTTTCTTGACCTGCTTTTGTCTTTGGCTCTATAGCTACAGAAATAACAGGCTCTGGGAATTCCATTGATTCAAGGATAATAGGGTTGTCTGGATCACATAACGTATCACCAGTCGTTGTATCCTTAAGTCCTATAGCTGCTGCTATATCTCCTGCATATACTTGACTTATTTCTTCTCTAGAGTTAGCATGCATTTGAAGTATACGTCCAACTCTTTCCCTTTTATTCTTTGTAGAGTTTAGAACGTATGACCCTGCCTCCATCACTCCTGAGTATACTCTAAAAAAAGATAATTTACCTACATATGGGTCTGTCATAATTTTGAATGCTAGAGCTGAAAATGGCTCTTCATCAGAAGATTTTCTTTCAGCTTCTTCTTCAGATTCAGGTAATAATCCTTTAATAGCCGGAACATCTAATGGTGAAGGCATATAGTCAACAACTGCATCAATTAGCAACTGAACACCCTTGTTCTTATATGCTGAACCACAAAGAACTGGTATTATATCAACATTAATAGTTGCTTTTCTTATTGCATCCATAATCTCTTCAACGCCAATCTCTTCACCCTCTAAATACTTCATCATTATTTCTTCATTTTGGTCGGAGATAGCTTCAAGAAGTTGCTCTCTATATTCTTCTGCTTTATCTTTTAATTCATCAGGAATTTCTGTAGTCTCAATATCTTGACCTAATTCATCTTTATATATTTTTGCATTCATGTTTACTAGATCGATGATACCTACAAACTTTTCTTCTGCTCCTATTGGAAGTTGGATTGGAACAACATTAGCCTTTAATCTATCCTTCATAGTTTGAACTGAAAAATAGAAGTCTGCTCCCATCTTATCCATTTTGTTTACAAAACAAATTCTTGGTACATTATACTTATCAGCTTGACGCCAAACTGTCTCAGACTGTGGCTCAACACCACTTTTAGCATCAAATATAGCTACTGAACCATCAAGAACACGTAATGATCTTTCAACCTCTACAGTGAAATCCACGTGGCCAGGTGTGTCAATGATGTTAATTCTGTGATCTCTCCAGAACGTAGTAGTCGCAGCAGAAGTTATTGTGATTCCTCTTTCCTGCTCTTGCTCCATCCAGTCCATCTGTGACGCGCCTTCATGAGTCTCTCCTATTTTATGAACTCTACCTGTATAAAATAGAATCCTTTCAGTAGCTGTTGTTTTCCCTGCATCAATATGCGCCATAATTCCTATATTACGGGTTTTTTTCAAAGATACTTTTCTAGCCATACTAGTCCTCCTTTCTGCTGCTGAATTTACCTATTTCTTATAGTTCCCAAAAAATTCAACATTAAACATATCTATCTATTAATTAATATTTATCTCTCTAAATATATATAAAGTGGATGATTTATAAGCACCCAACTACCATCTGTAGTGTGCGAAAGCTTTATTAGCTTCAGCCATTTTGTGAGTGTCTTCTCTTTTCTTAACACTAGCTCCAGTGTTATTAGCTGCATCCATAATTTCTTTAGCTAGTTTTTCTCTCATAGTTCTTTCGCCTCTTTTTCTAGAGTACGTAACTAGCCATCTAAGACCAAGTGTTTGCCTTCTTTCAGGTCTAACTTCAATTGGTACTTGGTAGTTTGATCCACCAACACGTCTAGCCTTTACTTCTAATACAGGCATGATGTTATCAAGAGCTTTATGGAAAACTTCTAGTGGTTCTTCACCAGTCTTTTCCTGAACATAATCAAAAGCATCATACACAATCTTTTGAGCTACTCCTCTTTTACCATCTAACATTACTGAGTTGATAAGTTTAGTTATTACTTTATCTTTGTATAATGGATCAGGCATTACTTCTCTTTTTGGTATACTTCCTTTTCTTGGCACTTCGCTTCCCTCCTTAATAATCTAAGACTAAGTCATTGGTACTCGACAATCTGAGATTGTCGTTGTGCACTAAATGCTATATGTGAACACAGCTTTAATATCTAAAGTATTTTGGGCTTTCTCACTGCATTTTCGCACTAGTAATTTAAACTAAATTTACTTCTTAGGTCTCTTTGCACCATATTTTGACCTACTTTGCATTCTTCCTTCCACACCTGCTGTATCTAATGTACCTCTAACAATATGATATCTAACACCAGGTAAGTCTTTAACTCTTCCACCTCTTATAAGAACAACACTATGCTCTTGTAAGTTATGTCCAATACCAGGAATGTATGCAGTAACTTCCATACCATTAGTAAGTCTTACTCTGGCAATCTTTCTTAAGGCTGAGTTAGGCTTTTTAGGTGTGATAGTTTTAACAGCAGTACAAACTCCTCTTTTTTGAGGCGAGCTTACATCAGTATGCTTTTTCTTCAAAGAGTTAAATCCAATATTTAAGTGTGGAGATTTAGTCTTCTTTGTAGTTTTCTTTCTACTTTTTCTCACTAGCTGATTAATAGTTGGCATCTACTCGGCACCTCCTTCCAATTATTCTTTTAATTATTTCAGTAGCGCAGCAGAAGCTGCTCTTACGTCAATCCCACAGGCTTTTCCTAATTCTTTCATTGTATCAACATAATATATTTCTACATTTTTTTCTTGGCATAACATAATAAGGCTATCTATAATATATCCATCTGCATCCTTTGCTATAAAGACGACATCTACCTCATCGTTGGCAACAGCCTTTTTAGCCTGTTTCGTACCTACAATCTTTTTTCTTTCATTGATTTTTGGTATCACTTAAGTTTCCTCCTTATTGTAATATCTAAAAGATTATGCAGTATAAAACTACATAATCCTTTAGATTGTAAAAGAGTCAACTCTATAAACTCAAACACTCATATATTTTAACACCAGTTAGTTATGCTGTCAACAGTTATATTGTTAAAGTTCCATCTCTGCTTCGTTATCAGTTTCTTGAGGTTCTAGTGTGTTGACTGCTATGTTTTTATATTTCTTCATCCCCGTACCAGCTGGGATTAATTTACCAATAATTACATTTTCTTTCAGTCCAATCAAGTTATCTTCTTTACCCTTAATAGCTGCTTCAGTTAATACCCTTGTAGTTTCCTGGAAGGAAGCTGCAGATAAGAATGATTCAGTTGCTAGAGAAGCCTTCGTTATACCAAGTAATACTCTTCGAGCAGTTGCTGGCTCTCCTCCTTGATCCTCAACTTTCTTATTTTCCTCTTCAAAATCAAAGATGTTTACAAGTCCTCCTGGTAGAAGATCAGTATCTCCAGAATCCTCTACTTTAACCTTGCCAAGCATTTGTCTGACAACTACCTCTATATGCTTGTCATGTATATCAACACCTTGCATTCTATAAACTCTCTGTACTTCTTTTACAAGATATGATTGAACCCCTAAAGTACCTTTAATCTTTAATATGTCATGAGGATTAACTGATCCTTCTGTTAGCTCGTCACCGGCCTCAATAGCATCGCCTTCTTTAACCTTTAATCTAGAACCATAAGGTATAGTATATGACTTCGATTCTCCATCTTCGCCAGTTATTATAGCCTCTTTCTTACGTTTTGATTCCTTTATAGAAACTGTACCAGCAATTTCTGATATCATAGCAAGACCTTTTGGCTTTCTAGCTTCAAATAACTCTTCAACCCTTGGTAAACCTTGTGTGATATCTGAGCCTGCTATACCACCAGTATGGAAGGTTCTCATCGTAAGCTGAGTTCCTGGTTCCCCGATGGACTGAGCAGCTATAATACCAACAGATTCTCCAACATTAACCACATTTCCTGTCGCAAGGTTAGTTCCATAGCATTTTGCACAAACACCATGTCTAGTTCTACAACCAAGAACTGTTCTTATCTTAACCTCATTGATACCTGCATCTACTATCTCTTCAGCGATATCCTCAGTAATACGCTCATCTTTTTCAACTATTATTTTACCAGTTTCTGGATGAGTTATATCTTCAAAGGAATATCTACCTTCAATTCTATCTTTTAATTCCTCAATTACTTCTTTACCGTCTCTAAATGCCGAAGCTACTAAAGCATGGTCTGTTCCACAGTCTTCTTCCCTTACTATAACGTCCTGACTTACATCAACTAGTCTTCTTGTTAAATAGCCAGAGTCGGCAGTTCTTAATGCCGTATCGGCATTACCCTTTCTAGATCCGTGAGTAGATATGAAGAACTCTAAAACTGTTAGTCCTTCTCTAAAGTTAGACTTGATTGGCTGCTCAACTGTTCTACCAGAGGCATTGGCCATAAGTCCCCTCATACCAGCAAGCTGCTTGATCTGGTTTCTACTACCCCTCGCACCTGAATGGGACATAATAAATACATTATTTAATCTATCTAAACTATTCATTAACGCTTCAGTTACTTTCTCAGTAGTTCTATTCCATACCTCAATAACCTTCTCATATCTTTCTTCATCTGAAATCAAACCTCTTCTATATGCTTTCTCATATTTATCTACTACTGCTTCAGCCTCCGATAACAGTTTTTCCTTCTCATCAGGAACTTCAATGTCACCTATACTGATTGTCATAGCTCCAATAGTAGAGAAATGGAAACCAAGATTTTTTAAATGGTCAAGCATAATAGATGTAACTGTATTTCCATGCTTTCTAAAGCATTTCTCTATAATTTTACCTAACATTTTCTTGTCAACCAAGGTATCTACTTCCAGTGAGTAAGGATCTTTCTTTCTATCAACAAAGCCTAAATCCTGTGGAACATTTTCATTAAATATAAATCTTCCAACTGTACTCTCTACAAGTTTTCCTTGAATATCCTCTTTATTTAGCTTACACTTCATTTTTACTTTAGCGTGTAATCCAACGGCACCATTATAATATGCTAATAACAATTCATCAAAATCTTTAAATACCTTACCTTCACCTTTTTCACCTTCAATATCTATAGTTAGGTAATATGAACCTAAAACCATATCCTGTGTTGGTGTAGTAATTGGTTTACCATCTTTAGGTGCTAAGATATTGTTTGTCGCTAGCATTAAGAACCTTGCTTCTGCTTGTGCCTCTGAAGATAAAGGTACGTGTACCGCCATCTGGTCTCCATCAAAGTCAGCATTATAAGCTGTACATACTAGAGGATGTAGTTTTATCGCTTTACCCTCTACTAATACTGGTTCAAAAGCCTGAATACCTAATCTATGAAGAGTAGGTGCACGGTTAAGAAGTACTGGATGCTCTTTAATAACTTCTTCAAGTACATCCCAAACTTCGGACTTAACCTTTTCTACCATTCTTTTAGCACTCTTAATATTGTGGGCATGACCTTCGTTCACTAGCTTTCTCATAACAAATGGCTTAAATAACTCTAATGCCATTTTCTTAGGTAATCCACACTGATAGAATTTTAGTTCTGGTCCTACAACGATAACAGAACGTCCAGAGTAGTCAACCCTCTTACCTAATAAGTTCTGTCTAAATCTACCTTGTTTACCTTTTAGCATATCAGATAAAGATTTTAAAGGTCTGTTACCAGGCCCTGTAACTGGTCTTCCCCTTCTACCATTATCAATCAAGGCATCTACAGCCTCTTGAAGCATTCTTTTTTCATTTCTAACAATGATATCTGGTGCTCCTAAATCAAGTAGTCTCTTTAATCTGTTATTTCTATTAATAACTCTTCTATATAAATCATTTAAATCTGATGTTGCAAATCTACCACCATCAAGCTGTACCATTGGTCTTAAATCAGGTGGTATTACTGGAATAACGTCCAATATCATCCAGTCAGGTCTATTTCCTGACTGTCTAAAAGCTTCTACAACCTCTAATCTTCTTATAATTCTTACTCTCTTCTGACCTGAACTTTCTTTAAGAGCCATTCTCAACTCTTTTACTTCTTTTTCTAAGTCAATATTAGCTAAGCATTCTTTAACAGCTTCAGCTCCCATACCTGCTCTGAAGCTTCTTCCATACTTTTCTATTGCTTCTCTGTACTCACCTTCACTTAATAATTGCTTTTGAGAAAGTGGCGTATCACCTGGATCAATTACAATATAAGAAGCAAAGTATAATATTTTCTCTAAAGATCTTGGTGACATATCCATTATTAAGCCCATTCTACTTGGTATCCCTTTAAAATACCAAATATGAGATACTGGAGCTGCCAATTCAATATGACCCATTCTTTCTCTTCTAACCTTTGATTTTGTGACCTCAACACCACATCTGTCACATACTACTCCTTTATACCTTACTCTTTTGTACTTACCACAGTGACACTCCCAGTCCTTAGTCGGACCAAAGATTTTTTCACAGAAAAGCCCTTCTTTTTCTGGTTTTAGCGTTCTGTAGTTAATTGTTTCGGGCTTTTTTACTTCTCCTCTTGACCATCTTCTTACCTTTTCTGGAGACGCTAGCCCAATTCTTATTGAATCAAAATTGTTCAGTTCTAACAAGGAGCTTTCTCTCCCTTCTATAAGTAATTTTTTCCCTTACTTATCTAACATATATAATTAGTTTTAATAATCATCGTCATCGTCGTAATCATCATAGTCATCATTATCATTATCGTCATCGTAATCGTCATCATCTTCATAATCATCGTCTTCTTCGTAATCATCATCTGGGTCTGCTAAATCTTCATCACCAGAATCTTCTCGCTTATCTAAGCCAATGTTTAATTCGCTGATTTCATCATCCACGGATTCTTTGATTTCTATTTCACTATCCCCTTCTGATAATACTTTAACATCTAAGGATAAACTTTGTAATTCCTTAATCAATACCTTAAATGATTCAGGTATTCCAGGCTCTGGAATGTTTTCCCCTTTAACTATTGCTTCATAGGTCTTAACACGCCCTACTACATCATCTGACTTAACAGTTAAAATTTCCTGTAATGTATACGAAGCACCATATGCTTCTAAAGCCCAAACTTCCATCTCACCAAATCTCTGACCTCCAAACTGAGCTTTACCTCCTAGAGGTTGCTGAGTTACTAGTGAGTAAGGACCAGTGGACCTAGCATGAATTTTATCATCAACAAGGTGATGCAGCTTAAGCATGTACATATACCCAACTGTAACTGGGTTATCAAATAGTTCACCAGTTCTTCCATCTTTTAGTTGTATTGTACCTGTCTCAGAATATCCAGCATCCTTCAATGCTTCTTCAATATCATCCTCATGAGCTCCATCAAATACAGGAGTAGCTATCATCCAACCTAATGCTTTAGCAGCCATTCCCAAGTGAACTTCTAGTACCTGACCAATATTCATACGAGATGGTATACCTAGTGGATTAAGTACAACATCTAATGGCGTTCCATCTGGAAGATATGGCATATCTTCTTGAGGCAATATCCTCGAGATAACCCCTTTATTACCATGTCTACCACACATCTTATCTCCTACGTTTATCTTACGTTTGGTAGCAACATAAACTCTAACAAGTTGATTTACTCCTGGAGACAGTTCATCACCATTATCTCTAGTGAAGACTTTAACATCTACTACTATTCCTTCTTCACCGTGGGGAACTCTTAGAGATGTATCTCTAACTTCCCTAGCTTTTTCACCAAATATTGCTCTTAACAATCTCTCTTCTGCCGTAAGCTCAGTTTCACCCTTTGGAGTAACTTTACCTACTAGGATGTCATTGGCTTTAACCTCAGCACCAATCCTAATAATACCTCTCTCATCTAGGTTCTTAAGAGAGTCTTCTCCTACATTTGGTATATCCCTAGTTATTTCCTCTGGGCCAAGCTTAGTATCTCTTGCGTCAGATTCATATTCTTCTATGTGAATAGATGTCAATGCATCTTCAATTACTAACTTTTCATTTATTAATATAGCATCCTCATAGTTATAGCCTTCCCAAGTCATAAATCCAATTAATAGATTCTTTCCTAATGCGATTTCTCCAAGATCAGTTGAAGGACCATCAGCTATAACTTGGCCTTTTTTAACTTTTTCATTACTCTCAACAATTGGTCTTTGATTAACACAAGTACCTTGATTTGAGCGTTTAAATTTAAGAAGCTTATACTTCTCTAACTGTCCATCTTCATCTCTTTTAATAGTTATTTCATTAGCAGTTACCCTTGTAACCAGTCCATCACTCTTAGTAAGCACTACTGATCCAGAGTCCTTCGCTGCTTTATACTCCATACCGGTTCCTACAATAGGTGCTTCTGCCTTCAACAATGGAACTGCCTGTTTCTGCATGTTGGCACCCATTAGAGCTCTGGTAGCATCATCATTTTCCAAGAAAGGTATCATAGATGTAGCTACTGATACGATTTGTTTAGGAGAAACATCCATATAGTCTATTTCTTCCCTTGGAACAACATCAATTACACCGTTTTGTGCCCTTACGATAACCTTCTTGTTTACAAATTTACCTTCTTCATCTAATTCTTCATTAGACTGAGCTATAATGAAATCATCTTCTTGATCAGCAGTCAGATATTCGATTTCATTAGTCACAACACCTCTTTCTTGGTCAACTCTTCTATAAGGTGCTTCAATGAAACCATAATCATTTATTCTACCATAAGTAGATAAAGATGTAATTAATCCAATGTTTGGACCCTCAGGTGTCTCGATTGGACACATTCTTCCATAATGAGAATGGTGTACGTCTCTAACTTCGAATCCAGCTCTATCTCTGCTTAACCCACCAGGTCCAAGGGCTGACATTCTTCTTTTATGAGACAATTCAGATAAAGGATTGGTTTGATCCATGAATTGTGACAGCTGACTGCTACCAAAGAATTCTTTAATTGATGCCGCCACAGGCCTAATATTAATTAAAGCTTGAGGAGTTATAACATCAATATCTTGAATAGTCATTCTTTCTCTTACGACTCTTTCCATTCTTGCTAATCCGATTCTAAATTGATTTTGTAATAATTCACCTACCGAACGAATTCTTCTATTGCCTAGGTGGTCAATGTCATCAACATTACCTATTTCTTGGAATAGATTAAAATGATAATTAACAGATGCTATAATATCTGCAATCAAAATATGTTTAGGTGACAATTCGCGAATCCTATCTTTAATAGCGTTTTTAATTTCTTCTTCATCGGAATACTCTTCTAATATTTCCTTCATAACTGGATAATAAAGCTTTTCTCTTAATCCTAAATCTTCTAAAGAGAAAGGTAATTCAAAAGCCTTAACGTCAACAAAATGGTTGCCTATTACCCTAGCAATTCTATTTTCTTCTGTATAAACATCTACAGTATTTATTCCTAATCCTTCAATTTTAAGGGCATTCTTTCTAACAATCTTCTCTCCACTTTCTACTAGTATTTCTCCAGTATTAGGATCAATAATATTTTCTGCAGCCCTTCTATTTACTATCCTGTGTCTAAGAGCCAACTTTTTATTAAACTTATATCTACCTACTTTTGCTAAGTCATATCTCTTTGCATCAAAAAATAGAGAATTAATTAAAGAATTAGCACTATCAACAGTAGGTGGTTCTCCTGGTCTTAGTCTCTTATAGATTTCTAATAACCCTTCTTCTTGGGTTTTAGTATTGTCTTTTTCTAATGTCTTTAAAATTTGTTCACTCTCACCAAGTAGTTCAAGAATTTCTGCATCTGAACCATATCCAAAAGCTCTTAATAACACAGTAAGAGGTAGTTTCCTAGTTCTATCCACTCTAACATAGGCTATATCATTTGAATCACTTTCATATTCAAGCCAAGCTCCTCTATTAGGTATTACTGTAGCAGAGAATAACTTCTTACCTGTTTTGTCCATCTCGCTGTTGTAATATACCCCTGGTGATCTTACTAGCTGACTAACAATAACTCTTTCTGCTCCATTAATAATGAAAGTACCTTTCTCCGTCATTAATGGAAAATCACCCATAAATACTTCTTGTTCCTTAACCTCACCAGTTTCCTTATTAATAAGACGAACTTTTACCTTTAGTGGTGCCGCATATGTAACGTCGCGCTCTTTAGATTCCTCTTCATCATACTTAGGTTCTCCGCTAACAAAATAGTCAACGAATTCCAAAATAAGGTTTCCAGTATAGTCCTGTATTGGTGATATGTCCTCAAAAACTTCTTTAAGTCCTTCACCTAAAAACCAATCATAGGACCTTTTTTGAACTTCAATTAAATTTGGTAAATCTAACACTTCATTAATTTGTGAATAACTCATTCTCTCCCGTTTGCCTAGAGAAACAGGATGCACCATATAATTCACCCCTTATTCAACAGTAAAATACCCAAAAGTAAAAAAAACTACTTTTGGTAAATTTTGCATCATAACATATCTATTATAATATTTCCAAGTAGGAAATATTTTATTCAAGTATTATGCCAATTTTAGCCTATTACGCATTAAATAATACTATCACACTGATGTAAAGTTGTCAAGCAATTCTTTTATAATGTTTTAGATTACCTTTTTCTGAATTTTATTTGAATTAACTAGATAAGAAATAGTTTGATTGGTAAGATTTATTGCTTAGGCGAATTGCAATAAAAAAGGACTCCATTAAAATGAAACCCTCTTTATTAATAAAAAGACACTCTGGGATTTTCCCAGAGCTGTCTTTTAATCAAAGTTATTATTTTACTTCTACAGAAGCTCCAGCTTCTTCTAATTGGTTCTTGATATCTTCAGCATCTTCTTTAGACACGCCTTCTTTTATTGCCTTAGGAGCGTTATCTACAAGTTCTTTAGCTTCTTTTAATCCTAAACCAGTAATTCCTCTAACAGCTTTAATTACTTTAATTTTTCCGCTACCTACGTTTGATAAGATAACATCAAATTCAGTTTGCTCTTCTTCTGCTCCACCTGCTGCTCCAGCTGCTGGCATAGCTGCCATAGCCATAGGTGCTTGAGCGCTTACTCCAAACTCTTCTTCTAATTCTTTTACTAATTCTGATAATTCTAATACTGTAAGATTCTTAACCTCTTCAATTAAATTTTGAATTTTTTCACTTGCCATTTCTAAATCCCTCCGTAAATTTATTATAATTTTTTTATTTTTTATTTTGTTGATTTATGCTTGTGCTGTTTCTTGCTTTTCTCTAACAGCATTTAGAGCGTATACTAAGTTTCTCATTGTACCTTGAAGTACATTTGCAAATCCAGATATTGGTGCATTTAATCCACCAAGTACTTGAGCTATAAGAACTTCTCTTGAAGGTAGGTCTGCTAATGCCTTAACTCCTTCTAAGTCCATAAGCTTGCCATCAACGATTCCACCCTTTATCTCAAGAGCTTTGTGGTCTTTAGCGAATTCACTAGTTATCTTAGCTGGTGCTACCGCATCTTCATAACCAAAAGCTACCGCATTAGGCCCAGTTAAGAATTTATTGAATTCTTCTAACCCAGCTTCTTTGAAAGCAAATCTCATCATTGTATTTTTATAAACCTTATAATCAACATTTGCTTCTCTATACTTCTCTCTTAATTCAGTAACTTCTTCAACATTAAGACCTCTATAATCAACAAGAACTATCGAGTCGGCTTTGTCAATTTTGTCTTTGATTTCTTGAACTACAAGTTTTTTCTGTTCTATTATTGAACTCATGCTTTTGCCACCTCCTCCTATAAAAAGTAATGAATAATAAAAAGCCTCTCCGTAGACACGGAGAGGTCATTGATATCTTAAAACATAGGAATCAAGTGTATCAAATACTCAACCTCGGTAGGCTAACAATTTAAACCAAATGGCACCTACTGTCTACGGTTAATCAATCTATATTAAATTTATTATCGTATTTACAACGTTTATTATTCTATCAATAATAACTTATGTTGTCAACACAAAATTTATTTATCCATTAATTTTTGCGGGTTGATTTTTATTCCAGGTCCCATAGTACTTGAAATAACAACGCTTCTTAGGTATCTTCCCTTAGCAGCAGCAGGTCTTGCTTTTACGATAGCATCCATTATAGTGTTAAAGTTTTCCTCAAGCTTTTCAGTACCGAATGAAGCTTTACCAATTACTACGTGAACTATACTAGTCTTATCTACTCTATACTCTACTTTACCTGCTTTTATTTCATTAACTGCATTTTCAACGTCAAATGTAACAGTACCAGACTTTGGATTTGGCATTAATCCCTTAGGACCTAATACTCTACCTAATCTACCTACAACACTCATCATATCAGGTGTTGCAACAACAACATCAAAGTCAAACCAGTTTTCATTTTGAATCTTATTTACGTATTCATCAGCTCCAACAAAGTCAGCTCCTGCTGCTTCTGCTTCTTTGGCTTTATCTCCTTTAGCAAAAACAAGAACTCTCTTAGTATTACCAGTACCATGAGGTAAAACTACTGCTCCTCTTACTTGTTGGTCAGCATGTCTTGGGTCAACTCCAAGTCTAGCAGACAATTCAATTGTTTCGTCAAACTTTGCTTTAGCTGTTTTTTGTACTAATTCAATAGCTTCATGTGTATCATATACTGCTTCTCTATCAAATTCCTTAATGCTATTTTGATAATTCTTGCCTCTTTTTGGCATATTTACAACCTCCCTCGTGGTATTAACGGTTTAGACCTCCCACTTATTTCTTAGTCCTCTACAACAATTCCCATACTTCTTGCTGTTCCAGCAATCATACTCATTGCAGTTTCTATACTACCTGCATTTAAATCAGGCATTTTTGTTTCTGCAATTTGTCTAATTTGATCTTGAGTTATTGTCGCTACTTTCTTTCTGTTTGGCTCTCCAGAAGCTTTTTCCAATCCTACTGCTTTTTTAATTAATACAGCAGCTGGAGGAGTCTTAGTGATAAAGCTGTATGATCTATCTTGGTATACTGTTAAAACAACTGGTATTAACATCCCAGCTTGATCTGCAGTTTTTGCATTAAATTCCTTACAGAATCCCATGATATTAACACCATGTGGACCTAATGCAGTACCTACAGGTGGTGCTGGAGTCGCTTTACCAGCTGGTATTTGTAATTTAACAACAGCTGCAACCTTCTTTGCCATGTCTTTACACCTCCTTGCAAATTTGTGGTTAGTCGGGTTTACCCCTCCCACTAAATATAAGCATCTTATATCTATAAAAAAGCTTTAATAGCTTTATTAACAGTTTTAGGTTATACCTTATGGTTAGTATATTATTATAATTTTTCTACTTGATCAAAGTCTAGTTCCACTAAAGTTTCCCTACCAAACATTGAAACGAAAACCTTAAGCTTTCTCTTTTCCATGTTAATACTTTCAACTGTTCCAATAAAGTTCTCAAATGGTCCGGAAACAACCTTTACATTATCTTTTACTGCAATATCTATATTAGGTAATGCTTCTTGTACACCTAAAGCTCTTACTTCTTGCTCTGTAAGTGGTACAGGTTTAGACCCAGGGCCAACAAAGCCCGTTACGCCTCGAGTATTTCTAATAAGGTACCATGATTCATCGTTCATTATCATCTTAGCTAACACATATCCTGGGAACATTTTTCTTTCTTTAATCTTCTTTTTGCCATTTTTGTTCTCTACGTATTCTTCCGTGGGTACCTTTACTTCAAAAATTACATCCTGCATTCCTCTATTTTCTACAAGCTTTTCTATGTTAGCCTGAACTTTTTTTTCATGTCCGGAATAAGTATGAACTACATACCATTTTGCTTTATCTGACTTATCTGTCATAGCATTCAGAGACCTAATAATAGGACTCTTACCTCCCTTATATCCTCATATTTTAAAAGTACTATCTGATTAGAATTAAGTATTTTAAGAGTCGTGGTTCTATAAATAATAAAACCTTATTACATAAGAATTTTTATACAATTACTTGCAAAAGTTCGTGAAAACCAGTATCTAATAACCAAACAACAAAAGATATTAGTGCACAAACAGCAAAAACTACAATTGTATAATTGATCAGTTCTTTTTTGTTTGGCCAGCTTACTTTCTTTAATTCAGCTCTTGTACTTTTAAAGAAGTTACCTATTCTTTTTACTCCACCTTTGTTAGAACTGCTTTGTGCTGCCATATAACTTCACATCCTTACTTGTTTATTTAAATTACTCTTAATTACTTAGTTTCCTTATGATTAGTGTGCTTTTTGCAGTTAGGACAATATTTCATTAGTTCAATTCTTCCAGAATCAGTTCTTTTATTTTTTGTCGTATCATAATTTCTGTGCTTACACTCTGTACAAGCAAGTCTTATCTTCACTCTCACAATTCGCACCTCCTGCCACATTGAATACTTCTTCTTATATATACAAATTCTTTATATACGGGCACAAATACCCAATCATATAACTACATTACTTTATATAAACTATCACATTATAAAAAGCATGTCAATAAAAAATTGCAATTCATACATATTTTGGTCTAGCTTTAAAATATTATTTCCATAAAAGATGAGAAAATACTAAAACCTTAATATTTTAGACATCTTATTTTAAAAAGACTAGGTCAAAAGACCTAGTCTTTTATATCTAATTACTCAACTATCTTAGTAACAACTCCAGCTCCTACTGTTCTTCCACCTTCACGAATAG
>NZ_JAETGO010000049.1 GCF_016765695.1 Sporosalibacterium faouarense | reverse complement strand
TTGGATTGATGTCCTTGAGAATGGAACTACTGGTGAAACTGAAAGACAAAGAGGCTTTTAAGTCAAGAAAAAATATATAAATGGTAATAAATTAGGATTGACATTAATACTTATACCAAATAGAATTAAAAATAAGATAGTTAGACATAATTTGACATTAATTACATCTATATAATATAAAGGAGTGCCTTTTATGAATAACGGATTGTATTCATCTACAACAGCCCTATTATTGAATCAAAAAAGACTCGATGCTGTATCAAATAATATCGCTAATATTAATACTACTGGATATAAGAAAGACGTAGTAATATCCCAATCATTTCCTGAGGTTTTATTATCTAAAATTAATGATGGTTTATCTGGAAATAGAACAACACCTTTTAAAGGAGTAGAAGTTACACAAAATGGTGATGTATATTCTCTATCGATTAATTCAGGTTATTTTAAAATTGAAACCCCTGAAGGTATAAGTCATAATCGAGAAATGAACTTTGTAGTTGATGATGATGGATACTTAAGGACTTATTTCAAGGATAATAACGGCAAAATAAAAACACAGGGAGAAAACTATGTACTAGGACAAAATGGCAGGATAAGGGTTGAAGATAGTAATATTGAAATTACACAAGATGGTAGAGTAGTATCTAACGGACAAGTTATGGATAATCTTGTTAGCTTTCCTCTTCCAAATGTTATCGGTACTACCAGTGGCGGAGTTAGACTTGATAGAGTTGCAACTAATTTTATCCAAGGTGATTTAAGACAGACTGGAAATCAGCTTGATTTTGCCTTAAAAGGAGACGGATTTTTCAAAGTACATACTCCTCAAGGAGACATGTATACTAGAGACGGCTCATTCACATTAAATGAAAATGGTGAATTGATCACTACAGAAGGATATTTTGTATTAGGTCAATATGGATCTATTGTTGCTGAGGGCGACGATTTTACCATAAATGAAAAAGGACAAATTATTAATAACGGAGAGGCAATCGACTCTCTAGATATTGTTACTCTAGATAATATTGAAGACTTAAGAAAACAGGGAAATAACTTATATAAGCTAGAAGAAGGTGTAGAGCCTCAAGAATCGGAATTTAATGGACAAGTTATAAGGGGTTATTTAGAAGGTTCAAATGTAGATACCATTAAAGAAATGGTGAAAATGATCACACTTATGAGAAATTATGAATCAAATCAAAAAATCATTAGATCCCATGATGAAATGCTTGGAAAAGCTATAAATGAAATTGCAAAAATTTAAATACTAAAGAAAGAATAAATGCTGTCGATAATATAAGTGACTTGTATTAGAAGTATAAAGTTACTTAAACTTGAAAGGAGCAATTAAGATGATTCGTTCGCTATGGACTGCAGCAACAGGAATGAAGGGGCAACAATTAAATATAGATACTATTTCGAATAATTTAGCAAATGTAAATACTACAGGCTATAAGACTCAAAGACTTGAGTTTAAAGACCTTTTATATGAAACTATGAGAAAATCTAATCTCAATGATGAACAAGGTAGACCTGTAAATCTTGAAGTAGGTCATGGAGTTATGGCGTCAGCAACTACTAGAGATTTTAAGACTGGGAGTGTAATGGAAACACAAAATACTTTAGATTTAGCCTTAGACGGTCCAGGATTTTTCGCTGTGTTAATGCCTAATGGAGAAGCTCGATATACTAGAGATGGGAGCTTTAAGCTAAGTATAGATGGTGATGAAGCTTCATTGGTAACATCAGATGGACATTTTGTACTAGATGAAGACGATAATACTATAGTTATAGATCAAGAAATGAAGGATTTGTCAATAGATGAGCAAGGCTATATAACTGCCAAGGATGAAGATGATGAAACTGTCGAACTAGGAAGACTTAAAATAGTAGATTTCATGAACTCAGAAGGACTTCTTAGCGAAGGTAGAAACCTTTATAAAGCTACAGAGGCATCAGGAGAAGAGATAGCTATAGATGCCGACGAGATGGATAGTAGTATACTTCAAGGGTATCTAGAAATGTCTAATGTTCAGGTGGTAGATGAAATGATTAAAATGATTTCTGCTCAAAGGGCATACGAAACTAGCTCAAAAACTATACAAGCTGCTGATGAAATGCTTCAAGGGGCTAATAATTTGAAAAGATAGTAAGAAATTATAATATAAAATACCAGTAAGATTTCTAGTTGAATTATAATAATCATTACCTAGTGTTTTATAATTATAATACATAATCTGGGAAAAAGGTTAGGAAAACAAGAGAGGTGATTTCATGCCTGGAATTGGGAATGTAAATATAGGAAATATTGTAGATAAGACAAACGCTCAGTCCAATAAAAATAGCACAGAAAATCTTAAGAAGAAATTGGAGAATGCCAAGGAAGATAAGCATCTTATGAAGGCTTGTCAAGAGTTTGAATCAATCTTTGTTCATATGATGCTTAAGCAAATGCGAGCAACTGTGCCAGAAGGCGGTCTTGTTGAGAAGAGTCAAGGGGAAGAAATATTTGAAGATATGTATGACCAAGAAATAGCTAAGAATATCTCTCAAAGTCAGAATCAAGGCATTGGATTAGCAAAGATAATATATCAGCAAATGAAACAGAATAGAGGGAATCTTTAGAGAAGGAATAACCTTCTCTTTTTTGTTGCAATTATACACTTAATATTGTAATCATAATACTATATATAGTATACTGTACATGGTAGTAAAGGAGGAAAAAATCATGGAATTCACTGTAGTATTACAGCAAGTAACAGTATTATTCATATTGATAGTAATAGGTTTTGCACTAAAGAAGTTTAAAATTATAACTGATGAATTAGGAAAGGGACTTACTGGCTTAATAATATATGTTACTCTTCCTGCATTGTTAATAACGGCAATGAACTATGAATTTTCAAAGGAAATACTTGATAATAGTTTGAAAATTCTTTTATATGGTTCTTTTATGTATATATTTATGATATTGGTTTCGGTAATTTTTATGAAGTTATTTCACGCTGAGAATCCACAAAAAGGAGTATATCAATTTTTAGTTATATTTCCTAATGTAGGGTTTATGGGGTACCCTATATTATTATCTGTATTCGGTGAAATAGCCGTATTCTATGGAGCCATATCTAATCTTTTATTCAATATTTTGTTATGGACATTGGGGATAATATTTATAAGTCAAGAAAAAGATAAAAAGATAAATTTTAAAATGCTAATTAATCCAGGGATTATATCAGTATTAATTGGATTTAGTCTCTTTATATTTTCAATAGAACTTCCATATGTTATTTATAGACCGTTAGAGCTTATAGGGGATACTACAACACCTTTAGCTATGATGCTAGTTGGATCATTATTAGGAGATGCTAAATTTAAAGAAATGTTAGGAAATGCTAGATTGTTTATTATCTCTATTATTAGACTAATCTTAATTCCTTTATCCCTAATATTTATATTTAAATTTATGAATATACCAGAGATGATTTCCAGCATTCTTATCATATTAAGCAGTATGCCAGCAGCGGCTAATGCAGCAATATTTGCTAGAAAATATGATTCTGACTATAGGCTTGCATCACAGGGGATATTTTTGACAACACTATTAAGTATAGGAACTATACCTCTAATAATATATGCTATCACCAATCTTTAAAAGAATGATGTTAAATATTTTTAACTTTCAAAAAATGTAGAATAAGTACAAACTCTAATTATATGATATGATAAAGTTATAAAACAAATGGGGTGATGGTATGGAAGACAAAACCTTTGACCTACTAGAGAAAATATACTTAGAATTGCAAGGTACAAGAAAAGAACTTAAAAGTGAAATACAGCAGAATAGAGAGAAAATCGAGACGAATACTAAGGAAATCAAAGAAAATAGGAAAGCAATTGAAGCTAACACCGAAGCAATCAAAGAGAATAGAAAAGCAATTAAAGCTAATGCTGAAGGTATCAAAGCTAATGGCCAATCAATCAAGAGATTAGAAATAAAGATTGAAGAGGAAATAAGCGATAAAATCAGGGGATTATATGACAGTAAAGAGGTCACTAATGATAGACTGAATAACATAGAAAATAAAATTGATAAGTTGCAGATTGATGTGAATTATCTTGCTATAAAAACTATTTTAAATAATACAGGAATAATTGAAATTAGCAAAAAACTTGAAAACGTAGAATAAACAGAAAAAGATAAGGAGTTGATACATATGCTAAATAGCATGGAGATACAAAAGCTAATACCTCACAGATACCCATTCTTACTAGTGGATAAGATAATTGAAATAGAAGAAGGGAAGAAAGCTGTAGGGATTAAGAATGTAACAATAAATGAACCTTTCTTTCAAGGTCACTTTCCAGGAAATCCACTTATGCCAGGAGTGCTTATAGTCGAAGCAATGGCACAGGTAGGAGCAGTTACAGTAATGACTATGGAAGAGAATAAAGGTAAGCTAGGTGTGTTTACTGGAATTGATAAAGTGAGATTTAAGAAACAAGTCAGACCAGGAGATACCCTTAGAATGGAAGTTGAGCTTATTACTATGAGAAGAGGAATAGGAAAGGCCAGTGCAATTGCCTATGTAGATGGACAAGTAGCATGTAAAGGTACATTAATGTTTGGGTTAGTTGATCAAGAATAGAATATAAAAACGCAAAATATTATTAAAGCTTATAATAATAAAGAAAAGGTAATAGTTAGAAAATACTGATTTTCTAGCTATTACCTTTTTATATTTATAAAAGCAAAGGATAAGAGAATAGTAATATAACTTTTTTAAAGGCATAGACATATTAAGAATAAAACTTGTACAAAGGGAGGAATAGTATGGTGAAATAACAAAGGATTTTAAGAAATTTCACTAATGATAAATAATAAAATAAAAAAGTAAACTTACTAAAAAAAGAATATCTTAGAGAAACAGATTCACGGATAAAGCAAGGAAAACTAAAAAGGTACTTACGAATAAAATTTACTTTAATCAGTTTTATAATGAAAGATAGGAGGGTTAAAATTGAATAGAAAAATATCCAAAGGGTTAAATCTGTTATTAGTTATAACAATGATTTTAACTAATTTAATTGGATTAAGTATACCAGATAGAGTAAATGCGGCAAGTGCCACAGATTTATTTTTCTCAGAGTATATAGAAGGTAGTAGTAACAATAAAGGTATAGAAATATTTAATGGTACAGGCAGTGATGTTGATTTATCTCAATATACTGTAGAGCTTTACAGTAATGGCAATACCTCGGCAGGTAGTACTACGACTTTAGATGGTAGTCTTGAAAGTGGTAATGTTTACATTATTGTAAATAGCTCTGCTAACGATGAAATGAAGAGTATATCAAATGCAACTAGTGGAGTTGCAAACTTTAATGGAGATGACACATTAATACTTAAAAATAATGGACAAATTATAGATGTGTTTGGTCAAGTTGGAGTAGACCCGGGTGACGGGTGGGGAACTAACGAGGAAGCAAAAGACCACACATTAGTTCGAAAGAGTAGTGTAGTATCAGGAGATACTGACTCTAGTAATCCATTCGACCCGACAGCTGAATGGGATGTTTATCCTAAGGATACCTTCACATACTTAGGTAGTCATACTATGGATGGATTTGGTGACGAAGAGCCAGTACCAGAGAAAGTTGAAAATGTTACTGCATCACCTATGGCTGGACAAGTACAAAAAGGAACAGAGATTATGTTATCCACTGATACGGAGGATGCTACAGTATATTATGCGGTATATGCAGATGGTAATAATGATGTATCCTATGAAGTATTTAACGACAACAGCCCTATAGCAGTTAATGAGCCTTTGACTATAAAAACCTATGCTAGTAAGGATGGCTTAGAAGATAGTGACATTTCAGAATTTGAGTATAGCTTAATAGAAGAAATGACCATAATTCAGGCTAGACAGGAACCTTCTAATACCATAGTTACAGTTGAAGGGATAATAACCTCGGCCAGTGGCAATGTATATATCCAAGACGAAACAGCAGGGATTAATTTATACAACCAATCAGATGATATAGAGATAGCAGAAGGTGATTTAGTAAAGGTAACAGGTACAGTTACAGAATATAATGGATTACTTGAGCTAAAAAATTATACAGTAGAAAAGATATCCTCAGCAAATCCTTTACCCGAACCACAAGAAATAACGATAGATCAAATAGGTGAAGAATATGAGGGTGAACTAGTAAAAGTGTCAAATGTGACAATAGGGGCAATAAACACATCCGGCAACACATCTCTTAGTGATGATCTCGGTAATAGTGTGAACGTATACAGGATACCAGAATTAACAGATATAACTGAGGGAGATAAAGTAGATGTGGTAGCTATAGTATCTCAGTTTAATGACTATCAGCTATATGTAAGAAAAGCTGATGATGTTACAAAAACTGACTTAGGACCAGATACAGAAGCACCAGTTATTACTCATATAGCAGTAACAGAAGGGAATATAGGTCAAGACCTTGAAATTAAAGCATCAGTTACAGATGATAGGCAAGTTTCAAATGTTAAGCTCTATTACAAAGTAACAGGAACTACAGAATATGAAACTATAGATATGAATCTATCCGATGGAGAATATAGTGCAATGATATCAAAAGATCAACTATCCACAGATGGTATAGCATATTATATCGAAGCTACTGATGGAACTAATACCATAACATCTCCAGAGGACACTAACACTCCTTATGAAGTAACAATAACAGATGATGATATTTCAGGTCCTGAGATTACGACTGTAATACCATCTGATGATGAAGTTTTACTTGATACTGAAACTAAACCAGGTATAAGGGCAGAGTTTAATGACCTATCTGGAATAGATACTGATACGGTTAAGATATTATTGGATGGAATAGATGTAACCACGGGAGCCACTGTAAAAGAAGACAGTGTATCCTATTATCCTGAGCAAGATCTAGAATTAGGAGCCCATGAAGTAACAGTAGAAGTAAGTGATACTGTAGGAAATGACACCTCATTCACATGGACATTTAACATAGGTGAAGAAGAATATAACTTCTATTATGGACAGCTTCATAGCCATACAAATGTATCCGATGGTCAAGGTAGTTTAGATGATGCTTATTCTTGGGCAAGGGATGAAGGGCAAGCAGATTTCTTTGCAGTAACAGATCACTCTAACTGGTTTGATAATGAATCTGATAGAGCTAATGAAAACATCACAAATGTGAGTCAGTCTACCAGTGACGAATGGAAGGAAATGCATACAGTTGCAGATTCCTATAATTCAGATGGAGAATTCGTGGCTTTAGCAGGCTTTGAAATGACTTGGAGCGGAAGTACAGGTGGATGGGGTCATATCAATACCTTTAATACACCTTGGTTCTCATCAAGAACTAATAGTAATATGGATTTGCCTGCATATTATGAGCATATTGCTGCAGACACTGATTCATTATCACAACTAAATCACCCAGGAAAAACCTTTGGTGATTTTGCTGATTTTAGTTTTTACAGTGAATCAGCAGACAATGTTGTACACCTTATAGAAGTAGGAAATGGTGAAGGACCTATCAGAGGAAGTGGATACTTCCCAAGTTACGATTATTATACTAGAGCACTAGACAAAGGATGGCATTTAGGACCATCTAACAACCAAGATAATCATAAAGGACAATGGATAACCTCAAATGATGCTAGAACAGTAGTACTTGCGCCTGAATTAACTAGGTCAAATATCTACGATGGCATTCGTAACCTAAGGTTCTACGCAACGGAGGATAAGAATCTTGAGATTATATATAAGGTGAATGGTAATATTATGGGAACTACTTTAGATGATCCAGAATCACTAGATATATCTATAGAAATTAATGACCCAGATGAAACAGATGAAATAGGCAAAGTTTCAATTATATCAAATGGTGGAGTAGAAGTGGCTTCAAAGACTTTTGAAAATAATGAAGCTATTTGGGAGCTTGAGCTAGACCCACAATACAGCTACTACTACGTTAGAGTGGACCAAGGAGATAAAGATATAGCAGTAACAGCTCCAGTCTGGACCGATGAAGTAACACCAGTTGGTATATCAAAAGTAGAAGTATCCCAAGACCCACAAATAGTAAATAAGCCAATTGAAATTAATGCAACAGTATATAACAATGGTCCAAATATGATAAATGATATTAAGGTTGAATTCTATAAAGATTCAATTGAAACAGATAATAAAATAGGAGAATCCACAGTCGGAACTATTACATCGGGCTCTACAGGATTAGCAACGATGGAATGGACCTCTGATGAGGTAGGAGAGTATAATATTTATGCTCAGACAACTATAAATATTGATGGAGTTGATAAGGTATTCCACAGTAGTACATCTGTTACATATGCCGATCCTGAAGATGTAACTAAGATAGTTTTAGATACAGGACATTACAATGCATATATAAGTGGGTACTATGCAGGGAAATATGAAACATTAAAAGATATATTTAAAGAAAATAAATTTATGTTAGTCGAAAATAAAGATGAGCTTACATCGGAAGATTTAGAGAATGCACAATTATTAATTATAACAGACCCACAAAGTACTGATGACCCAGACTATGACTTAACTAAATCTTTATATACCGATTCAGAAGTAGCAGCTATAAAGGAATACACTGATAATGGCGGACCATTAATCGTTGCTTCTAGGGCTGACTATAAGGATGGAACAGGAGAATATAGCAATGGAGTTCAGCTAAATAAGATATTAGAAGCTGTAGGAACTAACCTAAGGGTTAATGATGACGAAGTAGTAGACGACACTACCAATGGTGGTCAACCATATAGATTATACTTTGATAAATATGAATCTACAAAGTATAACTTGGCTGAAAATGTACCTGAAGGCACAACGTATAGCTTCTATAGCGGATGTTCTGTCATCACAAAGGATGGAGGAAGCGATGAAGCTATAGATTGGCTAGTAAAAGGACATGAAACTACTGAAACCTTAGATTCAGATTATCAAGGAGATAACGTACCAGTTACTATGGGAGATGTAAAAGTAATTGGTGCTGAAGAGTTATCAAATGGAGCTAGAATCATAGTAGCTGGAAGCATTTTCTTCTCAGACTTTGAAACAGCATCATCCGATGATATGTATTCAAATAGACAGATTACTGAAAATATAATAAATTGGATGGTTCAGCCAAAAGAAGTTGAGTTAAAGACTATAGCAAAAGTAAGAGAAGATAAAGACAACGATGGTATTCCAGACCATTTAGGTGAAAAATTTAGTATTATAGGTAGAGTAACTGCCCAATCTGAAGCTGTTACTCCAAAAAATTCATTCTTTGAAGTAATTTATGTTCAAGATGAAACTGGTGGTATAACGGTATTTGGTGTATCAGCCACTCCACTACCCCTTGGAACTAAGGTTAGGATAACAGGAGTTGTTGATCAATATGATGGTGACGCCGAACTTTCAGTAGAAAATGAAAATAATGATGTTGTTATTCTAGATGATGAAATAACATTAGTAGATCCTAAGACTATGACTACGGGAGATAGTATGCTCGAGGAAAATGAAGGTTGGCTTGTTAAGGTTCAAGGAACTGTAACTAGGATGACCGAAAATTCATTGTATCTAGATGATGGCTCTGGTGAAGCAAGGGTTTACGTAAATGGATATATCGGAGATGGAACAGGTAATTCTGAAACTCTTGGTAAATGGGATCCATCAATAGAGGTAGGAGACAATGTAAGTGCAATAGGATTGGCATCTCAAGACCCAGAAGGCCATAGAATTAGAGTAAGAAATACTACTGAAATAGTTAAACTAGAGGAAGTTGATTATCCAGTTGAAATTCCATCAGTTAATACTTCTGACATAAACGGTAATCTTACTGAAAATTTCGAAGAAGAAGATGTGGTTATGGTAAATACAGAGCTTACTAATATAATAGATGAAGCTATTTCAGGTACAGTTATTATTAAGTTAGTTGATTCTGAAGATAGAACCTATGCAATTGGATTTGTAAATGGGGTAGACCTTGATGCTGAAGAAGTAAGGTCCTTATCCTTAGGATTTAAGGTTAATGGTGTAAGTAAAGGAACCCATACTGCCAAGGTATATTTATGGAGTGACTTAACCGATAGAACTCCTCTATCAGAAGTTGGAACCTTTGAATTTACAGTAGAATAAGGTGAAAAGGGCTTGTCCCTTTTCACTAAACTATTATACTAAATAGATGGATAGGAGGAGGAGAAATGAAGAAGATACTAGCTTATTTATTATTAACAGTAATGATTCTAAGTGCTGGAGTTCCAACCTTTGCAGATGGAAATCATACCATGGAATTTAGTTTAGACAAAACAGACTATAGCATTGATGAATATATAATGGGAACAGGGACTGTATATTTCAATGGTTCACCCCTTTCAAACTCACCGGTGACTATGGTTGTAAGAAATGATAGTGGAAAAGCAATATATGATATTGAACAATACAAAACTAATAGTGAAGGGGAATTCAGTATCAAATTTAGAATGTCAGAATCAGCAAAAGATGGAACATACTATATTGAACTTAAATCCTATGAGGCAGAAAAGACAGTAAATTTTAGCGTAAGTGAAGATAATACAAATAAAGTTCATACTATGGAATTTAACTTAACTAAAGAAGATTATGACATTGATGAGTATATAACAGGAACAGGAAGAATATATCTTGATGAAAATCCGCTTTCAAATGCACCAGTAACTATGGTTGTAAAAAATGACGACGGTAAGGCAATATACGATATTGAACAATATACAACCAATAGTGAAGGGAGATTTAATGTTAAGTTTAGACTGTCTGAAACCGCTAAGACTGGAACATATCATATAGAGCTTAAATGCTATGAAGCAGAGAAGATAGTAGACTTTAATATAAGGAATGAAGATATAAACATTGAGCTAGAAAGTCTATCAATCACAGCTAATAAGAATAAAATAAAGGTAAATAACACTATACAGTTAACAGTTGACGGTAAGATGAGTGATGGTTCTGATGCATCAAATCAAGAGCTATCAAATATTATATGGTCAAGTTCAGATGACAGTATAGCAACAGTTAGTAGTTCTGGATTGGTAACTGGTAAAGGAAAAGGAAGTGTAGTAATAACTGCAAGTATTGGAGACATAAGTGGAACATTTAATGTAACTGTTGAAAAACGTTCTACTGGAGGACATACACCAAGTCCAACAGATCCAAAAGATTCTAACTCTGATAAATCCCAAGAACCTGAAGAATCAAATCAGGAGGAAGAAAAAGTAGTTACCCAACAGGGGACAGCAACAATAACTACTGACTCACAAGGCAATATAACTACAAACTTTGTTGTAGACAATAATGGAGTTATGGATCAAATACAAGATAATAGCAATGGAAAAGTAACAATTGATGCATCAACGGACTCAAACTCTAGTCAAACATCGGTGAATATGAGCTCAAAGCTTTTAAAATTAGGAAGTGAAAATAATACAGCATTAGAAATAAAAGTCGACGATGTAAGTATAGTAATAGAGCCAGATTCATTAAAAGCTCAGCAAGAATCACAATTATCATTTAATATTAAGAAGTTAAGTGAAGATGAAAAAGAAAATATTATATCTCAGCTAGGAGATGATTTTCATCCTGCAGCATATATATTTGACTTTAGTATTACCAGTATATTAGGAGAGACTACTCAAAATGTAGAAGTTAATAAACCACTTACAATCACAATGGAGTACGATCCAAGTAAAGTAATAGATCCACAGAGATTAGGAATCTACTACTATAATGAGGCGTTACAGATTTGGGAGTATATAGGTGGTAGGGTGACTAAAGATGGAGAGATAGAGTTTATTGTAGACCATTTCAGCAAATATACTGCAATTGAATATAGAAGAACGTTCAATGACATAGCAGATATATCTTGGGCTCAAAGACAAATAGAAGTCCTGTCAGCAAGACATATAATTAATGGAATAGACGAAGAAAGTTATGCTCCAAGAGCTAATATTACAAGAGCAGCCTTTGCTAAGCTTATAGTAGAAGCATTAGATTTAGAGATGGATGATAACAGTGTAAACTTTAGCGACGTTAACCAGGGAGACTGGTATCAAGAGCCAGTTGAAATAGCTGCTAGTTTAGGAATAGTAACAGGACATGACGGTAAATTCAATCCAAATGGAGAAATAACCAGAGAGCAAATGGCTGTAATGTTGATTAGAGCACTAAAATATGTAAAGCCAGAAGAAATATATACAGTAAAAGATTTAGGCTTTAATGATAAAGATGAAATTTCAGACTGGGCTAAGGAAGAAGTAACCTTAGCTGCAAATAAGGGGCTAATCAAAGGCCTAGGAGATGGAACATTCGGACCTCAAGAAAAAGCAACTAGAGCCCAATCAGCAGTAGTTATATATAGGCTACTAGATTTACTTGATGAAATATAAGATACTAATTAAAATAACCTGGAGATAGTTCTCCAGGTTATTTTTTAGAGAATTTTATATGTCAATCATTTAACTTAGTAAATTAAATAATATAGTTTAAATAAATTCATATAAGATTTCATCCGAGTTGCAATTTTATCATTTTATTACTAGAAATATTAATCTAATCTATTCTTTGATAACACTGAAGATATTAGTGCAGTAAATGGTACTGTCAATACTATGCCAATACTTCCAGCCAAGCCTTGAATAAGCTCTGTACCTACTAAATCTAAGTTGATTAATTGATTATAAGGCATTTGATAGGCTACAATAAGTATCATAACATTTAGAGAACCCCCTGCAAAGGCTAATATTAAAGTATTAGACATTGTTCCCATCACATCTCGACCTACATTCATACCAGAAGTAAATAGCTCTTTGCTACTTAGCTTAGGATTATTATTATGCACTTCAAATATAGATGATGCTATTGACATAGCCACATCCATAACAGCTCCTAGACTAGCAATCAAGATTCCTGCAAACATAAGACCCTTAACCTTTAATCCCACATCTCCAGCCAAATATATCAATTCCTCAGCTTCTTCCATAGTGACTCCAGAAAGATGGGCTAGATTACCTGCTATATAGGATATAATACCAGCTATAATAATACCCACTATTGTCCCCAATATTGCAGCAAGTGACTTTCTAGTGCATCCAGCTATAAGGGGTAAAGTTATCATAGTTGCCACACTTACTGTTATGATAGCTATAGGAACGGGGTCATATCCCCTAAAAATCATAGGAAGCATAAAAAAAACTACTACAATAGACGTAAACACCAATGAGATAATAGACTTTACTCCTTCTTTTCTTCCAAATAAGATTAATACAATAAAGAATAAAGCTATTAATGAAAAAATGATAATTTCTCTGCTGTAATTAAACACAATCACATTTTGTAGTATATCGTCTTTAACAAATAATCGAACTATTATAGTCATATTTTCTTTAGTACGGACATTATATAATCTACTTAATGAATTTCTAATATTAAAAACTTCTCCTTCGTGCTCCCCTGATAGAATTTTAACCTTAATATCCTGATAACCTAAATAGGAATTAGGCAATACATTATCTTCTTCTGTTTTATCTTGATTAATTTGCAATACTTTAGCTTTTTCAAACTCATAATTGCCATTATTTTTTTCCTTGAATAAATTTGAAGAAGTAATAGATGCAATTGATAAAATAATGGCCAATAAAACTATGATAATAGTATCTTTTTTCATAAGGACCTCCTTTGTTAAAATGCTTGTCCCAATAACAGTTTATATATTATATTTTTAAAATGTATTTTTTATGACCCTCTTTTTTAAAAAAATTAAATAGTTTTAGTACCCTAGACAGGTTTAAATTTAAGGCAATTTTTGGTATACTTAATTAGTATAATAATTAGTGCATCATATATAAAGTTGATATAGAATATATATAAAATATATTAATGTAAACAAACTTGAGAATATGACAAAATGTGACAAAATTAGATATTTTTTAGCGAAGGAATTTATGTTAGAATGTAGAAGTGGAGTTATATTAGGAGTTCTCATATAAATTAGGAGGAGAGAAAGAGATGGAGCAAATAAATCAGAGAGATTATGATGAAATAAGTTTAAGAGAGTTAATTGAAACCTTACTTGATGGATGGAAAATGATCGCAATAATAACCGTTATATGTGTACTAGCTTCGGCTGTTTTTAGTTTTTTTATAATAGAGCCAAAATATGAAGCTAAAACAACAATGATGGCTTCTTTAGCAACCGATAAATTATCTAATATGGATATCCAATCTGAAAACATAGATGGGATTTTAAATTCATTTTCATCATATCCAATAATGACTCTTCAAACCTATAAGGAGCAGATAAAAAATTCACAGATACTGTTAAAAACCATTGAGGAGCTAAATTTAGCTGAAAAAGATATAACAGTAGATAGCCTAGCTAATATGATAAGTCTACAAACTATAGCAGATACAAATTTGATAATCGTTAAGGCTAGTCATACAGATCCAGAATTGGCAGCAAAAATCGCTAATACAGTGACTGAGAACTTCACATACTTTATAACTGACTTAGCTAAGAATAAAGCTTCACAGAATTCAAGCTTTATAAATTCTCAGCTTGAGGTGGAAAAGACTAAGTTGGATGAAGCTTTATTAGAGTTAAAAGAGTTTTTAGCTCAGCCTAGAGGAGTAGATGAGCTTAGAGCAGAAGTGGGTTCAAAACTAAGTGAACTAAATAGCTATAAAGATAGATTGTCAAGAGAAGAGATAGATTATAAAGATGAACTTTTAGATAAAGAAATGGAAGAAAATAAAATATCAGCAGAATTACAAAGTGCTAGGGTTCAATTAAGTAATACGCCGGAAAAGCTTACCACCGAGAAGTCAATTACAGATGATTCAACTCTTTCTGATATAGTGAAGGAAGAGACAAACTCATCTACAAAGGATATATCAGATATAAAAATGGAAAGTGAAGAAATAAACCCTACTTACTTAACTCTTAAAGAGAAAGTAGATCAATATGAAATAGATTCTGCAAGGGTAAAGCAAGAAAAAGAAAATATAGAATTTAGTTATAATAGGACAAAGGAAAATCTAGAAGATAAGATCAATGATGTTAAGAAAGAGTTAGAAAGTCTTCAAGTAGAATTAGCAGATAAAGAGCATAATGAAAAGTTAATTCAAAGAAAGGTAAATCTATCTCAAAGCACCTATGATTCATTCTTAGATAAATATGAAGCTACTAGAATAGCAGAAGCCACAGAGGTAGGAGAGTCGAGTATAACTATAGTTTCTAAATCCATAGTTCCTAAAAATCCAGTAAGTCCAAACAAGGTGCTTAATCTAGCAATAGGAGGAGTTCTTGGAGTAATGCTAGGAGTATTTATAGCTTTCTTTAGACATTATTGGAAGACCTCAGCTGAAGCTTAATACAAATAAGGGGATAAAAGTATATTAAACATATAAGTTAGGAGGCCAATAATGCCTACAAAAGTTGCAAAATATAATAAAAAAACTTTATTATCTGTTGAAAATATTGTTTTAGTACTATTCTGTATATTATTAGCATACCCACCGTTCTTTAGAGGTATGTACTTTGAAAAAGAACTAATGCCTACCCATGTATTATCATTTGCCTTAGCATTAATTTGGATAGGCTCTAAATATAAGAAAAGGGAGTACAAGCTAATACAGTCACCTATAGATATAACTGCTATAGGTATTGTATTTATGTACTTTATATCAATATTCTATGCAGTAGACACTAGACTAGCAATAGGAGAAATGCTTAAGTATGCAAATTACTTCTTTATTTTTCTATTAGCTAGGGATTTATCAACTGATGAAAAAAATAAAAAGTGGATGTTCAATACATTAATTATCAGTGCAGTTGGAGTTTCAATAGTTGGAATCGGGTCATATATTGGAACATGGAGCTACAATGGTGCCGTAATGGGAGATAGGATAGCATCTACATTTCAGTATCCTAATACTCTGGCATCTTTTCTAGGAGCCATATTTATAATTGCTACTGGTCTTTTTATAACAGAAGAAAATAAAGAAAATAAAATTCTATATGGAGCCAGCTCAAGCTTGCTTCTATTTACATTTATACTTACATACTCTAGGGGAATGTGGCTAATATTACCATTTGTTTTATTACTATATATTATTGCTATACCAAATAAAAAGAAATTAGAGTTAATAATATTTTTATTCTTTAACTCTATAATAAGCATTGGTTTTGCAATGGTGTTCGGTCAATTAGCTGATAGTAATAGTTTTATACAATGGATAATGTCTATTTTACCTGCAATAATCATGGGTGTAATATCATATTTTATAGTGTTAATTAATCCTAAAATTAATAAGATTAAAATCAGTACAAATAAAGTACTGATATTTATATTAGTAATAGTTATTATCTGTGGTAGTGGAATATTATATGCTTTTAATCAAATTGAACCATTGACACTAAGCAATAATTCGACTAAGGATAATTGGATAACTATATATAGGAATGTTGGTAATATAGAAGAAAATAGAGAATATACATTATCAGTAAATTATAGTGGTGAAAATAGTAAGGAACAGCCCTATATAGGAAGAGTTAGAGTATATAGTTTAGATGATAAAGGGAATTTAGAACAATTAAAAACAGAACAAATAAATAAATCAGATGAGAATCAATTACAATTGGAATTTGTAACTACAGAAAAAACCAATAGTATAAGAGTATATTTTGACAACTATTACTCAGGAACATCTATAACATATGATAATGCAACGGTTATTGATACTCAAAGGGATTCTATAATTGATGAGATTAAACTAAAATACAAATATATTCCAGAATCTATTATAACTAGAATTAATAGTATTAACATAAATGATAATAGTGCTCAGGGAAGATTAACTTTCTATAGAGATGGATTAAAAGTTATAAAGGATTATTTCCTTTTAGGAACTGGCGGTGGAGGCTGGAGCAGACTATATACTTCATATCAATCATATGGATATACAAGTACTCAGGCTCATAACTACTTCTTACAGGTTTGGATAGAAGTAGGCATTGTTGGATTGCTTATATTATTAGCTATGATTTGTTTGTTAGTTTATTACACATATAAAAAATGGCATAGCTTAAAAGATGAAAAAAGTAAAATAAGTATAGTGACAATATTTATTACAGTTGTTTTAATACTAGGTCATGCTTTTATGGACTTTGATTTATCCCTTTCAGCACTAACATTTATCTTGTGGGGACTAATGGGTATTTTAGCAGGATATATAGAAGTGAAGGAAGACAAAAAGGATGGAAGTAAGGTAATAAAGGTTATTAGTATGATTGTATTGGTATTACTATTAATCAATTCATCTTCTTTAGTGATAGGAAATGCTTTAGCTCAGAAGGCAGTTAAAACTAGTGAGGAAAATAATATAGAGGAAGCTATAGAATATTTTGATAAAGCAATACTCTTTGACCCATATAAGACGGAATATAGGGCAGACTTTGCTACACTAGGAAAGAATATGTATCAACAGACTAAAGATAAAAAATATATCAATGATGCTTTTAGAGAAATGGATAAGGCACAAGAGCTTGGGAAATATAATCCCAATATAAAAGCTGTAGGAGCTTCATTTTATTTAAATATAGGATATATAGATAGAGCTTTAAGTTTAGTAGATGAAACTGTTGAAATTCAACCTATGATTGTGGAGAATTATCTTCAAAAGAGTAATGCATATCTAAGTGCTTTTAAGTATTATTTAAATCAAAAAAATGATAAAGATAAGGCCAGAGAGATTATTAATGAAGCATATAAGGTTAAAGAGGAAATAAAGGAAATAAATAGTAAGGCAATTGAACCACTTAGATATAACGAAGATTTATTATACAAGTTAGGATATATTCAATTCTATAAGGAGAATTTGGATAGTAGTGAATATATGATTGACAATAACTATGCTTTGAACTTTGCATATTATTTTGATTTGGATATAGATGGTGATGGGAAAATTGATATGCTTAGGGAATGGAATAGTGATGGAGGACAGATTAAGCATAAGCAAATGGAGCAAGATGAAAGTGACTATATAAGAATAACTAATGAGGGAGAAAGGTATGGGATGATTTATCCTTATGGGTTAAAGCTTGAACCTAATACTAATTACTCATTATTTATTAAGGTAAAAGGAACAATTAAAAAAGATAGCTGTGAGATTGGTATAACTGATAACAATGCTGAAAGAACATGGCAAGCAAGGTTGAAAGAGATAAATGTTGACAATGAATGGACACTGTTAAAATTAGATTTTAAAACTGATTCAGATATTGCTCCAGGAAGTCAATACTTAAGATTACAACATAATGGTAATGACGATGGTTATATTGATATAGAGGAAGCAATAGTTTTTAAGGAAGCAAAATAAGATTAAAAATGGAATGAGGTTGGAGGTAATGAGTAAACGCATATATTTAGCATCACCCCATATGAGTGATGAAGGCTATGAGATGGAATATGTACAGGAAGCTTTTGATACAAATTGGATTGCTCCTCTTGGGGAAAATGTAAATGAGTTTGAAAATGAATTGGCTACTAAGGTAGGTTCTAAAGCTGCAGCTGCTCTCTCATCAGGAACTAGCGCTATTCATTTAGCGCTTAAAGCTGCAGGAGTAGGTGAAGGAGATATCGTACTTTGTCCAACCCTTACTTTTTCTGCTACAGCCAATCCAATCATATATCAGAACGCTACTCCTGTCTTTATCGACAGTGATTATGAAACATGGAATATGGATCCTAAAGAATTAGAGGTAGCCTTTAGGAAGTACGGTGATAAGGTAAAAGTTGTTTTAATTGTACATTTATATGGCTTGTCTGCTGATATGGATAGGATTATGGATATTTGCAGTAGACATAAGGTTACAGTCATTGAGGATGCAGCTGAGTCTTTAGGGGCTTATTATAAAGGAAAGCACACCGGAACCTTTGGTAAATTTGGAGTGTTCAGTTTTAATGGCAATAAGATTATCACAACATCAGGTGGAGGTATGCTTGTTTCTGATGATGAAGAGAGGATTAAGAAAGTTAGGTTTTGGTCCACACAATCAAGAGATGCAGCGAGGCACTACCAGCATAGTGAATTAGGGTTTAATTACCGTATGAGCAATGTTGTTGCTGGCATTGGAAGAGGGCAACTTAAGGTGTTAGATCAGAGGGTTATTAAAAAGAAATATATTTTTGAATTTTATAAGAGAGAACTTGGACAACTTGAAGGTGTAAACTTCATGCCAATCAATGACTGGAATGATCCAAATTATTGGCTAAGTGTAATAACATTGAGGGGTAGAGTTAGACCTTTAGATGTTATGGAAGCTTTAGAAGCTGAGAATATTGAATCGAGACCTGTGTGGAAGCCAATGCACATGCAGCCATTCTTTGCTGAGTATGATTATGTTGGTGGAGTTGTGAGTGAAAAGATTTTTGAGAATGGTGTGTGTTTGCCAAGTGATACAAAGATGACAGATGAAGATCTTGAGAGAATTTGTAGGATTATAAAGAGACTATAGTCTAAATAAGAAGCAGGTGATAATAGATGCAGAGTGAAGTTAAAACAGATGATGAAGTAAGACAGAATAAAAGTATATATAGAAGGTTTCTTAAAAGACCAATGGATTTCGTTTTGTCTTTGATGGCAATTATCGTTTTAAGTCCTGTGCTTATAATGATCGCGATTCTTGTTAGGCTCAAGCTTGGTAGTCCAGTCTTATTTAAGCAGAAAAGACCTGGGCTTAATGAGAAGCTTTTCACCATGTATAAGTTTAGAACAATGACGGATGGGAAGAATGAGAAGGGTGAGCTGCTTCCAGACTCGGTGAGACTTACTAAGTTTGGTAGGATGCTAAGGTCCACATCATTAGATGAACTACCAGAGCTATTTAACATTCTAAAGGGGAATATGAGTATTGTTGGGCCAAGACCTTTACTCATTCAATACTTGGATCTATACAATGAGCATCAAAAGAGAAGACATAAAGTGAGACCTGGTCTTTCAGGGCATGCTCAGGTCAATGGGCGTAATGCCATCAGTTGGGAAGATAAGTTTAATCTTGATGTTGATTACGTAAATAATGTTAGTTTTATAGGTGATTGGAAGATTATCTTTCTTACTGTAAAGAAGGTATTTATTAAGGAAGGCATCAGTTCAGATACATCAGTTACGATGGAACCGTTTAGAGGAAGTAAGGCAGACAGTTAAAAGAAATGGAATCATACATTTATTATTTGGGAGAGGAGAGTACTGTTCATGAAAGACAAATTGATTATTATTGGTGCCAGTGGACAAGGAAAGGTTGTCGCTGACATCGCAATAAAAATGAATAGGTGGCAAAGCATTGCATTCCTCGATGATCACGAGTCTATTAAGACATCTATGGGGTTAGAAGTCATAGGTAGGACTGCTGATGCTTTTACATATAAAAGTGAAGCTGATTTCTTTGTGGCTATTGGAAACAATGCGACGAGAGAGAAGATTCAAGAGAAGTTAATAAAGGGCGGATTAAATATAGTTAGTTTAGTTCATCCAAGTGCAGTTTTAGGGACTGATGTTGAAATTGGTATTGGAACTGTTGTAATGGCAGGAGTAGTAATCAACAGTTCAAGCCGAATCGGCAAAGGATGTATTATCAATACAAGTGCTAGTTTAGATCACGATAATACTATAGAAGATTATGTTCACATATCCCCTAGTACTAGCTTAGCTGGGACTATAAGAGTTGAAAAGGGAACCTGGATAGGAATAGGCAGTATTGTGAGCAATAACGTAAACATTTGCAGTCGTTGCAAAGTAGGTGCAGGGGCTGTTGTGGTTAAGGATATTAGTGTGCCTGGGACATATATTGGAGTTCCGGCTAGGAGAGTAGATAGATGAGACAGAATATTTGGATATGGAATCATTATGCGACAAATATGTTTTTTGATCTTGCTGGAAGACATTATTGGTTTGCAGAAAATCTTATAAAAGAAGGGTATAAGCCTACAATCTTTTGTGCTTCTACAAATCATTTTTCAGATAATCATATTGATACTAATAGAAAACAGTATTCTACAGATTCTGTGAATGATATTCCTTTTGTTTTTGTTAATACACCTAAGTATAAAGGTAATGGAAAAAAAAGAATAGTTAATATGGTTTCATTTTATAGAAGACTTTTTAAGTCTGCGAAGAGGTATGCAGAATTAAATGGAAAACCTGATGTGATTTTAGCTTCAAGTGTACATCCATTAACGTTAGTTGCAGGCATAAGGTGTGCAAAAGAACTCAGTGTACCTTGTATTTGTGAAGTTAGGGACTTATGGCCGGAGAGTATCGTAGCTTATGGTTCATTAAAGAAAAATAGTGTGGTTGCTAAGTTATTATACCAAGGCGAGAAATGGATTTATAAGAAAGCAAATTCAATTGTTATGACTTGGGAAGGTGGAAGTCAATATATAATAGATCAAGGTTGGGATAAACAGATTAATTTAAACAAAGTAAAACACATAAGTAACGGAGTAATAATCAATTCTTTTGATAAGAATTCTAAAGAATACAAAGTTGACGATTTAGACTTGAAGGATAAGAACTATAAAAACTTAGTCTACGCAGGTTCCATTAGAAAAGTAAATAATCTAGGGCTTTTATTAGACGCCGCGAAAATAATTCAAGAGAAAGATCAACAGGTTAGGTTTTTAATTTATGGGTCTGGTGATGAAAAAGAAATGTTAGAAAAGAAATGTAAAAAAGAGAAGATAAACAATGTGATTTTTAAAGGTAGGGTTGAGAAGAAGATGATTCCCTCAATTCTAAAAAGATCTTATGCAAATGTCCTACATAACTCAAGCACTTCACTTGATAAATATGGACAAAGTCAGAATAAGTTTTTTGAATATTTAGCTGCTGGTAGATGTGTAATACAAACTTATACGACAGGATATAGCATACTGGAAAAGAACAATTGCGGAGTTAGTGCTACCAAGCAAAGTCCTGAAGAGGTAGCGAGAGTAATAATCAAAGCATGTAGTGATGACCAAAAAGTAGAACAGATGGGGCAAAATGCAAGAAAGGCAGCTTATAATTTTGATTTTAAAAAGTTAACCAAAGAATTAATTCAAGTTATTGAGGAACATGACTAAAGAATAAGCTTATAGATTTGAGGTAGAGAAATGAAAGTAATTCATATAAATTCAGATTATGGTAATACAATTTATAAGAATTTGGCTGACAAATTATTTGAACTAGGAGTAGAACAACGAGTCTTTAAATTTGTTAGACCCAACAATTCATTTGCTTGTAAATATGATGATTATGTTGATGTCAGCCTAAATTATAATAATATTGACCGCTATTTTTTCCATATAAAACATAATAAGGTAGTTAAAGACTTTTTAAAATATTTATCAGATAAAGATGTAAATATCTTGCATGCACATACTCTTTTTTCAAATGGTTATATAGCTTATCAAACATATCTAAGAAAAAAAATTCCATACATTGTAACTGTCAGAAATACTGATATAAATGTATTTTTTAGATTTATGGTTCATCTTAGGAAGATTGGAATTAAAATACTTTTAAGTGCAGAGAAAGTTATTTTTATATCTCCAGCGCATAAAGAAACGCTTTTTAATAAATATATTCCGGATAAATATGCAGAAACCATTTTGAACAAAACTAGTATCATTCCGAATGGAATTGATGATTATTATTTTGAAAATAGAAGTAATCCAAAAGAAATTGATAAAAAAAATGAACTAGTATTATTGACAACTGCTTGGATAAACAACAACAAAAACCAGATAAATGTTTGTAAAGCGATTCAAATTTTAAATTTAAAAGGATTCAATATTAAATATAGGATTGTTGGTGGTGTAGAAAAGCAGAACACTTACAAAAAATTATTAGGAGAACTCCAAAGTTATTCGTTTGTTGAATTAGTACCAAGAAAGAATAAAGAAGAATTAATTCATGAATATCGGCAAGCAGATATTTTTGCAATGGTGTCACATAAAGAGACATTTGGGTTATCGTATATTGAGGCATTGTTGCAGTGTACTCCAATTGTATATACGAAAAATCAAGGTGTAGATGGTTATTTTAAAGATGGAGACGTTGGTTACGCTGCACAGTCAAATTATATAGAAGATATTGCTAAAAAAATTGAAATGGTTATCGATAGTTATAACCGATTATCAATAAATTCAGTAGATGAAGTAGACAAATTTAAGTGGACATCAATCTCCTTACAATATAAAAAAATATATAATTCGATTGAGAGTAGGTGGTTTTAATTAAGCGTATTGCATTTGTAATTACTGGCATACATCATATTAGTGGCATTGCGTCTGCAACTGCTCTAATAGCTAATGAATTAGCAAAAACAAAAGAATTTGATATTACATTAATTACTCTGACAGATCGATCAAATACTGAATTTGTTAACGTTAACGAAAATGTCAAAGTCATCAAAATTTTTGATAAGAAAGTTAACTTGAAATTAAGGTTATTTGAGATTATCTATAGACTTAACCGAATCTTCAATGATAACAAATTTGATATAGTTATAGCACCGGCATTGATTTTCTATATTTTGCATTTTGCATCTGGGGAAAATAGGAAGTCCAAGCTTATTGCGTGGGACCATGCTAGTATTCCATTAAAAAAAGATATTTTTTCTTTGAAGTATGTAATTAGAAAAATAGCAGCAGAGAAATCAGATGCAATGGTCGTAATTACTAAAAAGGCTAAGAGTGTTTACTTACAACAGTATAAGAAATTAAAGAAAATAGTACAAATTTATAATACAATTGATGAACTAACTAATGGAGAGAATAACTACAATTCAAATTCAAAAAAAATACTATCTGCTGGTGCTTTAGAGAACATCAAAGGGTTTGATTTGGCCATTGATGTTGCTCGCATTGCATTAAGTGATCATCCAGATTGGCAATGGCATATATATGGTGAAGGGAAGGAAAGAGAGAATCTCCAAGAATTAATAATAAAGTACAGATTAGAAAATCAGGTTAAATTGATGGGATATACTAATAAATTGAAGGATGTCTATAAAAATTATAGCTTTTATGTTTTAACATCTAGAAGTGAATCTTTTGGGATGGTAATCCTTGAAGCACAGAAAAGTAACCTTCCAGTAATTGCTTTCGATTGCCCTTACGGTCCAAATGAACTTATAGAAAATGAGATGAATGGATTTATAATAAAGTCTTATGATGTTGAGAAAATGGCAGATAGAATTATTGAGATGATTAGAAATCCTAATCTACGTATGAATATGTCTAGTAAATCTATGATCTTATCAGGAAATATGAAGAAAGATAATATAGTCTCACAATGGAAATCTTTATTAAGTGATTTTTAAAAACAATATAATAAAAGGAAGGTTTAATATGAAATTATATAAGGATATTGTAAATAATAAAAAGAAAATTGCAGTAGTAGGGCTTGGTTATGTTGGAATGCCAATAGCGGTTGCATTTGCTAAAAAAGTTAATGTTATTGGATTCGATTTAAATAAAAAGAAGATCGACTTGTATAAATCTGGAATTGACCCAACAAATGAAGTTGGAAATGATGAGATTAAGAAAACGGCTGTTGAATTTACTTCCGATGAAACAAAACTTAAAGAAGCAAAATTTCATATTGTAGCAGTACCAACACCGATTAATTCAGATAAGACACCAGATCTTTCACCAGTAGAAGGAGCAAGCAGAATAGTTGGTCGAAACTTAACTAAAGGTTCTATTGTTGTCTACGAATCAACTGTCTATCCAGGTGTAACGGAAGATATATGTGTTCCTATATTAGAGCAGGAATCTGGTTTAAAGTGTGGAGTAGATTTTAAAATAGGATATTCACCTGAACGTATTAATCCTGGAGATAAGATGCATAGGCTTGAAAATATTATTAAAATTGTATCAGGTATGGATGATGAGAGCCTTCATGAAATTGCTAGAATTTATGAGTTAGTTATAGAAGTAGGTGTTCATAAAGCCGGATCTATAAAGGTTGCAGAAGCTGCAAAAGTAGTTGAAAATAGCCAGCGTGATATTAACATTGCTTTCATGAATGAGTTAGCAATGGTATTTGATCGAATGGGAATAGATACTAAAGAAGTAGTTGAAGCAATGAATACAAAATGGAACGCACTTGGCTTCACTCCAGGTCTTGTTGGTGGACATTGTATAGGTGTAGACCCTTATTATTTTGTTTATGAAGCTGAAAAACTAGGTTATCATAGTCAAATCATCTTATCGGGAAGAAAAATTAATGACGGTATGGGTAAGTTCGTGGCAGATGTAATAATCAAAAAATTGATATTAGCAAACAAAGTAGTAAGACAAGCTAAAGTTGTTGTTCTAGGTTTAACATTCAAAGAAAACACGCCAGATACTAGAAACACTAGAGTAATAGATATTATTCACAGTCTTAAAGAGTATGGTATTGAACCTATCGTAGTCGATCCAGAGGCTGATGCTGATGAAGCAAAACATGAATATGGTATTAATATGGTAGATATTAAGGAAATAAATGATGCTGATTGCTTGGTACTAGCAGTAGCTCATGATACCTTTAAACAAATGAGTTGGGAAGATATTGATAACTTATACGGAGATTTTGAGAATCATGAGAAGGTGCTTATTGATGTTAAAAGTATTTTGGATAGGAAACATATTGAAGAAAAAGGTTATCACTATTGGAGATTATAATAAGTATTCTTTTATATTATGGGTATTTCGGAAAAACTGAACTAACAGTTCAATAATATGGTAATTATAACTCTTAAAATATGATACCATGGTTACCAAATGTAGCAATGAAATCCACACGAAATGGGTTTCTCGGTGCGAAATTTTAGTAGACTATTACTAATTATCAAGAGGATTTTATAAAAAACTACATCAGGACAAACTGTGGAAATTTCGTATTTAATTTCATATATACTGCATTACTTGAGATTGTTATAAAATATTATTGATAATTAATGATTATATATTTGCTATTTTGAATGTAATAAGTAATTGTTACTATAACAATAGAACTTTAAAATAATACAATTTTGAACGAAAATAATAAAGATATTCACGTATCAATCTCATTGATTCATATATTTTAATCTTGAGTCAATAATTATGAAATGAGGAATCATATGAATAAAATAAGACCGAAAATAAAATATGACGAATTTGATGATAGGAAGATTAGTGTAGCATTGGTAGCCCCTTTTGTTATATTGACCTTGCAGTATTTTTTGTTGATAAATTTAGGGGTGATAGGCACGAGTGGAGCTACTGGAATTCAATTTTTCTCAAAGCTTTTGGTGGGAGTGTCGTTTATATATACACTTCCAAGCGTGATTAGGAGAAGTTCGTTTAAGTTAATTATTGTATATCTAGTCAGTATAATAATCTTTGGAGTACATTATTTGATGTATCCTGAAAACCAAATTTATATGAGAAGTTTAATAATTCCAATTTTTTTAATGAGCCTACCGATGTTTGTGTTCAGCATGAGTATTAGGAATCTTAAAATATTTAAAATTATTATGATTAAATCTTCATTTATAATATTCCTAGCGGGTATTATATTGGGGATACAGTCACTTGGAGGAAGCGCAAATGTTGGTACTTATAGCGGACCATTGGCAAACTACATGTTAATACCAACGATAGTTTTTTTAAATCAACTAATTGATAGGTTTAATATAAAGAGTTTATTAATAACTACTCTTTCTATACTGGTGATTTTAATACTAGGATCAAGAGGTGCGATTCTTGGTATTGTATTTTTTATATTTATGAAATTCTTATTAAGTCATAAAGTTGGGAGTTATAAAAAGCTTTTTATATATTTTAGCGCAATATTTGTAGCTATGATTAGTGCGATAAATTTTGACAAAATTATATCTAGAATTTTTCAATTTTTAAGTGACAGGGGAATATATAGCAGAACTATATATTTGTTCATGCAGGATAACATTCACTTAAGTGGTAGGAATTATATATATAGAACAGTGATTAATGAAATAGTTCAGAACCCGATCATTGGCTTTGGTATTGCTGGTGATCGTAGAGTATTAAACGGAGATGCAGTATACGCTCACAACATTATATTGGAAATATTAGGAAATTTTGGAATCCCAATAGGTTTTATTCTTCTAGTGATGATTATTTTATTGATAACTAAGACCATAATTAAGAGAAAAACTCTGAGAAGTGAAATCACACTTATATGGCTCAGCCTAGGGTTTATTCACTTAATGGTTAGTAGTTCATATTTAATCGAAATGAAATTTTGGATTTTAATGGGATTGATAATTGGTAGTATTAGAAGTTGTAAGTTCACTTCAACAGCTAGGTGTGATGATAAGACTTTAAATAAGCATATTCTAAAATAGTAATTCGGAGGAATTTTTTTGCAAAATTCAAGTAAAACAGTAAAATCAATTATAATAATGATATTATTTAGTATAGGCAGCAAATTGCTTGGATTTATCCGAGAGATGTTAATTGCCGCAAAATTCGGATCTGGTATCGAAACAGACACTTTTTTCATAGCTCTAGCTGCTACCGGTCTTTTTACTTCTATGTTTACTCAATCTTTAAACACTACTCTAATTCCGATATTGTCCGATATAGAGAGGAATAAAGGAACTGAAGGTAAGAAGGAGTATATTAATAATTTACTAAATATTGTAATTCTAATTTCAGTATTACTGGTCCTATTTGGGTGGTCTTTTTCACCTATAATTATTAGACTTCTAGCGCATGGTTTTGAAGGGAAGCAATTTGATTTAGCAGTTAATATGATGAGAATTGGTATGCCCGTAATTATTTTTTCTGGAATAGTTGGGATTTATAGAGGATATTTGCAAAGTGAATCAATGTTTATTGAATCATCAGTCTCAGAGTTCCCTTTTAATTTAACCTATATTATGTTTCTTATATTCTTATCTTCTCTATTAGGTATAAAAGGGTTGATGATTACCAGTGTATTAGCAGTGTTTTCACAAATATTAATTCAATTTCCATCTATTAAGAAATTGAAATATAGTTATGAATTTAGGTTGAACTTCAAAGATCCAAATATAAAGAGAATATTATATTTAGTGTTGCCAGTTTTAGTCAGCGTTGCTGTAAATGATCTCAATAAAATAGTAGATAGATCTTTGGCATCAACGCTTGTAGAAGGAAGTATATCAGCTCTAAATTATTCTGCTCGGTTAAATAGTATTGTATTAGCTGTCTTCATAACTGCTATTGCAACAGTTTTATTCCCATTGCTTTCTAAAGCGGCTGGTTATAAAACTTACGATGCTTTTAAAAGACTAGTAGGAAATGGTGTGAATATAGTATTAATAATAACAATACCTACTACTATAGGCATAATAATATTAGCAAGACCTATGGTAGAATTAATATTTGAAAGAGGTGCTTTTGATTTGACAGCAACTCGGATGACTTCACAAGCACTTATATTTTATTCATTGGGACTAGTAGGTATGGCATTAAGAACTTTTATGGAAAGAGCCTATTATTCTTTGCAGGACACTAAGACTCCTATGCTGAATGGCTTTGTTGCTGTGGGATTAAATATTATTTTAAATTTCACTTTGATTGGACCTATGAAATATACTGGCTTAGCATTAGCTACATCGATTTCGACTACATTAACTACTGTCTACTTGTTCTATGGATTGAGAAAGAAGGTTGGGCCATTAGGTTTTTCAAATATATTTAGATGTGGCTTCAAGTCATTGCTATCTTCTTTTATCATGGCTATAATTGTATACTTTAGCTATTATTCTTTTGTTGAAAGATTTTCAGATAGTAAAACAATTGAGTTTATTATTCTATCATTATCTATTGCACTAGGCGCTATAGTATATTTAATAACACTGTACTTATTTCAAGTGGAAGAGATGGTCTGGTTCTTTAGTTTATTTAAGAAGAAGTTTGGTGGGAAATCTGCGTAAGAGTGTCTACTAAATTTACCTGAAACTAAGATAATTAGAAATTAATGATAAGGGATCATATACTAGGAATGTAAGTTCAGTAATTTATAATTTTAATGCTTACAGCTTCGGTTAAATTGCTAACTGTCGTTATCTTATTACTCTTGCATAAGTGCTAGTAACTTAGTGTCTTTGGTTAGTTGATGTAAACATGATATATACTCAATAAATGCAGACATCTAAATATCCAAGAACACTATGCTACTTTTTCATCAAGTAATCTTGATAGCTTTTGCCACTTTAGCAGTTTAAGAGACAGAAATTTGTTTAAATATGTAAACAATTAAATCAGTAATGGACACTAAGAAGTCACATAGAAGGCAAGTGAAAAGATAGCCTTATTGTCAAAAGTAAATTTTGATACAGGAGAACTGATTCCTTGAATGGTGGTGAGAGATATCTTGTAAGAGACTCATTGACTTGCTATACATAGATATTAATTACTGAGCATAAAGTTAATGTTGGTAAAGGATACATGAACTACTTGGATTGCAATATTGTTGTCAGAATGCTTTAAGTAAGAATTTCATTTAGTATTTCTGAATTGTAGGGCGCTAATCATCTGGATCCAGATGATTAGCGAGTATATTATTATTTGATGAACTGGGGATGCACTAATGTAGTGAGATAGCGAAACACAACTTTGATCATTTTGATTAATATGAATATAGCCTCAATAAAATATATGAGGATACTGAGTATATATATTTCAATGGATCGTTATTTGAAGACTATGAAGACACAAAAATAGCTTTGTTAGAAAAAATTCTAGGTACTATAGAGAGTAATAGAGCACTTGGTCAAAATGTAAGAAAGTATAGATAAAATGAAGCTAGTGAGAGATACAATTGGACTTGGAGGAGTATCCTAAAATGGGGGATCAAGTGTTGCAGCTGAAATTTCCATCTTTAAGGAAGAAAGCAAGTCGGAGAATACTTTTTTTACTAAAAAATTTTATTGCTACAATGGCTCCAGTGTTATAAATCATTAGAGTTGGATCCGTAGCTTGAAATAAAAGAGAAAAACAACTTATTAATAATGATACACAATATCTTAGGTATAATAAACACTCACTATGTACATCAAAAAGATTTGTATATACAAATTATTGCGTAAAGAGCTTTATAGGAATTGAACCACTTACAATATTATACTTTAGGATTTGGATTAATAAGGGAATGTTTAAGAGAAAAAAATATGATTAAGATGTTAAAGGAAGAGAGGAACTGCGCCAAAGCAGTAGATAAAAATGAAAAGTAGAAATAAATTTGTTATTATAATTTATTGGTTAGCAGTATTTCTTTGGATGCTACTAATTTTCAATATGTCTTCTAAAGTTGCAGAAGAATCTAATAAACTAAGTAAAGGTATAACAGAAATTGTTATAGAAAAAGTTGATTCAATTAATCCAGATAATAAGTTTGATGTAGATAGTTTAAATCACATTATCAGAAAGAATGCGCACTTTTTTTCATACTTGGTTCTTGGGGTATTGGTAATAAATGCCCTTAGGAGAAGTGGAGCGTCTAGTTATAAAAGTATAATATTATCACTTGCTATTTGTATTACTTATGCAATAAGTGATGAGTTTCATCAGGCTTTTGTTCCTGGGAGAGGACCACAAATTAAAGATGTCTTTATTGATAGTTTTGGTGCAACTATAGGAGTTAGTATTTATTTGATAATCAATAGATTAATGACTAAAAGGATTATTAACAGATAAAGTTAATAATCCTTTCGTTATATGATGATAGACCTAGTGTAATATGATATAATAATTATTGTAAAAAATATTATCAACTAAGAAAGATATAATGAGCAAAAATGGAATAAGTAATAATAAGATTAAGATTACTAAGAAGTAATGGAATTTTTATTTGGTAAAATGGGGGATTCAATATGCAAAAGAAAATGAGAACGCTATATTTAATTCTAATTGACATAGTATTAATTAATTTGGCATTCTGTATTGCCTTTTATTTAAGGTTTGATGGTAACATAGATATGTATTACTTTAATCACTACTTAGATAACATCATTGTTATAACAATATTAAAAATCATAGTTTTCAACTATTTCAAACTATATAAAAGCTTATGGGAATATGCCAGTGTTGAGGAATTGGGACAGATTGTAATAGGATCTATAGTTGCTAACACAGCTGTTATAAGCTACTTATTTATCCAACAGGTACATTTACCTAGGAGTATATATATACTAGTCACAATGTTAGATATATTCTTAATTGGAGGTATGCGTTTTAGCTATAGGGCTCTTAGAAAAGTAAAGAAGTCTGACTTAGTTAGAAAAGATGAAAAAAGAGTTATGATTATAGGTGGCGGAGATGCAGGAGCCATGGTCATAAAAGAGCTAAAGAATCATACTGAACTAAGAAGTAAACCTGTAGCCATAATTGATGATAATATGAAAAAGGAAGGACAGAATATAAATGGAGTACCTGTATTAGGGCAAAGGTACGATATTATGAGCGTTGCTATTAAGAAAAAGATTGATGAAATAATAATTGCTATTCCTTCGGCTACTAGAAAAGAGATAAGGGTAATAGTTGAAGAATGTAAAAGAACAAAATGTAAGCTTAAAATACTTCCTGGTATGTTTGAGCTTATAGATGGTAAGGTTAGTATACAGAAAATTAGAGAGGTACAGATTGAAGACTTATTAGGTAGAGATGAAGTCAAGTTAAATACAGCAGAGATAAGTGAATATCTTGAAGATAAAGTCGTCATGGTAACTGGAGGAGGAGGCTCTATAGGGTCTGAGCTCTGTAGACAGATTGCTAAATTTAGTCCTTCTAAGCTAATAATTCTAGATATTTATGAAAATAATGCATATAATCTTCAAAATGAGCTTAAGAGAAAATACAAAGATTTAAAACTAGAGGCAGTTATAGCATCTGTAAGGGAAAAGAATAGAATTGAAGATGTGATGTATAGATTTAAGCCCGATGTTGTTTTTCATGCAGCTGCCCACAAACATGTTCCTTTAATGGAAGCTAATCCTTCTGAAGCTATAAAGAACAATGTCCTAGGGACACTGAACGTTGTACAGGCATCTGACAAGTATGGTGTAAAGAGATTTGTAATGATATCTACAGATAAGGCTGTGAATCCTACGAATGTTATGGGAGCAACTAAAAGAATATGTGAAATGGTTATTCAATCTATAGATAAGAGAAGTGAAACTGAGTTTGTAGCTGTAAGATTTGGGAATGTATTAGGGAGTAATGGTAGTGTTATACCTCTATTTAAAAAGCAAATAGAAGAAGGTGGACCTGTTACTGTTACCCATGAAGATATTATTAGATATTTTATGACAATACCTGAAGCAGCACAGCTAGTTATTCAAGCAGGTGCCATTGCTCGAGGTGGAGAGATATTTGTTCTTGATATGGGAGAGCCCGTTAAGATAATGGACTTAGCTAGAGATTTAATAAAACTATCTGGATTTGAGCCAGAGGTTGAAATTCCAATAGAGATTACAGGATTAAGGCCTGGAGAAAAACTGTTTGAAGAGCTATTACTGGACGAAGAAGGAATGGAATCAACAATTTATGAGAAGATTTTCATCGGAAAACCTATATTTGTTGATTATGATTTCTTAACTCAATCTTTAAATAAATTAAGAGAAATAGCAGAGAACGGTAGAGATAATGAAATAAGGAAGATGCTTATTCAGCTAGTCCCTACATATACTCCTGAAAAGACTTGTGATGAGGAAATAAAGGAGCCTGAGAACTTAGATGGTATAGCTGCAACGAGCAATGCATGATAGATAAGCTTACTAATTTATAATTAAAAACAATGCTGATATAAATAATGGTATAGAAATAGTTTATAGTGACTATTACTATGCCATTAATTGTATAGAGTTAAAAACAAATCATTAGATTAGTTATATAGATTTCTTGAAATATATAGTGATCCGAAGCATCTGGAACATGAAAAAGTAAAAGAATGGGCTGATAGTATAGCTTTCAGGAAATATGATCTTGACTGGATTAATAAAATATTGAAGGGGATTAACTATAAAAGAAGTTGTCTATATAATAGTTTTAGTAATTTGGAAGAAAGTTGCAAATACGGATATATATACAAACGAAAATGACAGTATGAATTATTCTCAATTGCTATTCTCAAATACATTACGGAGAAACTCCATCTACTTGGTAGAGTTACTATGGAGACGCCTTTTGGACATCAAATCTATGTATATGATAAAGAGAGGACCATTTGTAACTGTTTAAAAAGGAAAGAGCAACTGGATACTGACTTAGTTAATGAAGCAGTAAAAAGATATATGAAAACTCCTGGAGCAGATTATGCTAAGTTAATTAAATATGCTGAGCTTTTTAATTGATATCAACCTTGAAAGTTAAATTATTGCATTTTAAATGAATACATGATATAATTCCACTAAATACCCGCAGTGCGATGCTGAATGCGGATGCTGAGGTGAAGATATGATAAATAAAGATGTTCTATATAATGAGTTTAATAGGCAAGGTGGAGTTCTAAAGACATCAGAACTAGAAGCGATAGGATTTTCAAACTATAAAATTAAAAAGCTTCTTGAGGAAAATATTATTACAAAAATAAAGCACGGTTATTATGAAATATCAGATAATGATTATCCGGAAGAAACAATTATAGCGAGACTATTTCCTCAAGCAGTTATTTTTCTCGAAAGTGCACTTATGCACTATGGATATACAGATAGAATGCCATCAGCATGGCAAATAGCAGTTGATAGAGATAGTGGAACGAGTAAGTATAATATTGGTTATCCACTAATAGAGCCTTTTTATCTAGAACCAAAACTTTTGGAGATTGGAATAAATAAAATTGAAATAGAAGGTGTAACTGTAAAAATATTCGATCGTGATAGGACCTTATGTGATGTCTTGAGGCATGAAAGTAAACTAGAAAGAGAAGTATTTAGTAATGCAATTCAACGTTATGTAAAAGACCAAAAGAAAAATGTGAGAAAACTATTTGAATATAGCGAAGTATTCAATATTAAAAATAAAGTACAAACATATATAGGGGTGTGGTTGTAGTGGCTGATAGAGTATGTTATGCTGGTGTGGAATAGCTATTGCTCAAATTAATGTTCGTCTACAATTAGAAAAAAATATTATCAATAGTTTTTCGAGCATAATCGAAAAAAATAAAATAATAAGATGATAATTAAGTATAAACGGAAAAATTATGTTTAGGAATTGGAGTTTGAAAATCATTATCAGAAAAGATAGCAGAGGTTATAATTATCTGATTTGGAAAGAATAAAATATTACAAGAAAATATATTGTAGTAGAATTGTCTAGCAATGGATAATATCAACTTTATTATGGACATAAAGGTAACTAAGCTGTTAAAAAATGGGTTAGAGTCATTAATATCTTTAGAAGCTTACTAATTTATAATTAAAAACAATGCTGATATAAATAATGGTATAGAAATAGTGCCTAGGGCTATTACTATACTATTTTTTTCTTTCCTTGTTAATATATCACTTGCTTCATAATATCCATTATTTTTCTTTCTTTTACATAATTTTACTAGGGATTTAAAAAAAATCATAAAAAAACCACCTCCGTCTACAATTATATACTAATTTCGACATTATGAAAATGATAAAATAGGACTATATTACCACTTAATAAAGTATATACCAATAGTTTATGCTGGACTATAAGAATTATGCAATTTTTATTGATTGGTATTCGATATAAATAGTAAATATGGAGGTGAATCATATGGAAGAAATAGAATTACGTGAGTTAATGCAAATTATATGGAGAAAGGCTTGGCTTATTATTCTAATAACAGTTATAACAGTAGCTGCCAGTGGGGTAGTGAGTTTTTTTGTCCTTGAGTCACAGTATGAGACATACACTACTCTTATGATAGGACAACCTAATGGTAGTGAATATAAGTTAGATATAAATGAAGTTAGGTTAAATCAGAGCTTAGTTTCTACATATGGTGAAATTACAAAGAGCAGGATAGTTACAAATGAAGTAATAAATAATATGGGCTTGAATATGACACATAAAGATTTAATAAATATGATAAGTGTCAGTTCAGTGAAAGACACTGAGATAATTAAGATAAGTGTCAATGGAAGGGAGCCTGAGCTTATATCTAAAATTGCAGATGAGATTGCAGTGGTGTTAAAAAAACATATAGCAAATATAATGCATATAGAAAATATCCAAGTTATAGATAAAGCTGAAGTCCCTACAGCTCCAGTAAAGCCTAATCCTATTCTGAATATGGCTATAGCAGGAGTATTAGGTGGGATGATTAGTATATTTTTAGTATTTTTAATGGAATACATGGATAATACGGTTAAATCATCTAATGATATAGAAAAATATCTGGAATTACCTGTGATTGGAATGATACCAGAAACTAATGGATAAAATGTTCTTGTTATTTTGGTTGAGAGGATGAGAAATATAATGAACGATAGAAATGTAATAACACAAAAAAATCCTAAATCTCCTACAGCTGAAGCCTATAGGACCTTAAGGACTAATATTCAATTTTCAAATATTGATAAGGAAGTTAATACCATTGCTGTAACTAGTTCAGGTCCTTCCGAAGGTAAAAGTACTACTACAGCTAATCTTGCAGTAACTATGGCACAAACAGGAAAGAAGGTATTACTTATAGATTGTGATTTAAGAAAGCCTAGAATACATGAGCTATTTGGATTGTCAAATTTAAGGGGACTTACTAATATCTTGACTGAAGATATAGAGTTGGAACAAGCAATACAGAATACAGAAACAGATAATCTAGAAATATTATCATCGGGAATTATTCCGCCTAATCCATCTGAAATACTAGGTTCTCAAAAGATGGAGAAGTTTTTAAATAAATTAAAAGAAAGTTACGATGTTATTTTACTAGATACACCACCAGTAAATTTGGTAACGGATGCAGCTGTTTTAGCCAATAAGGTTGATGGGACCATTTTAGTTTGTGCAGTGGGACAGGCTTCGATAGAAGAAGCTAAAAATTCTAAAGCTTTATTAGAAAAAGTTAATGCAAATATTTTAGGAGTAGTACTAAATAAAGTGCCAATTAAGCAGAGTGGATATTATAGATATCAATATTCTTAATGCTTAAGCAAGTTGATCTTTTAATAAGACTCCCACTTCTATAAGTGGGAGAGAAGATTTCTCTTCAGGTGGAGTAGA
>NZ_JAETGO010000011.1 GCF_016765695.1 Sporosalibacterium faouarense | reverse complement strand
AAGATTTCTCCAATTGAGTCACTAAATATTGAAGGAAATATTTTAGAAGATAATAGAAAAGGAGATAAGAGGACAAGTAAGAATGAAATTATTCATAGGTTATTTGGATATACTGGTAAAATTGCCTTTACTAATTTAGTTAGAAATAAGAAGAGATTTTATGCTACTGTTATATCCATTAGTATTAGTATAGCTCTTTTTATAACAGCAAATTACTTTGTTAAGAATCTAAATCCTTATTATCAAGCCAGTCAAACTATGACTTCAGATTATGTCCTATCTCTAAATAATAGTCGAGAACCAATAGGATATTCAAAAAAAGTAATCGATGAAATTAAAAATCTTGATGGAGTAAAGTCTGTTGACAAAATGAAATTTTACTACGGAACTTTAGGACTAAAGGGAAATCAATTAACACAAAAAGGACTTGAAGAGAATCAAGATGATAAAAATAAAATAGGCAACAATTTTGATGAAAATTGGCCATATTTAATTCGAACAATGGTTGTAGGATTATCTCAAGAAACTTTAAAGGAAAATGGAACATTTGACTCTGAGATCTATAAAGGGGATAAGTTATCAAATGTATATATTATGCAAAATCTAAACTATCAAAATACTACAAAAATAAAACAGGAAGATGAGATAAAAATAGAATTTAGCTATAAAGACTATCCAGAATGGATTCGTAAAAGAGGAATATTTAGAGTAGCTCAGGTATTAAGAGAATCACCAATAACTTTTAATACAAGAGATGGAGCTGCAATAATTTATATGGATGAAAAGGATATGGATAAATATTTTGGATTAGAGGGATATCAGAAGATAGAGATTGATGTTACTAAAGATGCTAATATTGGAAGAATTGAAAGTAAACTAAACGAGATAGCTAATAATCAGAAGAATGGAGAGTTGACAATCTTTAAAGATGAATTGGAAAAAATTGAACGAGTCAGGATTCAGATTGCTTCGATTCTTTATATTTTAATAGGAGTTATAGTATTAGTGGGACTAATAAATATTATAAATATTATGACTATCAATGTGATACTAAGACGTAGAGAATTTGGAATGTTAAGGGCCCTTGGAATGACAAATAATCAATTGAGAAAGGTAATTACTAAGGAAGGCTTGTTCTACGGTTTATTGAGCTCAATTATAGGGTCAATAATTAGTGTTATGTTAGTATGCTTAGTATATTATTTTGCTAGGAAAGGTTTAGATTTAGAATTGGAAATAAGCTATATATCTATACTCTTAGCATGTGTGGTAACTACCACATTAACAGTAATATCAACTTTAATTCCATTAAGGAAGGCAGTATCTCTTAATGTAGTTGAATCAATAAGAGCAATAGATTAAAAATATATGCCACAACTAAATTATTTGTAGTATATATTTTGTCATTAAAACTGTTTGAATTCCTCATTATATATGTGGATATTATATGTCAGTAATTATTTTTTATTATGACATTATATAAAAAACTAATAAGGAGTAGATATTATTAATGAGACAATTTATTAATAGAAAAGAAAGTAAATCAGGAAATGATGTAAGAGGTTATACATGTCCTGAGATGTGTATGGCTGGATGCGCTTCAGTTTGTACTGGTACATGTAGAGGTGCTTGTGATGCCGAGTGTATGGGTAATTGTTCGGGAACATGTGAAGGAACATGTAGAAATATTGTTAGTGCCATTATCTAGATAGATAATCGAGTAAAAGATTAGAGAGTAAGAGTTTTATTTAATTAACTTTGAGTATATTTTTACTGGCATATAATTATAAAATTGGAAATATTTAAGCATGGCTTTTAAAGCCATGCTTAAATATTATTATTTTCTAACAACTATCTATTTCAAAAATAAGAGTAGATAATATTAAGTAAATTTAATATTTGGAATTTTCAGAAAAATCTCTGATATAATAAACCTAATGGAAATATTATACATAAAATAGCAACCTGGTAATATGTCAAGAAGTTTTTTTAAAAGAAAATAAACGAATTGTTTTAAAAAGGGTAACTTTAATAGAACCTAGGTTTTTCAACAAAAAAACAGGTTTAATTTAAGAGTATATTTTATTGAATCTCTCCAACTTTATCATTGGAGTAGATTTGATTCTTAGTCAGCAAGCTAAAAATCAGGCGTACTAATTTACGGGATGTTAACGCGAGTGCTCTTCTGTGTTGATGGATCTTAACTTCACTAAATTTCTTGTAGTAATACTCTTTGTAGTCTGGAACATGATTTTTAACACAGTTTGCTGCTTCAATTAAGTAATATCTAAGATATTTGTTACCGGTTTTAGTCATCCTAGTATTTTCTGAAGTATAGTTACCAGACTGGTCTACTCTCCATGTGAGTCCCGCATATTTAGCGAGGGCATTGTGGGAAGTAAATGATTTCATGGTTCCAATTTCAGCTAGGATACCACTAGCAAGTACAGGTCCAATCCCTGGAATGGACTTCAGAGACTGATATTCACTAGTATTAAGACCTTTAATAGTTTTCTCGATGGCTTTATCAATGGCTTTAATTTCACTTTCTAGTGCCTTAATAACGTTAAAAGAAGAAGCGATTGAAACATTTAAAGGTTCATATACTACTTTATCTAATCAATAGGAGTCACGGGCTGCTTTCTTTAGCAACTTTGCAGTTTTTACAGGGTCACTAAAACGGTTTTTACCTTTTTCCTTTACGAATTCTACTAGATTTTCAATAGAAGTATAAGTAATATCATCTAAGGAAAGAAACTCTGTTAAAACGGCAGCAGAAGTTGCCCCATAAGTGTTAGTAAATGGACGTTCTTCTTTATCTGAAGTAGTATATTCACTAAATTTTAAATAGATATTAGATACCATATAAGACTTTTCTCTTGTAATTGATTCAATTAAATGTAATCTATGACGAGTAAGTCTTTGTAAAGCAAGAAATTGAGCTCCCCGCCAGGGGGCAGACTTAATTCTACCACATCTAGCAAAGTCAGCAATAATATATGCATCTAATGGATCGGTTTTATCTATATCTACAAAAGATTTTCTGTAATTAGCCACAGTCTTTGGATTTAAACAGTATACTAATGGTTTGTAAGCTAATAGAACTTCATCAGAGGATAAATAGTTTGCAATATGTGTACTGTAGACAGAGGTAGATTCTAAGGCAATAACAACAGTTTTTAAGCTATTAGAATTTAAGCAGTCTATGATACTTTCTAGTATTGCTTCAGCACCAGGCTGGTTATTTGCAGCATTTAAGCTAAGGAGTTGATTACCTTGAAAATCAAGAGCACATAAGACGTTAGTCTTAGAGCTAACATCAATACCAATATATAAAGTTGACATTATATTGTTCTTCATTTGATCACCACCTTTCGTCAGAAAATCGGAGAACAATTAGTAAAAGAGATATCCTAATCTTAGTCACTAACTGCAACCTCGCGTTATTAGCATTCACCTTTGAAAACTACCTTGCTGTTGGTCTAGTCAAAGGGATGCAGCACCTGTAGTAAGCAGATTTTGACAACTAAGTTAGGAAGCACGCTATTTTGGCAATAACCATAAGGCTTTGCAAGGGGGAAAAAGAATCATCCTTCGCCAATTATTCTATAATTATATTTTAGCCTTAGGATATCTCTTTGTAAAAGTGTAATAAGAAATATAATAAAAAATATGCTTAGAACACTTTAAAATAATGGTTCTAAACATATTATACGAGGGGGGATTGTATTGAGTATTTTAGAAGCATATGAGTTAAACAAAAAATATGGGGAAGGTGAAACTCAAGTACATGCATTAAAGGATGCAGAACTAAAGATAGAAAAAGGTGAGTTTGTTGCTGTAGTAGGACCCAGTGGTTCTGGTAAAAGTACGCTACTGCATTTATTAGCAGGACTTGATACACCTAGTTATGGA
>NZ_JAETGO010000041.1 GCF_016765695.1 Sporosalibacterium faouarense | reverse complement strand
TGAGATTGGGCAAATACTTAAGAAAGAGAAGAAAACTGCTTTGATGGTTACTCATGATATTGCGGAAGCTATATCTACATAAAGACAGAACAATGAGATAGCTATTTATGGACAATATTATGATTCCTTTATTAAATATACAAAAGGCTTAATTTCATTATTTTAACATATATCCTTCTATAAAAACAAATAAATAATGATTAGCAAGAAGCTTAACTAGCCATTATTTATATCAAATGTCTATTGTTTATAGGCGTATTTTTTATAAAAATATTTATCTTATCGGTAATCTTTCATAGGATTATTTTCACCTCACCAACTAAGTATGTATAAATTACTATACTAGTATAGTAAATATTACACTTTTTGTGTCTAAGATATTAACATAGATCCATAAAGATGTGAACTATTTAACATGTAAGGTAAAAATTATAGATTAGAACATAGACATTCTTTATTTTAGAAAAGAATAATTACATAAAAACTGGAAAGAGTTATGGGAAATCATTTGTAAGATTTTCCATAACCCTTTCCAGTTATAATTGTCTTGATAATAATCTGTAATAGGTGATTAATAAATTTCCCACTTGATTTTAGTGTCACTAATTTTGCTCTAGGTTATTATAAGAAACGGATGAAATTTCACTTCCTAAACCTTCTAATTATGTCATAAAAATCTAAATTTAACATAGTTCCTACTCCTATTTAGAAATACCTATATTAAAATAAGCATTATTTTCTCAAAGAGTACGCATTTTAATTAACCTTTACTTGTTTATTGAAAGTTTGTTAACTTCAATTATTAGACAAATAAGTAGTCCACTAATCATTCCAAAATAAAAAGTATTAAGTAAAGAATCATCTGGTGCATTAAGTGCACTTCCCATAACCATACCACTAATGAAACCAAGCAATCCTCCAAGAATAATACCAATTATAATTCTTTTTATCATATAATCCTCCTTCCATAATGTTTTTTGAAATATATATTTTCTATATGTCTTAATAATTGTAATTACTTATTTTTTTAAAAGCTAAAAAATTCAAGGAGTCATTATCAAATACAAAGAAACTTAGTCTAAATAATCTAAGTTTCTTTGTATTTAGGTCTATATTTAGCTATCTATTACTGTGAAAGTTGTTGAATCTTGATCATAATACCCTAAACTTGATTTAGCAGTAATTGTCAATGTATACTCTCCTATATCATATCTAGAGATGCTTAGTGATGTATTCCCATCAGATTCAAATTCTAGTCTAGTGCCATTGTTATCTGTTAGTACACAATCATATAAAATAGGGTCATCTAAATCTCTTATCCCTCCCTCAATATATATTGTGACATATACTATTTCAGTATCTGTATATACATCCTTAGATGTTTCTATCTCAACATTCATTGGTATTATCATTGGTTCAACTTCATAATCTTTGTTTGTATAATCATCCGCAACAACGCTATTACTAATAAACATAATTGATAAAATAGATATAATAATAAGTTTTATTTTTTTCATTTATTAAACTCCTTAATCAAGTATTTCAGAATTTTCCCAACTTGTTGGTTTGTCTAAGTATTCTGATGTTCCTTCGACACTAAACCCTGCTGATACTCCAGGTGTCGGCGAAATGTCTATACCTATACTAAGGTTAGGTACATATAAATCATGTCCATAGATAACTCTAGCTGCTGAATGAGAAGACTGCTTAATAATGTCCATGTTGTCTGCTATAATATCAACATAAGCATTTCCATGCTCTCCCTTGTATCCATGAAAGTCAAACTCAAATACTATTCCAGAAGTTAAGTCTTCAACATAAGCGTTACCCTCATTATGAGCTGTTCCTCCAGTAATTGGGATAGTATAATAATTGTCTAATTCGTATCTATATGCTAACCAACCAGGCGACCAGGAAATACCTAAATTATCTGTTAACGCATACACAGGAGATATAAGCCACTCATACTGTGCAACTAGTTTCACAGCTTTATAACCTTCGATATCTGGAATTTCAATTGCTGTAATTAATAATCTTAACTCACTCTCATCTAGAGATTGAGTTCTAATCAGTTCACCAGATGAGTTTCTTCTTAAGTACGATTCTTCAAATGATAAAACTTTTCCAGGATTTTCTATAGATAGAATTGTTTCTTTAGTTTCATATTTCAATTTATCAATCTGCTCTTTTGTAAAACCAAATTGAAGTAATTGATTGTTAATTTTATTGACATTTATTTTCGGGTCAATTGAACCTTCAATTATGTCTTCATCTGCAAAACTTATAGTTGCTATGCTAAGCATCATAATTAAAACTAAGATAATCGATTTACTCCTCATATTCTAACTCCTCCTTATCATTAAAAAACTTACTATTAAACATTCTAAGTTTATTTCTAATTGCATACTAATTATTAAGTTTCTAAATTTTTTTATAAAATGCTTTAAATATGAGAATTTATGATATAATGTTAATATAGTCTTTCAACTCTATTTGATTTGTTGGTAGCAATCACTTGAGTTTTAAGGCTATTTTCATTTGGATCTCTACTTCTATACATCTCTTCACCTCCTTCAAATTATATTTCAAAACTAATTATATTCTTTATAGTTTTCAAGTGATACACTTTCACTAATAAGCTTGTACACTTTTTCTTTATTCTCATTAATTTTAATTATAACTTTTTCATTTTCTAGTTAAAATTCAAAAATTCTCTATCTCAAAATATTTCCAAATTTGTTTATCTATATTATTAATTCCATTAACTTCATTGTAACATATATTTACTAATTGTAAAATTGTTTATTTTGTCTAATTTTGTCAATTTATGATTTATCATCGTATTACTTAGCTTAATATCAATAACTCTGTAGTTTGAAACTTCTATATGTTACTATAGTACTATTTTTTATATTATTATTTTACACATTAGGAGTTTACAATTTTTCTCTCACTATATCTTTTCCCATTCACAATCCCCCTCCACCTAGAATATTATAAATTATGTATCTGTTTTTAATCGGAAGGAGGAAAATAGATGGAAGGAAG
>NZ_JAETGO010000091.1 GCF_016765695.1 Sporosalibacterium faouarense | reverse complement strand
TTCAATACTTGGACCGGTTGCGTCTATTCTAAACTCTATGCTTGCTTCATTCCTATTTTCATATAGGGCTTCAGCCACTACACTGAGCTCATAATTTCCATCCTCATTCAATGTATCACCTAGGCTATATCCTATAATTTCACTACCATCTTTTAGTAATTCAACATCTACAATCTCACCCTTATTAATAGCCACATCTGGTGAAATTTCTTTATATATTGACCCGTTTACTACATTAACAAAAGTGATTTCTGGTTTTACAAGCTTAACTTTGAAATCTTCAACTAGAGTTTTATTTAACAAGTTAGCTTCAATTTTGTAGTTACCAGGTTGTTGATTATCAGATAGATTATAAGTATCACTAAATCTACCTTCACTATCAGTTATCAAATCATATGCTGCCATTTTCTCATCGTTGCATAAAACTTTAATTGTAACTGATATATCTGATTGAGGAATACCTTGCTTATATGCTATTCCAGAAATATTAACCATATCACCTTGATAATATATGTCCTTATCTGTTGTCATATTAGATGTTTGTAATGCCTCACTAACCCTAAAGCTAATATTCTTAGTGATATTAACAGATGTTATTTCAATATTATAATTTCCTAGCTTAACATCTCTACTAATATTATATATTGTTGAAAATAATCCTTGTGAATTTGTTTTTAACTGTTTAGTAAATACTTGTGTATGTGTATCTGTATTCTTTACCTTCACTATAACATCAGCATTAGAGTAACCAGCATTATTATTGGATATCTTACCAGAAATAATCACTTGATCTTCTGGATTATAATTAGTCTGTGGTATACTGGCCTCTAAAGAATATTCAGTTGTTGGCTCTGACTCCTCTATAACTGTTACGGATATTGAGTCTGATAAATTACCCTTTTGAGCAGTTATAGTAGCTGTACCGGCAGATATTCCTTCCATTAGTCCTGATGAATTAATATCCACAATCCCTTCATTAGATGAATTCCATGTTACACCTTCTAGTTCAGTAGAAGGTACTGATGATCCATCGTTCATTATACCTTTAACCGATAACTGACTTTGCTCTCCGACTTCTAGTTGAATATCAGTAGAGTCAATAGTTATACTTTGCAATACAGGCATTTCTTTTTCAAGAACTTCAAAGTCTTCAGAAATTGTTTGCCCAACTGCATTAATCTCTACAGTATAAGTGCCTTTTTCTTGATTAGTCTTTAGATTATACTGAGATTTATATTGGCCATTGCTATCAGTTTGGGTTTGATCCGTAAATACTTTAGTACCATTGTAAAGTATCTTCACTATAACATCAGTATAGCTCTGAATTTCGCCTTCTAGATAAACAAAACCATTTATTTTTACAATTTCTTCTGGATAATATCTTGTTTGATTTAAGCTTAGTGATGTCTCTTTATTGCTTTCACTCACTGTAAAGTCTAATGTTTTACTTATTCCCACTGAGTTCACTGTCACTACATAGTCTCCTAGTTCTACATCATTATTTAGAGTAAATGACTTTGAATAATCACCATTTTCATCCGTCTGCGTCTGATAAGTAAATAGCTTAATATTATTAGATTTTCCTTCAACTACTATAGTTACATCTGTATTTGAATAAGCTACATCATCTTTAGTAACATTACCAGTAACAATAAGATTGTCTCCTTGGCTATAACTGGCTTTATCTATTGTTGCATTCATATTAAATGAATTTGACTGACCAAAGGTTGGTGTAGATAACCCTATCAATAAGCAAAAAATTAATATAGTAGAGATAACCCTTCCTTTCAATTTATCCCCTCCTGTACTCATAGTTAAAACCCAATTTTTATCTTTTAAGATGTGACACTAAATTATTCATTCATCTTGTCCATATATCATTAAGTTAAAAAGGGGAAATCCCCTCTTTAACTTAACTTTAAATTAACTATTCAATTACAAATGTAGTTGAATCAGGACTAGATAGTGATTTAGTATCTTCCCATCCATTCCATACATATACATCTACGTTATATTGTCCAGACTTGCTTAAACCAAATCCTGAACTTAAGTTAATTATTTGACCATCTCTTAATCCAGCCATTTTAGCTGTAGAAATGTTCACAACGTATCCCCATTCATCAGTAACTTGGATAACTAGCATTGGACTTGCATCGTCTGGGCCAAGATTTTCCATAGCTGCTTCTACTGCTATATATCCACCTTGGTTTATAACATTAATTTCATTAATCTTAACTGGATAGTTATATACATTAAAGGTTTCTTCATCTTTAACGGTAAACTCATCCTTAGTTGCACTTACCTCTACTGTATATTCTCCATTAAGCTTTTTAAACTGATCAGGTGCCCAGCTTTCACTGAAATTAGCTCCTATAGCTGTAAATGTATCAACAACCGAACCATTTGGATCAACTATATTTACTGTCCAATTAACCTCTTGGTTAGCTGTTGCAGTTATAACTACTGGTCTATCACTGCTTACATACTCAGTTCTATCTAAGTCAATACTGGTAATTTCAATTGGTGCCTCACCATCTACTTCTTTTCTAAATACACTAAACTCTTTAACTGTTACATTGCCTGCTCCATCTTCCGCTTCAATAGTTATGATATTTTCACCATACTCTAATGCTACCTCTTCATTTAGCTCATAGCTAGCAGGATCCAATGCATCAAAATATGACCAATCTTCAGAGATATTAGTTATCATACTGCCATTAACACTTACCTTAAGATCTGGTAAATTATCAGTGATATTAGCTCCTAATGTTATTGATTCAACATTACTCTCTACTACAGTTTCTGTAGGTTCTTGCGTCATATCTATAACTGGAGCATTTGTATCAACAAATATTTTACGCTCAAAATTAATTTCATTATTAACTACGTCTACAGCTGTGAAATCAATCTTATGCATTCCATCTTCAAAGCTTAAAGTAGTTTCAAAATCAAAGTTTCCTGTTGCTGGATTATAAGTAACAGGTATGCTTTGTCCGTTGATTTCAAACTCATTTATTGCAGTTGCATCAACGATTGATCCTTTGATAAGTATGTCACTTACTGTATAGATTCCAAAGGCTTCAGGACTATCAGCCATTATATATGGAATAGTTGAATCTCCAACTATAATAGGCTGAGGATATACAGTTTGGTTTCCTGCATAGTCTTCAGTTACAAGTGTAAATGCATATGGTCTTGCTTCAAGTCCACCAAGGTCAAAGATTCCATCTTCTGACTCTAATACAATCTCACTACCCTCAACTAGATAGAATGCGCTAATGCCTGCACCCTCATCTGAAGCTGTTACTGCCAATGTATCTGCTCCATTTGTATAGTCTACAGTATCTATCACAGGGTCTACAGTATCTACGATAATTGGAAATTCTACTGATTGCCATTCAGCATTAGGATAATCTGCTTTTGTTAGTACTTCATAGTAATACTGACCATCTTCTACAACTTTATTATTTACTTTAGCATCCCATAGATACTGAGGCTTATAATTATATGTTGTTCCATTTCCACCATCATAGTAATTCTTTCTAACATCATTTTCTTTATAAACTGTCCTTAAAGGATTTCCTTCTTCATCTAAAATTCTCACTTCTACTTCTTTAGCATTTCTCAAGAATGAAAGTACCGAGTTAGCACTATCAAACCATCCATCACCATCTGGTGAAATAGCTATCTTACTCTCATCATAGGTTCCATCTAGTTTCTGTCCTAAGAAGTAACCCTCTCCATCAACCATACAAGTAATCTCATAGAATGATATATCATTTTCATAGATTGAAGTATCTATAATTGGTACTTCATCCCATTCACCATAGAATCCTAAATAAGGTATGCTTAGCTCAGGATTAGATCCATCATTCATATCAACTAATCTTACGAAACCTTCAACAAAAGTTCCATTAGGATATATCATAGATAATGGATAATTATAGTTCCAATCTACTGCATTAGATAAATCTATTTCCACATCAAAGTCTACTGATTGTCCAGCAGGCACTTCAACATAATCATATACATTATCTACAACTGTTCCATCATCTAATCTAAATGAAATTGGGAATTCTCCAGAATAGAACCCATTTGGACCATCTTCTGCAAGAGTACTAACATCATATATTCCTGATGTCTCTAATAAGTTATAGTCTCCACTTCTTAAATCGGTTCCAACAGTACCATATACTGCATATGAAACTGTCTCATTACTAAAGTTTTTTACGGTAAGAGTAAATTCTGTATCATCATCTATTTCTTTAAGATTTACCTTACTTAAATCTGTTGATTTATCAACAACATATGCTGGAGTAAATGTAGCAGCATATAAGTTCATAACTCCTGCACCTTGTCTTCTAGGTGAAGTATAATTATATTCACTTAATCCAAAATATTCATTATTGGCACCATGATCTCCTAATGGTTCTGCAGTACTCATAAGAATATTTTTGGCCATATTTACTTTATCCTCATGTACTAAACTAGGAAATTTATCCTCTACCATTTGTAATACAAGGGCTGCACCACCGGCAACATGAGGAGCTGCCATAGACGTCCCACTCATAATTCCATATTCATCATTGTTTAGTGTAGAATAGATTTGTCCTCCTGGAGCTGTAATTTCAGGTTTAAAATCTAAATTTGCTGGAGTTCCCCATGATGTGAATGTTGACATTTTCCCTTTATTTGGATTTAATACTGTTTTACTCTCTCCATTAAATTCAACTGTATTTTCTCCACTTGGGATTAATTGTAGTAATATTTCACCATCAGAGTTAGCAATAAACATTGCAGGTATATTTCCATCTTCTGGATATTGCATGTTTATAAGCTCTTCTCCACCACCATCAGGTCTTTCCTCTAAAGTCTGATTAAATACGATAACTGCAACTGCTCCTCTATTCTGTGCATTCATAATTTTTTCTGTGAATGCATATTCGCCTCTCTTTATTAGTGCTACTTTACCTTCTAAGTCAATTCCTTCAAAGTCTTCAGCAGTTCCACCTAGTCCGCAATATACGTACTCCTGTGGCCCTCTTAATAACCCTACAGGATTAGGACCAGATAAAGTATATCCAGCTAGCTCGTCATCACCATACTCAAAGGCCTTAGCTATCACATTTGTATTTTCAATAGAAGCTACCTGTAATGATTCTGAAGTACTTCCTGGCGTACCAACAACACCTATATCAGGATTTTTAATTAATGGATTATCCCATCCATCTCCAATATGATTAGAGTTACCTGCTGATATAGCGCAGAAAACACCATTTTCAACGGCTCTTGTTACTGCCATTTGTTCTGGATCATTAGGTAAAACAAATCCACTAGTTGACCCTAAACTCATATTTATAACATCTGCACCAATGACTATAGAGTCATCTATTGCTTTAATTATAACGTCACCAAAGGTTGATGGCATACCTGGATCATTACCAAATACCTTCATTGCAAGTAATTGTACCTCTGGAGCAACTCCCTTAATTCCACCATTATCTTCATCGCCATTGGCACCAACTGTTCCAGCAACATGCATACCGTGCATAGAAGCATCTGGTCCAAGATCTAAAATAGTGTCGTTATTATCCATATAGTTGTATCCATAAGGCACCTTGTCAGTGTACCATTTTCCTGGCAATCCTTCTGTACTGATTAATGATTCTACAACCTGCTTATTTAGTGTAGCACGATTTAAGTTAGACAGTACCATATCTCTATGATTATAATCAATACCAGTGTCTAGTATTGCTACCACCATTCCTGCTCCAGTATATCCAGATTCTTGCCAAGCCTTTACTGCTTTGACTATTTCCTTACTACTGGACATATCAGGTTCAGGTCTATCATATTCATTTGCTACTGTTACGCTCTTAACATTAGGTAATTTTTCAATTCTTTTAGCTTCAGAATATGTAGTAGTGGCACTAAATCCATTTACTACATTAACAAACTGATTGTGATACTCTATATTTATGCTTTCACTTTTGATTTGATTTTTAAGCTCTTTTTGGGCTTGGATAAGATTCTTCGTAATACTTTCCACTTTACTGGAGCTTAATTGATTTACTTTTACTCCCTCTTCGGTAGCATATTGAATAACTGGCTCTTCTTTTAACTCTACAATAATTCTAAGTTGATCATTTTCCTTTAGACTATTTACCCTTGAATCTAAAGAAAGCTTTTCTCCGGTTGGTTTTTTAACTTCCTTAGTGGTCTTAGTTCCTAGTACTTCCTTGTCTGGTGTAGCCATTACTGTTGATATTGTTCCAAACATCAACACTAAAACAAGGAAACAAGACATTAATTTTCTCATTTTCAATTTACACTCTCCTCCTTTTTATAAAAAATATTAAAGGCCCAGGCTCTATACTTTCCCCTAAGGTCACCTCCTTTCAAATAAATAATCATTTTGGTTCCTTAAAATATATAGAATTACCTTGGAATCCTTTGCCAGTAAAATTATTATAATATTACTAATTATTGCCTGATATAACTCTTTTTTTAGAGAAGAGTTCTGTTATGTAAATCTTTATTTTTCTATAATCTATTAATATGTAGGACTTGTCTAAAAAATTACTACAAATCAAAAAATTAAAAAACCTTACTTAATAGATTAGTATTTAAAGCTATCTTTGATTATAAATTTAATACTTGACAAAATTAGAACCTCAAATTAATATATAGATATACGATGCATATATTTAGGAGGTGTTACATTGAAGATTAATAAGGAGCTTATAAAAGGTAGTACGACAATGCTAGTCCTTAGTCTATTAATCAATGAAGACATGTACGGATATCAAATGATTAAAGAATTAAAAGAGAGGTCTGATGATACTTTTTCTTTAAAGGAAGGTACCCTCTATCCAATCTTGCATTCCCTTGATAGTAAAGGATTAATTAATTCATATTGGGAAAAAACTGATTCAGCTAGAAAAAGAAAATATTATACTATTACAGAAAATGGGAAAGAGTTTCTGGTAGAAAAACAAAAAGAATGGAACACTTATAGTAGTGCCGTAAAAAAGGTTCTAGGAGGTGAGTGTATTGATTAATCATACTTCAGATTTCTTAAAAAAGGTATGCAATCAAATTAAATATAAAAAAATACATAATGACATAAAGACTGAGCTTCTAGGACATATAGATGAAATTAAAGCTGAGTATATGAATAATGGTATGTCAGATTCCGAAGCAGAAAAAAAAGCAATTAAACAAATGGGAAGTCCAGATGACATAGGAAAAGAACTTAATAAAACCCATAAACCTAAAATAGAATGGTCTATCGTCTTGTTGATTGGATTAATGTCCGCAATAAGTGGAGGAGTTCTATATTTCTTATCAAAAGATATTGCTTATCAGTCCTCGACTAATATATCCATTAGTCATTATTTCACATACTTATTAATTGGAATCATTGGAGGGGCAATATTTTATTTCTTTGACTATACTAAACTTGAGAAATATTCTTTACACCTTTTTATTATTACTAATATCTTTCTGTTTTTATCTAATTGGTTTCCAACTATAAATGGTAATCCATATATTACTATTGGTTCTTTTATAATCAATCCAATAACTATATCTATTCCAATATTGCTAATATCCTTTTCTGGATTATTGATTAAATGGGGAAATGAAAATCTAAAAAATATGCTAAAGCTGATAGGATTATCAATTGTAAGTATATTTATGTGCCTTACTAATTCATCATTGGCAAATCCCATATTACTAGGGACTGGATTTTTAGTTATGTTCACAGTTAGCATTATGAATAAAAATTTTCAAGGAAATAGAGTTAAATCACTCTTGCTTATATATGGCATTAATATTGGTGGAGGATTGATTGCATTAGTCTTTACCTTTATTAGTTACTCCTATAGATATCAAAGAATACTTAGTTTCTTTCAGCCAAGTTCAGACCCCAATGGATCAGGTTATTTATATCTAACTATCAAGAAACTTCTATCTGGAGCCAAATTATTAGGTGAAGGAGCAGGATTACATTTTGCTACTGAAAATTCTGGATTTGGCTTGACACTTCCTTTATCAAATTCTGAGTTTATTTTCACTTATATAGTGTCTGCCTTTGGATGGATTGCAGGCATTGGGTTGATTCTAATTATAATGTTAACTATTTTACGTATGACACTTACAATAGGAAAAATCAATACAATATATGGTAAGTACATTTCTAGCTCTATTGTGACATTATTCACATTACAAATAATATCCAATATTCTTATGAACCTTGGTCTCTTCCCTATTATTGGCATATCATTACCTATTATTTCATATGGTGGCACCAATTTTATCGTAAGTATGGCTCTAGTGGGATTAATGCTAGGGATATATCGTAGAAAAGATTTGGTACTAAGTAATAATCTATATGAATAATATATATAGTGTAAAGAATTAGACTTTATATTGATAAAATGATTATAATCAACAGACCAATAGCCTATTGATTATAATCTAATCTCAGTATATAATTGAATTATGTTTTTACATAATATAACAAGGGGGGCTAAAACATGACAAAAAGGTTTAAACTAATCAAAGTAGTAATGGTTTTTACAGTAATATCAATGTTATTGATAGGGTGTAATGCTAGTGAAATGAAAGTGTTTAATGCACTCATCAAGCAAAATAATATGACATCCTATGAAAGTGATACAAGTATAAAAGTAAATGTTAATGTAACAGGTTTATCTGAAGAAAAACAAATGGAAATTCAAGAGCTTTTATATATGATTAACAATTCAGATATTACATTACATCAACAAATGGAAAGTAATGAGGAGCAGACTAAAGTTAAGTCTCAGACAAATATAGGAATGAATTTTGCCGGTATAGTTATGGATATGAACTTGTGGGTTGATAGTGATCTATCAGGAGATGAATTATCTATGAAAGAGATTTTTCAACTTCCCCCTCTAATGATGATGTCCATGCCAGAGTCATATAGAAATAAGGAATATATGGTACTTGATCTTTCAGATATATATCAAAATATGGGTCAAGAAGAAGTAGCAATAAATAGTGAGATTCTAAAAGAAACCACTGAATTAAGTAAAGAATTTCAATTAATAGCAGAAGCTTTTTTTAAGGAATATGCTAAAGATTTCAACTTTAAAAAGAATATAATTTCATATAAGGGCAAAGAGACAATAGATGGAAAAACTGCAATGGTTTATCAGTTGAAACTTGATGATGAAACTTTTAAAGAGTTTTTAAGATATGCTACACACAGGTTAATAGAAAGTGATTCAACGGAAGATTTAGTAAGAGAATACTTTAGTATCATTACTAAATTTACAGAAGATATGAATACTGAAAATGAAGTGGAAAAAGAAGAGATGACTCAATCGCTAAATGAAATGCTGGAAGTTTTTTCAGAGGATTCCAGAGAAGAGGTATTGAATGATATCGATACTTTCTTTGATACGATAGATAATTTCAATATTCTTGGTGAAGAAGGATTACTCATTGATTTTAAATTAGATAAAAAAGGTAATATCTTAAACACAAATGGAAAGATACACTTTAGTATTAATCAAAATGACTTTAATAATATTAACATCCAACAGTATAATACTAAGAGGGAGCCAGGCTTTCCTCAGGATACACCTCAGACTAAAGACACTCCTTCTTCGGTAGAAAATATGATTATCGATATTAAATTAGAATTTAACCAAGATATATACAATATTAACGAAGAGATTAATATTGAAATACCTGAATTAACAGAAGAAAATTCTGTTAATTATATGGATATGTTTAAAATAGAGCAAGAGATGATGAATACCCAAGAAGAAGTGTATAACACTGATTCTAATTTTGACTTTTAAAGAATAATCTTATATATACTTATAACGACTCAGTACTTATAAGTTCTATTAAGATAATTTAAATTTTTTCATACTATGAGTGTAAACGTGTAAAGCCATAATTAGTCAATTTTGATTAGTTATGGCTTTATTTAATACTCTGCTAAGAATAAAAGATGGATATGATCCCATAAGATCATATCCATCTTTTCCTATATTCAAAATACTAATAACCCTCTAAAGTTAAGCATTTATAATACTTCTATATCTATTCCCACTCAATAGTTGCAGGTGGCTTGGAAGTAATGTCATAAACTACTCTATTTACTCCATCAACATTATTAACTATTTTAGTTGAAATTTTTTCAAGTACATCAAATGGTATTCTAGCCCAATCAGAAGTCATTCCATCAGAGCTAGTTACTGCTCTTAAAGCAATAGTATGGGTATAAGTTCTTTCATCTCCCATAACCCCAACACTTCTTATATTAGGTAAGGCAGCGAAATATTGCCAGATTTCATTTTGTAATCCAGCTTTTCTGATTTCCTCTCTAAATATCCAATCTGCTTCCCTTACTATTTCTAATTTTTCCTCAGTTATTTCTCCTAAAACCCTTATAGCTAATCCTGGTCCTGGGAAAGGTTGTCTATCGACAATTTCAGCTGGAATATTTAGTTTTCTACCAACTTCTCTAACCTCATCTTTGAAAAGCTGACGTAGTGGTTCTATAAGTTCGAAATCAACATCTTCTGGCAATCCACCAACATTGTGATGACTTTTAATAACTGATGCTTTATCTGTTCCACTTTCTATTACATCTGGATATATAGTTCCCTGTATTAAATAATCAACATCTCCAAATTTAGCCTTCAATTTAGCCTTTTCTTCCTCAAATACTCTAATAAATTCTTCACCAATTATCTTTCTCTTCGCCTCTGGATCAGTTACGCCTTTAAGCTTTCCTAAGAATCTATCTTTAGCATCAACTCTAATTAAATTCATATCAAATTTTTCTTTAAAGACTTCTTCTACCTGATCACCTTCATCTTTTCTAAGCAAGCCATGGTCCACGAAAACACAAACTAAATTTTTCCCTATGGCTTTATGAACCATAACTGCTGCTACAGATGAATCTACTCCTCCTGATAGAGCACATAGGGCTTTCTTTTCGCCTATTTCCGATTGTATCTTTTTAATAGTTTCTTCTGCAAAATCTCCCATATCCCAGCTAGGTATAATATCGCATACTTCACGTACAAAGTTGTTAATCATATCTTTACCCATTTCAGTATGTTCAACTTCAGGGTGGAATTGCACAGCATAAAGTTTCTTATCTTGATTTTTCATGGCTGCAACTGGACATGACTCTGTGGTAGCAGTTACCTTAAAACCCTCTGGAGGTGTTTCTATGAAATCTGTGTGACTCATCCAACAAAGGATATCATTATTTATATCTTTAAATATCCCTTCTTTGTCAGCTATCTGTAATTCAACCTTACCATATTCTCTAGCCTTTGCTCTATTTACTTTTCCACCATAATTTTGAGCCATCAATTGACCACCATAGCAGATTCCCAATATAGGAATATCAAGTTCAAATATTTCTTTTTCACATTGAGGTGCATTTTCTACATATACACTAGAAGGTCCCCCTGAAAATATTATCCCTTTAGGATTTTTATCTTTAATTCTTTCTATTGAGCAATCATGGGGTACTATTTCACAATATATATTTGCTTCCCTAACTCTTCTTGCTATTAATTGACTATATTGTCCACCGAAATCTAGTATTAAAATCATATTATTCTTCATATTCTACCTCCAAATTTAGTCTCTGCTGTAGTTTGGTGCTTCCTTAGTTATATGAATATCATGGGGATGACTTTCTATAAGTCCCGCACTTGTTATTCTCATAAATTGTCCATTTTTTCTTAAATCTTCAATTGTAGCAGCTCCACAATAGCCCATTCCAGACTTTAAGCCTCCAACTAATTGATAAATCGTATCCTTTAATGGTCCTCTGTATGCGACTCTACCCTCTACTCCTTCTGGTACAAATTTTTTGCTATCTTCTTGGAAATATCTGTCCTTACTTCCTGCTGCCATCGCTGACATGGATCCCATTCCTCTATATACCTTAAATCTTCTTCCTTGATATAATTCTAGCTCCCCAGGACTTTCTTCTGTGCCTGCAAATAGAGATCCTAGCATAACTACCTTAGCTCCTGCAGCTATTGCCTTTACAACATCTCCAGAGTATTTAATACCGCCATCTGCAATAACTGGTATTCCGTATTTTTCTGCTGCATTAGCGCAATTGTTTACTGCAGTTATTTGAGGTACTCCTACACCTGCAACAACTCTAGTGGTACAAATAGATCCTGGTCCTATACCTACTTTAACTGCATCTGCTCCTGCCTCTATTAAATCTATAGTTGCATCTGCGGTTGCCACATTCCCTGCAATAATTTCAATCCCTGGGAATTTTGTCTTAATTTCTTTTACAGTTTCAATAACTCCCTTAGAATGTCCATGTGCTGTATCTATAACTATAATATCCACTTTAGCATTGACCAAAGCATGAACTCTCTCTAACACATCTCCTGTCACTCCAACAGCTGCTCCTACTATTAACCTTCCATTAGAATCCTTTGCAGAATTAGGATGTTTAATAGCTTTTTCAATATCTTTAATAGTTATTAATCCTATTAGCGTTCCTTCTTCATCAGTTAATGGTAACTTCTCTATTTTATGTTCTTTCATAATAACCAATGCTTCATCCATAGATATATCATGGCTAGCAGTTATAAGATTATTCTTAGTCATTACATCATTAATCTTCTTACTAGTATCCGTTTCAAACCTTATATCTCGATTTGTAATTATCCCAACAAGCTTCTTATTATCATTAGTTATTGGTACCCCAGATATATGATATCTTTCCATAAGCTCTAAAGCATCTGAAACAATATGTTCAGGTGATAAAAAGAATGGATCTGTTATAACACCGTGTTCGGATCTCTTAACCTTATCTACTTCCATGGCCTGAGCTTCAATTGACATATTTTTATGAATAATTCCAATTCCACCTTCTCTAGCCATAGCAATTGCCATCTTAGCTTCAGTAACTGTATCCATTCCTGCACTCATTATTGGTGTATTAAGCTGTATTTTTTTTGTTAAATTAGTTTTGATACTAACATTTTTAGGAAGTACTTCCGACTTAGCTGGAACTAATAATACATCATCAAAAGTTAGACCTTCTCCAAGAAATTTTTCCATTTTATAGCCTCCTCGCATAATAATAGAATTAATAACTGAATATAAACTTATAAATAAAAACACACAGATTCCTAGAGTGGAATCTGTGTGTATAAATATCGCAATTTAAATCAAAAACACACTAATAAAGCCAATAAAAAATCCCACTCATAGTCAGACAATTTATGGTCGTCTGGTAGAGACTCTCCAGCCATATTCTGGAGGATATATGAGTAACTTCATCATTTTAATTTTTTATAGACTAACAAAAGTTCATAGAAATGTCAACATATATTACGATTATTTATTATAAAAAATTGTTTTGCTCCATTTTAAAAGAAAATTAATATCGAAGTTTTAAACAAAATTAAAAGCATTTAAAGTAGCAAATTATAATTGTCTCTAATTAAACGATTTAGCTACCTCCGTATATACTTTATTAATCGGTATATTGTTTTCTTCAGCTATTTTTTTACAATCTTCATACTCAGGAGCAGATTTTAAAACTTTGCCATTTCTAATTGCTTGTTTTACGGTAATAATACCATATTTAGTCTTCACCTTAATAAACTGTCTTTCAAGCTTCTCTCTATCAACCTTATATTTTCTTATTCCTAATGTCGAAGTTTCTGCGAATAATATATTCTCAAAGCTTTCTGTATCATTATCTTCACAGAGAATACTTATTTTAATTCCCGGCCTATTTTTTTTCATAATAATATTAGTAAGGTACACATCCAAAGCACCTTCTTCAAACAGCTTAGGTATAACATAAGAATATACCTCTGGATTCATATCATCTATATTAGTTTCAAGAATTAATAGGCTCTCATTACTTTTTTTTTACCCAAATTTACTCTAAGAACATTCGTAATTTCTAAATCCTTCTTTCCTAATCCATAACCTATTTTATCAATAGTCATCTGTGGAGTCTGGATAAATTCTTTTGCTAAGGCTTTTATTATAGCTGCACCAGTAGGTGTTACAAGTTCACTCCTTATACCTGTGGAATATACTGGTACCCCCTTTAATATGTCTAATGTAGCTGGTGCTGGCACTGGTATTCTACCGTGGGCACAATTAACAAATCCTGTTCCTATATGTAATGGAGATGCATAAATCTCATCAACATTAAGCATATCAATACAAATTGCAGCTCCAATGATATCAACAATAGAGTCAACAGCTCCAACTTCATGAAAGTGAACTTCATCTATTGGTTTATTATGTATTTTAGCCTCGGCAGTAGCGACGTATTTGAATATTTTCTTACTTAATTCTTTAACATTCTTATTTAATTCACTATCATCAATGATGTGTTCTATATCATGTAAATTTCTATGTACATGATCATGACCATGGCTATGACTATGGGAATGTTCGTTATTATTATCGTGACTGTGAGTATGCTCATGCTGATGTTCATGGGAATGATCATGACTATGGTCATTTTCATGTTCATGAGAATGATTAGAGTCATGAGAATGACCATGATGAGAATGTTTGTGATCATGATTATGATTATGTCCTTCCTCACTTTCCAGGATTACATTAAAATCTGTTCCTGTTATACCGTTCTTTTGTGCCTTTTTAATCTCTATTCTATAGCCATCAACATTTATTTTCTTTAATTCTTCCAAAAATTTATCTTTGTCTACTCCAAGGTCAAGTAATGAAGCAATGGTCATATCTCCACTAATACCTGATAAGCAATCAAAATACAAAATCGTTTTTTTCATCTTTTCTCCTCCTACATTCTTGGTTTTAAGGATAGTCCTTTTTTAGTCAAAAGCTTATGTAAATAAAATATTAGGAGAATCAAGGTTAATACCCACCATACACTCATTGATTTTAAATAAATAGATTCTCCTAAAAACCTATATTCATCCGATAACAAGGTTATATAATTGCCTTTATAATACCATGTATCTTTATACTTCTCAATGTTTGCAATGGTTTCTCCTCCTAATACTTCAAAGGTATTGCTAGTTGTCGGATATATTTTTATTACAAGTTGTGATAAAGAGTCTCCAACTAATAATACTTTTGCAGTAAAAAGTTTAATAATAGTAAGAATACCATAACAAAACAGTACAAATTTATTCATTTTAAATCCCCCAAATTCATAAAGCTTATTTTTACATTTTTCTTATGTTACTCTAATCTTATTTATTATAATTTTACCTATAAACTTGCTTTTTCAATCTGTCTATTTATTGTACTTGCTAAATACCCTGCTCCAAATCCATTATCTATATTCACTACTCCAACACCACTAGCGCAGCTATTAAGCATTGCCAACAGTGCAGCTAGACCGCCAAAATTTGCTCCATACCCCACACTTGTAGGAACTGCTATGACAGGCTTATCCACTAATCCACCCACAACACTTGCCAATGCACCTTCCATTCCTGCAGCTACTATAATAACACTCGCCTCATCAAGCTTACTTTTGTGGGATAAAAGTCTATGTATTCCTGCTACTCCTACATCGTAAAGTCTTTCTACAGTATTTCCTAACATTTCAGCTGTAATTGCTGCTTCTTCGGCTACAGCCATATCTGAAGTTCCTCCCGTGGCAACTAATATTTTGTTCTTAGTTTTTTCAGGTTCTTGCTTTTTTACTACAACAATTCTTGCTATCTCATAATATTTTACGTCATCACATACTTCTTTAATTGCCTCGTATACCTTTCTATCAGCCCTAGTTGCAAGTATGTTGTTATTTCTCAATAACATTTTTTCCACTATTCCTTGAATATGTTCTATAGCCTTACCTTCACAGTAAATTACTTCAGGATATCCATTTCTAATTCCTCTATGATGATCAATCTTTGCATAGCCTAGATCTTCAAAAGGCAAATCCTTTAATTTACCCATGGCATTTTCAACATTAATATTTCCATTCTTTACATCTTCTAGTATCCTTTGAATGTCTTTTTCTTTCAAAATTCTCCCCCCCAACTATAAGGTTTTTTTATGAATTTATTTCGTTATTTAATATTGGACTATTCATGCTACCAGTTTTATATCCGCTTAACTCCATTGTTACATATGTAAAGCCAATCTCTTTAAATATATATGAAACCTCATCCATCAATTCCTCATCGAAAAAATTGATCCTTTCCTCTGGTGCAATTTCTATTCTAGCTATATCTCCATGATACCTAACTCTAAATTGTTTGAATCCTTTTTCTAATAAATACTCTTCTGCCTTTTCCACAAGTCTAAGCTTTTTATCAGTTATTTTCTCACCATAAGGAATTCTTGTAACCAAACATGCAAGGGCAGGCTTATCCCATGTTGAGAGTCCCAATTCCTTAGATAAATCTCTTATATCCTGTTTTGTTAATCCTGCTTCTTTTAAAGGACTTATCACATTCAATTCATCTATTGCTTTAAGACCTGGTCTATAATCTCCTAAATCATCTACATTTGAACCATCCAGTACATTTAGAATCTCATATTTTTTTGCTACTTCTTTAATTTTAGTGAATATCATATGCTTACAAATATAGCATCTTTCTGGAGGATTATCTTCAATATCCTTGATACTGTCTTCATCAAATTCTATTATTTTATGAGTAATTCCAATAGACTGAGCTAATTCTTTTGCTTCTTCAATCTCTCTAGATGGATGCATAGGTGCTATTGCGGTAATAGCAATAGCTTTTTCTCTTAAAACTTCTTTACATACCTCTATTAATAGAGTGCTATCCACTCCACCTGAGAAAGCAACGGCTACACTATCTAATTCTCTTATTATTTTTTTTAATTTTAAATATTTTTCATTTAAATCCATTAATTTACACTCCTCCAAAACTCAAATGTAAGTATATTATAGCACAAAAATGCTCTGTTAACATTTTTGTAGTTGATAGGAATTTTTGCTCATTATAGCTATATTATTGTTTACAGTTTCATTATTTACATGCTATATATATTTATTATAGTAACATACTAAGTTTATAGCAGATATCTAAATTTAATGGCTTTTAAAATAATTTCATTGCCAATATTTAAAAAAAGATATCAAGGTGAACAATATTGACTATATTGATTTTTAAATAATGGAGGTAAGATCATGGATAACTTACAGGAAAAAAAGAGCTTAGATACAAAAATGCTAGCTATAATGGAAGAACAACTAGATCAAGAGGCCATTCTATTCAAAAAGTACTTAAATGCAGCGGAAAAAGTATATGATGCAGAAATTAAGAGTATTTTTTTACAAGCAAGTAAAGATCATAAACATAATTATGAAAGCTTGTTAACTTACTTAAAGTCATAATTTAAGGGAGGACTTATATGTTTTCAGGTAAGACATTAACTGAAAAGGAACTTGTATTAGACCTTATGGCATCAGAGGAACATCTAACTTCTTCATATAATAATGGAGTAATTGATTCTTCTTGCCCCGTTCTTAGAGAGGTTTTATCTGGATGTCTGTTAAAAGCTCACAATATTCAGTATTCCCTGTTTGATTTATCCGAAAGGAAAGGCTGGAATAAAGTTCACTTGGCTAATAATAGAGAGGTTGTAGGTATTGTAGAAAAATATTCAAATTTTATTTAATTGAGGAAATTTCATAATAAATTCTTCTCTATTATGTCATATCTATTAAAAAACTTCCCAGGGGTTTTACTCACCCTTGGGAAGTTTTCTATACTATATCAAACTCTTTACTTACTTTTTATTCTTCTTACATCATTCCTGGCATTCCGCCTGGCATACCACCTGGCATTCCGCCTGGAGCTCCATCTTCCTCTTCTTCATCTGCAACTACACTTTCAGTAGTTAATACCATTGCAGCCACTGAAGCAGCATTTTGAAGAGCAGATCTTGTAACCTTAGTAGGATCAACAATTCCTACTTTAATCATATCAACGTACTGCTCAGTTAATGCATCGAAACCTATTCCCTTTTCTTTTCCTTTTACTCTTTCAACTATAACTGATCCTTCTAATCCTGCGTTTGTTGCAATTTGTCTTACTGGTTCTTCTAATGCTCTTTTAATTATGTTGATACCAGTTTTAACATCTCCTGTAACGCCGTCTAATAGTTTTTCAACTGCTGGAATAGCATTTAATAATACTGTTCCACCACCTGATACTATACCTTCTTCAACAGCAGCTCTCGTAGCTGCTAAAGCATCTTCTATTCTTAGTTTTCTTTCTTTTAGCTCGGTTTCAGTAGCTGCACCTACTTTAATAACTGCAACTCCACCTGCTAGCTTAGCTAATCTTTCTTGAAGCTTTTCAGTATCAAATTCTGAAGTAGAATCTTCTATTTGAGTTCTAATTTGACTAACTCTATCTTTAATAGCAGCTTCATCTCCAGCTCCGCCAACTATAGTAGTATTTTCTTTATCTACTTTAATAGTGCTAGCTGAACCAAGCATATCTATTGTAGCCTCTTTAATATCATATCCTAACTCTTCAGAAATAACTTTTCCTCCAGTTAGAGTCGCTAAGTCTATTAACATTTCTTTTCTTCTATCTCCGAAACCAGGAGCTTTTACTGCAACGCAGTTAAATGTTCCTCTGATTTTATTTAATACTAATGTAGTTAAAGCTTCACCTTCAATATCCTCTGCAATAATTAATAGCTGCTTTCCTTGTTGAACGATTTGCTCTAATATAGGTAGTATATCTTGAATATTTGTTATCTTCTTATCAGTTATAAGAATATATGGATCTTCTAATATAGCTTCCATTTTTTCTGTATCAGTAGCCATATATGCTGATAAATAACCCCTATCAAATTGCATACCTTCTACTACTTCAAGCTCAGTTAACATTGTTTTTGACTCTTCTACAGTGATAACACCATCATTTCCTACTTTATCCATTGCTTCAGCAATTAATTTTCCTATTTCTTCATCTGCTGCTGAAATTGAAGCAACCTGTGCGATTGATTCTTTATCAGTTATTGATTTAGAATTTGCTTTTATCTCTTCAACTGCAGTTTCCACAGCTTTATGTATACCTTTCTTAAGAATCATTGGATTAGCTCCAGCTGCAACATTTTTTAATCCTTCTCTAATAATTGCTTGAGCTAGTAAAGTAGCTGTAGTAGTTCCATCTCCAGCAACATCATTAGTTTTTGTAGCAACCTCCTTAACCAATTGAGCACCCATATTTTCATAAGCATCTTTTAATTCTATTTCTCTAGCTATTGTAACACCGTCATTTGTAATTAATGGTGCACCAAATTTTTTATCTAAAACAACATTTCTTCCCTTTGGTCCTAATGTTACTTTTACTGTATCAGCTAACTTATTAATTCCTTTTTCCATTGAACGACGTGCACTTTCACCAAATTTAATTTCTTTAGCCATTATATAATCCTCCTTTTTGTATTATTAATCAGTAAGATTTTAAATTGTTTTTTATTAGTCAACTATAGCTAATATATCTATTGACTTTAATATTGTATATTCTACTCCATCTGCCTTTACATCAGTACCAGAGAATTTTGAGAAAATAACCTTATCTCCAACTTTTAATTCTCCTTTTTCTTCTACTTTAGGTCCAACTGCAACAATTTCAGCTATTTTAGGTTCTTCTTTTGCCGAATTAGGTAACACTATTCCGCTTTTTGTAGTTTCTTCTAATTCTACTTTCTTGATAACAACTCTGTCTCCTAATGGTTTAATTGTCATTTTGTACCCTCCTTATATATTTTTAGTTTATTTTTAGTTTAACTTTTAAATTTTTATTAGCACTCAACTCCGCCGAGTGCTAACACTACATTTACTATGTTACATAATAGACTATCTGTAAGCAAATTCCATTTTCATATGAAATTTGTTACTAACTTCAATTATTGCTTATTATCACCATTTTTATTCATTTCTTGCCTACTATCTTGAATTTTCACTTAATTCCTTAACTTTCCGCTTTTATCCCCTTTTACTACTAAGAAAATAGAGAAAAATTTAAAAAATTACTTGAATATTATGCATAATATTCAAGTAATTTTTCTTAAGATAAATGTAACATATCAAATATATAAGGTTTAAAAGTAAGTGTAATAATATAGTATATTAGAGGTATGAAAATAGCTGGAAGCATATTTCCTATTTTTATTTTCTTGATTTCCAGGATATTAAATGCTATTCCCATTATTAATATACCTCCTACAGAGCTCATATTTAAAATAACCTGATCAGTTAATAGCACCTTTGCATATGATGCACTTATTGTTATTATTCCTTGATATAGAAAAACTGAAATAGCTGAGAAAGCTACACCTATCCCAAAAGTAGACGCAAATATCACTGCAGATATTCCATCAATAATTGCTTTTGCAAAAAGGGTTTCATGATTCCCTGTTAAGCCACTTTCTAGTGAACCTACTATGGCCATGGCTCCTACGCAATATAAAAGAGATGTTGTTACGAATCCTTTAGAAAAACTTGAATTCTCATTTCTCATTTTACTCTGTGCCCAATTACCTAACCTCTCCAGATTTCCTTCTATATCAATCCACTCTCCAATTATACTACCTATGGCAATACTTATTATAACTAACATAATGTCTTCGGCTTTTAATGCACTTAATAGCCCTATCACTATTACAGTTAAAGATAAACCTTGCATTATTGTTTCCTTATATCTCTCTTTGAGACCTTTTTTTAAGGTGATTCCTACTACACTACCTATAATTATAGCTAATGCATTCACGACAGTTCCTAGCATTCCCCTCCCCCTTCTAATCATGGCAGACTGCAATGTCTTTATTTTTATAATTTCATTTTGAATATTTTTTTGAATATCTGTCTAGATCTATGTTTCATTTGTTATTTTTTCTTTCTGCCAATACCTAGCTCTCTAGCATAATAAAATAAGTACTGTTGTGCAAACCCTGCAATGCCCTCAAATTTATCTTGGGCAAATTTCTGTATATCTTTAAGTTTAGTATCATCATCAACATAAAAATACTCCATAACTCTTTTCACCCATACATCTATAGGAAAAGCATCATCTTTATTCATAGAAAATAACATTATACAATCAGATACCTTCGGCCCAACTCCAGAAAATAACATTAATTCTTTTCTAGCATTTTCGGTAGATAGATTCTTAATAGCATATATATCAATTTCTGATGAAGATACAATTATAGCTGCACTTTGTATGTACTTTGCCCTAAAACCTGTGCCACAAGCTTTAATATCCTCAACTGTAAGATTATCTAATTTATCTGCTGAAGGAAAGCTATAGTATTTCCTTCCTTTATATTCTTCGATAAATTCTCCATACTTCTCACTTAGCTTCTCAATTGCTCTCTTAATCATAGGAATTCTATTGTTAGCAGATATAATAAAGGATATGAGTATTTCCCAAGGATCTTGCTTTAAAACCCTTATACCGTAACCAAATTTTATAGCTTCCTTTAAAGTTTTATCCTTAGATAACTGTTCTTTTATCTTTCCATAATCTCGGTCTAGGTCAAAATAATTATACCATATTTCTTCAAAATCCTTCTTATTTATATTTGAAAAAATTATATTGTTATTTTCTTTCTTTACATTTACTACTTTACCATGGGCTACTCCTGTATAACTTCCATCCTCTTCTTCATTCCACCTAAAGCATTGACCACATTCAAACACATGCTTTGGCTCAAAATGGTCTAAATTCTCAATTATTATTTTCCCACTTTCTTCTTTTAGTTTATATTCCAAGTTTTTTCCCTCCTCAAATAATGTTCATCCTCTAAATATATTTACTGAATAGTGCCTAATATAAATATTACCCAGTTATAGGTTTTTTACAAATATTTATAGGTATATATTTCAATATTATTATAATATAAAATTGTATTTTTCTAAATCAATTGTGTCTATACTCTAATTTATAGCTTTAGTATAGTTTATTTTGGATAATATTATATTGAAGAATATAGAAAATTTATTTAGTAGCTCAGAGTTGAGGTTTAGTTTATTTTAGAATAGTAAAGTTAATATGTTAAAATATTGCCATAAAGAAAATAAAGTATGTAATATTACTGCAAAACAACTTCTTTATAATAGACTTAGTTAGGAGATGAGTTTATGTTTAATATTTTGGTAGTGGAAGACGACACTAATACACAAAAATTAATCTGTACTGTCCTAAGACGGGGAGGCTACAATGCCTTCGCTGCAAAAGATGGCCTTGATGCTTTAAGTATGATGGAAAAACAGTATTTTGATTTGATTATCTTAGATTTAATGATGCCAAAGATGGACGGATATCAGCTTTGTAAAGAATTACGAGATGTTGGAGAAAATATTCCTATATTGATGATTACAGCACAACAGGAAATTGAAAATAAGCATAGAGGCTTTCTTGTAGGTACAGATGATTACATGATAAAGCCATTTGATGAACAGGAAATGCTTTTTCGTATAAAGGCATTACTCCGTCGAGCTCAAATTGTGAATGAACACAAATTAACAGTGGGTAATACTATTTTGGATTATAATACTTTCACCGTCACCTATAATGAAAAAACAATTGCCCTTCCTCAAAAAGAATTCTATTTATTATTTAAATTGATGAGCTATCCAAATGTAATTTTCACTCGAATACAGCTAATGGATGAAATATGGGGACTAGATACAGAAACTGATGATCATACTCTAAATGTCCACATAGGAAGGTTACGAGAAAAATTTAAGAATAATCCTGATTTTGACATTGTTACTGTGCGGGGCCTAGGATATAAGGTGGTGAAGCATATATGAAAAAGAGAATGAATCTTGCTGTTTCATTGGTTGTATTTGTATTTTTTATTATGATCTTATCAGTTGCTATTGTAGGATTATGTACATATTTACTAGACTTTATTTTTGACATCAGCTTTTTAGAAAATGGTTTTTTAGCTTTTTTTGCAATGTTGCTAATAAGCGTATCTATTGGTACCTCTATCACTGCTCTTTTAAGCCGATGGATGGTTAAACCTGTCCACAATCTTATTAAGGCCAGTGAAAATGTGGCTAAAGGCGATTTTTCAGTTACTGTTAAGGGAAGCAATATTCCAGAGCTAGAGAGTCTTGCCTCAAGCTTTAATAAAATGGTACGTGAGCTTGCTGGAATTGAAATGCTACGCATTAATTTTATTAATAATTTTTCACATGAATTCAAAACACCTATTGTTTCTATTAAAGGTTTCGCAAAGCTTTTAAAAGAAGAAGATTTGGGACGTGAAGAGGCCCAAGAATATCTAGATATAATCATTGAAGAATCTCAAAGATTAGTTAATCTTTCTACAAATGTACTTAATTTGTCAAAGGTTGAGAACACAGAGATCATCAGTGAGAAAGAAAATTATGCTCTAGATGAGCAAATTCGTAGGGCTATACTTATATTAGAACCCAAATGGAGTGCTAAAAACCTTTCATTGGATGTAGACTTAGAGAGCATAAACATTTATAACAATTCATCTCTGCTCCAGCAGGTCTGGGTAAATCTATTGGATAACGCTATTAAATTCACAGATAATGGTGGAAAATTACAAATCAGTTTAAGAATTATTAATTCTTCCATAAGATTTTGTTTACAGGATAATGGACAAGGAATGGATAAAGAGACGAGAAAAAATATATTTAATAAATTTTATCAAGGGGATACTTCCCACGCAATTATTGGAAATGGTCTTGGACTGACATTAGTTAAAAAAATTGTTGATCTCTGCAATGGGCATATAGAAGTTGAAAGCCATTTAGAAAAAGGCAGTACCTTCACTGTTTCCTTACCTTTAGGGATGAAAATGGATAGTTAACACCATTTTTAGACCCTTTTTTACTTATTACTATATATAAAGTCCTCAAAAATGCCCTTATTACCCTATTTTTTTAATATTTATTTAATGAGCCAAAAGTTGAGTTTCAGTTGATATTAGATTGTTAGAATAGAGTAACAACAAAATAAGGAGTTGAGAACTATGCATGTATTTTCAAAGGAAAAACACAGTGAAACAGCTGCAATACAAATTAAGGGATTGCATAAAACTTTTGGTGACTATAAAGCCTTAAATAATTTGTCCCTAGAGGTAAAACGAGGTGAAATCTATGGTTTTCTAGGTTTGAATGGTGCTGGAAAGACAACTACCATAAAAACCTTGTTAGGTATGCTCAAACCAACGGCTGGTGAGCTTTACATGTTAGACGAAAAAGTCCATGCTGGAAACTATAAATTATGGAATAAGGTTGGATATTTGGAAGAAGCTACTTTTTATCCTGACTTAACCACAATAGAAAATCTTGATATAGCCCGCCGTATGCAAAAAGTATCTGATAAGGAGTCCATAAATCAAGTTATCAATAAACTTGGACTTGAACCTTATAAAAATAAAAAAGCCAAACATCTTTCTTTAGGAAATAAGCAACGTTTAGGACTGGCAAAGGCTATAATACACAATCCAGAAATTCTTATACTGGATGAGCCTATAAACGGTCTTGACCCTGCGGGAGTTGCAGAAATACGGAACATGCTATATGATTTAGCAAAAAATAATGACGTAACTATTTTTATATCCAGTCATTTATTAGAAGAACTTTCAAAAGTTGCTACACGTATTGGAATTATCCATAATGGTTGCCTTATCAAAGAAATTGAGATGGATAATCTTGAGCAATCGTTACAGAAGAGCTTGGTGATAGATGGACATGATACAAATGCCATAAAGACTGTGCTCAAAGATCATTCCTATGAATTTGAGGAAACAAAGGATGGACCCTTGAAATTAAGTGATAACCGAGCAGTAGAGAGTCCCGAACAGTTAGCAGAGTTGCTAGTTACATCGAATCAGCCACCCACTCTACTTCGAGTAATTACAGAGGATTTGGAAGGCTATTTTCTTCGTACAATTGGTAAAGTAAGGGGGAATCAATGATGAATATTTTTTCTGTTTTATATTGTGAAATTCGTAAGGTTTGTCGCTCAAAAGTGTTTTGGCTGGTATTTCTTGTTTTTGCCCTTGCTCCAATAATGATGGGAATTGGAACTATTTCATCCAGTGGACCCAATGAAAGTAGTTGGCAAATGTATTTATCACAGTTGCTTAACAGTCTTTCTGGGCTGGGACTTATAGGATATACATTTAGTGCCGCATGGGTATTTGGGCGGGAATATACAGATAATACAATTCAAGATTTACTTGTGAAGCCCGTATCCAGGGGAAATATAGTAATGTCAAAGATGTTAGTTATATTAACATGGGACATATTACTTTCAATCTATATGTTTGCTATCGCCCTCTCTATAGGAGGATTTATGGGTCTTACCGGCTGGTCATCTGCACTTATTATGAATATCTTCATAAGATTTTTTATAACATCGTTATTGTTCATTATTGTTTCCACTCCTGGTGCATTTTTAGCCAATGTAAGCAAAGGATATTTAGCTCCAATTGGGCTCATATTAATAATTGTTATTTTCTCAAGTGTGCTAGCTTCTATGGGCTTTGCATCATATTTTCCATGGACAATACCTTCGGTATTTTTAGGTAGTGGATTCCTTAGCTTTAGCAGCATACTTATTCTTATTTCTACGGGAATAGCTGGGATAGCTGGAACTTTTGTTTGGTGGAGATTTGCCGAACAACAGTAGCTGATAATAAAAAAAGATGGGAGCTCAATCTTGAACTCCCATCTTTTTTATCTATAAAATTCACATCAATTTAAAGCTAATTTATTCTAGTAGTTTCCTTGTGCTATCATTGCTTCTGCTACTTTCTTAAATCCAGCAATATTAGCTCCTGCTACTAAGTTATATCCTAATCCATATTCTTTAGATGCTTGCATAGCATTGTTATGAATATTGATCATTATTTGATGAAGCTTTTCATCTACTTCTTCTGTAGTCCAAGATAATCTCATACTATTTTGAGACATTTCTAATGCTGAAGTAGCAACTCCACCAGCATTTGCTGCTTTACCAGGACCAACAATAACTCCATTATCCATTAGATAGTCAAGTGCATCATTAGTACATGGCATATTTGACGCTTCAGTTACAAACTTAATTCCATTTTCCACAATTTTCTTAGCATCTTCTAAATGAATTTCATTTTGAGTAGCACATGGCATTATTATATCCACTTTTGTTCCCCATGGCTTTTCTCCAGCGAAGAACTCTACACCAAACTTGTCAGCATAGTCTTGAACTTTATCTCTACCTGAACCACGCATTTCAAGCATATAATCTATCTTTTCTCCAGAAATTCCATCTGGATCATATATATATCCATCTGGTCCTGAAAGTGTAACTACTTTACCACCTAATTCAGTAATCTTTTGAGCAGCACCCCATGCAACATTACCAAAACCTGATAATGCAACTGTTTTACCTTCAAAAGTTTCACCTTCATGCTTAAGAATTTCATTACAGAAGTAAGTTGCTCCAAATCCTGTAGCTTCTGGTCTAATTAAACTACCACCATAAGTTAATCCCTTACCTGTAAGCACTCCATTTTCAAATGCACCTCTTAATCTTCTATATTAACCATAAAGATATCCAATTTCTCTTCCACCTACACCAATATCTCCAGCAGGCACGTCAACATCTGGACCGATATGTCTATATAACTCTGTCATGAAACTTTGACAGAATCTCATGATTTCAGCATCTGATCTTCCTCTTGGGTCAAAGTCAGAACCACCTTTACCTCCACCAATTGGTAGACCAGTTAATGAGTTCTTAAATATTTGCTCAAATCCTAAGAATTTAATAATTCCTGTGTAAACTGAAGGATGGAATCTAAGTCCTCCCTTATAAGGTCCGATAGCTCCATTAAATTGAATTCTCATTCCACGGTTAACTTGTACATTACCTTCATCGTCAACCCATGGTACTCTGAATAGTATTTGTCTTTCTGGTTCACACATTCTTTCTAGTAGATTTGCATTAATGTACTCTGGATGTTTTTCAATAACTGGTTCTAAAGACTTAAGTACTTCTTCAACAGCTTGTAAAAACTCAGGTTCATTTGCATTTCTTGCTTTAACTTTTTCAAATACCTCTTGGATATAAGACACTTTAAAAGCCCCCTCTTAATTTAATATACTTTATTTAATATATTTTCCACTACAAAATAGAGTTTGTTAAAAATTTAACTTTACCTATCCAAAGAAAAGGTTTTCCTATAACAAAACCTAATTTGTTTAGTGAATTAGAAAACAAATTAACACTAGTGAAAACAACTTATTATCTTGTCTTTCACTTTATACTGGCATTATAACATACCAATTTTCCTTTGTAAACACATATTACGTTTTTATCATTTTTTTTACAAATATATCGACGGCTAAAATATTTAATGCTGTCATACTCTCAACCTCTGTAATTATCTGCCTTTGAGCTTTTTGAGCAATCATGATTATTGATTTGCCATAAATTACCTCTATATCTAATTGAATCCTTATTCCATTTTCTTGATTTTTTACGTAAATATTACTGATACGAGTGATTTCAGTCACTTTAGTAGTAGCATGTTTTGTTAAATCTTTAACAACTTTTGGAGATATTATATATTTACCAAAATAGCTAAACGTAGGCCTTACAACTGTTTTTTCAAAATAATCTTCTTTTCGTGATTCTCTTTTCTTAAAAATTCTCAAAGTATCAATAAAATATCCTGAGAAATCTTTTTTCACTTCAAAGGTTGGAACAGGTATAACATGCTTACCTTCTTTATTCCTATATTCATGTGCTAATTTTATTTCCTCATCAGTGGAAACATCACTTATATAGATTGTTTTAGTAATTTGTGGCAATTCTAAGTTTTCAGCTATTCTCCTTACCATTTTGTCTGATGTCCCTAATATTAATATTCCACTTGGCTTTATTTTATTAATAGCAGTTTTTGTCTCTTCTTTATGACTTTTATTCATAAATAAAGCTCTTTTTACCGCTGATACCGTAGAGTTTTCTCTCTTGGCAGATTTGCCTGCAATGATTTTTGTGCCGCTAATAAATAGTCCATCATCTATTATATAATTTATATTCCTTTCTTTGGCAATCATCATTGCTTTATAACTTTTCCCAGTACCACTCTTGCCTACTAAAGCCATAATTTCCATTAGTATTCCTCCAAAATTGCATTTATATTATCATTCTAACATATAATTTAAAATTAATGCACTAGTAATTAATGCAAATAAAAAGACATCTAGTGTTAATTAGTTCACTAAATGTCCTTAATCTTTCCCTTTAATCCCATTAATCATCTAAATCGTTATCTTCTATCAGATAACTTAGAGTAAATAAACTCTCATTTAAATGAACATTCTCTACCATTACATGATCTGGTACCTTTAAATCAGCTTCAGCAAAATTCCAAATTCCTTTTATACCTTTATTTACCATCAAATCAGCTACAGCTTGTGCACTCCCAGTTGGAGTTGTTATTATGCCAACCTCCACATTATTTTCTTCAATAAATCTTTCTAAAGAACTAACGTCCCTAATTTCTAGGTCTCCTATTCTTAGTCCAATCATCTTCGCACTCTTGTCAAAAAAAGTTAAAAGGTTTAATCCTGCTTCTTGCAATCCACCATAATTTCCTATAGCTTGACCTAAGTTACCAGCACCAACTATCACTGCATTATATGATTTATTAAGTCCTAATATTTTGCTTAATTGATTATGTAACTCACTTACATTATATCCATATCCTTGTTGTCCAAATCCTCCAAAGTTGTTTAAATCTTGTCTTATCTGGGATGCAGTAAATCCCGTTAATCTACTTAACTCAGAAGATGAAACTTTATTAATATCCTTAGATAATAAATCTCTTAAATACCTGTAATATTTTGGTAATCTTCTTACTACTGCCATAGAAACATTATCTCTTTTTCTCATATTCTATCCCTCACTTATATCCCTATAATAAATACTAAATTACGGGGTTATTATATCATATTGTTAAATAAATGTCAATCTTCTGACATTTCAGAATCTAGTGTCCCTTAATAATTATACATTAAATCATGTCTAATGTACATAATTGGTGACATTTACGATCTCTTTTCGTTATATTTTATCAAATTATCTAGTATTGTACAACATACTCCTTATATTTTGCCTAAATTGCAGTATATTTATTACAGAAATATGTCAATGGTTTCATTTACACTACTTTTCTGCTAAAATTATATTATATGATGTAAGTTTAGAAGGAGGAAGAAATCATGATAGTACTATCATGTAATAATATATCCAAAAGCTATATTGTTGATAAAATAATAGATAATATTACATTTGCGATAAATGATGGTGAAAAAGTAGCATTAGTTGGTCTTAATGGGTCTGGTAAATCCACTTTATTTAATATATTGGCAGGAGAGCTATCCAAGGATTCAGGTGATATTTATATTGCTAAGGATTGTCGAATAGGACATCTTAGACAAGATACACAGATTGAAAGTGAAAAAACTATCTATGACGAAACTCTTGAGGTTTTTCAATTTCTAATAGATATGGAAGATAAACTAAGATCTTTAGAAAAACAAATAAGTAAGGAAGGTGAAAAAGCTTCTTCCCAAAAGCTTGAAAGCCTTATGGAAGAGTATTCTCATCTATCTGAAGAATTCGCTAATAAAAATGGATATGGCTATAAAAGTGAAATAAGAGGCGTCTTAAAAGGTTTAGGTTTTGATGAAGAACAATTCGACCAACCTATTTATCAGCTTAGTGGTGGTCAAAAAGCGAGGGTTGCCTTAGCTAAACTACTATTAAAGAAACCTGATCTTCTACTCTTAGATGAGCCAACCAACCATTTAGATATACAAGCCATTAACTGGTTAGAAAAATTTATAAAAGAATATAAAGGAGCTTGCTTAATTATTTCTCATGATAGATATTTTCTAGATGCAATAGTTAATAAAGTTTTCTATTTAGAAAATACAGAGCTAAAAAAATACAATGGAAACTATACTGTGTTTATGACAAAAAGAAAAGAAGAAAGAGAACTTCAAGCAAAAAAATATGAGGAACAACAAAAAGAAATCTCTAGGCAAGAGGAAATCATTAGACGATTTATGTCCTATGGCGGGCAGAGATACGTTAGACAAGCACAAAGCAGACAGAAGATGTTGGAAAAAATGAAGCGTGTGGATAGGCCTGACTCTTTAAGGAACAAAGCCAAAATCAGATTTGAGCCTAAGGTAAAGAGTGGTAATGAAGTGCTGATGGTAGATGATTTACAAAAATCCTTTGATGATTTTCAATTATTTCAAGATTTATTTCTTAGAATCTATCGAGGTGAGCGAGTTGGACTTATTGGTCCTAACGGTATTGGAAAGTCTACTCTATTTAAAATATTGATGAAGGAAATTACTGATTATGAAGGTGATTTTGAACTTGGACATCATGTTAATGTTGGATATTATGACCAAGAACAATCAAATTTAAATTCTGAGAAAACTATAGTGGATGAAATATGGGACGAAAATCCTTCTATGGATCACTATAAAATTAGAACACTTCTAGCACAGTTTTTATTCTATGGAGATGATATTTTTAAAGAAATTGGCGATTTAAGTGGTGGAGAAAAAAGTAGGATTGCATTATTAAAGCTTATGCTATCTAATGCTAATTTTCTATTAATGGACGAACCTACTAACCATCTAGATATAGATTCAAAGGAAGTACTTGAGGATGCCCTATTAAATTACGATGGAACTTTATTTATAATTTCCCATGATAGATATTTCTTAAATAAGGTGGCCAACAAAATTTTAGAATTCTCCAAAGATGGTATCAGTGAATATCTCGGTAATTACAACTATTATTTAGAGAAAAAGAACGAACTCTCATATAATGAGGAAGATGATGGGCCTACAATTACCAAAACAGAATTAAAAGCTCTTCGTAAAAAAGAGAAAGAAAAGAAAAAGGAAGAAAAACAAAAGAAAAAAGCTATTGACAATCTTGAAGCAAAAATAAATGATGCGGAAATTAAGATAAAAGAACTTGAGGAGCTCATGTGTCAACCAGAAATATACTCTGATCCTGAAAAAAGCAAAGAGATACACCAGGAAAACAAAGAATTAAAAGTTAGTTTAGAAAATATGTTTGAAAAGTGGGTTGAGCTAACAGGAGATATATAATATCTCTAGATAGCTTCAACCTTTACCTTTGTTTTATCTTCAATATCATAGAGGCTATTTCCCTTTAAGTCTTTTTCTAAATAATCAAAGGGTTTAGATGATATTATTATTAAGTCTGGTACATTATTTTCTTTTATCTCATTAATCTCTTTTATGAAATCTTCTACTAATAGAAGCCCTGCCGATTTAATTGACCCTCCAAAATATGTATTTTTTACTACTTTAACACTTAACATTCCGGACTTTATTTCTTCATCAAGGAGCTTTTCCATAACATCAATTCCTATTTCAGAAGTTAATACTATAGGATTCTTAGCTCTATTTCTTCTAATTACTTCAAGGATTTCTTCCCTTGTATCACTAGATATGTCGTAGAGCATAACAAATTCTGGAGAAGTATTTTTTCCTTTAGTCATGTATATTTCTATGTTATCAATATTGCCACTACATAACCTTTTAATTTTTAAAGTAGGATTTTTTGAGCGAAATATATAATTAAAACAATCTACTCTAGTTTTTGGCTCATAGTCGTTGACTTTATAGATAATGTCTCCTGCTCTTATACCTGAGTTATGGGCTATTCCTCCTTCAATTATTCCTTCTACCACTGGTTTTAAATTTGTAATGATTGGAGGTTCCAATAATATTGTTGCTCCTACTTCCTGCTGAATTTTGCTTATAAATTTATCTAATTCTTTTCTTAACTCAAAAAAGTTAAATTTAATCACAGACCCCTTAGCAAATCCTGGTGTTAACAACCTAATTGTTTTACAATTATTATTATCTAAAAATAGTATAGTTTCATAAATATCCTTATATCCAACCTCCATAGGCATGGCAACAATACTTCCATGAAAACATATATTATATTTAGATAATAATTTTACTCCTTCTATTGCTCTTTTAGGATTCCTATCCCCTTGTAATAATTGTCGTCCAGGTTCACTGGCCGAATTTAAGGAAATATTCAATTCAATAGGCTCAAATTCTTTTAAAATTTTTATCTTTTCCTCAGTAAGACCTGTACCATTAGTAGTTATTTCAATGGTCTCCTTTTTGAATGGTTTACGAATAATCCTTAATATGTCTAGAATATCTCTTCTTAAAAAAGGTTCCCCTTCAACTATTCTAGTTGCAGATTCTCCTATAATTATTTTTCTACCTGGATTTAAAAAACTAACCATAACCTCTATGTCTTCAATAGATATTTGGGGAAGCTTGTATACATTCAAATCTTGTGAATTAAATTTATGACTACAGAATATACAGTTAGTATTACAAGCAGAAGTTATAGGTAATATATTATGGGTCTGAATAGTATGAAGTATTATATCTTTTCTTGCTATATTCATTTTTGTATCATCCTTTAATTTATTGTTTGATCAAAATTTGTGACTTTATGTCAACAGTGGCCATTGTAAAATATCCACAAATTAATAGTTTTAGTTTGTAAAAAATCATAGTTTTCCCAAATAATTAACAAAATATACACATAATCCACAGCTTTATCCACATTTTTATCCCTACTTATAATGGGACTTCTATATTTTTTCCACATTATCCACAAATTCTATGAATAATATATATTATTTTTGTGGACAAGTTGTTACTAAAATTGTGTAAAGTTTTTGTAAAATACTGTCATATGATTTTACATAATGTCAATTACATAATGTAGTACTATCCTAATTTCAGATTTGGCACTCCATTTAGTTCAAGATTAGCTCTCTCACCTCTTAGGTAATTATAATAGGCTACGGACGCTATCATTGCAGCATTATCTGTACATAAAATTTTTGCAGGATATTTAAAGTCAAATCCCTCTTGATTACATTTTTCTTTCATTAAGCTTCTTAACCCTTCATTAGCTGCTACTCCACCAGCAATCGCTATAGTTTTTGCCCCTTTTGATTTAGCTGCCTTTATAGTTTTATTTACTAACACTTCTATTACTGACTGTTGAAAGCTAGCCGCCACATCTTCTACTATTATTTCTTGACCCTTTTGCTTAGAATTGTTCAGATAGTTAAGTACTGCAGATTTTAGACCACTAAAACTGAAGTCAAAGCTTCCTTCTTCCAAGTAGGCTCTTGGAAAATCAATTGCTTCCTTATCTCCTTTTTTAGCTAATTTATCAATCAATGGTCCTCCTGGATATCCAAGATTTAATGACCTTGCTACTTTATCAAAAGCTTCTCCTGCAGCATCATCTCTAGTTTTTCCTAAGATGTCATATTTGCCATAATCCTCAACATACACTAAATGAGTGTGTCCACCAGATACTATTAGAGTAATAAAAGGTGGTTCTAAGCTTTTATCCTCAATAAAATTAGCATATATATGTCCTTCAATGTGATTCACTCCTACCAATGGAAGATTTCTACCAAAAGCTATAGCTTTTGCACTAGAAATTCCCACTAATAAGGCTCCTACCAATCCTGGCCCATATGTAATTCCAACCACATCTATATTATCAAATGTCATATTAGCCTCATCAAGAGCATCTTGTATTATTATATTTATATTTTCAATATGTTTTCTTGAAGCGACCTCTGGCACAACTCCTCCAAATTTTTTATGAACATCTATTTGTGATGCGATAATATTCGATAAAACCTCCCTGCCATTTTTCACAATTGCCACAGAAGTTTCGTCACAAGATGTTTCAATAGCTAATACAGTTATATCCTTTTGCTTCGTCATATTATTCCCTCCATATATATTATAACTATATTATAACCTATTAGACTTATAAAATCAGCACCACATGCTAATCATGCAGTGCTGATTCTATGTATGTCTAAAATATTTTTCAACATCTTGTGCCGGTAAAGGCTTACTAAATAGATAGCCTTGGCCTACATCACAGTTATTTTCTGATAAAAATTGCAACTGTTCATTTGTCTCAATTCCTTCAGCTACAACTGTTATATCTAATTTATGAGCTAACTGAATTATAGAATTTGCTATAGCTTCATCATCTTTTTCATTAGTTACGTTATTAACAAATCCTCTATCCATTTTTAAAACATCAATAGGTAATTTCTTTAGATAGTTTAGAGAAGAGAAACCAATACCAAAATCATCTAATGCTATTTTAATGCCCAATTCTTTCATATTATTTAATACCTTAATAGAATTATCTATATTGTCCATAGCAGCAGTTTCAGTAATCTCAAGCTCTACCTCTTCATATGAAATCCCTTCCCTTTTAATAATTCCACTGACTTTTTCTACTAAATTGTTCCTATGAAAACACTTACTTGATAGATTAATTCCCATTTTTATTGGTATATATCCTTGCTTTTCCCACTCTTTTTTTTGTTTAATAGCATTTTCAAGTACCCATTCAGTTATATCATCTATAATCCCCGATTCTTCAGCGAATGGTATAAATTTATCAGGAGGAATTAACCCTTTCTTAGGATGTATCCATCTCACTAATGCCTCCACCCCAGTTACAAATCCAGTCTTTAAATCAATTTGAGGTTGATAGTGCAATTGAAATTCTTTATTATTTATTGCATATCTTAATTCTCTATCTAGCTCTACATAATCTTCCATTTCATTTTGCATCCATGTTGTAAAAAAAGTATATTGTGAGTTTTTATATTCCTTAGACTTAAACATAGCAACATCTGCATTCTTAAGCAATGTATTTATATCCTGTCCATGCTCTGGAAAAACTGCTACTCCAATACTTAATGAAACAAAAAACTCGTAGCCATTCACTAAAAATGGTTTTCTAAATAAATCTAAGATTTCATTAATTTTAATTGTAATATCTTCTGAACTTGATACATTAGTTAAAATTATGGCGAACTCATCACCGCCAATGCGTGCAACAATATCAGGTTTATTAATATGTGTAGATAATTGGTTACCTACATACTTTAAAAAAGTATCTCCTGAATCATGACCTAATGTATCATTTATATGCTTAAAGTTATCTAAATCTATGTATAACAAGGCTAATTTAGCCTCTTGATCTTCTTTTTCGGATAAAATCCCATTCAACTCAATATTTAATAGGTTTTTATTTGGTAGTCCAGTCAATTCATCATAATGAGCTAAATAGTATAGCTGCTCTTCAACTTGCTCTTGTTTAGTTATATCCATGCCCATAGATACTAAAATGACTTTGCTATCATCATTTATTAAGCTGTAATTCCAAAGCACATCAATTCTTTCCCCATTCTTACATATCAACTGTTTTTTTACCTTTGATATTAATTTATTACTCTTCATCTTGTCGAAATTATCTATGATAATTTCTCTTTCCTCTTCTGGAATGATTTTGTCAATCCATTTCTTCCCAGCAAGTTCTTCTTTACTGAATCCAGTTATCTCTTGAGCAAATTTGTTAAACTCAAATAGATTCATGTCTAAATCCCACATTATAGTAATCATTGATGCATTGTCTAGTATTTTACTATTTATATTTTTTTCTTTTCTTTCAATGTTCTTTATCATAACTAAGTTTCTCTTTAGTATAATAAATATGGCCAGTCCAGATGCCAACATTAAAAAATAATCTTTATATCTCACCACTTTATCAAGCACTAATTGATTACCTATAATATAGTGTAATAAATTATCTGTTAATGCAATCCATATTATCCCTACAACTATATATCCTAAAGAAATTTTTAACTCCCTTTTATATTTGCTAGCTTGTACCCATAATTTTTTTATTTGTTTAAGGACAAGATTATTTTTTTTGTTTTTTGCTGTATTTGTTTGTTTTGATATCCCCATCATTTTCATCCCTCTTATAAGTCTAGATTATTTACTTTTCTTGTTCTTTTTTTATGTATTCAACAATTAAATTATCAAGGCACTGACTCAATAGAAGTATTTCATTGGAAATAATCTCTTGGTTTTCATCCTTCAATTTATTATTAAGATTTTCCCTTTTTACTTCAATTTCCTCAATCAAGTTTTTTAATTTACTTTTCTTATCAAAAGATCCCTTATAATTCTTATTATTCATTTCTCCTCCTAGGTTACTTGTCTTTTTATTTACTACACACTTTTAAATCTATACATCTAAAATGTTATTATCAACAAAAGTAAAAAGTATGTTTATCCTTAATGTAAGGCATAATCATACTCTTACTTTTTTGTTAACAAAGCTAAAGAGTTATATTGTAAATTCTTTAATCCTTTCATTTAGCTCGTTTGTCATCTCATGAAGGATTTTATTTTTATTGTTTATATCCTTAGTTTTATGTGTTGTTTCAGTTATATTGGATGATATTTCTTGAATATTTGCACTGCTTTGCTCTACAGAAGCTGAAACTGATTCAACTGCACATTCCATTTCTTCCATGGATGCAAAAACTTGTTGACTTGTTACTGAAATCTCTTCTACTAACATATTAATTGATTTGGAATCTTCAATATATTTGTTTCCAAATTCCATTATCTTACTATAGTTGTTTGATACATCCTCATCTATATATTTCAATATTTCCTTTGCATTTTCCGATAAATCTAGCATAACATCATTAATATCTTTAGTTACTAGTTCTATATTACCGTTGGTCTCTGACACCTGCTCTGCAAGCTTTCTTACTTCTTCTGCCACAACAGCGAATCCTTTACCATGTTCACCTGCTCTAGCTGATTCTATGGCTGCATTTAAAGCTAATAAGTTTATTTGCTCTGATATCTGTTCAATCTGAGAAGTCATTTTTTCAATTTCAGAAGTAACCTTGCTTCTCTCAATGGATTTAAGTATTTTCCCATGAATTTCTTTATATAATTCATTAGCATTATTAATATCTTCTTTCGTAGTTTCTTTTAGTCTATTAGCTCTAATATCAATTTCATTTGATAAATTACTGCCTTCCTGTGCTTTTTCAGATAACATTTTGGTAATTGAAGTAACTTCCTTAATAGCTGAGTTTACTTCTTCAATAGCAGCACTGCTTTCTTCCATAGCTCCAGCAAATTCTTGAACATATCCATGATTTGTTTCTGAATTTGACTCTATATCATCTAAAAGATTATATATTTCGTTACTAGCTCCTTGAATATTATCTGAATTACTCAAAATTCCTTCTATAAGAAGTCTTAAATTACCCACAGACTCATTTAAACTCTCTCCTAGTAGTCCTAATTCATCTTTACTTTTTATATCTGTTTTATAAGTCAGATTATTATTACTCAAATTAATTCCTAGATCTGTCAATTGCTTAAGTGGTTTTCTTAAAAATATCCTTATAAATATGGCAGAGCCAATTGATACTACTAATATTCCAATACCTAATGATACTATATCTAGTGCTAAATCATTAGAGAATAATGATGTTAGTAATTTTAATAAGCTAGCTTCAATCACACCACTTAGAAAAAATATTGCTACTGTAATAATAGTTAATTTCTTATGCAAGTTTAACTTTACTCTCTTTTTAAATATTTCCCTAGTTAATTTATTACTTTTTTCTTTTATAGTAGTTTCCATGCCATACCCCCATATAAAATTTCTAACCTTTTTTCATCCATCCACCCACATATATTTAATGCATTTAATTGTTTAGAAATAATCACCTCCGCTTTCCAACCACTATAATGTGTTGCAAAATTATTCGCAATATTCTAAGTGATACCTATGATTGCCAGATTGATTGCTGGACTGTAAATTTTTTGTTTTTATTGACAGTTACATTCATGTAACAAAATACTAAAAATGTTAC
>NZ_JAETGO010000077.1 GCF_016765695.1 Sporosalibacterium faouarense | reverse complement strand
CTCCACCTGAAGAGAAATCTTCTCTCCCACTTATAGAAGTGGGAGTCTTATCAAAAGATAAAATCGTCCGTAACATACCCATCTTTTAGAAATCCAGTTCCCATAGCAGGGAAAACTATTCTGTTTTTTAATTCTAGACCTTTAATCTTAATTGGTTTAAATAAATTGGGGTATTTCATTACTTTTCCTCCTTTATTTATTGTTATAGCAATATACTTGTCAACAGTATGATTAATATTTTTTAGTTAATTAATTAACAATTATATTATAACAAATATTATCATGTAAATCATTGTTTAAAAATACGAAAATACTTGTGTGATATTGTATTTTTATACTATAATTAATATGAGGTGAAGACAATGGATTTAAAGTTTGATATTTTTCTATCAGAATTAAAGGATTATAAAATAAAAGTATATCGAAATACACAATCAAACTTATCATATAAGGAAGTAAGGTTCTTATATGATAGGGAAATGAAGCTAGAAGACAATATTCTCTACCTAGGAAAAACAACTATGTTACCAATCAAAATGGATACCTTCAAAAATATTGGACTGATTCTCATAAATGACTGTGACTTTTTTCCATCCCAAATTCATGGGGATATAGCCTTATTTCCCTGTAATACAGATATGTTTAAGCTCTTTAATGATGTATTGAATATCTTTTATTCAAAACAAAAACTTTTAGACAGTTCTGCTTCTCTGCTAAATTCTCTGATTAAAGGAAAGGGGCTCAACTATATCGTACAGGTCGGTTCAGAAATACTTGGCAATCCGGTATTTTTAGTAGATGCTTCTTCAAAACTTTTAGCTTCCTCAGCAATTACAGATATAGATGATATGTTCTGGAAAGACTTAGCATCTTTTGGATATGGAAATGATGAAAACTTAGAACCCTATGTTCATGAAGGATTTGTAGACAAAATTCATCAAAATACACTACCAATTCTTATAGAGCCTAGGTTTCCACACAACTTAAAAAGAATTGTTGGAAAAATAGAATTGAATGATAAAACGATTGGATATATCGGAGTTTTAGAAAATAATCAAAAGTTTAAAGAAGAAGATATTACCATCACAGGGCTACTATGTGACGTTGTGGCTTCAGAAATGCAGAAAAGCAAACTTTATGATAATCTTACAGGAGTAAAGCATGAGTTTCTTTTGATCGACTTACTTGACGGAAGAATTAGAAATGAAACAGTGGTTAAGGAGAGATCAAAAGCTTTATTTCCTTCTGACGATAAAAATTTATTCGTGGTTGCCGTAAATCTTCCTAAAAAAAATATTAATGCTCACTTTCTCGGTTACTTAAGGTGGTCATTTGAAAGTACTCTACCATATTGTAAATCAGTCTATTATAATGAATATGTCATTCTTGTTATAAATACCAAGAACCAAAAACAATGGCAGGGTATAAAAACGAAACTCATCGATATTTTGAAAAAAAATAATTTGAACGCTGGATTAAGTCTCATGTTTCACGATATCACAAATATAATGAAATACTATATGCAAGCGGAAAGTGCATCTAAGTTGGGAAGACTCCTTAAAATTGAAAATTTTCTGTTTGATTATGATAATCTCTATATCTATGATATACTAACAAATCTTAAGGAAGGTATGAAAGTAAATGACTTTTGTCATCCAAGTATATTAAAAATACAAAATTATGATAGTTCTTGCGGAACGGATTATTACAACACATTGTATAAATACCTTGTGTGTGGCGGAAACATGACACTTACAGCCAACCAACTATTTGTTCATAGAAATACAATCGTTCACCGAATTAATAAAATACAAGAGATAACTGGTCTTGACCTTAGCGACGGTAACAACCGATTTAAACTACTTTTATCATATCGTATAATGGAACTTCATATATGATAAAATACGAGAATAGATTGAAAGCACAAAAACTTTGTGACTTTATATAAATTCAATATCAATTAAAGGAGGTACTTTTAACTTGAAAAAATATTTTTGCCCTATTTGTGGAAATAGTTTAGACGAAGAATTCTCTATAGGAAATATATGTCCTTGTTGTGGAAATGAATCAGAGTTCCATGACGATATATCTGTAGAGTATCTTAAGAGAAGTAATAAATTACCTATTCCCAGTGGAATTAATATATCAGATTATAGAGATTTTGAAATACTTCCAAAGAAAATAGCTTGGAAAATATTGAGACAAAAATGGATTAATGATGGGTGCCCATGGGTTTTAAATTTAAAAAATGAAAGACCTACCGATTGGAATTTAGAAATGGCAAAAGCCCAACTTCTAAATATAAAGGTGGATATAACTAATTCTGATTTATAGCAGCACGGCGAGATTATGGAATTGCTCCTACTATTAAACTTTAGGTTATTTAAGCCCTAGAACATATAAACTATGTAACCTAAAAAGACTGTCTAATTTAATGTTGACAATCCAATACCTATATATTAATAATCTATAATCTTTCATGTATTTAGGGTTTATATAACCTCGTATCATCTGAAGTTACTAGTACTTTCAATTAATAACTGTTTCGGATTTTCCATTTCTTATAAGGTCTTTTCTGTTTAAAATGATGGTATAAAATGCGTCATTAACAATAATCCTAATAATATTATAATGCTACTAGAGAGTATCTTCTTTATCATTTTTCTACCTCACTTCTAATAATTTGCAAAATATATAACAGTATTATAAACCTAGTAGTTAAAAAAGGTGAAATATTCTAAAATTAGCTAGGAGTACATCTCCTATGAATTGAGACACCCAATAATGGACTTACGTCAATATTTAAATTTAATCATTCAAGAAATTGTTATATGTTAAGCTCAAATTGATCTGGTGACATGTAATCTATGAGACTATATATTCTCTTCCTATTGTACTAATCTCAATTCATTCTCATCAATCTATTATATTATTTATTTTTTTAACTAAAATATATGTTATTAGAATCAAAGATACTACAGAAATACTTATTCCGATGCTATAAGTTATATAGGTAAATATAGGTCTTAACACTAGAGAAGATATAGATACCTTTTGCCAATTCCATATGCAGTTATTAAGTTTCCAAACAAAAATGTAATTACTAAAAGAAATGAGCATTTAGTTGTTTTGATAATTACACCTCCTTTTTCTTATATTAGTAAAATCCTCGATCCTATAGACATCTCAGATAATCATACAATCAGTTATCACAAAGCAATTATTCAACAATGTATCTAATATATAGATAATTATTGCTAGTATTATAGAATTTAAATTCTATAATACTAGCAAGTTCATCTTATATGCCTCAGTAGCATAAATTAATCAATCTTTCCGTAAGCTAGGTTAATCTGTTAAAAAACTATCTAAACTTAGTTTTATCTATCTTACTTAGAAAGCTTATACACCTTTTCTCTATTCTCATTAATTTTAATTATAATTTTTCCATTTTATTGTCAAGTTTGAAATGCTAAAATTATCCACAATAAATTTTTTTCATAATTGTTTATTTATATAATTAATACCATTAACTTCATTATAGTATGAATTTACTAATTGAAAAATAATTTGTTTTATCTATTTTTATTAATTCATCATTTATTATCATCATATTACTTAGCTTAATATCAATAATTCTGTAGTTTGAAACATCTATATGCTACTATAGTACTATTTTCTATGTTATTCTTTTCCATATTCGAAGTTTACACTATTTCTTTCATCATATCTTTTCCCATTCACAATCCTCTTCACCCTAGAATATTATAAATTATGTATCTGTTTTTAATCGGAAGGAGGAAAATAGATGGAAGGAAG
>NZ_JAETGO010000075.1 GCF_016765695.1 Sporosalibacterium faouarense | reverse complement strand
ATCTGAATTTGGAACTCCTGTTGCTACATCTGTACTCATAAATTGATATTCATCTATATATGCACCTACTATTTGATCTCCAGACACTGCTGCTACTGTTACTGCAAAGCTTTTATTTCCATGAGCTGCATAATTAACTTTTCCTAACTCTAAATTACTTAATACTGTAGAATCCACTTGAATTGGAGCATTTTCACTTGCATTTTTAGCTGCTGCAAGTATTGCTTGAAGATATCCTGCTGTATCTCTTAATGTTGCACCACTAACTACATCAACCATTCCCTCAGATGTGTTAACAGAAAGCTCTTCTTCTAGTTGTGTGATTGTCATACCTTTAACATGAGTTTGAATTGCATCATATGATTTATGTAAAGGTGTAGTTGCTCCAGCCTCTTCTTTCATATGCTCACTATAATATTCAGTATTTACTCTTTTAGATGCTAATACTACTGTTGGATCAGCATAGTTTGCTCCGAAGTCTCCATCTGAATTTGGAACTCCTGTTGCTACATCTGTACTCATAAATTGGAATTCATCTATATATGCATCTTGGATTTTATCTCCAGCTAATGCTACTACTACTACTGCAAAGCTTTTGTTTCCATGAGCTGCATAATCAACCTTTCCTAATCTTAATGCTGAATCATTTGTAGCTACTTCTTCTTTAGTTGTTGAATCTGTTGATTCTATACCAGCTTCTAATACTTCATAAGTTTTAGGTCCAACTATACCATCAGTTGTAAGACCATTTTTACTTTGAAAATCCTTAACTGCTTCAGAAGTTAAGTTTCCAAAGTATCCATCAACTTCTAGATTATAACCAAAATTATTCAACATAGTTTGCAGATTTTTAACTGCATCTCCTTTAGCTCCTACCTTAAGAACGTTAGTTGCTTGACTTGTTGTAGCTGATTCTGTTGTTGTAGTTGATTCTTCAGAAGTTGATGTGCTATTTTCTTCTGAAGCTGCTGATACTACATCTGGTCCAAGTGGCATTAATTTTGGACTTACCATTCCCGCAACAGAAAACAACATTACTACTGATAATACACATGCGACAGATTTAAGAATTTTTTTCATAGTAATACCTCCATAATATTATTTTTTAGATATATCATATTTTTACTAGATAAATACATTTAAAGCAAATTATTGATTGGTTTGTTAATTATCAAACAAATGTAAATATATTCATCCATAAAAATATCCCCATTAGATTATATCAATAATTTATTGGAAAGTACAGTCTACTTTAGAATTATTTATATTTATTCCATAATCTTGGATTATAAAAAATTTTTTTAATGTCTTAATTTATCTATATTTATAGCATATATGATTCATTTATTGTAATAATTTCCATTTTAAGGTAATTTAATTTTGTAAATTAACATAATAATAGTTAACTTTATATCAATGTTAAAATCATATATTGTTAATGTATAAACATACAATTGCTTTAATCGGGATTTTTAGTATTTAATATTAAATAATTCATCTTAGATTCCATTTTTTACAAATGTATCTATTTTATAATATAATGTAATTATTAGATTTATATAATAACTATATTAGGAGGTAATCATGAAAAAAATTGTTTTTCTTAATTCAGAAAGAATTGATTTTGATAGTTTACTGAACTTTTCACCATTAGAAAGGCTTGGAGATCTTACAAAGTATGATGAAAGTAATAACGATGAGATTTTACAAAGAATTGAGGATCATGACATTATTATTACTAAGGAACTACCAATTGGCAAAGATTTAATAGAGCGATTTCCAACTTCCGTAAAGCTTATCTGTGAAGCCGGCACTGGATACAATAATATTGATATCGAAGCAGCATCTAAGAGAAATATTACGGTTTGTAATGTTCCAGGCTACAGCACTGAGGCAGTTGCCCAGTTAGCTATTACTTTTATATTAAATTTAAGTTCATCAATTATACCGCAACAAAATATGATAAAACAAAAGGATTTCTCTAATTTCACTAAACATTTAAAGGTTCATCATTTTGAAGTGCAAAATAAAACATTAGGAATAATCGGTGCAGGAACCATTGGACAACAAGTAATGAAAATAGCCCGTATTCTAGGTATGAATGTTATCTTCTATAATCGTTCATCAAAGGAATTTAAAGATCCAAATATAAGGCAGGTTTCTCTTGAAGAAATCTTTAAGTCAAGTGACTTTATATCTATTCATTGTCCTCTTACACCGAAAACAAAATATTTAGTTAATAAAGAGAAACTAAGTCTTATGAAATCTACAGCTTTTATTATCAATACTTCTAGAGGGCCTATCATAAAAGAGAATGATTTAATAGAAGCATTAAAATATGGTGAGATTGCTGGAGCTGCTCTAGATGTTCAAGATCCAGAGCCACCAGAGCTAGACAATCCATTATTCACCATGGATAACGTAATTCTTACACCTCATATTGGATGGAAATGCTTCGAGGCAAGACAAAGACTTATTCAACTTTTATCAGATAATATAAAAGCTTTTAATGAAGGTAATCCAATAAACGTTGTTGGATAATATGTATACATAACATATTCTTAATACATAGGTTTCTATTATATTTTTTCAAAGTAGGATTCTTGAGTTATATGAGGAAATTGCATATTGTAAATTAGATGTAATCTTGGATAAAACTATATATGCAATTTCCTCATATTAATAATCATTTTTTAAGTCTATCTTATTACTTTAAATCTTTCTCTCTGTATTTAGGCACGTTTTCTTTGAATTCTTTATAAATACTCTCCCTTAAATCTTCACTATCAAATATATCAAAACCTGTCATCGCCAGTGACTTAGCTCCCTTTATCATCTGTTCATGAGCCCTATCAGATATTGAAGCCTTAGTAAAATCTATTGAGTGACTTACCGTCCCTGCATCTGCTATCTTAAGATACGAATGAATTGTAGGAACTAACAAACTCACATTTCCAATATCTGATGAGCCATATTTCATATTCGGTTCAGGGTATTCCATTATTTCGCTAAATTTGGTTATATTTTTTTTGAATTCCTCTGCCATAGTTTTATTTGGGTATCTTTCTGTATAAACTAAAGATTTACTTACTTTACTCCTCGCTCCAGTTAAGATTTCAACAGACTCTACAATCCTCTCTATGCAGTCATTAACATCCTTTAAATCCTTAACAGTATCGGCTCTTATGCTAAACTTACAAGATGCATAGTCAGGAATTATATTTGAAGCCTTTCCACCATCTGTTATTATTCCATTTATATTTGCCTTTAAAGGAAGAGTTGCCCTTAAGTGGTCTATTCCATTAAAGGTTTGTATTACTGCCTGCAGTGCATTAATTCCATCTTCTGGTGAAGCTGAGTGGGCTGATTTACCAAAGTACTCCACTATCATTCCTCTCGTTGCTAATCCTCCTCTGCATATTAGATTCCTTGTAGAAGGATGTATCATTAATGCATAGTCCACATTATCAAAAATACCTTCTTTAATCATTAAAATTTTTCCACCCCCGCCTTCTTCTGCTGGAGTTCCTAAAACAACAATATTCCCATCTATTCTATCTGCTATCTTACTTAATCCAATGGCTGCTCCCACAGACATAGTAGCGATGAGATTATGTCCACATCCATGACCAATCCCTGGAAGAGCATCATATTCAGCTAAAAAAGCTATTGTAGGCCCTTTTCTCCGTCCATTATACTCTCCTCTAAAAGCTGTACTAATTCCTCCAATGCCTTTTTCTACTTCAAATCCATGACTAGACAATAGATTTGTTATATTCTCCACTGCTTCAAATTCTTGAAAAGCAAGCTCTGGATTATTATGAATATCATTACTTAACTTAACTAATTCTTTCTTTATATTCTCAATTTGATTAATAATACTATCTTTTAAATCCATAGAATTCCCCCCTCACCTAATATAGATGACATAAAACGAAATGATCTTTCTCTACCTCTTTTTCTTCTGGCATTACTTCTCTACAAATAGGCTTCATATAAGGGCACCTTTCATGAAAAAAACAGCCAGATGGCAAGCTAATTGGGCTAGGTATCTCTCCTTCAATTCCTTTTGATTTTCTTAGGTTGGTACCAGAGAGCCTAGGAATAGCACTAAATAAAGCTTTTGTATAAGGGTGAAGAGAATTATTAAATATGTGTTCCTTACTACCCTTTTCAACTATTTTACCTAAATACATAACTCCAAGATTATCACTTATATGCTTTACAACTGATAAATCATGGGCTATAAAAAGATATGAAAAATTAAATTCATCCTTTAATTCCATTAAAAGATTTAGAATTTGAGCTTGAATAGATACATCTAAGGCTGATACAGGCTCATCAGCAATTATAAATTCTGGTTCCACAGCAAGTGCTCTTGCTATACCTATCCTTTGTCTTTGTCCTCCACTAAATTGATGGGGATACCTGGTGGCTTGCTCTGGCCTTAATCCAACTTTTTCTAGAATATCTAGAGCTTTCTCCCTTGCCTCCTGTAGATTATTAGCAACCTTATGAAATAGCATAGGTTCTACTAATATATCAATGACCTTTTGTCTTGGATTCAATGAGGCATAAGGATCTTGAAATATCATTTGCATTTTTTTTCTATATTTAAGCATTTCGTTACCTGAAATATTAGTTATGTTGTTCCCTTTAAATTTGACAGTTCCACCCTTAGGTTCGATAAGCTTAATTATAGTTCTAGCAGTGGTGGATTTACCACAGCCTGACTCTCCAACTAAACTAAAAACCTCTCTTTGTTTAATATCGAAGCTTATATCATTAACCGCATTTACTATCCGTTCTTCTTTTATAAATCTCCCATTTCTAAACTTTATTTTATCTAGTATTCCTCTATTCAAATCGAATTTCTGTTCCAAATTGTTAACCGATAATATCTTTTCCATTTAATTTGCCTCCTTTCTTAGTGGAAAGTGGCATGAAACATAATGATTTTCTCCAATCTCTGTTAGCTTTGGTTCTTTTTCTAGACAAATATCTTGACAATTTTTACATCGTGGAGAAAAATTGCAACCTTTAGGTAAATCAAACATATTTGGCACTATACCTGGTATTGTATTTAGTTTAGATTTATCTTTGTCAATGTCAGGAATTGAATTAAGTAATCCTTCTGTATAAGGGTGTGTATAGTTTTCAATAATCTCCCTTGTATATCCACTTTCAACAATTTTTCCACAATACATAACATTTATCCTGTCAGCCATCTCCGATACTACAGCCAAATCATGGGTTATAAGCATAAGGGCAACTCCATGCTCTTCAACAAGCTTTTTCATAAGTTTTAAAATCTGAGATTGTATAGTAACATCTAGTGCTGTAGTTGGTTCATCGGCAATTATTAATTTTGGATTTGCAGCTAAGGCTATTGCTATTACCACCCTTTGTCTCATCCCTCCACTAAACTGATGGGGATAATTCTTAAGCCTACTTTCTGGATTAGATATCCCTACATCTTTAAGTAACTCTATACATCTATTCCTGCGTTCATGTTTATTCAATTTTTCATGAAGTAATAAAACTTCATCCATTTGTTCGCCAATAGTGTATACGGGATTTAATGATGTCATAGGATCTTGAAATACCATGGATATTTCTTTGCCTCTAACTTTGTTCATCTCACTCTCAGATTTCTTTAATAAATTAGTACCATTAAAAATGATTTCTCCACTCTCAATCTGTCCAGGTTCATCAATAAGTCTTATAACAGAAAAACCTGTAACAGATTTTCCGCCCCCTGACTCTCCAACAACACCTAGAATCTCTCCTTCATGTATATCGAAACTAACATTATCTACAGCCTTTACAGTTCCTTTAAAAGTGTGAAAATAAGTTTTTAACCCTTTTACTTCAAGTAATTTATTCACAACTATCCCCCCTTTACTTTAACTTTGGATTTAATTCATCCCTTAAAAAATCGCCTAGTAAGTTAATTCCAAAAACTATAAGCATTATGTACAGCCCTGGGAATATGGATACCCACCATAGTCCACTATAGAGTACTTTAAATCCATTATTACAAAGCATACCTAAAGAGGGTCTTGTTACCGGTACTCCTAACCCTAAGAAGCTTAAGGTTGCCTCAGTAAGTATAAAGGAACCTACCTGAATTGTTGATAACACAATTATAGAAGTAAACACATTTGGAAGAACATGTTTAGATATAATCTTAAAGTTAGGAAGTCCTATAACTCTTGTAGCCTCTATATATTCTTTTTTCTTCACAGTTAAAGTTTCACCCCTAACTGTCCTAGCATACCTTACCCAACCCACTAAACATAAAGCTATTAGAATATTCCCAATTCCTCTACCGAAAAATGTCATTAAAAAAAGTGCTATTAGCATTGTAGGAAATGATAGCTGTATATCAGCCATTCTCATAATAAGAGCATCTACTCTACCACCAAAATATCCTGATACCAAGCCTAACGTTATTCCTATTATGCTAGCAAATAATGTTCCTGCCACACCTATTATGAGAGAAATCCTACTACCATAAACAATTGCGCTTAAAATATCTCTACCTTGTTGATCTGTTCCCAAAATAAAATTAGAGTCTCCTCCCTCAATCCAAGCTGGAGGTTTATATGCATCTGATAGGTCAATAGTAGACATATCATAAGGATTTTGAACTGTAAAAAATGGACCTATAAGTGCAGTTAAAAGAACCACAATAGTTATAATTGAACCAATTATAGCTGTTGGTGACCTTTTATAATTATATATAAACTCAGAGCTTAAGAAAGTTTTCAATTTTGAATTCTCTGCTGAACCCTTTAAAGCATTTGAGGTTTTAACTTGGACTTGCATTATATCACCACCCTTTAATTATTATTTTAAGTCAATCCTTGGATCGATAATTGTATAAAGTATATCTACAACAAAATTTATAAATACAAACATAACTGCCACAAACAATATATAAGCTGATACAATAGGTCTATCTGCACTGTTTATAGCATCAATTAAAAGCTTACCCATACCAGGCCACGAAAATATTGTTTCAGTTATAGTTGTAAAAGCTATTAATCCCCCCAACTGTAATCCAAAAATTGTTACTACAGGAATTAGTGTATTCTTAAGAGCATGACCAAACAAAACTTTCTTTCTAGGTACTCCCTTTGCCCTTGCAAATTTTACATAATCCTGCCTCATATTCTCCTGCATACCAGCCCTAGTTAATCGTAATATTGTTGCTAAGCTACCTAATGCTAAAGTAACAGATGGAAGAATGATATGCCTCCATCCGCTGACTGTTGCAAGACTTGTTTTTATACCTAAAAAAACTCCAACATCGCCTCTACCAGATACAGGTAATATCCCTAATTTAAGACTAAATACAAAAATCAACACCATACCTACCCAAAAAGATGGTAGGGAAATACCTGCTATAGATATGGTCATTATACTCTTGCTAAAAAAATTTTTAGGGTAAGCTCCAGAATACACCCCTAGAGGAATTGCAACAAGAGCAGATAGTAACATGGCTACTATAACAATTTCAATAGTTGCTGGAAACCTTTCTGATATTATTCTTAATGCAGGTTGATGATAAACATAAGATTTTCCAAAGTCACCTCTTAAAGCATTCTTAACAAAGATACCATATCTTACTGGAAGTGGTTTATCTAATCCCAAGTACTCTATTGCTGCCTGAACTTCTTCTTCCGTAGCATTTTCTCTAACCATTAAATATACTGGATTTCCCATAACACTCGTAAAAACAAAAACTAAAATTGATACTACTATTAACACCAGTATGAGCTGTGATGCTCTAAAAACTAAATAACGTAACACCTTATCACCCCCATATTAATAAAGAGGGAAGGAATTTCTTCCTTCCCCTAAGTGTTTATTGTAAGAATTCTACATCCCATGCATAAACATATTTGCTTTTTCTTGGATGATATTTAATCTTATCATTATGAGCATATAAGTCTTTTTGGAAGTGTAGTGGTATATATGATATATCATCTGCTGCCATTTTCCATACTTGCTGCATTAACTGATCTCTTTCTTCTGTTTCAGCTGTAGCCATTGCCTTATCAATCAGCTCATCAATATCAGGATTCTGATAATATCCTCTATTAACTCCACCATAACCATCCTTTATATATCCGTCTTGGGACATGCTATACACCATATCTAATCCCATAAGAGCACTTTCTCCACCGGAATCTGCCCATCCACTCATTAAGAAATGAGAATTATCTCCTTCTTTATTCGTTGAACCTATATAAGTAAAGAATATACTTCTAGACATTAGATTTAAATTAACCTTTATACCGACCTTCTCTAAATAAGAAGCTATAGCTGTTGCTATATCTCCATCATTTACATATCTATCATTTGATGCATCTAATGTAATTGTAAATCTATGCCCATCGGATTGTCTTGGATATCCTGCTTCATCCAATAACTCTTCTGCTAAATCTGGATTAAATTCCAATCTCTCAACATCAGGATTATATCCATTAAAACCTTCTGGAATATAAGTAGTAGCTGGAATTGCATAGCCATTCATAATCTTGCTTATAATTTCGTCTTCATTAATAGCACGATAAATTGCTTCCCTTACCTTTATGCTCTTAAGTGGATTTGACCCATCTGGTGCTTCTAACGGCATATCGGCATCTGGACTTGGATTATCTGTCCATCCAGCTAAATTAAGATATATTACTCTTAAACTTGGTATTGAAGCTATAGTAATATTATCTTGTGTTTTTAACATATCTACATCTCTTACTGGAACATCTACTATTAAGTCAACAGCTCCAGACATCATATTAGCTGTACGAGTACCTTCATTTGTAATAGGTTTAAAGGTTACTTTCGTTGCCTCTGGAAGTTCTCCCCAGAAATTATTATTTCTTTCAAATACTACTCTATCTCCTCTAACATGCTCTACAAACTTATATCTTCCTGTTCCATTTGGATTTAATGCAATCCACTCGTCATCTTTACCTTCACAGGTTTCCTTGTCCAAAATCATTAGATCTTTAAGATGAGCTAGTAGCAAGGCATTTGGGTCCTTAGTTATTACCTCTACTGTATAGTCATCTACCTTTTTATAACTCTCTACTGTTGATAGGCAGTACTTAAACGCTGACATATCTACCTTTGACCTATCAAAAGAATAGATAACATCATCTGCTGTGAAATCATTTCCATTATGAAATTTAACTCCCTTTCTTAAATAAAAAGTCCAAACCTTTGCATCCTCTGATACATTCCAATCTTCTGCTAGGGCAGGAACTGGTTGCAAATCTTTATCAGGTTCTATTAATGAATCATATAAGTGATTATTGATTGCATTGGTTAGTGTTTCATTTAAAGGATAGGGATCTAGTGAATAAGCATCACCTGCCAAACCAATAACAACCTCTTTAGGAGTGTCACTCTTGTCTTCTCCAGTTCCATTAGTAGTGTCTTCTTCCCCCGATGTACTAGTATCTCCACCACAGCCTGCTAATAGTGATAGTACTAGTGACATCACTAAGAATAATACTAACAATTTCCTTTTCATTTTGCTCCCCCTTTATTTTTATTAACTCTACTTTAGTAAGTTTAAAACTGACTAAAATAAAAATCTAAACATTGTAATTAAGTCATTGCTAAGCTTAATCATTATTTATATCCTTTATAAGCGAAGCTTGAATTTCATCTAAATCTTCAAGGTTTATCATTATTTTATCTTTCATATTAAAGCAAATTACTACAAGAAGTAATTCTATTAAGCACACTGTAGCAGAAATGAAGTTATAAAAAACCTGAGACTCAGTATAAGACTTTAATACCACATTAGCATTCTTGGCTAAAGGTGATTTTTCACTATCAGTTAGAACAATAAATTTGTATTCTTTATCTGAGAGATATTTAGAAAGATTAATAACGATATGAGAATAGCTAGGAAATGATATTAGAATAAAGCAATCATCTGCCGTTGCCCTTGAAAGTTCCATGCTTACCAATCCCATGTCCCTAACTTCTAATATCCTAACATCAATATTAATAAGCTTTAACCTACTACTTAGATAGTCTACAATCACTTTAGATACTCCTAATCCACATATGTACACTGTTCTAGCATTCTCTATATAACTCGATACAGTTTGAAAAGTATCAACATTGTTGTTTTTCAGCACTTTATCAAAATTCAACTTCTGTATTTGAACAGTATTATTAAAAGCATCATTCAGATTTTCTAATTCTTCAAGTGATGTTTTCATTTTTGTAGGAACATGGAGTTCTTTCTTTATTAATTCCTGAAACTGCTTTCTCATTTCAGTAAATGACTCTAGTCTAATACTTTTACAAAAGTTAATAATAGTCACTTCAGTGACATTTGTTTCTTCACTTAATTCCTTTAAAGTCATGAATCCTATCTTATCTTTATTTTGAATAAGATACTTGGCAATTATTTTTTGTTTAGTACTTAATGACTCTAAGTTATTAGAAATATTTTGTATTATATTCAAATTTATCCACCTCTTTTTAAATATTTTACTATATTTTAAATTTTCAGTCAATTATATTTTATCATATTTTATAGTAAATACTTAAATTTGTTAATACTATTTAAAGTAAAAATAGTGTCCTTTTCTTGGTATCAGTGCTATTAAAGGATTCATTATATATATCACTATATTATAGCTGTGAATTTTTATAAAATGTATACAAATTATAGTAAATATTATATTTTTTGTTATGACCATAAACTATATAAATACACAACGAACTATATTTATCGGCAAAAAAAATTTTGACTCAACTGAGTCAAAATTTTAATCTTTTAAGAGAACTATAATGTAACTAAAAACCTATACTTGTATGATATACATCCTTATCCTGTATGTTTTCTCTCCATAAATTTTTAATTTTAAGATAATTTGATATCTCCTGGTCAATAATTAGTGTGACTTTTGGATGCAATTGTAATAAGGATGATGGAGTACTAGTACTTACTTTACCCTCTATGGTCTTTGCAATAATTTTAGATTTATTTTCACCAGAAGCTAATAAAATAATTTTGTCAGCCTTCATAATAGAACCTAGTCCCATAGTTATTGCTTGTCTTGGCACATCATCAACAGATTCAAAGAATCTACTATTGGCTGAAACAGTTGTATGGGTTAATTCAACTAAATGAGTATCTATTTGGAGCTCTTCACTAGGTTCATTAAATCCTATATGTCCATTTTCTCCTATTCCAAGTAATTGTAAGTCAATACCTCCAGATTCTCTAACCAATTGGTCATACTTTCTACACTCTATCTTTGGATTTTTAGTCATTCCATCAGGTATGTAAGTCTTACTAATATCTATATTAATATGATTAAATAAATTTTCTCTCATAAAATAGGCATAACTTTGTTCATGACTCGGAGCGAGACCGTAATACTCATCTAGATTAAACACAGTAACTTTTGAAAAATCTAATCCTTTTTTATAAGCATCTATCAATTTTTTATAAGCTCCTACTGGAGTACTGCCAGTAGCCAATCCCAGGATCGCTCTAGGATTCTTTTTGATTTCAGTTTCTATCATCCGAGAAGCTATCTTACTCATCATAGAATAATCTTTTGCAACAATAATCCTCATCTCTTCTCACTCCTATTCCACCTCTAAAAATAAAAAGTTTCCAGAATATATTTAAAGTCTATTTAATGTAATTTCAAACTTATATCTATCACTTCTATAAACTGATTTTGTAAATTCTATTGGGGTATTGTCATTTGTAAACGCCCTTCTTTCAAATAATAAACCTAGCATATCCTCAGGAACTCCTAGTAAGTTAGATTCATAAGCAGTTAATATAATGGGTTCCAATGTTTGTTTACCATGGGATAGCTCTAAACCATATTTTTCTTCTAGAACATGGTACAATGAATTACCCCTTAATTCATCTTCACTAAAGCCCTTAGCATATTTTTCTGGAATCCAAGCCTTTTCAAGGGCATAAGGCTCTCCCTCCACTACCCTTAACCTAAATATTTCAAAAACTCTATCCGAGGATTCAATCTGCAATTGATTTATTAACTTTTTTGTTGCTTGTTTGATCGAGAAATTTAAAAGCTTAGTTTCAACTCTTAATCCTCTTTTTTCCATTTCTTCCGTGAATCCTATTAATTCTGATACATTTTGTTTAACTTTAGGCTTGGCTACAAAAGTTCCCTTTCCCTGTTCCCTAAATAACATTCCTTCATGAACTAACTCTGTAATTGCTTTTCTTGCTGTCATCCTGCTTATTTCATGATATTTACAAAGTTCTCTTTCAGTAGGGACCAAGTCTCCTGGCTTTAATACTTCGTTTTCTATCATATCTCTTATAATTTCCTTTAATTGGTAGTATCTTGGTAGTGGACTTTGTTTATTAATTTTCTTCATACTTTCACCCCAATATCTTAAATCTCATAAGTTCTTAATAATTCTTCTAATATGTCCATCATTTCTATCTAATTTTTCCTTAGCATCCTTTTCACTTAATCCTTTATTAAGTAATATTGCAATCTTTACATTGCCCTCTGCTCTAATTAAAAGCTCTCTAGCTTCTTCCGTACTTATATCACAAGCAATTGCCACTATCCTTTCAGCTCTATCCTTAAGCTTTTCATTCACTTGCTTCATATCCACCATAAGATTTTTATAAACTTTACCTGATAAAATCATCAGTGTTGTGCTCATCATATTTAAAACAAGCTTCTGAGATGTTCCTGCCTTCATCCTAGTTGAACCCATGATTGGCTCTGGGCCAGGCTCCGGTAATATGGCTACATCTACAATATCTTTAAATTTAGCAGCTTTATTACATGCTATACCTATTTTAAAAGCTCCTGATTCTTCAGCTTTTTCAAATGCACCCATTACATATGGTGTTCTACCACTAGCAGCTATTCCTATAACACAGTCATTTTCAGTTAGATTAATACCCTCTATATCATTATACCCTTGTTTAAAACTATCTTCCACCCCTTTTACAGGTTGCTTCATACCAATATCTCCACCTGCAAGTATACCAATAACCCTTGATGGGTCTGTTCCAAAGGTAGATGGATTTTCAGCTGCATCTAATACACCTAGCCTTCCGCTTGTTCCTGCCCCTATGTATATGATTCTACCTCCTTTATCCCACCGCTCTTTAAGAGATTTTACTGCTTTTGTTATTTCTGGAATTACTTCTTCCACTGCATAGGCAACCTTTTTATCTTCTTCATTAATTTTTCTCAATATATCCTCTACTTCTAGATCGTCTAAATTCAAAGTATTGAGGTTAACACTTTCAGTAGCAAGTTTATCAAGTTTATCCATACTCTATACTCTCCTTTTATATACATTCTCTATTTTCTTATAATATTTTCTTATTTAAGTATGAATTTTTTTACCAAGCATACAATTCCATCTTCTTCGTTCGATTTAACTACAAAGTCAGCCTTTCTTTTAACTTCATCAGGAGAATTACCCATGGCTATTCCTATCTTAGCCACTTTAAACATGTCTATATCATTATAATAATTACCTACTGCAATAATATTTTCCTTTTCTATTCCTAATAAATCTGCTATTCTTCTTACTCCATTTCCTTTAGAAGCTTCTTTATTAGTGATATCTATACTATAGGGATCTGATCTTATAATATGAATCTCAAACCTTTTCTTTAATGTCCATTCCTCAAGCTGAGTAATCTTCTGTGGAGTATCCACTAGTACAAGCTTTATAATATCTAAACTCTTCCAGTCCTTTATATCTTTTATAAACTTCGGCTTTATACCATTCTTATCTCCAAATTCTATGGCACTTCTTTCTAATTTATTTATAAACCAACTCTCTTCAGTGAATATATGGATAAGTGCATCAATTCTAGATGCATATTTTGCAATTTTTCTTGCTATCTTCCAATCAACTGTTGTCTTATAGTATTCCTTTGATGTAAATGGATCCTTTATCATTGCACCATTGGCACAAATCAAATGTACTTTCAGATCATATTTTATCGCAATATCTTTACAAGTCATAAAATTTCTTCCTGTAGCAAAACATAATTCTACTCCTTGTTTACAGGCCATATCTAAATATTCTTTTGTTGTTTTGGTAATTTGCTTATCATCTGTAAGTAATGTTCCATCAAGATCAAGTACTAATAATATTCTTTCATTATCTTTTTTAAGGTTAACCGAATTCATATATTTGATTGTTTTCCTCCTTTATATTCAGACTGATAAGCCAAATCTATTATTTTTTGAGATTTAGCTCCTTCTGAAAAAGTAGGAGTCTCATGAAAAATAATTCTGTTTTTTGAAATATTATTTAGGATATTCACCTGGCTGGCTAGATGCATATCTATCATACTGCCTAATGACATCTTAGGTGATGGAATTATAGTATTTAAATATCTTGAGTAAGGATCAAAATCTGCAATAGTTATTTTCTCAAGATTATTGTCTTTATTAAATAAAAACACATTCGGTTCATAGAAATCCTTATCAGTAATCTTTATAAACCCCTTTGTACCGTAAATTTCAATATTGAACACTTCTAAAGGATTTACAGATACTTTTGAAACTTCAATGGTCCCTTTAGCTCCATCTACCATATCTAAATTGACTAATCCCCAATCATCTACATCTACTATAGAATATCCTCCATCATCATTTGGTCTTTCCTTAAACACTGTGTTAGTCTCAGCCTTTACCGACTCCACTTCCCCTAATAGAAATCTTACTGTATCTACAATATGAATTCCTAAATCAACTAGAGCTCCTCCACCTGATTTGTTTCTTTGGAGTCTCCATGAAATGGGTCGCTTAGGATTTAAATAGCTTCCATGGAATAAATGTCCTCGAAAGTTGATTATATCCCCTAAACCATTATTTAATAAAAAACTCCTCGCCTTTGCTATAGCTGGCATAAATCTGTAAACGAGAGCAACTTGATTGATAATATCTTCTTCTTCAGTAATATCTGCCAACCTAGTACACTCTTCGTAATTAAGTCCCAATGGTTTTTCACAATAAATATTCACACCATTTTTAGCCAAATATTCTACCTGAGACCTATGAAGATAATTAGGTGTACATATATCTGCTATTTCTACACCTTCATTAACTAAATCTTCGATTTCATGTCCAAGACTCAACCAAAGATTTTTTTCTTTTATTGATTCTTTTCTTCTAATTACCTTAGACATTTCAATTTCTATATCCAAGTTATCAATAACTATTGGTATATTTGAATATCCAACAGAATGAACCTTTCCTATATAACCGTATCCTACTAATCCAACCTTTATTTTCCTCATAAAAACACTCCCATTGCAACCCCTAATTCCTTCCCTATATTTATGGATGAATTGGCTATTGTACTTTTCAAAATCATCTATATTCTACCCTCGTACTTAGCCCTTAGTGCATCATTATGCTGGTCTCCTCCATCAACATTAGCGCTTATAAACACAGGTGGTGTTACACCTTTTTCTTTAAAATTGTTTATAGTTTCTGCTGTTAATCCTTGGGCAATGAATGCACCAGTAATTGACGAAATGGAGCAAGCTTTCATCCTTAAACCTTCTACTGGAATTAAAGCATCTCCCTTAGGTCCACAGTTATCTATTACCACATCCCCTAACTCATATAATTTCTTGCCACTATTATGTCTCGATACAGTATCCTTTGAATGCGCTATGGATGTTACAACAATTAATGGCATATTCTTTTCTTTAACCATGGATGCAAACTCAACTATGGTTCCATTCCTTCCTGAATTTGAAACTATAATAAAGGCATCCTGGGGATGAATTTCGTAAAGGTTCCATAACTTGTGAGCATTTTCTGGATCCCTTTCAATTTGTGGATCTAGTAAATCCTCAGCTGAAAGATCTCCTTTCAGTGCTAAGTCATCCAACGTTACCCTATGCATTGGTACCAATCCACCTGCTCTATAAACTAATTCCATTGCAAATGCCTTAGAGTGCCCTGAACCGAAAATATGTATAACTCCGTCTCTAGAAATAGATTCAGTTAATATATAACTTGCTTCTTTAATTTTTTCCATCTGTGTTTCCTTAAGCTCATCTAAGATTTTATAAGCCTCTTTAAAGAAAACTTCAGCATTAATTTTCATACTCATCCCCCACTTCTTCAATACTTCTTATAGGCTGAATCTTTGGATTAGTAAATGGTCCTTCTTGTTCTGAACTATATACCATCTCTCCTTCAACAAAGGTATATTTAATTTTATAATTCTCATCTAGGATAACTAAGTCTGCATCCTTACCCACTTCTATGCTTCCCTTGCATTCTTGATATCCAGATAGTCTAGCGGGATTTAAAGAAGTCATTTTCAAAGCATCCTCCATGGAATACCCAATATTCTCTACTAGATTCTCTAGTCCATATAATAAATCCCTTGTACTACCAGCGATAGTTCCATCAGGTAATCTACTCCAACCATCTTTATCTATTAAGGCTTTACGTCCTAAAAATGCATATTCTCCTGGCTTTACCCCAGAAGCTGTAATAGCATCAGATATTACACAGATTTTATCAATCGTCTTTATTTTAGTGACTAGTCTTATCATATCAGGATGTACATGGAATGAGTCACATATTAACTCACAGTCCACACCATCATCTAATAAATATCCTCCTAATGCTCCAGGTTCTCTATGATGTATAGACCTTTGAGCATTACAAGTATGATTTGAGAGACTCACTCCCCATCGTATGGCTTTTTTAGTTTCTTCTATTGTTGCATTCGTATGAGCCCCTGAAACTAAAATACCTTTATCTACTAAATACTCAATAACTTCTTTTGCTCCTTCTAGTTCAGGTGCCAATGAAACATGGATTATATTATCATTACTCAATTCTATAAATTCTTTAACTAACTCAACAGAAGGCTTTTCTAAAAATTCAAGACTAAAGGCACCTTTCTTCTCTGGATTTAAAAATGGACCTTCTAAATGAATTCCTAGTATTCTTGTTCCTTGACTTTTATTCTTTATAGCTATACTTAATTCTTTCAATGTATTCTTTATGGCCTCTAAAGGACTTCCCCCGATAGTAGGTTGGAAAGATGTGACCCCTCTAGTGGTTAAATAAGTAGTTAACCCTTTAATATCTTCCACAGTTCCACCGGTTACAGTCCATCCTCCTGCACCATGAATATGTATGTCTATCAATCCTGGAATAATAGAATTGTTCTCTACATCAATTACTTTACCTTCAAAACTTCTAATCTCTTCAGTGTTGAAAATAATATCTTTTATTTTGCTATCTTCTATAAGTATAGCGCCACTCTTTAATCCATCACTTGTATATATCATTTTGCTTTTCAATAAAACTTTGGACACCTTATTTCCCCCTTCATTATCGAATTCACTGTTTTTGAGATTACACATAAACATCCATAATCAATTTTGCAAAGAATTGAAATTTAAAATATAATTTCTTTATCTTAATATTTTAAAAAGTTCTGGATGCTTTTCTAGTAATTTCTCTAATTGCTTTTCATTATATTGATCACTGTTATCAAGATTTGCACTTACCATTACTGGAACTTCTTTACCCTCACCATGAATCTTATCAACTATTCCAGCGACTAATCCTTGCAAAATTACCGCTCCAGCTATGGTTGAGGTTGGAGCAATCTTAAAGTGCTTATTTTTAACTTTTAAAATAGCATCTCCTGGTACTCCACAATTATCTAATACAAAATCTGCAACTTCAAATAGTCTTTTTCCACTTTTATTTCTAGAATCAACACTTTTGCTATGCTTCAAATTAGTCAAAGCAATAACTAATAGACCTTTTTCCTTAGCTTTAATAGCTAATTCAATAGGTACAGAATTTCTTCCAGAATTTGATATTATAATGATAGCATCGCCTTTCCTTACTTCATTTATCTCTAATATAATGTCAGCATAACCAGATAGTCTCTCGATTAATGTGCTTTTACCATGGATTTGATGTAGCATAAGCTCTGGCTCTAAAATAGCTTTTACTTGAAATAATCCCCCTGCTCTAGCATATATCTCTTCTGCTAAAAGGTGAGAGTGACCTGTCCCAAAGGTATATAAAATCCCTCCCCTATCTATAATAGTTGCTACTTTATCAGCTATTAACTGTATGGTACTGCTTTGAGTATCTTTAATTTCATTTAAAAGATCTTCAACCTTATCATAGAATTCAAATAGCATAAACTCACTCCATTTCCTTTAGTAGTGATATTGCCATGTCTGCTAATCTTTCGCCTTCTCCTACCTTAAATCTACAAGAAAGAGCTTCATATCCACCTTCATTATAAGATTTTTTATCAGGTAAATACCCAATTGAGCCCTCAGCATATCCTATAACCATTGTTATTTCATAGGGAGAAGCATTTATAATAGTATTTCCAAGACTGGAAAACAACTCTGCAGGTTGAGTTATAATTACTCCATTACCTATTTTGATTCCCTTCATTATGCCATTAAGTTCTAATCTCGAAGCATACTCCTTCAGAAGTTTCTGTACTCTTACACCTTGAAGAGCCGTATGGGCTATTCTAATATCTCCACCATCTGCCCCTTCATTTTCTAGTTTTATAAGTCTTTCTTGATAAACTTTTTCTTGTGTTTCTAACTCTTCTAAGCTTGGTAATTCTCTAGGCTGTAATTCAAAGTCCCTTCCTTTAATAAAAACATTGGGTACCTCTTGGGTAAACTCCATTTTATTAAGGACTTTAATAACCTCTGCTGCTAACAGGCTCCCTAGTCGTTTAACCTCTCTATAGTCCTGGCTTCTCCTTGTAAAGCGAGTGCTAATATCTCCACATGCTCCATTTGTAAAAACAAATAAGGCATCCTCTCCGTATACCTTCTCTAGTAAATCTATACTAGCACCGGGGTAGTCAGCTGATATCTCCAAATTAGCTGCTGATAATACTGTGGGATGACAATTATAATTAAATAAAGTAGCTAATAGATTATCTCTTAAATCAGTAAATCCTAAAATGGTTAATATCGGTTCAACTTTTTTATTTCTTGAACGTCTAGAATTCCCTACATCTGAGAAATTCCCTTGGTACCAATCTATCTTACATTCTTTTAAATCTTTCAATGCTTTAACTACTGTTGTTGGTATAACCTTATATAGCCATTCAACATATTCTTCATCTGCTTTACCCATTGTAGGGTAATCATATGTCAAAGGTCCTGAATGAGTATGGGTTACACTAATAACAATATTTTCTTTTAAAATGCCTGTTAGTTTAAATATATTCTTCTTTATATATTGAATCTGTACTCTTGTTAATCCAATTATATCTAAGGCAATTATAACAATCTTTTGTTCTTCATCATCTTCTAAAACTATTGTTCTTGCAAAAATTCTATCTAGAACATCTTGAGATTTACCTGACCTGTCTCCATAGCCTCCCATTACAATTGGATATAGAGGAGTAATATCTTGTTTTCCCCTACCAATTTTCATATTAAAACCTCCACAATAAAATTAGTATATAATCTAAAGACCTTTTTCCTCAATTATCTCTATGAAGCTCTTTTTTGAATTAGAGGGCATCATTTGTGAAGTTAAATGATGCTTTTTATTAATTTGTCTATATATAGATGCATCTTCCTCTGTAACTGCTATAGACTTTGTTACCATTTTGTATTTAGTCCCTGGTAATGGAGCTTGATTTCCAACATTTATTTCTTGAGGCTCTAATCCGTTTTCTAATAAGTTCAGTGCATCTGAAGGAAATTTAGCTATTATCATTATTTTTTCTTTGCTATCAGAATTCTTAACATAATCAACGGCTTCATCAATAGAAAATACTGATGTTTTGACTCCTCTAGCAGCCATTGGAAGCATCTGCTTTTGAATAGGATCTTTAGACACTTCATCATTTACTACTAATAAATGCTCTGCACCTACTGAACTTACCCAGCTCACAGTAACCTGACCATGTATTAACCTGTTATCAATTCTCATATGTACTATCATTCATTTTACCCCCTTAAAAATTCTCTTAAATCCTTAATACCCTCTATACCTGCATCAATAGCTATTCTAACGCCTTCTTCTAAGTCACCATATCTCATGCCTATTACTTCTAATAACATGGGTAAATTTAGTCCTGTAATAACAGGGTAGCCATCCTTAGCTAGATATGCTGCTGCATTTCCAGGTGATCCTCCAAGTAAATCAACTAAGATAATTACTCCTTTTCCCATATCAACCTTTTCTGCAGCATCATAAATCTTATTCTTTAATTCTTGTGGATCATCTTGAGGCTCTAAAGCCAAAGCTGTAATATTCTCTTGTTCTCCCATGATCATTTCTGCTGATTTCAATGTTGCCTTTGCCAATGGACCATGACTTGCTAGTATAATTCCTATCATTTCTTACTTCCTCTCTCTGTTTATTAAAAATAAATAGCCTCCTCTTAGAAGATTAATTTTCCTTTAAAAGGAGACTATTTTATTAGTCAAATATCTTTAATTCAATCTAATATTATAAGATTCCCAATGCATTTGTAATGAAGGATAGAGCTACTAATATCAATAACACTTTGATTGGGGAAAGCTTACGTTTTATTAAATAATACCCTAATCCAACGATTAATACTGGAATCAAGAAAGGTACTATACCATCTAATACCTCTTGAACCTTAATTACCTTTTCTACCGCTTCACCATCAACAGTAACTGTTCTAGCAAACTGTAATGGTGTTGTTAATCGACTTAAAATACTCGGTATAAATCCACCGATAACAATTAATCCAGCAATCGTTGCAGTATTAGTAACTTTATCAAGTAGACCTTTACCTGCTACTTCACCTATTAATCCTGTACTCTTATTGTAGCCTAACCAGAATAAAGGTACCTTAACTGCCATCCAAAGAATACCAGCTAGGAAAATTAAGAGTGGACCAGACATACTCCCTCCCATTGCTAAGGAAGCTGCTATAACTGCTATAATAGGTCTAAATAAAACTGCTTGTATAGTGTCTCCTATACCAGCCAATGGACCCATTAGTCCTACCTTAATACTACTAGCAGCTTGCCCTGCCTTATCTTCTTCTAAGGCGATAGAAGCACCTAAAATTAAAGGAGATGCCACTGGATTAGTATTATAGAATTGAAGATGCCTTTGCATTGCTTCTTTTAATTCTTCACCTTTCTTATATACCTTCTGTAAAACTGGTAAAATAGCCCATAAGAATCCTAATGCTTGCATTCTTTCATAGTTCCATGACCATTGTAATGTAAAAATATCTCTCCACATTGCCTTTTTTAACGTAGCTTTATCTATTTTAGTTTTTGTTGTTTTTTCCATATCAGTACTAGGCATTAGAAGACCCCCCTTCTAAGCGCATATAAACGATTGCAATAGCCAAACCTAACATTGCTATACCCATAATAGGCATATTAATATAAGCAAATAAAGCAAATCCTACCAATAGGAATGGCCAGTACTTCTTAACATTAATTTGATTAAGTAATAGTGCAAATCCAAGGGCTGGTAAAACTTTTCCTGCTAATTGCATACCACCCATAAACCACTCTGGGAACCACTCAATAACTTTTTGTATAGGTCCAGCACCTAGCCATACTGCTAAAAATACTGGTATGCCCCTACTTAGTCCCCAAGGTATTTGACCCAACAAATGCATTTTTGTAATTCCTTTTAGATTTCCTTTCTCTAAATGTTTGTCTGCTCCATGAATAAAAACAGTTGTAGTTGCACGGGCAAGAACATCAAGCTGCGTCATTAAAATCGAAGTAGGAATAGCTATTGCTAATCCACCTTCCAGTCCTGAACCTAGAGCCCCTATTGCTGTACCTATAATAGCACCTGTGTTAAAGTCTGGCATTGTTGCTCCACCATATGTCCACATGCCTAATGACATAAGAGTCAGAGTAGCACCAATTTGTAATCCTAAATTAACATCACCAACAATAAGACCTGTAAGAGCTCCACTTATTAGTGCCTCTGCCCACCATAAACCTGTAAGCTGAGCAATTATTGATATGTATGCCCATAGCCCTAGTAATAATGGTATTAGAAAACCATAATCGTGCACAATTTAACCCCCTTTAATATTTTTATAATTTAAAATAAAGAACTAAAAACTAAAAAACACTTCCACCTCCTTGCTTTTGATCTTATGTCAATCTATATAACTATAAATCTATATAGATTTCCATCCCCTATAAAGTGAGACATAATAAAACAACTAAACTTACTTGTTTTCAATATTAGACTATGGTATTTTCTATTGACGATATAGCTAAATATTTGAAAGTTAAACTGGTCTAGGATTTTATTAAAAAAGCAAAAAATAAGGATTATTTGAAATTTTAGGAAATATATATATTATAATCGCTCTGATAGGTTAGACATATATTTATTACAAATCATTAGTAGATATATAGAAAGAAATATAAGAGGTTTGTATTATTGTTATGTTGTATATACCAATTTAATAATATAGTAACACACATTTTTTTCCATTGCAATATATTGATTGAATATTTTTAAAAGAATCTGTTATTTTCTAAACTCTAATTGATTTCTTTATTTAAAAATACTTAATTAGAAAATGCTGATGAAATATTATTTTTACTTTCTCATTTATATACTTATGCAATATTCTTAATTTAATTACTTCAGTTCAGTAAGTTTTTTTCTCGATTGCTCAGCAATCCATAATTTATTCCCATTATTTGATACTTCATCATATTTATAAATTGCATCCTTAAGATTGCCTTTATGCTCATCAATTTGTGCTAAACTATGAAGTATACTTAATTCCACTCTTTTACTTATCTTCTCTTCTAAAAGTCTTTTAAATTCTATTTCACTTTCTTCAAATCTTTTTAATCTTAAAAGTCTGTCAGCATTTAAAAGCTTAATTGATAATTTCATTCTTTTGTTTGTTGGTGACAGTAAAGGCATTTCTTTTTCAAATAGTCTTTCAGCACTTTCATTCTCTCCAAGTTCATAGTGACATGATATTAAGTTGACATTATAAACAAACAATGACCCATTTTTTTCTGATAAATATGATTTATCAACTGATAATAAGGTATCCTTTGCTTTTTCGAATTCTCCATTTAAAATAAGTCCTGCTGATCTATCAATATTGAGCAATGTATTCATCTTGGGATTCCTACCCGTAATTTTTCTTTGTCTTTCAGTCGCTTCTAGAAAAGCTTGTGGATCACATTCTTCTTCTAATAAGCTTACTCTATTCTTATTACGCATAAGACTAATTATTATATAGCCTATCATTACAACTGCAAATGTAATTATTCCAGCCACAACAGTATTCTCTATCAAAAATGATAAAGAAATCATAATAATAAAAGTAATAACAATAAAATATATACGATTCACTAACATGATACTTCCCCCTATCTTTGTAATGAAATCCATATTTTTCAAATTCTATTTTAATATTATATATTAAATTCCACCATTATCAAAGACAAAATTTATTATCTTAATTAAAAACAGTCAGGCATTACTGCCTGACTTATATAATAAGGGGTATTTAAAAGGCTTATATTAGCTAGATTTTTTACGTGAAGATATATCTACCCAAACAGCTAGTAGCAAAACTAGTCCCTTTACTATTAATCTCTGTGTCACTCCCACATCTAGTAATAACATACCATTATTCAGTGTACTCATTACCAATGCTCCTATTATCGCTCCTACTATAGTACCTTCTCCACCAAGGGTAGATGTACCACCTATTATAGCAGCTGCTATTACATCAAGCTCCATACCTTGACCTGCTGAAGCTGCAGCAGATCCAACCCTTGCAGTATATACCATACCACCTATTGCACCAAGTATTCCAGATGAAATAAATATCCATAAGGTTCTTTTCTTTATATCTATACCTGATAACTTTGCAGCTTCTTTATTTCCTCCTATAGCATATACATGTCTACCAAAAGTAGTTTTATTAGTTAAATAAGTATACAGACCTCCAATTCCCATTAATAGAAGTATTGAATAAGGAATTCCAAGATATAGAGATAAAATTATAAATATTGATGCTATTAATACAATTACAAGACCCACCTTCAATACAAATAAATTCATAGGTAATATATCAAAGTCGTATTTTTTTCTTTCTTTCCTCTTTCTTATCTCAAGGAATAAATATCCTATAATGACTAGACCCATAATGATAATTGTTGTATCGTGGGGAAGCATATCTTTAGGATTATTTTCTACAAATAGTGTGGGTATATAATCTTGGCCAATTTTATTGAAAAAAGAACTAGTAGCAATAGTTTCACCATTACTAACTCCTAATAACAAGCCATTGAATATCATCATACCTGCCAAGGTTACAATGAAAGCTGGTACTTCTCTATAGGCAACCCAATATCCTTGCCAAAGTCCAATTAGTGCTCCAAATCCTATAGTTAATAATACTGCTGGAAATACGCCAAGTCCAAGCTTAGCTTGAAGAATTGCCGTAATTGCACCAGTCAATCCTACTACTGCGCCAATTGACAAATCTATATGACCTGCAACTATGACCAGTACAACTCCACAAGCCAATATAGCTATATGAGCGGTTTGTAGAAATAGCATTGACAGATTTCTAGGTGTAAAAAAAACGTCACTTAAAAGGGAAAATATAATCATAATTCCTATAAGTGCAATAAACATGGTATATTGTCTTATGTTGTTTTTTAAGGACATTCTTATTATATCTATAGAACCTTGTTTTATTTTTGCTTTACTTTCCATAAATTTTCCTCCTTTAATTAGTGGCTTCTATGATTTGCCCACCAGTTGCATAATACATAACCTTTTCTTGGTCTGCATCTTTAAAGTCTAGTTCAGCCGTAAATTTCCCTTCATTCATAACCAATATTCTGTCGCTCATACCCAATACCTCTGGTAACTCCGAAGAGATCATTATGATACTAACACCTTTATCAACTAACTGGTTCATAATATTATATATTTCATATTTGGCTCCAACGTCTATGCCTCTAGTAGGCTCATCTAATACAAGTATCTTAGGCTCAGCCATTAACCATTTTGATATAACTACTTTCTGCTGATTTCCTCCACTTAGATTTCTAACTTTTTGCTCTATAGAAGGTGTTTTTATTTTTAAAACATCCACATAATTATTCGTTACTTTTATTTCTTCATTTTCATTTATTCCTCTAATAGATGAAATCTTTCTAAGACTTGCAAGAGTTGTGTTTTCCTTTATATCCATCATAAGAACCAATCCACTCTTTTTTCTATCCTCAGATAGATAACAGAAACCTTTTTTTATAGCATCCTCTGGGCTCTTTATCTTTACTTTTTCATTATCTATAGTTACTTCACCTGATTTATTGATTCCATAGGCTCCAAATAAGCTCATCATAAGCTCTGTTCTTCCTGACCCCATAAGACCAGCTATTCCTAGTATTTCTCCTTTCCTTGCTTTAAAACTGACATTATCTATAACCCTTTTATCTGGAAGCTCGGGATTGTAAACTGAGAAATTGTTCACTTCAAGTACTATATCTCCAGGTATATGCTCTTCCCTTGGAAATAATTGAGTCATCTCCCTGCCAACCATATCTGTTATAATTCTATCCATTGTAGCATCCTTATTATTTTCAAAGGTTTCAATTGTCTGACCATCCCGTAATATAGTAATAGTATCTGCTATCTCCTTTACTTCTTTCAGTTTATGAGAAATATATATGCAGGTGATTCCTTGATCTTTTAAACTTCTTATTATATCTAATAAATTCTCACTATCATTTTCATTAAGGGCAGCAGTCGGCTCATCTAATATCAGAATATTTACCTTCTTTGATATAGCCTTTGCTATTTCTACCAGTTGCTGCTTTCCTATCCCTAAATGGACTATTTTAGTATCTGGACTATCATTTAATCCAACTTCCTTTAATACTTTTTTTGTCTCTGACATTGCTCTATTCCAGTCAATTACTCCATATTTAGAAAATTCACTTCCTAAAAATATATTCTCACATATATTCATTTGCTTAACCAAAGTCAGTTCTTGATAAATTATACCTATTCCAGCTCTCTCTGAATCCTTTATATTACTAAATTCCTTTTCTTCTTCATTTATAATTATCTTTCCTTCATAGGTCCCATTTGGATATACTCCACTTAAGACCTTCATAAGAGTTGATTTTCCTGCTCCATTCTCTCCAACTAAAGCATGAATTTCCCCCTTCTTTACTTTAAAATTTACATCATCTAGTGCTCTAACTCCTGGAAATTCTTTTATAATATTTTTCATTTCCAATATGTATTCGCTCATGTGTAACTAGACCACCTTTCTAAAAGATAGAGGAATAACCCTTAAGCTATTCCTCTAACAGACTAATTATTCAAGCTCAGACTCTTTAATGTATCCGCTATCAACTAGTGTTTCATTTAAGTTATCTTTATCTACAACTTGTGGTGTTAATAATACTGAAGGAACTTCAATTTTTCCATTGTCTACTGCCCCATTAGCTTCAATTGATTCTCCATTTGCTAACTTTATAGCCATATCTATTGCTTCTTCACCTAAAGCTCTAGTGTCTTTAAATATAGTCATTGATTGAGTTCCCTCTAAAATTCTTTTAGCTGCTGCTTTCTCAGCATCTTGACCAGTAATAGGTACCTCACCAGCTAGTCCTTGAGCAGTTAATGCTTGGATAGCTGCACCTGCTGTACCATCATTTGGTGCTAATATTGCATCAACTTCATTATTATTTGCAGCTAAGGCAGCCTCAACTATCTTAAGAGCATTTTCTGGAACCCAATTTTCAACAGCCTGTTCTGCAATAACTTCTATTTTTCCATCATCTATTAATGGTTGTATGTATTTCATAGCACCTTGTTTGAATAGCTTAGCATTATTATCAGTTGGTGCACCTGACATTATAATGTATTTACCTTCTGGAACCTTTTCAGTTATGAATTTGCCTTGCAATTCACCAACTTTAACATTATCAAATGATAAGTAATAATCTAATTTATCTGTGTTTGTTATTAAACGGTCATAAGAAATTACTGGTACTCCTTCTTTTTTAGCCTTTTCAACTAATGTAGCTGCTGCAGATGCATCATGAGGTGCTAGTATCAATACATCAATGCCTTGACTCAATAATGCTTCAACTTGAGTTATTTGTTCTTGCATATCAGCATCAGCAACTTTAACTAATAGGTCTATTCCCTTTTCTTCAGCTACTTCTATCATCTTATCCTTATCTCTTACCCATCTTTCTTCTCTTTGTGTTGGTAATGATAGACCTACTTTGACCTTATCACTTGATGTTTCTTTACTTTGAGAACATCCACCAATCAAAGTAACAATTAAAATCATAGCAATTAACAATGATAATGCTTTTTTCATTTTAGTATTTCCCCCTTTTTATTAGAAAACGTTTCCAACGTTCGTATTTTAATTATACTAAAGCCTATACTCTATGTATCTAGATTATTTTTTTTAACTGCTTGATAATTTTATTATTTTCAGAATATTCAAATTGCAATAGTAATTTTTTAACATAAAAAAATACAGGCCAATTTGACCTGTAACTTTCTCTATTAATCAGTAAAATTTTTATATACTTCATTTTTAAGATGAAATCCATCCTTAATAATAGTATCATCCATGTTATATTTATCCACCAGTATAGGCTCTAAAACACAATAGGGAACATCAAAGCTACCATCAAAAATGGTTTTTTCCACGTTTACATTTTCATTATTAGCAAGTTTTATGGCAAATGATGCTGTTGCCTCAGCTAATTTTTCAATTGGTTTATATACTGTCATGGCTTGGGTCCCTTCAACAATCCTTTGACAAGCAGATAAGTCAGCATCTTGACCAGTTACTAATACATTACCAGCCATCCTATGTTCCGATAAAGCTTTGATTACTCCTCCTGCTAGATTGTCATCTCCTGTTATGATGGCGTCTATTTCTTCATTATCTTGTATTAATTCGTCGGTAACTCTGAATGCGTACTCATTCATCCAGTTCACTGACCATTCTTCCTTCAATATATTTATATCTTTATTTTTAATTTTACTACTCAAGACTTTATCATAGCCTTTTTTTATCATACTAGTATTATTATCACTCTTTGCACCATTTATAATAAGGTAATTCCCTCTAGGTATCCGTTTTACAAGATAAGATGCCATAAGCTCTCCTACCTTCTCATTGTCAAAGGATATATATAAGTCTACATCCGAATTTAAAACAAGTCTATCATAGGAGATTACCTTTACGCCATTTTCTTTCGCTATTCTTACTGATTCCTTTGCTTTTTCATAATCGTTTGGAACTAGGATAAGTACATCTATATTCTGACTTATTAAATACTTAACCTGCTTCAATTGGTCTTCATCGTCATTGTTAGCATTTTGTACTAAAACATCAGCTCCAAATTCTATTAACTTTGCTACTAATATATCCCTATCTCGTATCCATCTTTCTTCCTTCAAGGTTCCTAAAGAGAAACCAACCTTTATCTTATTATTATTAGAATCTATAACAGCTATACTATCATCTTGATTTGAAGAAAGCTTCTTAACGTCATTGTATGTTATAACTGCAAGTGTGATAAGTATTAAAAACAGAGATAAGGTTATTATTCTTTTTAATAGATTTCTATTCATAGGATCACCTCATTAAACAGAATTTTGTCTAAATTCTGTGGGACTCATTCCAAAGTATTTTTTAAATATTTTACTAAAGTAATTAGGATCATTATATCCAATATCAAAGCTTATTGCCTTAATACTATAATCCTCATTTTCCAGTAGCTCCTTGGCCTTTGACATTCTAATGTCAGTAACATAATCAACGAAGTTCTTACCGATGGATTCCTTAAAAAATTTACTGAAATAATGATAGCTCATGTTTAAATTTTTTGCCACGTCCCTCAAGCTTACATTCTTATTATAATTTTCCTTAATGAATTCTATTGCCTCTATTATTATTCCTTCTAACTGTTTCTCTCTATTATTATTTATATCTAATAGCATTTGCTTTATATAGGTAGAAAAGTTAGGCATTAACTCATTCACTTCTTTTGTTTTTAATAACTTCATAATAAATATTTGCTCTTTATAATCACTTTCATTGATTTTATAAGGAATATTTCTTTTAATAACTATGAGTAATTCAATAAGCTTAGATTTAATTTTATCTATATCATCCTTATAATTTATGATCATCCAAGTAAATATCTCTTCAAGAACCTTAATTGCTCCATCAATATCTCTAGATATAAAGTATTTAATCATAGTTTTCTCTTTATCCAATGGATATTCATCAATTTCACTATTCAGAACTATATCATCTATATGTGTAATCTCATTATTAGAACTTAGGGTGGTTGATGTAAATGCTTCATTATATGACTTAAGTAAATTATCAATATTATAAGCCCTACCAATACCTATCTTATAGTTTCCTTCTAAACTTTCATTAATCTTCTTTAATATCTTATTTGCGATATCAATGGCAATATTTCTTATCAAATATTCATCTAGTTCTTTCTCTACAGGTACATAGACTATTATTCTATCTAATAAAGGTTGTCCAACCAAGCAGTGAGTGTATTTTTTTATAGTCATATTAAATAAATCATAAAACTCATGCATTAAAATATTCTTGTGATAATTTTCCTCTTTACTTTTTGCTTTGTATTCTTCTAAGGTAGCAACCATTATATATCCTTTATATAACTTCATATCAAATATACTTTCATAAAAATCTAAATCTCTGATTTTCCTTTCATTTACTATATGTGTATATACAAATTGACTCTCCATTCGTGGTATTATTTTATTCATTTTTTCCCTAAGAAGAACCTCGTTTTGAAGAGATTTCCGTCTTTCCTCTATTAAATTTTTTAAATTATTGAATGTATCTATAAGCTTTACTTTATTAAGGGGCTTTAAAAGATAGTCATAAACCCCTAGATTTACCGCATCTTTTGCATAATCAAAATATTCATAAGCAGTTGTTATTATAAAATTAATATTGACATTCGTCTTTCTTATTTCTTTAATAGCCTCAATACCATTTATTCCAGGCATCTTTATATCCATAAATACTATGTCTGGACTATGACTTATAGATTTTTCAATAGCTTCTCTCCCTGATTTTGCAATTGCAATAATCTCAGCATCTTCAATATTCTTTTCTATAATAAGCTTTAGATAATCAATAGATAAATGTTCATCATCTGCAATTAGTACTCTAATCACTGTATCACTTCCTTAATATAAGGTAATTTTAATGTTACTTTTGTTCCAATATTAAGTTTACTTTCAATTTCAATTATTTTGTTTATATCTTCTATATTGTAAAAAAGCCTTAATCTATCTATTACATTATGCATTCCAATCCCAGTTACGTGATTTTTTGATATATTAAATAAACTTTCCGGTGATAAAATAGAATCAATATTTTCTTTCGTCATTCCCTTGCCATTATCACTAATTTCAATCTTTACTTTATCATCTATTCTTTCTACCTTGATATCAATCCTTCCATTTCTTTCAAGATCCTCTAATCCATGAATATAAGCGTTTTCAACAATTGGCTGCAATATTGTACAAGGAATAACTGTATCTAAAACACTCTTATCAGCTTCATAAGAATATTTTATTTTCTCACCAAATCTTGTCCCTAAGATATACATATATGTCTTAACATTTCTCACTTCATCTTCTAAAGTAACTGGTTGATCTAGCTTTTTCAAATTATATCTAAATAATTCAGCTACCTTTTCTATAAACTCAGAAGCATGTTCAGCTCCTTCTATAATGGAAAGCTGAGCTGCTGCATTAAGAGTATTAAATAGAAAATGAGGATTTATCTGAGACTGTAGCATTTTAAGCTCGGTATCCTTTAATAGACTTTTCATTTTAATATTTTGCATTTCCTTTTCCTTTAAGAGCTTTTCCATCATAACTTGTCCCTTAATTTCTTCTATATGATTCTTTATATTAACAGTCATTTTATTGAAAGCTTTAGCAAGGATATTTATCTCGTCATCTGTATTGATAATTACAGGCTTTATATCAAAATTACCGTTGGCTATTTTTTCAGCTGAGCTTGATAATTTAATTATTGGCCTTGTTAATTTATATGTAAAGATTACAGCAATAAAAGTATTTATTATTACTGAAGATACTATAATTATTATATTTAACACACTTATATAATTTACTTTATTATTTATGACACTGTATTCAATTGATAGGTTCTGCAATTTGTCATTTATAACACTATTTATATAGAATTTAATATAGCCTGCTATTTCGTTAGCTCTCTTAAAGTGTTCAGTATATTGGCTACTTATCCTCCCTCTTTTAGCTTGGATAGCATTATCTGTTTCTTTAAGTAGATTTTCAATCATATAACCTATATCTTTAAGCATCAAACTTTTCTTATCATTAACAACTTCCCTAGGTATATTGGAAACTTTTGTATTTATTTCATTATAAATATTATAGTAATTGATAAGAGACTCTGATGACTTAGTTGTAAGATATTTCTCAACCTCTATTTCTAAATTGGTTATATCATTGTTAAAAGAATTTAGAAATACATAATCTTCAATTATACTCTTTTGCCTTTTAAGAACCGATTTAGCATTGTAGTAAGAAAATAAGCTTGTAATAGTCAGTATCAATGTTATTATTAAATAAAATAAAATCAACTTTTTTCTTATACCTCGAAAATGAAATAACTCTCTTTTCATGTCTTCACCCACTAATTCACTTTTATTATATCTTTATATTCTGATAGGTTTTCTTTGGTTATAACCTCTATCCCAGTATCAATAAAAGTGGTTACTCTATTATTCTCCTTTATATCTAATAGTGTTTTTACACTTTCATATCCTATCTTATATGGATCACTCATTACTGTTCCATAGATTATCCCCTTTTCTATATATCTAGCTATTTCATCGGTGTCTCCATAGCCAATTAACTTTATTTTCTCGACCTTATTCAAGTCAACAATAAGCTGAGCTGACCCAATGGTATCAACTGTATTAGTAGTATAAATAGCATCTATATTCTTGTCATTAATTATTGACTGAGTAATCTCCTCAGCACTTAATATACCTAGTTCAGAAGTATATATATCGACCACTTCCATATTTTTGTAATTCTTGATGATACTTAAAAACCCATTGATTCTTAAATTATGATTTATTGAGTTTTTATTGTTATCATTATTGACTATAATAGCAATATTGGCTTTTCCTTTTGTTGCCTTAGCCATCAATCTACCTGCTTCTTCTCCTAATAAATAACTATTGGCTCCAACAAATGTACTTCTCTTACTGTTTTTATTATCATTTTCTATAGTGATAATTGGTATCTGCTTATAGAATGCTTCTCTTATAAGCTCAGTAAACTTATCTGTATTGACACCATTAGCTATAATGCCATCCACATTGGAAGAAATGGCTATATCTAAAAACATTGTTTCTTCATCAGAATTGGTAAATCTCGGTGAATTGTATTCAAACACTACATTGTATTTATTTGAAGCGTCTTCTATTCCCTTTCTTATATTCTTCCAATAGGGGTCCACTTGATTTTGCCCTATAAAATAAAAATGATGTTTTGGTTTATTTGCACTAATATTAGTGGATTCATCATTTATAAAAAATAGTACAAATATTAAAATTGCAATAAGAATCAAAAGAATTCCCATAGTATAGTTTACAGTTTTATTAGTTACTTTCATAAGTAATTCCCTCTCTAAAAATCTAGTTATTAATATAATTTCTATTTTATGTATAAAATTCCTTTAATTTAAAATAGGAATAAGATAACTAATATGAGCTCACCTTAGCTATCTTATTCCTACAATTCCATATATTCTTTTCCCTTCACAAGAATTAACTCAGAAAGATTTCTAAATATCCAATGATTTTCTCTTTATCATATTCTTCTAATACTCCTAAAGATGGATCATAATATTTACCATTATAAAATAATAAAAGGTGATTGCACCTTTCTAAATGAACATTTAAAATACAACATTTAGGAAGATTTTCAAACCTTGTTTTGCCATAAACCATTTTAGAAGAATGAGAAATTCCATAATAGTCTAAGGTCTCAATCACTTTACTAATAGAGGCTTGCCATTTCCTTGCATTCATAACCTTTACTACTTCCTCCACTGTTATCCCTGCTAACATTGCAACACATGTTTGTCCACACATTCCATCTTGCGGTTGAATAATGCTTTTTATACTGTCTATTATTCTTATAGGATTTTCAATGGTATATGGACTATTCTTATTTATACGAGTTAATCCAGTAATGATTTCAAAGGACATATCTAAGTCCTCAACATTGTCTAACTGACTAATTATCCCCTTGTTAATTGGTATATAATAATATCCTTTTCCTTTAGGTGTAAGCTTACATTCAAAAGTTATATTATTTATTGTCACCACTACAGGAAGCATACCTTTTTGATTACATTCTTCCCATACATTGAAAGGGATTGGAATAAATGTACGTTTCCCTTCTTTCAATAATTCACCTGCAAAATTATATTTCACTTTTTCATCACTTCAATTCTAATTTATTTTATTGCAATCCACACTTTTTGTTTATCATTCTGTAGATAACTTTCTATTACTGGTAGATCGTCCAGTTCATATCCAGAATTAGGTAGCCATTCGGTATAGAACTTTTTATAGATACTTTGGACAGCTTCTGGTAATGTCCCATTTGCTTCAAATATTGCCCATTTTGCTTTAGGAAACTTAAACTCCTCCATATTCTTAGGTGGATTAACCTTTTTACAGTTATCAACTTCAACATGGGTGGTTATACCTAGATAATAATCCATTTCTTTTGATTCTCCCCATTGTCCCCCAACGCTTAGTCCAATCAGTCCTGCAGGCCTCATATCAGCTTTACATAAAAGCTCAAATAATTGCTGCATAGTGCCGTTTGCTCTAGCTGTTTCCCAAATTTGTGGTATGATCTTAAATGCTTCATCTGTTATAATCCTTTTCCTTATTCCTGATACAGTAAAAGCTGGCCACTCTTCAATTTGATAATTCATATAACTATCTCCTTTTATTTTTATTTGAAAGGAAATCTTAGGGCAAGATTTAAGTGAAACCGTATCTGTCCTTACCTTTGATGGTAGAACACCATGAAACTTTTGAAAAGCTCTAGTAAAAGAGTCATGGGAAGTATACCCATACCTCATTGCTATTTCAATAATATTCTCTTTACCATTTAAAATATCAAATGCTGCTAATGTTAGTCGTCTATTTCTTATGTACTCACTTAATGATTTCTCAGCTATATAAGAGAACATTCTTTGAAAATTATATATTGAACATACTGCAAGCTCAGAAATCTTATCGTAAGAAATCTCCTTATCTAGATTATCTTCAACATAATTTACTACATCGTTAATTCGTTCTACCCATTTCATATGTTCTGTCTCCCTCCAAATACATTGTATATTCTATTCCTTTAAAATGACTCGACTTTTTTTGTCGTCATTAGTAGAAATATCTCTATATAACTTCTTCACTTAAAGATTCAACAGAAATATAAAAAAATCCTTTTCTTACCATATAAAATTTAAGCCTAAGAAATATTTAGTATTATGACTTATTGCTTCAACATTTTACAATAACATAAGCATTATGGAGTTATCTATTTCTTATCTATATAAATCTGCTGCTAAATCCCTTAATAATTCTTCATTTATTACTCTAAAAGATTTACTTCTTTTTTCTAATATTCCTTCTAAAACAAGTTCATTTAAGGTTCTTAATAAATGTCTATAGCTGGTTCCTAATAGTTCAGCTATCTCAGTTAAATTCCCTTGAAATTCAATTTTACCAGGGCTACTATCTCCTGTGTTTTTTCCAGTAGCGAGTATATAGCTTGATAGTCTGTTTTTAAGAGGAAAAAGAAGATTTATTGAGCTATTTTTTGAACTCCTGTTTAACTTTTTCCCGAGGGAATTACAGATTATTCTTAGAAACTTAGCATCATTAAGTAAATATTTCTTTGCCCTTTCCATTGATATTCCTATACAATAAGAATCCTCAATAACTTGTACATTTGTTGATGCTTTCTTTATCCCTGCAACTTCTACATCTCCCAATATTCTAAAGCTATCATAAAAGCAAAGCAATAATGACTTACCATTGCTTAATGTAACGTATACCTTTGCTTTACCTTCTACAAAAAAGAATATATTCTTAATTTCATCTGTTTCTTTACATATATGCTCGCCTTTTTTAAATAAAAAAAGCTCCATAAAGTTACTCATATCCCTTGAAAAAATTTCATCAATTTTATGCTTCTTAATATAGTAATTCATAATCCTTAAATTATTAACCTTTATCATATATTCACCTTCTACTTTTTATTATCTGAGGAGATTGCATATTTACAAATTAGATATATTTTTTATAAATTTAGTATTTAATTTCTTTATCTAAAAAATTTTATCGTATTTAGTATGACATATGTCATAACTAATTACAACAATTTCATGATAAATTGAACTTAGAATTTAGTGAAGGGAGTAGAATTAATATGAACAATTTGGTTTCAGCATTCATAGGAGCATTAATTTCTCTAATGATTATGATAAATGGAACATTAGCTAATTTCTTTGGAAACTATGTATCAACAATTATCATTCATATTGTTGGACTTTTTTCAATTGTTGCAGTGATTATAATAAGCAGATCAAAAATTAAGATCCATAATCAAATTCCTTTATATTTGTATAGTGCTGGTGCAATAGGGGTTTTTACAGTTCTTTTTAACAATTTTGGATTCTCAATATTGGGAGTATCAATTCCTTTAGCTCTAGGGTTACTTGGTCAGTCCCTTACATCTATTATTATTGATCACTTTGGTTTGTTGGGAATGAAAGTTGATAAATTTAACAAGAAAAAGTACATTGGATTATCGTTAATTATTTTAGGAATCTTTATCATGACTATTTCTTAAGGGGGTAAAAACATGTTTTATATAGCCATTTTATTATCAATTCTAGCTGGGGTCTCAATCGTATTAGCTAGAATAATAAATGCTAATCTAGCAAAGCACATTGGACTTCTCCAAGGCACTTTTTTCAACTATATAATTGGTTTATTCGTTGCATTAATAGTTTTTCTACTGGTAAATAAACCCTTTACAATCAACAATTTATCTTTTAGCTCTTTGCCTTTATGGGCTTATCTAGGTGGATTGGTTGGAGTATTAGTTGTTGGATTGTCAAGCTATATGACCCATAAAATTCCCACTTTCTATTTAACCTTACTCATTTTTATAGGTCAATTATTTGCTGGAATTATTATTGATTATCTTAGCTTAAACCAAGTATCTATTGGTAAAGTTATGGGAGGACTCTTAGTTCTGTCTGGCTTAAGCTATAATTTAATATTAGATAAGAAAAAGAATGAGAAGCTTAGAGCCTAAACTTCTCATTCTTTTTCATTATTTTATACACTCCATCCCAAACTTTTTTGCTGCAGATTATAAAGCTTCTCATATAATCCTTTATTATTAATCAATTCACTATGTGTTCCTTCTTCCACAGCTTTCCCTTTATTAAGTACAATTATTTTATCTGCACCAGCTACAGTTCTTAATCGGTGAGCAATCACAATTACTGTTTTTCCTTCTATAAGCTTTGAAATTGCCTGCTGAATAAACACTTCATTTTCGGGATCTAGAGAAGCAGTTGCTTCATCAAGAAGAACAATGGGAGCATCTTTTAGTAATGCCCGTGCAATTGATATCCTTTGCCTTTCTCCTCCAGAAATAGTGCTTCCATTTTCTCCTAAAATAGTCTGATACCCATTTGGGAGATTACTTACAAATTCGTCGCAGCATGCCGCCTTTGCTGCAGCCATAATCTCTTCATCAGTAGCATTCAAATTCCCTATGCGAATATTGTTATAAACGGTATCGTTAAAAAGTACAACATCTTGAAATACAATTGACATATATCCCATTAGATGTTCTGGATCTAGAGTTCTGATATCAATTCCCCCTATTTTTATTACGCCTTTATTAACATCCCAGAATCTGGCTATTAGCTTTGCAAGGGTACTTTTACCACTTCCAGATGGACCCACTAGCGCAGTAATGCCATTAGATGGTATAGAAATATTCATATCATCAATGACTGTTTTATCGGTAGAGAGCTCTCCAGTGTAGCTAAAAGATACATTATGAAAATCTATGTTGTAATCAATAATTTGCTTTTCTTTATCTCCTTCCATAATAGGTGTTGTAAATAAAGTTCTCATTCGTTTAGTAGAAGTTTGCATATACAGTAACTCAGGTAGAAGGGTGAGCTCTGTAAGTATTGGTCCATATATCCTTACTACGATTAAGAAAAACATAAGTAGGGGAATTAGTTCAATTTTACCTCCTGTTAAAAGATAAGTTCCTACAAAAACTGTAAGCCCTATACCCATCTGCACAATAATTTGTGCTCCTGTAACAAATATTCCTGTTCCAAACTCCATTTTTATAGCCATATCCTTCATTAATCTTAAGGCTTGGTCTAATGTATTAAATCTAGCTCCCTCTAATCCGCAAGACTTAATTACTTTAATCCCTTCTAAGTATTCTTGCACTTTATCTGATGCTTCTAGTTTTGATTCTATATGCCTCTCACTTAATCTCTTCTGGATTTTTCTACTTAATACAATAATCAGAAAAGCAATAGGGACTGTACAAAAAACAGTCAATGCCATTCTCCAATCAAAAATAGCAAGTGCAATACAAACTATTAAAATAGAGATGCCATTTGCCATAAGCTGAGGTATAATATGACTCAACACATGCTCACTTGTTGCACAATCTCCCATAATATTAGTTGTAAGCTCTGATAAATTCTTTGTATTAAAGAAATTCATGGGAAGCTTTCTAATATGCTCAGCAACACGGATTCTAACGGCCTCCGATTCCTTATATGAAGCCACATATGTTTTTTTATAGTCATTTTTATTTGATAAAAATACAATCCCTGCCGCTATTATACCTAGCCCAAAATAAATCCACATTTTCATCCAAGATATTTGCTGTCCCATTAAAGGTTTTAATAATTCTGCAAATATCTGAATAGTAATTCCAAAAGGTAGCATTAGAGAGAGATTAGTAAGGGTACAAGCTGCAATAGCCTTCTTTAAATCTGAGTACCCTTTGTCGGTAAGCATTAGTTTGTCTTTTAAATTAAACATTCATCTCAACCCCCTTTGTACTATCTATTTTCCACTGTAATGATTTTGTATACATTTCCCACATATCATTGTACTTTCCTTTTTTCTCCAATAGCTCACTATGAGTCCCTTTCTCTACTAATCTACCTTTATCCATTACAATAATCTTATTAGCTCCACGTATAGTAGACAATCTATGAGCAATTATAATAACAGTTTTATCTTGCATCAGTTTTTCAAAGGCTTTCTGTATTAAATATTCATTTTCAGGATCTGCAAAAGCAGTAGCTTCATCTAAGACAATAATAGGAGCATCTTTGACAATGGCCCTAGCTATAGCAACTCTTTGCTGTTCCCCACCTGAAAGATGCACTCCTCGTGTACCTATTACAGTATTATAGCCTTGTGGCAACTTTATAATGAACTCATGACACTGTGCTGCTTTAGCTGCTGCAATCACCTGCTCATCCGTTGCTTCTTGATTACCAATTCTTATATTATCCATAATACTTTGCTTAAATAAAAATACATCCTGAAATACAAAGCTTACCTTATTCATCAAATAATCAATTTTTATATTTCGAATATCTGCTTCCCCAATTCTAATCGAGCCTTCTGAAATGTCAAAAAATCTAGGAACCAAATGAGCTATAGTACTTTTACCGCTACCTGAAGGACCCACTATTGCAGTAACCTCTCCTTGTTCAGCCTTAAATGACACATCGGTTAATGCTGCTGTACTTTTATCTTTATCATAAGAGAAAGAAACATTTTTAAATTCAATCTCATGATTCCTGCAGGTTTCAGTAGCACTAGCTTCTGGCAAAACTGAAGTATTAAGAACGTTATCCATCCTTTCAATCCCGCTATAAATCTGCATCATATTACTAGAAACATATAAAATTTTCATCATCACCGATGAAATAGATGGGACAAAGATAAGATAAAAAATAAAGGTTAATGCATATTGAGAATAGTCCGTTGTATTCAAGCCAATTAGTACTCCTACTGGTATGATAAAAAGATAAATATTATTTACAATTGTTAAGAATCCTGACATGTAATTTTCCCAACTCAAAGTATAAGGCAATACAAACCTAGTATAAGCTTTGATAGTTTCATGTAATCTGCGAAATGAATATACTGTCTGCTTAAAGGCTTTAACAACAGAAATCCCGCGGATATATTCCACTGATGCATTATTCATCTCTTCTAAAGCAGTTTGATATTCTTCCATCATTGCCTTTGCTCCATCGTTTCCATAAGCTCTAAATTGTAATACAAAGGCAATTATGATACCAAAAGCCGCTGCTATACCAAAACGCCAATCAATGGTGAGTAAGACAATAAACATCACAATAGGCGCTACCATGGAGGCTACAATATCTGGAAGCTGATGGGCAATAAAGCCTTCAATTTTTTCAATATTTTCGTCCATAACTTTACGCAATTTCCCACTTCCATAGTTTAAATGGAATCCAAGGGGAAGCTTAGCAATATGGGAAGCGAAGTTCACCTTCAACTCATATAGTGTTCCAAATGCAGCTAGATGGGAGCACACTAAGGCTAAGAAATAGAGTATAACATTTCCTAATACTCCTCCTAGTGCAATCCACCCAAAGCCAAGTGTTCTTTCTAAATCTAAGTTTGTAAACTCAGGATAAACACTTAGCATCTCTTTAATAATAAAATAAATTGCTATATAGGGTATAAAAGAAACAATGGATGCTAAAGCAGATAAAACTACAGAGCTTATCACCAATGGCTTTTTACTTGAAGCAAGCTCTAAAAGTCTGGATATCCCATTTTTCGAACTAGTTTGATTCATTGTTCACACTCCTTTCAATAATTCAATGAAGCTTATTGAATAGCTAAAAAGTTTTGTAGTTTATTACGTTTGTAAAGTTAGAGCATTCTAACTTTTAGCTATAATAAAAGCGCCTTTCAGCATCAATTGAGAATCATTATCGTATAGCGTTATTATAACAAAATTCTATATAGCCATCTGCTCCATGTAGTCAAAATATACTCCAATTAGACAACTTGTTTTCGATATTTTGAAGGAGCCATACCCATTATTTTTTTAAAAGCTGCAGAAAATTTACTAGGATTAGCATATCCTACCCTACCGGCAATATCAGTAATATTAGCATTAGTTTCTTTCAACATTATAGCAGCTGTATGAATACGATAAGAACGTATATATGCATAAACTGATTTCCCATATACCCCCTTAAAACACAGTTTTAAAGATGTGAGAGACATCTCAAATATTGTAGATAATTCATCTAAAGTAAAATGTTTATCTAAGTTTTTTGTTATATATTTCATTATTAATTTTACTTTCTCAACTTGTCTTTTAGGAAAATAAACTCTTTCTTCACTATCTTCTGATTCATCTAGAGCACTGAGAAACAAAAGGAGTTCAAGAACTTTAATCTTAAAATAATTATTTCTAATTGTGTCCGGTACTGTATAAAGCTCAGAAAAAATATGTTCTATTGATTTATCTGCACGCATAATAAACGTTTTATTATTTGAACAAAATTTTTCACAAAGCTTTTTTACATCTATGGAAAATTCACCAAAAGCTTTTGAGAGTGAGTTTGTTGCTTTATCAATATATACTGCAATAGTAATTCCATGATAATGAGAAAGAGGAAATCCAAAACCAATGTCATGACTTTCTTTTAAATTTATCTGAAAATCTCCCTCTTCTAAATACAAGTATGATCCATTTTTAAATTGCCATTCTATACGTCCTTCCTTGCAGTGATCAATTCCTAACATTTCTACCTTTGGTTGAAATTTTGATAAGCAATTTTGCATATGAAAATCATTATATATCAAATCAATACCAGGAAAAACCTTATAACAAGTCATTGTCCCTTCTCCACTACCATCCTTCATTTTATATATTGTACACTCAGCATCTTCTTTTACAGTAATCATATTATCACAATAAAAGGCATCTCCTTTTAATCTATCTTCCATTTTACTTCACCACTCCCTATATAATTATAAAAATACTCTTATTCTTGATGACTTTTTGTAATATTCTATTTTAGAATTATATACTTATATATATGATATAATGTTAGAGTACTCTAACATTATATCATATGGTTTCCAAAATTTACAACAAACCATAAACTTAATTATCACTCTATCTTTATTTTCTAAGTATATTAGTATATACTAATGTTATTAAATATTATTACAACAATATTATTGAAATGTTATTGAGTTTAAATTATAACTTATAATAAATTTGGGATTATACAGTAATGTAATAGTTTGGAGGGATATAAGTGGAAAAACTTACATTTACAATGGAAAACTACCTTGAAGCAATATATGAACTATCGATTCAAGAAAATGGAGCACGTGTTTCAGATATAGCTGCCCGTATGGGAGTTACAAAGGCAAGTACTAGCAGTGCCATGTCTACCCTCGCAGAAAAGGGTCTTATAATAAATGAAAAATATAAAGAAGTAGTCCTTACTCCAGAAGGCTATAAGCTAGCCAAAACTGTTTCAAAAAAACATCATGTAATACAGGGATTCTTGACTAAAATTCTAAGAGTAGATCCTTCAATTGCCGAAACTGATGCCTGTGCAATTGAACATGTAATAAGTAATGACTCTATCAAAGCCATGGAGAAATTCATGCATACAGAAAAAAAGTAACTGCTTTTTTCTTACTAAAACTAGTTCTGTTTGTCCACCTCCTTTCATAATTATTAAAGGGAGGTGTTTTTTTGACTAAAAGAATTTTCTCTATAATAATAATTTTAATGATAATTTTTAGTACTGTATGGGCTTCTTCAAATCCTAATCAAGTTAAAGCAGAAGTTATTTCTATTGAAAAGAATCCTTCTTTTGCAGGGACTGATATTAACAATCAATTAGTAAAAGTTAGAATTTTAGAGGGAAAATATAAAGATCAGATTATCACACTAGAAAGACTTATAATTGAATATTCAACTCATAGCTATGTTTTAGAAAGAGGAGATACAGTTTTAATTGAAGTTTATTTAGAAAATAACTCTTTACAAGGAAGCCTAATAAATATTTGGAGAGTTGAACAGTTAAAAACCTTAGGTATAATATTTCTAGTGTCTTTAATTGTTTTTGGAAGATTAAAGGGTGTGCTATCACTAACTGCACTTATTTTTTCTGGATTTATTATTATAAAGTTCTTAATCCCTTATATTCTAAAAGGATATAACGCTGTAGTACTTTCAATAATTTGTGCTATATTAATAAGCGTTGTAAGTTTTATATTGATTTCAGGCTTTACTAAAAAAAGTTTAATTGCAATTTTAGGTACAATTGGTGGAACTGTCACTGCAGGTATATTGTCACATATTTATATAAACTCTACCAAAATAACAGGTCTTGCTAGTGAAGATGTTATGTTCATTGTGTCAAACCTAGGTATTAAATTGGATTATAGAGGATTATATATGGGTGCTATTATAATTGGAACGATTGGTGTAGTAATGGATGTTAGTATGTCAATAACATCATCAATATTTGAAATTAAAAGTCAATCTCCAAATATAAAATTTGGAGGATTACTTCAATCTGGATTAAAAATAGGAAAAGATGTAATGTCAACAATGGTAAACACCCTTGTTTTAGCATATGTTGGTAGCTTTATGCCTTTATTAATAATATACTTATCTTCTAATTCTAGTTTTTTATATTCAATAAATACTGAGCTTATGGCAGTAGAGATAATTAGATCTTTATGTGGCAGTATTGGTCTAATATTCACTATTCCTTTGACTTGCTTTATTGCAGCTTATTCAGTTCATAATGATAATAATAAACGGAGATTTCCTTATAAATAAGTCGGCAAGATAAAATCCATCTATTAGTTTTTCTCTAGTACAAGCTCAGTTTTATAAATATTCTTCGTTTTATATAGAATTAGACTAAGTACAAATCTAAATACTAAATCAAAACACATAACAACCCAAATTGCAACAATGTCCATATGAAGCCAATAAGTTAAGATTAAAGAAATAGGGATTCTAACAATCCATAACCCTGCTCCAGCTACAAACATGGGCACCCTTGTATGACCTGCTCCCCTTAAAGCTCCATTTAAAACTCCTGATAAATTTTGAGGAATTTGAACTATTCCCATCAATACTAAGTATATAGAGCCTAATTTAATTACATCTGCTTGGTTAGTTAAAAGTCCAAGAATGATATGGGGAAACCCTACCAATAAAATTACACTCAAACTGGTTATAATCATTGATCCTTTAATAGTTTCTTTTAGATAGGTTCTGCCTAATTTTTCTTTTCTTGCACCCAATGCTTGACCTATAAATGCAGTGGCAGCAATACTAAAGCCAGCAGCTGGCATATATGAAATTGATTCTGCCTGTAAACCCACTTGATAAGCCGCCAAGGCAGTATTTCCAAATGTCATAATAATTTTAGTTAAAATAATAGATGATACCTGCCAGAAAATCGACTCCAATGCCGATGGCATTCCTACTTTATAAATAGATAATACTTCTTTTATATCCAGCTTAAAAAATCTCTTATTAAGTAATGTACTTAATACACCTTTTTTGTTAAATAATACGTAAATACCTAACATAGCTGCTGTGACCTGGGATATTATAGTAGCAATGGCAGCTCCTTTGAGACCTAATTTAGGCAGCCCAAAATTGCCAAATATAAAACCATACCCAAAAATAATATTAGTTATATTCATAATTAGTGCAATCAACATAGGTGTTCTTGCATTACCCATTCCTTGTAGCACACCTGCTACTACTAACATAATAGCTAAGAATGGTAGTCCCCATGAGACAATTCTCAAATAAGCAATGGAGTCATGCATCAAATTAGGATCGGGATTATAAATCCCTAATAGCATTGGTGCTTTCCAAAATACAAATTGTTGTAACAAAATTACAAGGATGATTGACGACAAAAGTGTCTGCTGAATAACTTTCTTCAATCTACTATGATTTTGAGATCCATAGGCTTGAGCAACAAATACACTTGCTCCCATTGTAACTCCTTTAAACAGTGCCCATATTATTTTAGTCAATCTATCACTTAATCCAAAGGCACCTATAGCTAATGTGTCTATACGCCCTAGCATACCCATAGAGACAAAGCCTGCCACCATAACCAATATATTTTCCATAGTAATGGGTAAAATCATAGAATAGATTTTTCTTCTAACCTCTTTTTTATTTGCATTTAAATGGGTATCTTTCATATTCAATTTCTCCTTAATATTATTTATTTAGATACCCTAAATTATATAGAATTTTATATTAAATTACACTTTAAATTTTTTTCATATTTTAAAAATTATGTATCAAATATAAAAGACATTAACTCAAAATTAGATAATCTAACTAAGCTAATGCCTTTTATAGACTTATTTTTAAATTTAGTGAAATATTCTAATTTCCATTAACCTTAATGTACTAAAGCTTTTATTACAACAACTATAGCTCCAATTAGCATATTAATAGCTCCAATAAAAAAAGAGTTATATTTTGATTTGTTTGAATATTTACCTACTAAAAATCCATATAGGAATAAAGCACCTAGCCCTGCAACCTTTGCAAACAAAAATGCTTTTTCAATTGAAATAAATCCAAATAGGGCAAAGAAAAAAATAATAGTAGGTATATGAGAACCTATTCCGATAGGTGCTATTTCATAAAACAAATTTTTCAGCTTTTTTATAGTAAGTTTTTCTTTTGATACAATTCTATCTGCAATCATTTCTGAGTAGAAATGAGCTATGGCAAAAGCTAACACTGTTGTAAGTAATGATACTATTACTTGACCAGGGGTCTTTTGTTGTTTATCTAGAGCTACTATTAGAGACATCACTATTAGTGTTCCATATAATCCTTGTGAAACAAATTTCCTAATATAATTACTTGGATCCTTCTTACTTTGAATATGTTTCTTTACTCTATGATATCTTAAATGCAATATTTAAACACTCCTTAGCCCTCTATCATTGATAAATATGTTAAGTTAAGCTTAAAATATTTATAATTAAGTCTAATCATCACTTTATTTACTATCTTGTAATCTCAACTTGTTTTAAATTAGGTTTATTTATTAATATTTGCTGAACTGCTTGGAATATATTGCTGGTCACCCAGTATAGAGCTAATCCAGCAGGAAAGCTTCTCCCCCAAATAAAGATCATAACGGGCATAATATATTTCATAACATTTAGTTGTGTCTTTTGTTGATTATTTGTATTTGGCATTATTGCACTAGATAAATAAGTAGTTATTCCCGCTAATAAAGGTAGTATCCATGGGTCCGATTGAGATAGGTTAGGTACCCATAAAAAAGCTGCTTGTACCACTTCTTGAGTAAAACCAAAATCCATAGGATTTCTTAGTACTGTAAATAATCCTATTATAACTGGAAACTGAATTAATAATGGTAAACAACCTCCAAAGGGACTTACATTATTCTCCTTATAAAATTCCATCATTTTAATATTCATTTGCTCTTTATCATCTTTATATTTTTCTTGTAGTTCTTTAATCTGTGGTTGTATTTCCTGCATTTTCTTCATAGATTTTGATTGTTTTATTGTCAAAGGAATCATTGCAAGTTTTACAATTATTGTAAATGTAATTATTGAGATACCATAATTCCCAACCACATCAAAAATCATTTTCAGAAGCGCACCTAATGGTTGTACTATAACATTCAAATTTAAAACCTCCATAATAACTTTTTAGTAATAATAAATATAAAAAAAGAGTTGAAGTTTCACTTTTTACTCCCCTCAATTTTTAATATGATTTTATTGTAAAGTAATAATATGAACTCAATATGAACTATAATAATTAATACTTTAATTTTATTCTAAAAAAATACAATAAAAAACTAAAGCTATAGATAAAAGTATGGCTATAGCTTTAGTTTTTTATTGTGATTATCTTTATACCATTTACCTCACCTTTCTATTCCTTCTCTTGCTTCAACACCTTTTTGATAATAGTGTTTGATTTCTTGCATCTCTGTTACTAAATCTGCTAACTCTATCAATTCTTGTGGTGCATACCGCCCGGTTATAATAACCTCTACATGGGATGCTTTATTTTTTAGCATATCTATAGTTTCTTCTACAGAAAATAGCTTATAATACAACGCTATAGTTAACTCATCTAGAACTACTATGTCGTATTTCCCTTCAGATAATACTTTCTTACATACTTCAAGCCCTTTTCTTGCTGCGTCTATATCCTCTTGAGTTGGATCATTATAAATAAAACAATTTCTCCCAAACTGATGTATTTCAAAATTAGGTAAATGATCTACTGCCTTCGTTTCATTATATTTCATTCCCTTTACAAATTGTCCAAAATATACCTTTTTGCCGGAACAAATTGCTCTTAGTGATAACCCTAATGCAGCAGTTGTCTTACCCTTACCGTTCCCTGTGTAAATATGAGTATATCCATTTTCCATTTAAAACACCTCTTTAATAATTATTTATAAAAATAACTCCTATCTTTAATAACCATTATAATTATTTTAGAAAAGGAGTCAAGTATAGACCATGATTAAATCGTTATGACTAAATAACAATAAGTCGACAAGGTAAACTCTTCCTAGTCGACTTATTAATAATCCATTATATTTCTTCAAGGCTATTTTAAACTATCACCTATCCATGTTATTGCATTTCCATTATCTCCATAAGCTACAAAGCTATCTATAATACCCTCTCTATCGAGGAAAATACTCTTGTATTCATTAAGATTGTCATCTCGGAGTACTTTATTTCCCTGTGGCAATTCAATTACAAACATATTTGTATTATTTTCTCCTAATATAAAATATGATTTTCCTTTTTCTTGAAACCTTTGTTTATCATGCTCCCAATCTGATTTTGCTATATGATGTAATGTAAAGAATCTTGCTTTCTGATTATTCTTAGCTAAATACATGAATTGAACTGAATTAATCCCAGATTCTTCTACTATTTCTCTTTTAATTGTAAACTTTCCATACCAGCTTTTAGGTATGCTAAATTTATACCCTTCACTATAATTAGAATAGTCCTTCATAACTGGCTCAGATACTAATCTTCCTTCATCATCTAGTTTGTACCAGCAATTAATCCAAGGTATTGCTGCCATAGGCAAATCATCGGTTTCTGGTGGTGCAGATTGTATTCCAATCTCTATTACACCGTCGTTATTTACATCCTGGCTTTCAAGCGGATAAGGTTTGAAAGTGAGCTGCAATTCATCATCACCTTTTTCCTTTAATGCGCTTTTATATTCTCCATTTTCTTTAATGAAAACCTCTGTAATTGCCGAATGGGCTCCCACAACCATATCAGCAAAGATACCCTTCTGTTCTCGACTAACTCCACCTATTGCTATATTATATGGGAAAGAACTATATTTAAATTCTTTTTCAAATTCTAGTTTATAGGCATTATCAAATAAGCTATATACTTGTAGTTTCACTGAAGGCATTTCATTATCTAAACTTATCAAGGTGGCTATATCTAATTTACTATCTTCATCCAAATTCCCTATTGAGAATCTTTCATAATATAAACTGTTAATTTCTTCATATGTTCTATTATTAAGCTTATAAATTAATAATTTATTGTTGTTATTTTCGTCTTGTCCACCAATAAGTATATCTAGTTTATCATTTCCATCTATATCGTGGAAACCAACATAATTTAAACTATTACCATATCCTTCGATTTTGTTTTTTAGTTTCCAACCTAATGCATCTTGCTCTATTACAATAGCACCAACACTAGATTGTCCTTTATAAAATGCTACAATTTCATCATTACCATCTTTATTTAAATCTATTTGAGTAAAGCTTTCACCTTGCTGCGACTCTTTAGGAGTTGTAAACTCAGTACCTTCTGGCAAAAAATTCTTAGCTATCTGTTTAACTTCTTCCTTACTAAACTCTTGCAATCTAAAATCTATTATAGTCGTTAATGAGTTTCGACCAGTCTTTCTATCATTTTCTCCGGTCCTCGCTGCAACAGTAATTTTAGCCTTATATTTTCCTGTAGTTAGCTTTTCTCCTTTTTTATTAGTCATATCCCATGAATCTTGCCATTTCAAAGACTCGCCTGGACTAATGCTTTTATACACAAGAGCCATTGTAAAGAACTTACCTTCAGAATATTTGTATACTTCTTTTCCTGCTTCATCAGTTATAATAATCTCATACTGCTGTCCAGAACCAAATTCCAATTGTATAGCATCTGTATAATGGTTCATTAATTCAAAATCAAATATGACCTTACCATCTTTAATCTCGTAGCTTCCTCTAGTTTCTAGCTTACCTTTTACAATAGATTGTTCATCAAACTTTGGTTTAGTAACTATAGTATCATTTTCATCACCTATAGCTGTCTTTTCAATATTAGTAATTCTATCATTATTATCTATAGAAGACATATTTGTAGCTAGAGAAACTGATGGAATTACTAATCCTGCAGATAAAACACCTGATATAACAACATTTCTAACAACTTTTTTTTTCACAGAACCACACCTCTTATCATTTTCTTCTTACAACTTTAGACGATTCCAAAAGTATTTTGTTCCATAATTTTATTTCATGTTTATTATTTTAATTAAAAGTAAAATAGCTACAAATAAAATAAATTTACTCGTAGCTGTCTACTTTTAAAGTCTTTCTGGTCCAAATATATGTGGAAACAGTTACAGCTATAACTATAAGCATTAATCTAAGAATAATTTTATCAATAACAAATACAATAGAAAAGCCTATAGTTATCCAGATTAAAAATATGGCTTTTTTCTTTGATTTCATAGATACTCCTTTTCCTGAAACATACTCTTGAACATAGGGCCCTAAGTATTTATTCGAAAGTATGAAATCATATAACTTTTTACTACTCTTCATAAATACAAAAAGTGAGAATAACAAAAAAGGAGTAGTTGGAATTATGGGTAAAATAATACCAATAATTCCGAACACTAAACTTATACTTCCAATAATAATCAGTAAGATTCTTTTCATTTTCTCTTTCAAACTTCCTTCGTTTTTGAGTTTATTTCTTCCACAATTTTATTTATGAGATATTGAGGCTCAAAATTGCCCCTTTCACTAATCATTTCCAGGGTAGCTATTGATGACATTGTTTTAAAAATTACAGGATTTTTTAATTTGCTGAATTTAGGAGATAAGTTGAATAAAAATTCCTTTATAAAGGGATACTTTTTAACCAAATCGCCAATTATTGTTTCCTTTGAAATGCCATATTGATTATTTGTCTTTTCTTGTTCACTATCTATGCTATTATCTAGTCCACTATTATCTAGTCCACTATCATCTTGTTTTTTATCACTCCACGATAATAATCTTTGACTTCCTTCAAGACTTCTAATATGAGTTACATCTTGCATCATCTCTAGTACACCTCTAAAGTTCCCTTCTTTATCTCTTACCGCATTATATATGATATATATAAATTTTCCACCCATTTCTAGCCAAAATTCTGCCTCATCGTGCTCTCCATTTCTAAAGGCTTCAATAATTTCTTCAACTGTGTCTACACTTTCCCTTGGATGACAATTTTGAACCTTTCTTCCAATTACACCTGCACTTCTTGGAAATACTCTATGTTTAGTATCACTATAGAATTTTACAATTTCATTTTCATCCACATAAGACAAATCTACTTGTAAATGTTTGAATATAAGGTTAATTTGTTCTAGAGTCAGCTTTCCTTGACTAACATCTAAAGCATCATTGTTTGATGTAGAATTAAGGATTCCATGCTTTTGAAGAACATTTGATAAATCCTTCACTAATTCACTATCACTAGAGATTTTATCCTTGTCTTCTATTTCTTCATTATCATAGGGAAGAGGTTTTTCTATTAAGCAGTATCCTATTTCATCATCTCCTTTTCTCATTTCAACAAAATCCTCATGAGAAAGTAAATCCATAGATGTTGGATAGAGAATTTCTTCTTCTTTTACCATCATATCTTCTACCATTTCAATTACTTCGTCCTGTAGTTTTAAAAATTCATTATCTTTGTCAAACTCCAAGTATTTCTTAGACCTACTAATAATATCTTTTATATTATTATCTAATGTCCACATAACCTTTGAAGGCTTATCAAAGCCTTTTTTTTCTAAGGCTGAAAACAACTGATTTTGTTTCCTTGAAAAATGTATATTTATTTCATTTAATTTATCATATAACTCTGCCCATTGATTTTTTATAAACTTCCTCTTAAGCATTTCTTTCATGTCATCTAGTACTTTTCTGATTGCGTCAACTTCATCAAGATAAGTTCTAATAGGATGTCCAGATGGCAGATTTAATTTATTAGTTACTAATATTCCATCGAAAATCTCTAATATTTCATCCATTCTTTCAGCTAACTCATCATCTGAAATTCCATGCTGCTGGAGATATTGTTCACAGATAGCAAATTCTTGTGCAGTTACCTCTTTAATATTATTTTTCATTTTCTTCTTAGCTTCTTCTAGAGAAATATTTCCCTTTAAATAATTTAGTTTAATATCAATTATTTTTTTCATTTTACTTTCGTCAATGTTTAAGTACTCTTCCATTTGAAGTTTTTTTAACTTTTTCTTTGGAGTAAAATATGCATGATATTCTTCATCACTTATTTTTTCCACATACTTATCAAATCCTTTATCTTCCATCATTTTATACATGGGAAATGGTTCAAAATCTTTAATAATATGAATTCCTTCATTAGGTTTTAAATCCTGAATTGCTTTAGTTATACAATCTCTAAATGTTTCATGTTCTCCACGGCCGTCAATGGTGATATAATTAATTTCTTTATTCATTTAGCTAACACCCTTTCTATTGATTTTTTACTTAAACAATAGTCTTTTTAAAATCTAATAATTTTATGACTGCTAATATTTTATTAAAATAATTATTTCTCTTATATTTAATATACCATTTATTGCACTTTTTAATATGTGACTGCTGTCACAAAATAGGAAAATTAAACTATCTACATCTCCTATAAACTAATTAAAGAACCATATTTAATATTGTGCATATTATAGTATAAAGTCTATGAAAGGAATGAGTAATATGTACTATAGGACATATCCATGTCATCATTATATGAATAGATCAATGTACAATGGATATGGAACATATCCTTATTGGAGTAACCAGCCAATATACAATCCATATTCTATGAACCCTCCTACTAAGATTAAGGACTATGGACCAAATCCTTTTGTTATTAATATTGATAAAGCCACCAAAGAGAATATTAATTTTCGTACTGCTTTATGGACCGGAGAGCATTTACAGGTCACTTTGATGAGTCTTAATGTTGGAGAAGATATAGGTTTAGAGGTCCATCCCACTGTTGATCAGTTCATACGCATTGAAGAAGGCCAAGGCCTTGTCAAAATGGGAGAAGATAAAACTAGGTTGGATTTTCAAGCACAAGTCTATGATGACTATGCAATAATGGTTCCTGCAGGAACATGGCATAATATAATCAATACTGGATATAAACCTCTTAAACTATACACTATTTATGCTCCTCCTGAGCATCCTCATGGAACTATCCATCAAACTAAAGCAGATGCTGAAGCCGAAGAATAGTTTCAAATTAAGAATGTAATCTTTAGCTTAATGCTTTCTTCAATAAAATATTCATAAAAGACTCCAGTATATGTTATTATTTTGCCTTAATTTTTTAGTAATTATTAATGATAGGCATATAGGTTACCCAATGTGCAAATGAAATAAGTTCATAGTAAATTACACCTTGAAATTTTCAAATATTTTACAAATCATTATTTATATATATTAAATTCACCATAATAAATAGCAAAAAATAAAATCATAACCACTCGTAAATCTAGTGGTTATGATTTGCTAAATTCACTTAAAACATTTACTTTGTTTTAAATCTATCAGTTTGTTTTTTCAAAGTTTTTGAAATATTACTTAGCTCTTCAATACTTGCACTAACCTCTTCATATGTGCTAACTTGCTCTTGAATACTTGAATTAATTTTTTGAGATGCTGAGGCACTTTGTTGAGTTGCTTCTGATATCTCGTCCATGGCCTTAGTCATATCTTTCGTTATCTCAGACTGTTGTTTCACTGATTGTGAAATAATCGACATCTTCTCTGTAGTCTTTGCTATTCTATCCAGTATGTTTTCAAACTCTATATTCGTTTCTTCTGCTTTTTTTACACTAGTAGTAACTAATTCTTGTTCTTCTTTCATTCCACTATAAGCCGTTTCTATTTTTTGTTGAATCTCCTTAATTAACATTGAAATATCATGGGCTGAAAGCTTACTTTCCTCTGCAAGCTTTCTAACTTCATCAGCTACAACTACAAATCCTTTACCACTTTCACCTGCTCTAGCTGCTTCTATAGATGCATTTAAAGCTAACAAATTTGTTTCCTCAGATATTCCAGTTATCAAAGAGGCAATATCATTGATTTTAGCAGAAGAATCTTTTAACTGTTCTATCAAAATAGTCATATTGTTTGAAGAATGATAGACACTATCTATAGCTTCAACTACTTCTTTTAACTTACTTGCGCCATATCTCGCAGCATTAAGAGCCTCTTCACTATTTTTAGTTGCCTCTTCTGATTCTTCTGAAACAACAAAAGCTCCACTAGTTATCTCTTCTATACCTGCAGTAGCTTCTTCGATAACGCTTGCGTTATTCTGTAACCCATCCGATATTATTGTAATCTCCTTTGCTATACTTTCCATTCCTTGATTAGATTGTTCTGTAGCTATAGCTATTTCCTCTGAAGACAAGGCAATAATATCTGCATTACTTTTCACAAGTGCAATAATCTCTTTTATTTTATCTGTAAATACATTAAACCATAATGATAATGTACCCAATTCATCTTTTGTATCTACTTCTAAGTTTTTGGTTAAATCCCCTTCACCCTCTGCAATATCTTTAAGCATCTGATTAGCTTTATATATAGGCTTAGCTATCACCCTTGATATAAATATACTAAATAATAAGGCAATACTAAATATAACGATAAATGAAACTAGCATAATTTTTTGTGTCCCTTTAGCTCTATCATTAATCATTGCTTTCATACTTGTACTCAAATCATTAAGAAGAGGATTTAGTTTATGTATAGCCTCTCTATAATTTCCTTTTAAACCTTCATCTTCTGTTAATCCGATTTCTTTCTCTATGACAACTATATCATTAAATTTCTCAAAATATTTATCTAGTAACTCAACTTCATATTCCTTTCCGGAGTCTTGAAGTGAGAATTTTAAATCAGTTACAATTCCATTGAGCTTTTCAACATATTCTAAATCATGTCTCAAAAAATAATCTTTTTCGGCCCGTCTAGCTTGAAGCATTAACATAACTTGGTCTTGTTGACTAATCCTATCCTCAATATTATGTATTGCTTCTCTTAACTCACCCTCGATACCAAAATCTTCAAATCCTCTTTTCTTTATTCTATCCACTACTTTAAGAAAGTTATCATGATAGGTTTTTGCCTCTAATAAAATTGTATCAAGTTTTTTAACCATCTGAGTATCTTGAATAATATCAGCATTGTTCTTAATCAATTTTATATTATTATTAAGTATCTCATAGTTCTTTTCATAATCTTCAATATAAGTGCTTTTTCCTTCTCTAAAAAAATCCACATTTGAAACTTCTCTCATTAGAAAATCCTTCTCATTTTTTCTCATCTCTAGCATTGCCTTGGCAACTTCTTCATTAGATGATAACAATGGAAGTTTATCTTGATTAATATCAGTGATTGATAAATAAGATTGTCCTATTATAAAGAAAAATAATATCATTAAAGTGATAAATGAAGATACTATCTTTGTGGTTATCTTCCAATCTTTAAGTCTTAATTTCATTAACATAGCCCCCTAAGTGATATATTATTAAAAATTATATTGTTTCCATTTTATTTAACTAGATAGATTCCTTATATCTCTGCGATTTAAGTTTTGAATTCATTAACAAGAGACTGAAAATTATCTATGCTAATTATACAAAATTTATTTTCTTAAATTTTCTTCACATATACAGCTCCCCTCAATTCTTTTTTTATCTACTCTAAACTCCCTCTCTGTTTATTCGACATTTTTTTATATTATTCTACATAATTTTGGGGTTTTCCTTCTTTTTGTCTCTCTCTACTTTTTTCTTTACCTAATCTTTACTTTTTGCTTCAAATATAAAGAGCATCGACTTAAAGAAAAAGATTCTTTAAGTCGATGCTCTTTATATATCTTTATTAATCAATTTAATTACTTCTATCTTTTATTATAATTAATCTTTTTTAATTCTATATTAAATTGGCATGGAGAAAACAAAAAGCTTTTGGGTGTCATCTTTAATATCTTCTGATTCCTTATATCGATTAACCGTTTTATGAATATTCTCCATTTTCCTATCTAATTGTGATATTGAATCTGCTACCTGCTTAAGTTCTGACATTAAATTATCAGGAACTGATTTATCGTATTTGTAATAGATCTTATGTTCTAGACTTGCCCAAAAATCCATTGCTACCGTTCTTATTTGAATTTCAACTTTTACATACTCTTTTTTTCTTGATAAAAATACTGGTATTTCAATAATCATATGCAAACTTTTGTATCCATTTGGCTTTGGTGATTTTATATAGTCCTTTACCTCTATCACTTTTATATCACTTTGCTTCTTTATCATTTCAAATAATGTATATATATCTGATGTGAAAGAACATATGACCCTGATTCCTGCAATGTCGTGAATATGCTTTCTTGCATTATCAATAGTAATATCTATACCCTTTCTCTGAAGTTTCTTCATTATACTTTTCGGTTTTTTTACTCTATCTTTTAGATGTTCAATAGGATTATGTTTATGAATATACTGAAATTCTTCATTCAAGATTTTTAACTTAGTATTAACTTCTTCTATGGCAAACTTATAAATTAATAACATGTTTGTCCATTCCTCTACTTCGTTAGCTGCTATATTTGTATGCATTGTTAATTCTCCTTCATTTTTACTTTAGATTTAATTTATTATACAAGTGTAAATCTTAATAAAGACTCTTCAAAATTATTAAATATACTGTCTATCTCATCAACTTACACTTTCCACTTGTTTTAAGTAGGAGCGATTTATCTTGGAATATATTGTTCGTTGCTCAATTATTATAGTTCTATTTTAAATGAATAATGTGAACTCAATATGAACTCTTCTAATTAATAGCCCATATTTACTTTTATTCACTCTAAAGGTAATTGAACAATAAAAGTAGTTCCCTCATTTATTTCACTTTCCACATTAATACTTCCATCATAGAGATCAATAATACGTTTTACTAGAGCCAACCCCAACCCATTTCCTTCATGTGAATGAGCCTCATTGCCTTGATAAAACTTTTCAAAGACACGCTTCTTAGTTCTTTCATCCATACCAACACCATAATCTCTTATTTTCACTATTATATTTGAATCACTTTTTATTAGTACTATATCAATTATACTGTTTTTATTTGAAAATTTAATGCCATTAGATATAATATTTATCCAAACTTGTTGCAATAACTCCTCATCACCGAAATATAGAATTTTATTAAGTTCAAGATTAAATTCTATATTTTTCTTGCTCCATTGATGCTCTAGCAATAATATACTTTTTCGAATTTGCTCATCTAATGAAAATGAAAGATTCTTATCTATGATTTCTTGATTTTCAAGTTTTGATAGCTTTAAAATATTAGAAGAAAGGTTAGATAATCTCTCAGTTTCTTCAACAATTATGCTAGTATACTCCTGCTTTTCATCTTCAGATAAATTTCCTTTTTGCAATAGCTTAACAAAACCTTGAATAGAAGCAATGGGAGTTTTAAATTCATGGGATACATTGCTAATAAAGTCCTTACGAAGATATTCTATATTTTTTAGTTCCTTAGTCATTTTATTAAAATTTTTTGTGAGTAATCCAACCTCATCTTTACTTTCGTTTTTAACTTGTACATCAAAGTTTCCCTTTGCCACTTCTTGAGTAGCAGAAGCTAGCCTTAGTATTGGATTAACCATTTTTTTGGCTGATAAACTAGTTAATGAAGCACCTATAAGAATATATAAAAATATTGAAAACCATATACGAGACGTAACTATTTCAAATATTGTGCCATTAGGGTGCATCCCTATATGAATATACGAATTATCAATCATTAATATTGTCTTAGGATTATGAAATATGCCGTGATATATAAAAACAATTTCATTATTTTGAATTCGACTTAATTCCTCTTCTGTTATTTCTACCAAATTGATATCTTCAATTATACTAATATCAAACATAGATGAAGACGTAATGGCAATAATCTCGTCTACGGTTAAATCACTTCTTTGTTTTAACTCTGATATAGAAGTGGCAATTGCCTTTTGATTTGTTTTTACCTCATTTTTAATACCATCTGTAAAAAAAGTTGAAATCAAAAAAACTAAAATAGAGGATATAGAAATAAGTAAAATGAAAAATAATGCTAACTTTATAGTGATTTTTTTCATATTTTTATTTCTACCTTATAACCTAATCCTCGAACAGTTATAATCTCAAATTCTTCAAAATGAGAAAACTTTTCTCTCAACCTTTTAATATGAACATCTACCGTTCGCTCATCAGTATCGACATCCATACCCCATATTTCATCCATAATTTGTTGTCTTGTAAATATCTGCTTTGGATAACTTAATAGCTTAAATAGAAGATAAAATTCTTTTTTAGGTAGAAGAACTGATTCTTCTTTACTTTTAACTGTTAAAGTATCATAATTAAGTTCTATTTCTCCAATCGAAAGACGGGCTTCATTGGCTATACGAGATCTACGTAATAGTGCTGCGACCCTGAAACCCATTTCATCCATATCAATAGGTTTTACCATGTAATCATCGGTCCCTACAAGAAATCCCTTTCTTTTATCCTCTAAAGTTTCTTTAGCTGTTATCATTAAAATCGGTAGATTATAATTGGATTTTCTAAGAGCTTCTGTTAAATCAAAACCATTCATATTAGGCATCATAATGTCACTAATAACTAAATCCACATGAGATTTATCTATTATTTCTAAAGCTTCTCCTCCGTCATTAGCACTTAGTACATTATAGCCTTGTTGTCTTAAGACAGCTTTCATTAGTTTTTGGAGATTTCTATCATCCTCAACTACTAAAATATTAACCATATACCTCACCTCTATTTAATAGTGCTAGTAAAAATATAACCTAGATTATAATTCTTAGTCAAACATTTCTAATTTTAGTGGAAAGTTTATGACTTAAAGTTTTGTTTTTAAACACTTAATTCATTTTAGCATTTTCATGTGAACTCAATATGAACATTTATCAAATTTAATATGTTTTATATGATATATTAGATAAGAAAAACCCTGAATAAAGATTTATTCAGAGTTTTAGATTTATTATTTTAAATTGTTATACTACTTTGTAGTGCTACAATTGCAATCACTTTTACCAGTTTTACCAGCTGGGCACCCAATGCACTTGGCACCATTTCTTTTTTCAACAACAATTTTTCTGATTGCAATACCTACTATTGCTAATATAACTAGAATTACAATTATATTTGACATAATTCCCTCCTAAACACTTAATGCCAACTTCCTCTCAGCTTTTTCATTACCTTTTTTTATAAGATATACAACGTAAGCAATCATTGCTGCTACAACAATTAATCCTGGCAGGAACCCAGCGCCAAATGCACCTGTTGTTAATAATGTTCCTACTTGATAAGTAATAAATGCCACGGCGTATCCCATACCAAACTGGAATGCAATACCGCCCCATAACCACTTTTTATCCTCCATCTCAGAGTTCATAGCACCAATTGCAGCAAAGCAAGGTGGTGTAAACAAGTTAAACATCAAATATGCTAATGCAGCTACAGAAGTTAATCCCATAATACTTGCAACATTTGCTCCATCAGATACTAAAGCTAGTTCTTCAGTATCAATAAAATTTGTTATTCCGTATACAACTGCTAATGTTCCAACTACGTTCTCCTTAGCAATAAAACCAGTAATTGCAGCTGCAGCTAATTGCCATACACCGAAACCTAATGGTATTAATAAAACAGCGAACGGCGATGCTATACTTGCCAAAATACTTGTGTTCTCTGCACCTTCAGCAACAACTTGGAATTGCCAGTTGAATGTTTGCATAATTTGTACTGCCGCGTTACAAAGAAGAATGATTGTACCAGCCTTAATAATGAAGGCTTTGGCTCTTGAAAACATAGATATAGTAGCTCTTTTAACACTTGGAAATTTATATTCTGGTAATTCCATAATGAAGAATGATCTTGCATGCTTCTCACCAGTTATTCTTACTACTACTAAAGCTCCTAGAATTATAATTGCAATACCTACGAAGTACATTGTTGTTCCAACCCATGCCGAATCGTTAAAGAATGCACCTGCAAATAATGCAATAACAGGTAGCTTAGCACCGCATGGCATAAAAGGTGTTAGCATTGCAGTTGTTCTTCTTTGTCTTTCATTTTTAATAGTTCTTGTTGCCATAACACCTGGAATAGCACAACCAGTACCAATAACCATCGGAATAATTGATTTACCTGATAAACCTACTCTCTTGAAAAAACGGTCCATAACAACAGCAACACGAGCCATATAGCCACAGTCTTCTAGTAATGCTAATAAGAAAAATAATACCATGATAAGTGGTAAGAAACCAACGACTGCTCCGACTCCGCCAATAATACCATCTAATAAGATTGAGGAAAGTACAGGTGATGTTCCTTCGCCTAGTAATCCTTCTACCCAACCATAGAATAAATCAATCCAACCAACAAGTGTATCTGCCAAAAGTGGACCTAAATGTGTTTGTGAAATTGAGAAAACTGCCCACATAATCACTGCAAAGATAGGAATACCTAACCATTTATGTGCCAAAACTCTGTCAGCAGCATCTTGCTTAGTTTGAGTATTACTACTTACCTCCCTAGCCTCTACTTTTGAAACTATTCCCTTAACAAAATCGTAGCGTTTCTTATCATAAGCTTCAACAGAGTTTTTATCTGACATATTTACACCTTTACTATCAAATGGTGCAGTTTGAGCTTTATCTTTCACCTCTACAACTTTAGAAATAAGCTTTTCTAAGCCATTGTTATTTCCTTTTGTTGATACTGTTTCAACAACAGGACAACCTAATGATTTAGATAATTTACTCACATCTATTGCTGTCTTTTTCTTCTTGGTTAAATCGCTCTTATTTAGAGCAACAACAACTGGTATATCTAATTCAAGAAGCTGTGTTGTGAAAAATAAACTTCTACTTAAGTTAGTAGCATCAACGATATTAATAATAACGTCTGGATTTTCATTTTTTACAAAACCACTTGTGATGCTTTCTTCAGAAGTGAATGGAGACATTGAATATGCTCCCGGAAGATCTACAGCTGTGATTTCAACATTTGTTTTATTAAGATTTTTCTTAATATCCCCTTCTTTTTTCTCAACTGTTACACCTGCCCAGTTACCTACATGCTCAATTCTCCCCGTTATTGCATTGAATAGCGTTGTTTTCCCACTATTGGGATTCCCCGTTAGTGCTACTCTCATCTTTCCCTCCATATTCATCAAAATTTACCTCCTTATATTTTTTTGAAAAATTGTTAGTCTTATCTAACTTTTTTGGAATAAAAATATTATGAAATTTGTAACTTATAAGCAAATGTTAAACTAAGTTAACTTTGTTAACAAATGAAAACTATATAATAATAGCTTTAGCCAGGTCCTTATCAATACTGTATCTTGCATCTTTTACATTAATAACAAAATTTTCAGCAAGTACAGAAATTACAGTTATTAGTTCACCTTCGTAACAGCCTAATGTAAACAAGAAGTTTTTAAGTTCTTCGTCATTAGTATCAATATCTTTTATAGTGTATTCTGTATTAATTCTTCCTTGTGCTAGATTCTTCATTAGACCACCCAATCCTTCTGTTTTATTTAAAGCCCCAGTCATAGATTTATTGCTCATGATATTTTCCATATCTATCCCTCCAAAGTTTGTATTACTTATAAATATTTACACCAAAACTTTTTTCTATATATGTACCGTTTAAAATACATTTCTATTGGTTTGTTGTTATTCACTTTATCATTCAGTTAAATTTTCTCATATTATAAAATTCTATTAGATGTAAATAAATATATTTTGATTATATTTAACTTTTGATAATGATTCTCATTACATTCTATAATATATCATAAATATTTTGCCAATACAATAGTTTTTTGATAATTTAATATTATTATCTAAAAACTTATATGTCTTTTTTAAAAATTTTAGTCATCACCTATGTAGAATTTTATTCCTTATTTATTACATTATTAAAGTTATTTCCTATTTTCTGTATATGCTTTATACTTGATAAGTAATGTAAATATTAATAAATCAAGAACACCATAAAAGGACAATCAACAAATTACTGATTGTCCTTTTATTAATCCTAAAAATCTATCTCAATTCCTAATCCATAATCATCTGATAATGTAATATCAGGTCCTTTATAGGTAAATCCACCTCGAAATATATCGTCTTCTTTAAAATACATAAAGCTATCTAAATCTCCATAAACAAAATTTTGTCTAGAAGTCACTAAAGCTATCCCCGCTGAAATACCGATTCTGCTCTCCATCATACAACCAAGCATACATTGGACTCCGCTTGCCTCCGCTATAGTATTTATTTGTAAAGCTTTATATATGCCTCCACATTTCATTAATTTGATATTAATTATATCAACTGCATCTTTTTTCACTAATTTTAATGCATCTTGAGGAGAAAAACAGCTTTCATCAGCCATTATTTTTAAAGGTGACTTTGATCTAATATATGCAAGTCCATCAATATCCCAATAAGGAATTGGTTGTTCTACAGCATCAACACCATATTCGTCAAATCTCCGAATTACGCGAATAGAATCCCCTACGCTCCAGCCTTGATTTGCATCAACTTTCAAATGGATTGACTTTCCAACTGCTTGCCTTATTTGTCGTATTGCCTCAATATCATCATTTGAATTCAGTCCCGCCTTGATCTTAATATAGCGAAATCCTCTCTTTACAATTTGAAGCGCTTCTTTAGCCATTTCTTCTGGAGTGCTAATTCCAATCGTCATATCAGTTTCTATTTTATTAGCAATTCCACCAAGTAAACGATACAAAGGCATTTTGGTATATTTACTCATAATATCATATAGGGCAATATCAATGGCTGCCTTTGCAGATGTATTATTAACAAGAGTCTTATCCATTATTTTATGAATATATTCTATACTAAATGGATTTAGACCTTTTAGTTTATTCTTTAATATTTCAACTGCATTAATAACTGTATCAATTGTTTCTCCTGTCACAAATGTGATACCGGCTCCTTCTCCATATCCTATAAGACCTTCGTCAGTTTCAATCTTAACAATAACAGTTTCACAATAATCAATTGAACCAATGGCGATGGAAATTGGATTCGTTAACTCCAACTTGATTTTTTTAGCTACAATTTCCTTTATTATCATTTTGTTTTCCTCTCTTTCTCTACATTACATTAAAAGAAAGGACTGTTTATTGATAATTTCATTAGCAGATAGATAGTAAGTATCATACTTTGATGCTGTTAGTTTTAAGAACCAAAAATCTCTTTATCTTGTTTGTAAATGAGGGTGAATATTTCCTAACACAGCTAAAAGCTTCGCCTCTTTCCTACTAGGATTATAAAGTAAATGTGGAACATTTCTCTTAATATAAATACTATCTCCTTCTGAAAGATGATAATTCTTTTTATCTGTTCTATATTCTATACACCCTTCTAGAACATAACAAAACTCTACAAAGTCGTGGGTTACCATTTCATCATAGTCGGTCTTTTCTCCTGCAATTTTCACTATCATAACAGACATGTCTGGTTTAACTCCATTATAAAGTCTCATGGGGGTAAGTATCTGATATTTTGCATTTGCCTGTGAAATTGTCTTTTCCATAACATTTCCAGTAGATGTAATAAGTACATCTGTAGGTGCTTCATACTCAAAAAGAAATAACAGTTCAACATTTAAAGCCTTTGCAAGATTTCTAAGAACAGGAAGAGATGGCTCCACTATATTACGTTCAATCTGTGAAATATACGCAGGTGTCACTCCTATCGACTCTGCTAAAATAGTAGAAGATATCTTCTTTTCTCGTCTTAAATCCCGAATTTTATCTCCCATAAGCTTAAAGGAAACTTCTTTCTTACCCATTGCCCTGACCTCCTATAGTGGATTTTGTAATCCATATAATAGTAGCTGGAGCTTCTCCTGGATTAAAAATGTAGTGTCCAGTTTTCCGTGGAATATAAATGCTTCCACCCTTCTCTATCTTCTTACTGTCATTTCCATACCTGTATTCAAGTTCTCCTTCTAGTACATAAATGCATTCACCTGAACTAGTAGATAAGTCCTCTGAACAAATACGTTTTCGGGGAGGAATCTCTAATCGTAGCGCTTCTATTTCTGTAGGATCTGTACTTCTCCATGTCATAGGAGTCAAAATTTCACTTTCACTAACAAGATTTTGAAACTTAATATTGGACCTTTCTCCCTTGCGTAGTACAATAGCATCCTCAGCTGTATCTTCCATGAACAACATAGATGTTGCTATATCCAGTTTTTCAGAAAGATCTCTTAACACTGAGAGTGAAGGTTCTTGTCTGTTTTTTTCTAGATTTGAAAGATAACCTGTTGTTACTCCAATTTGATTTGCTACTTCTGCTAATGTAAGTTTTTTATTTTTTCTAGCTTCTCTTAATATATCTCCTAACATAAATTTTCCCTCTTCTATCACTATTTAGGCGTGTCAAACTACGCCTCATCCATAGTATACCATACTATTTTTTTCATTTACAGAATAAGTTAAATTAGTAATTTTCAAAGAGAGCTATACTTTCTAACAGTCCTTTTAATAATTTATTTCTTAGTAAATAATATTGGTTCTACAGAAGGTTCAAAGGGTATACTTAGTGATGAAATACTTCCATCTACTCCTGTAGCAAATGAAATAGAGTGAGGTCCTCCAAACAATTCAAAAGTAAAAATATCATAATGAAGATGTTTAACTTCCATCGAATTATTATGATACTGCATATGCAGTACATTTCCTTTAACTGTAATGCTGATATCACCATAACCAGAATTAGTATATTCTCCTGCATATTCTTCTAATTTATGACTGTAAGGCTTATCTTCAATCTTTGTATCATAAATAGCATAGAGTTGTCCTTTCATGGCTGATAGTAGAGCATTCATTCCATCCTGATATTCAGTAAACCAATTCTTTTCCCCTTCATATCCAAGATATCTATCATATATTTCCATGGACAATGCATCACCAAATAGATTGCTGTTGGCATTTGTAAGAATGGCACATCCAATACTATCATCTGGCATAAAGGAAATTAATGCAGAACCTCCATTCACATTACCCCCATGGTCAACAACTTTATGCCCACGGAAAGAATCGATAGTCCATCCTAGTCCATATCCTACTGTTGTACGCTCTTGGAATTCAAATGGTAGTATCTGATATGGAATATTAGGTTTGTATAATTCTTTAAATTGATTTTCCTCTATTAATGATTTCTCTCCTACTTTTCCAATATTAAGATTAAAAATAATCCATTTTGCTAATTCATCGATTGTTGTATTAATAGAACCTGCTGGTCCTAAAGCATCTATAACTAATGGTTCGTTTTCCTCATTAACACCATCCTTATTTGGTGTGTATAATCTTGCATATTTTCCACTATTATCTGGATATGGAATTTGGAAACTATACTCTTTAATTCCTAAAGGTTCAAAAATCTTCTCTTCTACAAACTCTTCCCATGTTTTGCCACTTATTTTTTCAATTAAGTATCCTATCATAGCAAACATTTGATTTTGATATTGCCACCCACTTCTAAATGGAATACTATTTTTCAGATGTGAAATTCTATTTAGAGCTAGATCCTTACGTTCTAAATCATTCCAATTAAACCACATTAAATCATGCCTTGGAATTCCCGTCCTGTGACAAAGTAAGTCTCTTGGTGTAGCCTGATAAGTAGCTATAGAGTCATACAGTTTAAATTCTGGCATATAAGTACGTATTGGTTCATCTAGATCTAATTTCCCATCATTTGCTAGCATAACAGCAGCTGTAGCCGTAAACGACTTGCTAGAAGAACCTATAGGTAAGATGTGTTCTTTTGTCATTAGAATTTTTTTGTCTAAATTCGCATACCCAAACGCTTCTGAGTAAATGACTTCTCCATCCTTTACAATGGCTACCTGAGCACCAGGTACATTCAATTCAGTCATTGCATTTTTTATTGTTTCATTAAGACCGTTCAATATTGTGTCGTTCATCTTATCACTCCTCATATAATATGATTATACAGTTATATAAACAAAACGCCACAAAACCATATACAGCGTTATACTAGAAGCTTCTATAATTTCATTATAGGAGAAAGGTTTTTAATTGTCAATATAAAAATAGCTAAAATTATTTTAATAGTTATATTTTGTATTCTTATTAAATTAGTACTTTATGTAAAAGTCTCTACTATTCTATATTTTTGCGTTTCTTTTAGAGAATTTACCTTATATAATAAAACTTTTAAAAAAAGAAAGGATATCCCACTGTATAATACAGAGTTCAATCCTTTTTTCATGTTTATAGTTTTTTTAAAGCTACTATATTAAAAAAGACAATAATTATTTTTCTGGCTCTATAACAGGAGCTGGATGTGCCTTTAAATACTCTAAAGCATTGTATATTTGCACTGCAGCTTCTTCACGGCTTATTTCAGTCTTTGGATCAAATTTACCATCTGAATCTAGTTCTACTACACCATAAATAATTGCTCTTTGAATTGCACCTGAATATTCTATTGCCATTTGGTCTTCATCTGTAATTTCAATTGGCACAATATTTATCATTGGTAAATCACCTTTTTGTTCCATTGCTTTTATAAGCTGAAATGTGAATTCTTCCCTTGTCATTTCATGAGATAATTCAATATCATTTTCAAAGCTTAATCCATTAACAGAAGCAATAATTAATGCATCTGCATACCAAGCATCATCATCTGCATTAGTGAAATAATCTGTTGCCTTAGGTGCTTTTATGAACCTTACTAAATCGATGTTAAATTCAAAAGCATTGACCATAAGCTGTATACTTTCTGCAGTTGTAATGGCCTTATTAGGCTCAAATAAATCATTGCCAACACCTTTTACATAACCTTTATCTTGAAGTTCTAATATTTTATCTTTTCCCTTTATATCTGACAAATCAGTAAACTTTGGACTGTCAGCAAAACTTCCAACTGTAAAGGACATTGTTAATAAAGCAGCTGTACTTATTGTAAAGATTCTTGATTTTAAATCCATTTTATTCCCTCACTTTTCATATTTTTATTATCTATGGAAATTGCATATTTACAAATCAAATATATTTTTAAAAGATTTTTATATGCAATTTTCTCATCTATATTCTTTTGACGGAGAATATCAAAAAAATGTTTCATGTATTTTCAAAATCACTGTCTTCATAGTCATTTATATAAACTTTCTTTTTTATCATAGATAACACAAAGAAACAGTTATATAATATCTTAATTCATTGATTCACATTTTAAAGCTTTGCCTTTTATGAACTCGAATCTTTAGTAGTGCATATATTATTATGAATCAAATATTATTGTTTTTAATATAGGAGTGAATAGTTTTGTCAAAGTATAAAATTTGTGTATATGCAATCAGTAAAAATGAAGAACAATTTGTGGATCGCTGGATGGATTCTGTTAGCGAAGCGGATATGGTTGTTGTATTAGATACAGGCTCAGAAGATAATACTGTTGAGAAGCTACGCCAAAAGGGAGCCATCGTTTATGAAAAGATTATATCACCTTGGCGTTTTGATAAAGCTCGAAATATTGCGTTAAGTCACGTACCTGAAGATGTAGATATCTGCGTTTGTAATGATCTTGACGAAGTTTTTGAGTCTGGATGGAGACAAAAACTAGAATCAGCATGGAGTTCAAAGTATACCCGTGCAAGATACCTATTCACTAGTAGCTATAATTCTGATAAAACACCAAAAAAACAATATCCTATGGAAAAAATACACTGTCGCCATAATTTCCATTGGATTCATCCTGTTCATGAAATTTTAGAATACAGTGGAACTAAAGATGATAAAACCGTATGGGTGAATGGACTAGTCCTTAATCATTATCCAGATAAAACTAAATCTCGAAGTCAATACCTACCCCTACTAGAACTTTCAGCAAAGGAAAACCCTCAAGATGATAGAACTATTTTTTGGCTTGGTCGTGAGTACATGTATTATGAGATGTACGACCAATGCATTGAAGTATTAAAAAAGTACCTAACTCTTTCCACTGCAACATGGAATGAAGAGCGCAGTGCATCTATGCGTTTTATTTCTCAATGCTATGAGTCGAAAGGAAATCTAAGAAAAGCAAAAGCTTGGCTCTTTAGAGCTATAGCTGAATGTCCAAATGTACGTGAGCCATACCTCTACATGGCTAAGTTAGGTTATAAGGAAAGAAATTGGTCTATGGTCTATGCAATGATTAAAAAAGGGCTATCTATCACAAAAAAATCGGGTAGTTATCTTGTTGAAGAAGCATGTTGGGACTTTGCCCTCTACGATTATGGTGCCATTGGTGCTTATAGACTTGGATTATATGATGAATCATTAAATTATGCTAAAAAGGCATATGAGTTGAATCCCTTAAATCAACGTCTAAAATCCAATTTAGAATTGATAGAGAAAGACTCAATGAAAAGTCAGAAAATGGGGTGCTGTCATGAGTAAATACAAAATATGTGTTTATGCAATATGTAAAAATGAAGTAAGTTTTGTTGAAAAATGGATGGATTCAATGGATGAAGCCGATCTTGTAGTAGTGACCGATACTGGCTCTACCGATGGAACTCCAGATAAACTTCAGAAAAGAGGTGCAATTGTCTATACTACTGAAGTAAAACCATGGAGGTTTGACGTAGCACGTAATATTTCTCTTGATAATGTCCCAAAAGATGTGGATATATGTGTTTGTACCGACCTTGATGAAGTGTTTAATCCTGGATGGCGTGAAAAGTTAGAAACAGCATGGGGAAACCATAAGCCTAGGCATAAAGGTCCAATAGCAAAATCAGGGAAATATCTTTATAATCGAAGTCTCAAACCAGATGGAACTCCTGGTATCCAGATTAACTACTTTAAGGTTCATGAACGACACGGTTTTCGCTGGAAATGTCCAGTTCATGAATATATAAAATATGAGGGTAATAAGCCTGTTGAAAAGGTATACATTGAAGGTATGGTACTCAATCATTATCCTGATAATTCGAAATCTCGCAGTTCTTATTTAACTCTTCTTGAGTTTGCAGTAAAGGAAGAGCCAGATGATGACCGAATGCGCTATTATCTTGGTAGAGAATATATGTATAAGGGTGAATGGCAAAAATGTATTGATACCCTCAAATCTTATCTTGACATGCCATCTGCAACATGGAATGAAGAGCGATGTGCAGCTATGCGTTGGATAGCAAATTGCTATTGGAAACTTGATCTGATTAAAGATGCTTACAGCTGGTTTTATAGAGCGATTGCTGAAGCTCCTCATATGCGCGAACCTTATGTTGAGTTCTCAAAAATGTGTTATAAGTTAAAAGACTGGCCAATGACATTCTTTTTGTCTGAAAATGCTTTGAGAATTAAACAAAAGACTAAAACATATGTCAATATGGGATATGCCTGGGATTTCACCCCTAATGATTTATGTGCTATTTCTGCATACCACTTGAATCTTCTGGATAAATCTTATGAACATGCTAGAGCTGCACTTAGTTATGCTCCAGATAATGAAAGATTAAAGAATAATCTTAAGATAATTGAGTCTGCTAAAAATGATTAAATCTAGTAGTATATATATGACTAACAGAATAGTAATAGCAATATTCTATTTTAACTTCTAATGATAACTATATTAATAATTGCTTTAATATTAATAAATGTTTCTAAGCCAGGTGAAATTATTAAACATTAGCCGTAAATATAAAAGGATAGGTTCTACTCGAGTAGAACCTATCCTTTTATGTGTATAATTTATATCACCTTAGTTAAAACAAGTTTTAGTTTTGCCAAGTAAATTTACCAGTGTTTGTAAATTTATCTCCTAATGTATTAATCATATCTTTAACAGTGGGATTCCCAGTGACGTTATTATCTCCATTTGGAGGTGACCCATAATCATCTCCAGAAATATATACAGAATCATTAGCTATTTCACTAATTGCATAAGCTTTAGCTCCTGTATTAAATACTGATACGGTACCAGTACTATAACAATTATTAACAACACCATTATCTATCAATGTACCAACAATTCCACCAACTTTTTCTCTGGCTGCAACGGCTGTTGTACTATAGCTATATTCAACCACACCAGCATTTGTTCCAACCAATCCACCAGCAATAGAATCTCCATGTATTCGTTCTGCTGTGTTATAAGATTCTTTAATTATTCCTGAATCGCTATTATATCCCGCAATTCCTCCTAGTGAGATATTAAAATTACTTTCAGCATCTACATCATTTCTCTGAGTAAAAACATTACCAGAATTATTTGCATCTGATTTAACTGAATTGCCACTACGTGAAATAGTACCATAATTAAATCCAGCAATTCCTCCCATATAACTATATAAAGCCTTAGCCTTACTTTTTCCACTTTCAAGAGTATTACCAGCACCGATTCTTCCATAATTTATAGAATTTTCGATAGTTCCGAAATTTTGTCCTGCGATTCCACCAGCGCCAATGTTTGCCATCACTCTGGCATTATTCTCACTATCTAAAATAATCCCACTCTTTAGATTAGTGCCAACTATACCACCTGCACCGCCTAAATCCTTGGAATCAATATCGCCGACAGTACCAGCCTTACTTTTAACTGAATCTCCTCTTTCACATGTTAAAACATTTTCAATTATCCCTGAGTTATAATTCGATAATAATCCAATACTTGAAATATTTGTTGAAACAATTGAACCAGATAATTTAAGGTTTTTGACCTTACCACTAATATGATAGAATAATCCAGCAGTTGAATCTCCAACTATTGTAATTGTTCTATTATTTCCATCATAGTTACCATCAAATATGGTTTCATCGCCTATATTTCCAGTAGCATCCATAATATCTTTTGTTTGAAGATAGTATTTGCCATTTCCTATAGTTCCTCCACCTTTGGTTATAGTATCAAGATCAGTAGCACTAGATACTATATATGGATTATCCAAAGTTCCTGCCCCTTTAAAAACAGCTCCTTCTAAAGTAACATCTTTTATTTCTATACTATTATTTGGTTGAGTTGTTTTAATAGTAGCTCTATATACACCTGATTGTGGAATTTCATTTGGAGTCCAAATAACAGTATATTGATCATCTGCTACAGTGAATAGTCCATCTACAGGAACTGCTTTTCCATAACTATAAGTTATATTACCATTTTCATCTGTTTTTTCTGAACCTTTAGCTAATAAAACAGTGAATTTTGTCTTTTGTGGTATTACATCACTTTGAATCCATTTAATTGAGCTACTAAATGCTTTATTAGCCATAGCAAGCTCTGACGGATAATCAGCTAATAGTCTCCATTTGGCATAAAGTGTCATATCCCCTGTAACAATATACTTATCAAATTGCCATTTCTCTGTAAGGTCTTTATCTGAGTACCAACCTAAGAACATGGATCCATCATCTTTAGAAGGTTTTAAATCCTCTGAAGTTATTAGTCGTCCTTTTTCTACTAAAGTACTTTCTACTGAACTTCCCCCATTACTGTCAAAACTAACAGTATAAGATGGTGTATTATATGAACATGCACTTATACTTAAAGATAGAAATACAATTAAAAAAATAAAACTAACTAACTTTATTTCTTTTCTCATCTCTACTCCTCCCATCGTTTACTCTCACTACTCATTTATTTTTGCAGCTTTACTTTCAACAGCAGCCTTTGCCACTGCATCTGATACTTTTTTATGAACCCTTTCATCTAAAGCAGAAGGAATTATATTATTTTCATTTAGATCATCCTCTGAAATAGAGTTAGCAATAGCATAACCCGCTGCCAGTAACATTTCATCATTTATACTTTTGGATCTAACATCAAGTGCTCCTCTAAAAACTCCAGGAAATACTAACAAATTATTTATTTGATTTGGAAGATCAGAACGTCCTGTACCAACAATATATGCTCCAGCTTCTATTGCCTCATCTCTAGGGATCTCAGGAGTTGGATTAGCTAATGTAAAAGCAATAGCTTTTTCAGCCATAGACTCTATCATGTTCTTTGACACAATATTGCCTACAGATACACCTATAAATACATCTGAATTTTTAAGTGCATCAGCTAAATCTCCTTTTTTATGAGATCTATTTGTCTTCAAACTTATTTCTCTTTGTGCTTCATTTAGTTCTTGCATACCTTCATCAATAATTCCAAATTTATCACAGACAATTAGGTCTTTCACACCTAGTTTCAATATATATTTAGCTATGGCTATACCTGCAGAACCGGCACCATTTATTACAACTCTTATTTCATCAATTTTTTTATTAGCTAACTTGAGTGAATTGATTAATGCAGCCCCAACTGCTATTGCAGTCCCATGTTGATCATCATGAAAAACTGGTATTTCACATTTTTCTTTTAATCTTTTTTCTATCTCAAAACAACGTGGGGCAGATATATCTTCTAAATTAATGCCACCAAATGTTCCCGCTAAAAGTTCAATAGTACGAACTATTTCATCAGGGTCCTTTGAGCGTATACATAAAGGAATCGCATCAATATTACCAAACTTCTTAAAAAGTATTGCTTTCCCCTCTAGAACTGGCATACCAGCCTCAGGACCTATATCTCCTAACCCTAATATGGCTGTTCCATCTGTAACTACTGCTACAGTGTTCCAACGTCTAGTTAATTCAAAACTTTTATTTATATCCTTTTGAATTTCTAAACATGGCTGTGCTACTCCAGGTGTATATGCTAGAGAAAGCATATCTTTATCAAATTTAGGTATTCTAGAAGCGACTTCTAATTTGCCCTTCATCTTCTGGTGTAATTTCAACGACTCTTCAAAATAATTCATAGTCTTTTTCTCCTTTACAATTATTTAGTATGAATACAGAATTAGTACTAGGTGTATATTAGTTATTCCAGTAGGAAAATAATATTATCTTAGAGTGGAATGTAAGCCACACTATTACTCAATAGCATCATTATAAATATAAAACATGTGACCATTGCCCCTAAATATACCCTACCAGTCATTTTGAAAAATATTCTATTGAAAATCGGTAAAATAAACATCATAGGGATTAATCCAAATAAAATGTTTACATATAACCAGTTAGTAGTCCAAAATACTGTTCCAGTACTAACAAAGACTACATATTGAGTGGCCATTATCAACATTAAACCTACAGTATTAGCCAATCCAGATATTAACATGCTCACCCATTCTTTTTGTCCTTCAATTCTCATTGATCCATTTACTCTTATAGAATTAGAAATATAGAATATAAAGAAAAATGGAATGTACATTAATGAAACAACCAAAATCTTAGGAGAAAACGCCCTAGCTGCAATAAATAAGAACCTAAAATCAACATGGAATAATTTATAACAAGTAAATACTAACCCATAAAACCCTGTAAATACTGTTAATGCAAGTAATATGGTCTTTAGAATTTCTTTTACATTTGTTTTCATTCCCCACATATCAGGCTTAATACCATTCTTTTTACCATATAGTTTATAAGTTAAATAGAAAATAATTATCCCTATAGTCCCATTAAACACAGCCCATAATAGTACTGAATTATTCATACGTTCTGGGAAAAACCATGTTTGCTGTGAGCCAGATGCTTTAGTAAACAAAGTCTTCGATAAATCAGCTAATGGCATAAAGCTAAAACATGCGATGAGAGCCCCCAATGCAAAAACTGACCAATAAATTATTTTTCCTTTTTTATCTTGCTTTGGTAGTGCATCTGGAACTTTATGCACCAATGATTTGAATAGTGGTGTCTTGAGCAACAATTTAGCAAATGGAACTATGAATAAGAAAGCTCCAATAAGCGCAATCAAAGTTAATATTTCTCTAAGATACCAAATCTGATCAGATATTTTTAACTTTCTATCTAAATTAAATGTAATTCCAAAAAACTCTAAGATATGTGCATTATTTTCTATTGTATATGGTTGGAATGCATGATTAATCTTTTCATTATAAACAACTCTCAAAGTTTTATTATAAACTTGTCCATAAAGCTTTCCTATTTCAACTTTATTAACTTGTCCATCCACTGGAAGACCAGAATTAACTAAACGAAGTGCTTCTGGTGCAGTCCTCATATCTCCATTGCCTTTTTCATTACGGTAAGCTCCTTCATCATGAAGGGCATAACTAATTCCTACATTGGACCTCACAGACGATAATACCTCATCAGTTAGAGTTAAAACATACCCTGAGACATATACAGCCGCCAATTTACTTGGTTGACCAGAAGCAATGGCTTCTGTTCCAAAGTGGTTAGCTGCTCTTATTGCAGCATTTCCTCCTGCTGAATGTCCTGCAGCTCCAATTTTTGTTTTATCAATGTAATTTAAGTTTGGAGTATTATAAACATAATCCACCAAAGGTATCAGTCCATATCCTTCATCTGTTGCCGGTGTTCTACTCATGGATGAGCTTGAACTCCCTTGTGCATATGGGTCAATTACAATAGCAACAACATCTCTACGTGCTAATTCAATAGCATATGAAGTCATAGTTTCCTTACTTCTTTGAAAACCAGGAACTAAAATAACTAGTGGTTTTTTACTATCTTTTGTAGCACTTTTAGGTTTGTACAAATCAGCTGAAACATATTGCCCATTCTGTGTAGGAATGGTTAAACCAGTTATAGTAACCTTACCACCATCAGTCTGAATGATGGATGCGAAAATAGTACTAAGTAGTATTAATGCTAATGAAATTAATAATAATTTTTGAGAAATACTTCTTTTGTTTTCTAAAGCTATATCACTTTTCATACTATACTCTTCCCCCTCAATTTGATTTATAATTTAGGCCTATTTCTTAAAGTAATTATACTCCAATCTTGAAAACGTTTACACTAATACTTATTTATCAAAGCATAAGTTTTGCTTATGGTATATCTATTTAAAGCTAATTATTTAAGGAAATTGTAATTTAAAATTTTATGCAAAGTTATACCCTCGTAACTCCAGTATTCATCTACTTTACTGTCTGATTTAAGGAAAAGGTGACTAAATAAGTCATTTTCACCTAGTATGAAAGCTTGCATAAGTATATTAAATTTGTAAGTATGCAATTTCATCATTTAAAAAAAACCATTTATTTGAAAGCACTTTCAAATAAATGGTTTTTATATAATATCGTTATTTTTTATAAACTTGATAAAATTACTCACATCCCTATTGTTATCATTTCTTTTTCTCCAAATTAACCTTATATCTAGCTCAATAGGTTTTTCCAATGGAATACCTATAATCTCCGAATCATTTTCTGCTATTTCTTTAATTATAAATGCCCCAACTTCACCATTAGATAATATTTTTTTTATTGTGTTGAGCTGATTTGAATATAATACTATATTAGGTTCTGAACCAAGACTTGTAAAAATGTTCTTAATTTTCTTATTCTGATATGAATCTTCTTTCATAACAACTAACAATTCATCTCTTAATGATTCCACACTAATACTATTAAAATCTTTCATATGATGTTCCTTATTAACGGCAAAAACTAGTTCAGTTGTACATAATTTGAAAGTTTTTAAATGATCATCAATACTATCCCCAACTATTCCAAATCCTACATTTATCTCATTATTTTTAACTAAATCGATTAATTGTTTCGATCCACATTCAACAATATTTAAATTAACACTTGGATATTTCTCTCTGAATTCATAAAATATGTGGGGAAATATTAGTTCACCAATCATAGGTGGTACTCCTACATTGATTGTGCGATAGCTTTTTAGATTATGCATTTCTTGCACTAGATCATCTATTTCTTTCAGTAAATGGTCTACTTTCTGTAATAAAAATTTGCCTTCCTCTGTTATTATCAATTTATTATTTTTTCTAACAAATAATTTAACATTAAGATCTTTTTCTAACTCTTTAATATTTGCAGATATTGCAGGTTGAGAAACATATAATTCCTTTGCTGCTCGAGTTATATTATTAAATTCACATACTTTTTGAAAGTAACGCATCTGAGTGATTTTCAATTCTTCATCCCTCCAATCATCAGATTTTGTCTTATACTTATTTTATTGCAATAAGAATTACTTATATCTAATCTAACTTAAATTTTATAAAGACAATATCGTCATTGGTAGTACCTTTAAAAATAAATATTCCATATTCATATATATAATTCCTTCTTTTTTGACATTATTATATGTTTTTCGCAAAGACGAAACCCCTCTATCTTAAAAGATAGAAGGGTTATACACATTAAAACTTATATTTTATATGTTTTTATACTAGTAATTCACAATAAAATAGTACATATGTGAAGCTTAGTCATCATGCTTTGTATTTGATCTTTTAGTCATAAGTTTAGTTGCTCTTCTTATCATGTAAAACTTGATCTATGACTATAACTAGAGATAATATAAATCCTTGGTCTTCATTATCCACAATATCAACTCCATAAGTATCAGAGAATGTAAACCACCCTTTGTTTACTATTGCAATAATCTCACCATTTTTTAATATATTAAAATCATAAGCAAGAATATTCCCTTCCATAGAGTAATTGCCTGTGCTACTTTCTATATAAAACTTAGGTTTAAAGAATGACAATTCTTTCTTTACAGTAGCTCTTAGCTGACCATTAGTATATATATGGTATTTTGGTAAAAAGCTCATTAATTGCTGTTCAATACTTGTCACTTCATTTCCTTCCATATCTGTGACCTTTAATTTATCTCCTAATGAAAATACTTTACCCTTAACTATAAACTGGTCATATTCATTACTATCCTTAATCGTAAAATCATCCCCAAAACTAAATACCTTTTGTCTTACTTCGTATCTCATTTCATAATCCCCCTTTGATTTTGTGTTTTATAATTGCATTTTATTCTTATCTTAATTGTATCTATTAAGTTATTAACTAAAGCAATATCTTCAATCTAGTTATTTTTCTTTTTTAAAAATACATATGTGTTTTCATCTGATAGTTTATCTCTAAAAGTATAATTTAGTCTATTGAAAGTTTTAATTTCCTCTATATCTTTAATTTGATTTTCTGCCATAAACCTTACCATTTCACCTCTTGCCATTTTTACTAATGTACCCTTTTCAACTATCTTTCCTTTAATCATTTCTCCAAAAATACAAGTAATAAATCTTATACTTTTATCTAAATAATTAGAAATACATCTACTATACTCTTTGGAAGCCAAGTTTATAATGCAATTACTTTCTGAAAAAAGACTATCTGCTAGACTTCTATCCCAAAATTCATATAATGAGTTTAACTCCTTACCTCTCAGTTTTGATTGCATTTCTAATCTATAGGGAACAACACCATCAAATGGGCGTAACATCCCATAAAATCCAGAAAAAATGCGCAAATGCGTCTGTAGGTATTCAAATTCATTAATATCAAACACTTCTGAGCCCATGTATTGATATTGAATGCCTTCAAACGAAAGTATAGCTGGTGTCAAGTTGCTATATAAATCTATCTTCTGAATTCGATCATAATTCAGAGTAGCTATTTTATCACTGCATTTCCATATTGATTTTAGCTTTTCATAACTTAGTCTCTTTAAATATGCTAGAAGGATTTCTGTATTCTCTACAAATTGGGGAAGTTGATAATAATCTAAAGTATCTGTATCTACTCTCATCTTCTTTGCAGGTGAAATAATAATTCTCATATATTTTCCTCCTTCTTCTTTTATTCTATCATTTTCAAATTTTACAAACAACAAAGCAGATAAATTTAGTATAGTAAGGATATTCCCCCTGTATATACAAGGGGAATAAAAATTAGCTTTGACCTTACCTTTTAATACTGCTGGTTCGATGTCTCTTCTTAATTTTACTTTGTTGAAAAATTAGTTTGTCTGTAGCTCCTTCTACTAATTGCTGCTTTTCTATAGATACTCCTCTACCATAATACCTAAACAATTCTATCCACTGTTTAAATTTTATTTCTGTTGGACCTGAAGAAATATCAAATTTTAACTGTTGTGATAATATTCTAAATTGCTTGTAGGTAAATATTTTCTTAAATCTCTTCTGGAGCTCTTTCCCATGACGACTAAATGCATAGGAAATGAAGTCCGAATACTTTATAGCATCTTTTTTCTCTAGCAAGCACTCTTTCCTCTTTTTTATCCTTAAAAACACGCTATCTACATTTGGTACAGGAGTAAACTCCCTTCTCTCAAGCTCATAAATAATTGATAGTTCAAAATATGGCTTTATACTAAGGGACCGAAAACACTCACAACTGTATGGAAAGCCTGCATACTTTTGTGCAGCTTCCTTCTGAATAATCAAATATGCTTCCGCTGGTGGATTACCAGCTGAAAAAATTTTTGATAATATTTGAGCAGTTATATTATAAGGTATACTAGAAAATATCTTATATTTACCTTCTGATGGTAATTGAAAATTTAAAAAATCTCCAAAATACAATTCAATATTTGTATATCCATTTAATTCATCCTTTAAACTTTTATATAGTTCCTTATCGTATTCTATTGCAATTACTTTTGAGCAGTTTTTAGATAAGTGTTTTGTAATTATACCTTTTCCTGGACCTATTTCAAAAACTATATCCTTTGAATCTATATTACTTGCTTCTATAAGTTTTTTTACTAAAAGGTTATTCCTTAAGAAATTCTGTGAATTTTTTAGTTTATTGTTCATTAATCATTCTCCTTAATTCAGCTATTTTAATTTCTAAATAGCACGGATCATGACTATTCACTTTCACGTTATTAATTTCTTTTTTCGGAAAGACAACGTCGTGAACCGTGCCTTAACCTCTTAATCTTATATAAAAAATACCGCCATTAAACATCATACAATCGCCTCCTAAACCAGTATTCATCTTCTTACCAATTGCTAACCTGAGTTTAAATTTATAAAAAACAAAAACACAGGCAAATTGCCTGTGTTTAAGTAAAGGAAAAATCATAGCAAAAAATAGAATTATTCTCCATGGTTTTCTTTTTAAATTTATAAAAAGAAAATACCTAGCTAACAAATTCATAGTTCTAAAATCTATTGAGAATATTCTTTATAGCTATTCTATTTTAAAGACATACAAAAAGAGGGTAGATTTATCCTTCCCTCTTGAACAATTCCCTTTTATATACGTTAATGAGCTCTTCTCAAAAATAGGCAGATCAATCCCGATTACTCTACACACAGGCAGAGGTTTTAAATACTATTAATTTTATTATATTATAAAGTATAAAATCGAAATCTAAATATTCCACACATCTTTGAGCAACCCTCTTTTCATCTAATTTAATATAAATAATAACATATATATTTAATATTTGCAATTAAAATGATGAACACCTAACGTGATAGATAATACTTATCACTTAATTTCTTTTATGATTAAATGCTCTCCCATAAACTCTAGTGAACTCGTTCTGCTCAAGCAGAACATCGGGACTTCAGATGGAGACTCCACTCCACCTGAAGAGA
>NZ_JAETGO010000026.1 GCF_016765695.1 Sporosalibacterium faouarense | reverse complement strand
TCACCTTCGGTGTTCAGGACTTTCACCCTATAGACTGTGCCCATGCTGGGCACACCAAAAAAAACGTGGATAACCAATTATCCACGTCTTAAAACTTATTTCATATAACTATTAATCATAAAAGTTAAGAAAAATATAATAATAGTATAATTCATATAGTCTAAAATCCTTATATACTAAAAAATATAAATAAAAAAACTATGGAACAAAAAATATCCATAGTTAAACATTCTCAACATAATTTATGATTGGGAAATAATAATTGTATTTGGATAACTGTTCTTAATTATAGATGACAGTAAAATTTGTATAACAAAAATATGATGCGTAAAAGCACCAAATGCTACAACCCACATTTAAAAATAAACTGTCATTATTTAATTCTATTAATTAAGAACCAATTCACTCACAAACTTCTCTCCTTTTTATTTCCTAACAGAATTATACAATATAAGTAATTAAAAGTCAAATGCATCTAAACTAGTAAATTTCAATTATATGCTTCAAAATTCTAATTTTTATATCCTCAAAGCAAACATTTGTTCTGAACCGTGGATTTTGTGCTATAATATTTGTGTAGCTTGTATGGTAGGAGGTGAAAATGTGAATCAGAAATTAACTTTTAAATTTAGATCTAGACTTGATAAACTTGGGTAAGATATCATTGAAGTGTTGTCATTTCATACTACAAAGTTATATAATATTGTAAATTATACCCTAAGAGAAAAGGAATATAAGTCCTATAGAGAAACTGAAAAAGAATATAAGAGAAATTGGCATTGTGATCACTTGCATAATCACAATAGACAACATTGCTTAAAGGTTTTAGAACAAAATTGGAATGCATTTTTTAACGTTAAAAGGGACTATGAAAAGAATTCTAGCAAGTATCTAGCAAAACCTAACCCACCTACTGCCTTGTATAAGTTTTAGTGAGTCTAAAAATATATATTGTTGATGGTAAGGTCATTAAGTCTAGAAATAGCTATTTCAATAAAGAAATTGCAAAGCTACAAAAGATTAGGATGTATCAAGTCTGTAGTGAGAAGTTTAAAGATACAAAGCAGCTATTAAGACTAAGGAGAAAAAGAAATAGTGTGGTAAGAGATTATATTAATAAGGCTAGTAAAATGGTTATTGATAATGCTAAAGCTCATAATGTAGGAAAGATAGTTATAAAATACAAAGCATTGCTTGATGATATTGAAACTGAAAAGATAGGAGAATATTATACTTCTGGAATATCAGCTTTAGAGTTTGAACCTATAAATAAAGGGAATTATGATAAGAAGAGAAGATTTGTAAGGGTTGCCTAGTATTAGGTAGAAACTTAAATATCAAACTTCTTTTAAATAAGAATCTCCCACTTATGTAAGTAGATGGATGGTTCAAATATAGTATTAATTATTGGATTAAAGTTATAGGGAGGGTAAAATGGATATAATAAAACATAAGTTAGATGAAAATATTTATTATCCTGATAAATTTTTAGATCTAATTTCAAATAAAGAAGTTCTCTTTTTTGATATAGAAACCACAGGATTTAATAGAACAAAAAATTCAATTGTTCTTATTGGAATGCTTTATGCCCAAGGAACTTCTATTATAATTGAACAATATTTTGCAGAATCTCTAAATGATGAATTTCAGTTACTACAAGCTTTTAAAAACTTAATTTCAAAATTTGACGTTTTAGTATCCTTTAACGGTGATACTTTTGATATACCTTTTTTAAACTCTAAATATAAAACTCATAATATTGATTTCTCTATAGATAGAGATAATAGCTTTGATATACTTAAGTTAGTACGAAAGAATAAGAATATTTTAGGTTTAGAAAACTGTAAGTTAAAAACCTTAGAAAAAAGGCTAGGATTTAATCGAAAAGATGAAATTTCTGGAAAGGATAGTATTAAAATATATAAGAGTTATTTAAAAACCCAAAATAAAATCTATAAAGATATAGTTCTTCAACATAATTTTGATGATATATACTATCTTCCTAAAACACTACAGATATATGATCTGATTACTGATATTACTTCACTTAATTTTAATTTACTTAATCATAATGATGGCTTAAATATTTTTATAGACTTATCTAATTTGTCTATAGACAGTGAAATGCTATGTGTTCAAGGCAGTATATCCCCAATGAATTTTTCTGAACAAGTACATTATGATGAAAATTATACTTTTAAATGGATTCCTGATGCAGGAAGTTTTAAATTCGACATTCAAATTCATCATGGATATTTGTCTAATGGCAATGAATGCTACTATCTCAACAAAGACGATTTTAGAATATCAATTGATCTAATAGATAAAACGATATATACTGTCCCAAATAATTTAATAATTGTTAAGGACAATAATAATCTCATTTATAATAATATAAAAGGACTTCTGTATGAAACTATTTCTCATATTTTTAAAAATATTATATAGGTTAATAAGAATTCAAAAAATAAATAGGAAACCCCTTACTTATCATTTAATAAGTAAGGGGTTTCTATGGTGCCCAGAGGCGGAATCGAACCACCGACACGGGGATTTTCAGTCCCCTGCTCTACCGA
>NZ_JAETGO010000050.1 GCF_016765695.1 Sporosalibacterium faouarense | reverse complement strand
TTCAGGTGGAGTAGAGTCTCCATCTGAAGCCCCGATGTTCTGCTTTAGCAGAACGAGTTCACTGGGTGATTATAAGTATAAGAATGACTAAGAGGAGGAATTTAATACATGAAATTTGATTCACTACATTATAACTATACATCGAGAAGAAATGTCGTTTACGGTAAAAAAGGTATGGTTGCAACATCACAGCCCCTTGCAGCTCAAATAGGGCTAGATGTGTTAAAAAAAGGAGGGAATGCAATTGATGCTGCAATAGCAACTGCGGCGTGTTTAACAGTTGTTGAACCTACTTCTAATGGCATTGGGGGAGATGCATTTGCCTTAGTTTGGACTGAAGGTAAATTGCATGGACTAAACTCAAGTGGATTCGCACCTAAAAGTATTTCTATAGAGAAATTAATAGAGAATGGCTATTCTGAAATACCGAGGTATGGATTAATCCCTGTAACAGTTCCTGGTGCTCCTGCTGCGTGGGTTGAATTATCAAAACGATTTGGTAAACTTCCATTTAAGGAATTACTAGAACCTGCAATATTATATGCAAAGGAAGGATATCCGATATCTCCTAATGTAAAAAAACAATGGAATAAGGCTTTTGAACTGTATAGTTCATTTGATGGAGATGAATTCAAAGGATGGTTTGAGACATTTGCACCACATGGAAGGCCACCAGAAGTCGGCGAAGTGTGGAAATCTAGTGGACATGCTGAAACTTTAAAATCAATTGCGGATACTAAAGGAAAATCTTTTTATAGTGGTAATTTAGCAGATAAAATAGATAAATTTTTTAGAAAACATGGAGGATATCTAAGAAAAGAAGATCTTGAAGCTTATAAAGCTGAATGGGTGGAACCAATCAAAGTTAATTATAAAGGATATGATGTATGGGAAATTCCACCAAATGGTCAAGGAATAGTAGCTTTAATGGCTTTAAATATCTTAAAAGGTTATGATTTTAAATCTAAAGAATCAGTTGATACTTATCATAAACAAATCGAAGCTATGAAACTTGCATTTATAGATGGTCAAGAATATGTCGCTGATATTAAAAATATGTCAGTAAGGGTTAGGGACTTGCTTTCAGAGGATTATGGAAATCGAAGAAGAAAATTAATTAAAGAAAGTGCTTTAATGCCTAAACCAGGGCAACCTAGTAGCGGTGGTACAGTCTATTTAGCTGCAGCAGATGGTGAAGGTAATATGATATCTTATATTCAAAGTAACTATACAGGATTTGGGTCAGGAGTAGTTGTTCCAGGTACTGGTATAAGCTTGCAAAACAGAGGACATAACTTTTCATTTGATCCAAATCATGATAATTGTTTAGCTCCTGGGAAAAGACCTTATCATACTATCATTCCAGGTTTCTTAACTAAAGATAACAAGCCTATAGGCCCCTTTGGTGTCATGGGTGGCTTTATGCAGCCACAAGGTCATGTTCAAGTCATTATGAATACAATAGATTTTAATATGAATCCTCAAGATGCATTAGACGCCCCTAGATGGCAATGGGTTGAGGGTAAGTTAATAAAGGTTGAACAAGCGTTTGCTAATAATATTGCTAGGAGGTTAATGGAAAGGGGACATAATATACAGCCTCAAGTTGACAGCATGAGTTTTGGAAGAGGTCAGATTATTTGGAGAATGGATAATGGTGTACTATGTGGGGGCACAGAACCAAGAACGGATGGGTCTGTTGTAGCTTGGTAGTAAATCTCTCCTTCTAGATTTCTTCTTTAGTATCATTTTAGGTACTATAATACAAAAAAGTGCCTACTTACTAAAAAGATATTTATCAATTATAATTAAATTATAGCAAGATGTAAAGAATAATAACATATTAAAATTAATTAGACTAAAGTAACGAAGACATAAGGAGGATAAAAATGAGTAAAGTACTTTATATTAAAGCGAATGCAAAACCGGAGGGTGAGTCAAGAACATTTAAAGTTTCTGATAGATTCATTGAAACATATAAAGAGAGCCATCCAGAAGATGAAATTATAACTCTTGATTTATATGAAGAAGATATTAGATTACTAACTATAGAAGATATAAACTCAGTGTTCGGACCCAAAACTGAAGAAAGCAGAAATCATCCTATACTAAAATATGCATATCAGTTTGCAGAAGTAGATAAATATGTAATTGCAGAACCAATGTGGAATCTAAGTATTCCAGCTATATTAAAAGCATATATTGATTATATTTCCGTAACTGGTATTACATTTAAGTATACTGCTGAAGGATCAGTAGGATTATGTACAAATAAAAAGGCAATTAATATTTCAGCAAGAGGTGGAGAATATAGTAAAGGTCCAATGGCTTCCTTTGAAATGGGAGATAAATATTTAAGAGCTATATTTGGCTTCTTAGGAATTACCGATTTTACAACTGTATCTATAGATGCTCTAGATGTCATAGGTAATGATACTGATGGTATAGTAGATAATGCAATTAAAGAAGCTCAGGAAATTGCAAAAACTTTTTAATTAAAATAGTAATATGTAATTAAAGGGTAATGTAATATTGCAAAGTTGACACTATAAATTGAGAGTATTCTATAAACATAATGATTATTTTAATGGGATTATGTAAGGTTGTCTGATAAAGGCAACCTTTTTTTATTACATACTGATTACCATTAGGTTTATTTAAACTTTACATATCTAATTCATAGTTAAACAAGAGATTTTTAATTGATCAATAGAAGAAATAAATATTTTGAGAAGGAGAATGATAAATGACCGATTTTTTAAAAATTGTAAGAGATAGAAGATCTGCAAATAAATTTATTGAAAATATTAATATACCTAGGAAAGATTTTCATGAGATATTTGAAGAGCTAACCCTTGCACCATCTGCTTTTAATTTACAGCATGCTAGATACTATGTTATAGAGGATAAAGAATTGACTGATAAGGTATATGAGGCATCTTTTAAGCAGTACAAGATCAAAACTGCCTCTGCAACTATAGTTATTACAGGAGATAAAAAAGCTCATTTAAATGCAAGTGAAATCTATGAGGGTTCAAAGATGCTAGGAATACTTGATAAAACAGAGTATAATATGATGCTTGATATTATTAATAACCTTTATGAAGGTTGGGGAGAAAGTTTTCAACATGATGAAGCTATAAGGAATGCCTCACTATCAGCAATGCTATTTATGCTACTTGCTAAAAATAAAGGCTGGGATACATGCCCTATGATATATTTTGAAAAAGATAAGATAAGAGAATTATTAAATATATCAGATAATGAAGTTCCAGTTCTTATGGTTACTATGGGTAAAATGGATAAAAGTAGCAGCAAAATAAGGGGAGCTAGAAAGACTACTTCTGAGTTCGTAAAATTTTATTAATGATAATCCAGAATTCACTTTATATTTCTTTATCTATCTTTATCAAATAATAAAATGAAAAAAGTATTAAAATAAGTCCTCTTTACCTTTTACTAGATAATAAAAGTGTAAAGAGGCTTTTTTTTATAATAATTCCTTGACTTAGACCTTACTCGAAGTATTATTATTTATGTAACATAAAAATTAGGAAATAAATGTAAGATTATAGCTTGATAGGATTATACTATTGGAGACTTTATTTAGATGTGGATATAGCACAAGATTATGTAGGAGTGTGAATAGATGGTCTTAGCATAGAGTATTATAACTATGAAACTTAATCGGACTGGAGGTGAGAATTAATGAAAAAACCATTAATTTTTATTTTTATGATTTCATTAGTTTCTTTAATATCGGCTTGTGGGACAGAGCAAGAAAACATTAAAGATGTCTGTGAAAAGCCAGAGAATGATGAGACTTTAATTGAGAATAGTGTAAATCCAGAAGGTGGTGATGTTATGGCAGATAATTCAATTGAAAAAATTGATAAACCAAATCGAATTATTACAACTGACGGTGAACAAATAGAAGATAATGACGAAATTAGTATAAGAATGAGTTTCAATAATGAAGAAATAATTGTAAAAATATATGACAACCCAACTAGCAGGGATTTCTTAAAACTATTACCTTTAACATTGCAATTTGAAGATTATGCTGCAACAGAAAAGATAAGTTACCTCCCGAGAAACTTATCAACTGATGATGCACCAAGAGGATTTGATCCATCAAAAGGGGATTTGACACTGTATGCCCCATGGGCAAATCTGGCAATCTTTTATAAAGATCATAGCTATGCCAATGGTTTAATTTCTCTCGGTAGGATAGAGTCAGGAATTGAAAAACTGGAAGAAATCAGTGAAGATTTTACCGTTGTGATTGAAAAGGTAGAATAAAGAAATTAATAGATGAATGTATAATTTACTACAATAACAATAGATATTAGATGTTAATGGGGATTAAAAAAGATGACTCCTATTAAGTACAGAAATCATCTTTTTAATTCCACATAGTCTTTTTTAAATTGTCCTTGACTAAGGGTATATTTTATGGAGTCAGTGGATTTATTATTAGTATAAGCGAAAATTAATCCTCATTTGTCTTATATAATAATTTATAGTTACTTTCTTCAATTCCAAAAAGCTGTTCAATATCTTCACTTATCATAGTCTTAATATCAATAGTATCACATTTAAATTTAGCAGCTATGCCACAATTTGAGCTTAATTTTCTTGGTACTGGCATTAAATCAACTGAAAAACCTTGACTTTTAAGATATCTATTATATTTAATGGCTCCAGAATGGGTAAAAAATGTAGCTAAGTATTCTTTAGTCATTTTTTTAGAGTAAGGACAAAGTCCTCATCCTTTTCAGCTATTTCTATATTGTAGCCTAAATTATTTCCAAATCTTTTGATATTATCGCGAGCAGTAGTATTATCTACTAGAACTTCAATTCCTTCTGGATTTAACTCTATAGCTTTTTTTGTCATAAGAACAGGTTCTGGACAAGATCTTCCCCTAGCATCTATCAAATTAAGCTTCAAGTTTTACATCTCCTTTCATTTTCACACCTATTTTTTCAATATTGAAATATGAGATTCCTAACAGAATAAGGAAACCGATAATAACTGCTATCTGTCCATTTGGAGTAGAACCTTTAGGTGAAGCTGCAAGATTAAAATTATGGGAGAAAGCAGCACCAAAAACCATACCCATTACAGCCATTACAGAGTCGATATTACCCTCACCTGAAAGTATAAGTTGGCGAAGTGGACATCCACCAAGCAGAACTGAACCCCATCCTGCTAATAGCATACCTAAAAAGTTCCAAATTCCATCCATATGTGCCACAGGTTGATTAGCAAAACCTAGAGTAAAGGATTTTGTTATTAATAAGTTGCCTATTAAGGCTACTACCAATATTGATATAAATCCAGATATTAAGTAGTAGTCTTTAAATAAAATAGCATCCCTTATTCCACCTACCATACAAAGTCTTGTTTTTTGTGCTAAACCACCAACTATAAGTCCAGCTGCTAGTGCTAGTAGCCAAGGTGCATGCATCGAACCGGGACCACTTTCACTAAAAAATATGAATGCTGGAGCAATAATAAGTAATAGAAGTAGTCCTAAATTTAATCCAGGAAATATGAAACCTTCAAAGTTTAAGAGTTTATAGTTCCTTTTAAGGCTAAATCCTTTATTAAGGAAAAATATGCCTACCCCTATACCTGCAATAAAGCCAATGAGACCTACAATAGCGTTTAAGTCACCACCAGCTATTCTAAGTACCATCCTCAATGGACATCCAAGGAACATAAGAGCACCAACCATAACTATAAATCCTAGTAAGAACCTAATAAAAGGTGAAGAACCTCCTCTTGCTCTAAACTCTTTAGAAGCAAATGACATTAAGAAAGCACCAAGAACTAGACCTATAATTTCAGGTCTTATGTATTGGACTACAGGTGCTCTGTGCAGGCCAAGAGCTCCAGTGATATCTCTTAGAAAACACGCAATACAGAAACCCATATTTGCAGGATTACCATATTTCACAAGTATGACAGAGAAAATTCCAACTATGGCGCCAGTAAAAATAATTGCTTTTTTATTTTTCACAACAACCCCCCCTAAATAATTAATCATAATTTATACATTGTCATTATATTATCAATAAATATAAGAGTAAAATTAAAAATACCAATAATGGAAAAAAA
>NZ_JAETGO010000022.1 GCF_016765695.1 Sporosalibacterium faouarense | reverse complement strand
CTCCACCTGAAGAGAAATCTTCTCTCCCACTTATAGAAGTGGGAGTCTTATCAAAAGATAAAACTTTTTGTTGACAACATTTAAATTTTAGCATATAATGTACTACGATATGTACTTTAGTTAATAATAATTAAAACAAAGTAGAAGTATCCGCTTCTCACCTTATGGCATGGCTAATAAGGTTAATATGAATTTTATACTAGTTGTGAATGACTAGTTATGTTCTTTTTGCAATGTTATTTGAAGCGGATGGTTATACTGTCCGCTTTTTGTTATTTAGTTAAAAAATATAGGAGGTGTCATAGTATTAAAGATCTTCAGATTAATGAGCAAATTAGAGATAGAGAAGTGAGATTAATAGGTGCTGATGGCGAGCAGGTAGGGATTATGGCTACAAAGGAAGCGCAAAAGATTGCTAATGATAAGAGATTAGATTTAGTTAAGGTTGCTCCAAACGCTAGACCAGCAGTATGTAGAATCATGGACTATGGTAAATATAAGTACGAAATGCAGAAGAAAGAAAAAGAAGCTAAGAAGAATCAAAAAATCATTAATGTTAAGGAAGTAAGATTAAGTCCTAACATTGAGGAACACGATTTAAATGTTAAAGCTAAGCAAGCAATAAAGTTCTTAAAAAATGAAGATAAAGTTAAAGTAACAGTAAGATTTAGAGGTAGAGAACTAGGTCATACTGAACTAGGTAGAGAAGTACTAAAGGACTTTGCTGAAAAAACTTCAGAAGTTGGAGTTATAGAGAAAAGAGCTAAAATGGAAGGTAGAAATATGATTATGTTTTTATCTCCTAAAAAATCACAGTAAGAACTGAGAGGAGGAAATAATATGCCAAAAATGAAGACACGTAAAGCTGCTGCAAAAAGATATAAGAAAACTGGAACTGGAAAGATTAAAAGAAGTAGAATGCACAGTAATCACTTTATTGGAAAATCAACTCGTAGTCCTAAGAGAGTTAGAAATATAAGAAAAGCGACTTTAGTAAGCAAGGCTGATGAGAAAAAAGTAAAGGTAATGTTACCATATTAATATAAACAGGATAAGGGAGGTAGACTACAATGGCTAGAGTAAAGAAGGCAATAAACGCGAAAAAGAAGCATAAGAAAGTATTGAAGCTTGCTAAAGGTTATTATGGAGCAAAGAGTAAGCTTTTCAAACCAGCAAATCAAGCAGTAATGAAATCATTAAATTATGCATTCATTGGTAGAAAACTTAGAAAGAGAGATTTTAGAAAGCTTTGGATAACTAGAATTAATGCTGCTGCTAGACAAAATGGTATGTCTTATAGTAGGTTCATTAATGGACTTAAAAAGGCAAACATTGATATAAATAGAAAAATGTTATCAGAAATGGCAATCTATGATCCACAAGGATTTGCTAAATTAGTTGAAATATCAAAAAGTAACTAAAAGTTCCGATTTCGGGACTTTTTTTTATGAAGCTATATTACCTTTTAAACTTATGACTAAAGTGGTATAATATAAAAATAGTTATTTAAATTTGGAAAACAAATATTTTATTATGCTAGGGGATGATAGCAATAAACTCAAAAGACAAAGGAAATCAATTAAAACTAAATCCAGCTCAGACCCTTGTATTAGGTTTTGCAGGGCTGATTTTAATTGGTGCTACATTACTTAATCTACCCATTGCATCTCAAAGTGGTAAAAGTATAGGGCTGATTGATTCATTATTTACTTCCGCTTCAGCGGTGTGCGTTACTGGACTTATAGTAGTGAATACTGCAGCTCATTGGACTATATTTGGGAAGGTAGTAATATTGGTCTTGATCCAAATTGGAGGTCTAGGCTTTATGACTATGGCTACTTTGATAGCATTAATTTTAGGAAAGAGAATTACATTAAAAGAAAGACTTATAATCCAAGAGGAGCTAAATCACTTTACCCTTTCAGGAGTGGTTAAGTTGATTAAGTATATTATCATTTCTACGTTTACCATAGAGGGGATAGGAGCCATTTTATTAGCAACTAGATTTATACCTAAGTATGGATACTTAAAAGGGATAAGCTTTTCAATATTCCACTCAATATCAGCATTTTGTAATGCAGGATTTGATTTAATTGGAACTAGTATGGAGACATTTGTGTCTGACTTTGTAGTAAACATTGTTATAGGCTTATTAGTTATAATTGGAGGATTAGGATATACTGTTTACATAGACATTACAAATAATAAGAGATTCAAAAGATTTTCTTTACATACAAAATTGGTACTATTAATTTCAGGGATTTTATTATTACTTGGATTTATATTAGTGTTTATAATAGAGTATAGTAATCCTGAAACGTTAGGAAATTTATCTTTTAAAGGAAAGATTCTTGCATCTTGGTTCCAATCATTAGTTCCAAGAACAGCAGGATTTAATAGTGTTAATATGGGTTCTATTCGTGATGCAACTGCATTCTTAATTATCATATTTATGTTTATTGGTGGTTCACCAAGTTCTACAGCAGGTGGAATAAAGACGACTACTATTGGTGCTCTAGTATTAGGAATGGCATCGGTTATCATGGGTAATGAGGATATACAACTTTTTAAAAAGAGAATTCCTAATGATTTAGTATTGAGATCATTAGCAGTTATAGGAATAGGATTGGCAATAGTTATTTTAGTTACTATGATGTTATCTATTACAGAAGGTGGGAGTGATGCTTCATTCTTAGATGTATTATTTGAAGCTACTTCAGCATTTGGAACTGTAGGGTTAAGTAGAGGAATAACATCTGATTTATCGGTTTTAGGAAGACTTATAATAACCTTTACTATGTTTATTGGTAGAGTAGGACCACTAACTCTGGCCTTTGCCTTTGCAAAGAGAAGAAAGCGCAAGAAAGGTAACTTTAGATATCCAGAGGAAAGAATTTTAGTTGGATAGGATGGTGAAAATATGAAACAATTTGTTGTCATAGGCTGTGGAAGGTTTGGAGCTAGTGTTGCTACAAGTCTTTATAGTCTTGGATATGATGTATTAGCTATTGATAAAGATGAAGAAAAGATACAGGATTTATCTGATCATGTAACTCACGCAGTAGCGGCAGATGCTATTGATGAGAATGCATTGAGAACTTTAGGAATAAGGAACTTTGATGTTGCAGTTGTTAGTATTGCATCTGATATTCAAGCATCTATTATGGCTACACTAATAGCGAAGGAACTGGGTGTAAAAACAGTTATAGCTAAGGCTCATAATGATTTGCATGGTAAGGTTTTAAAGAAAATAGGAGCAGATAGGGTAGTATTTCCAGAAAGAGAAATGGGTTTACGAGTTGCACACAATTTAGTTTCAACTAATATACTAGATTACATAGAACTTGCTCCTGACTATAGTATCGTAGAAATTTCAACTAATAAAGAGTGGGTAGGTAAAGCATTAAAGGAAATTGGACTTCCGACGAAATATGGTATAAATGTTATGGCTATAAAGCATGGCAATGATATTAATATAACACCATATGGCGATGATGTTATTAGAGAAGGAGATGTACTTATAGTAATCGGTAGTAATGAAGATTTGAGAAAACTTGAAAGAAGATAATAATGAGGTGTAATTAATGGAACGCAAGATAACTAGCTCTTCAAACTCACTTATAAAGCATGTAAAATCTTTACATAGAAAAAAAGCAAGATGGAAATCAGCGAACTACTTTGTAGAAGGATTGAAGGCAGTTGAAGAAGGGTTAATCTCTAAAGCAGATATTGAATTTTTCCTCTATTCCGATGCTTTATTTGATATTAATGGAGGATGCGAATTATTTGATGAGATTAAAAATTTTGAAAATGCATATAATATACCTGATAAGCTACTAAATGAAATATCAGATACTGAAAATCCACAAGGTATTATTGCGGTAGTAAAATTTAAATTAAGCTCCCTTAAGGATGTTGTACTAAAAAACAATAATTTTTTAGTAATATTGGATGAATTAAGGGACCCTGGAAATATGGGAACTATAATACGCACTGCTGATGCATTAGGAGCAAATGGAATAGTTGTAACTAAGGGATGTGTAGATGTATTTAATCCCAAAACTATAAGATCAACTATGGGTTCAATTTTTCATATCCCTCTGGCATTTGAAGGCGATATAGAAGACATTATTGCTTCTTTAAAAAAGGAAGAGATAAAAATAATATCTACATCCTTAGAGTCTAGTGATTATTGCTATAATATAGATTTTAAACAAGACTTTGCTTTGATTATAGGAAATGAAGCCTCTGGAGTGTCTGATAGAGTTATAGAAATATCAGACTATAGTACTAAGATTCCCATGAAAGGAGAGGCAGAGTCCTTAAATGCAGCGATAGCCTCAGGTATAGTTATGTATGAAGCAAGTAGACAAAGACAAGATTGCAAAAAAATGCAAATTTAGTTTACATATTACTTGTATTTTAAAATACCCCATGCTATAATTTATATAAATAGCACTGAAGGGGTGTTCGCCTATGGTAGATGCTAATTTTTACTGGAAAATTTTTAGTTTAACGGGATCTATTGCTGCGTATTTGATGTATAGGAAATTGCTGTTAAATTAATACATTTGAATATTTAAAGGTTTTGATAGAGAGAGTAGGTATTGGAGTCCTTTAGAGAAAAGGTGCCAAAGGCTGAAAGCATCTTTAGGTTGGAAAATACTGAAGTTCACTCTTGAACTGCTAAGCTGAAAGTATTAGTAGGCTTATGCCGGCATAATGGCCGTTATTGTTATTGTTAAGTGGCTTTATAGATATATATTTAAAAGCTATAAGGGTGGTACCGCGGATTATACCTTCGTCCCTTTTTTGGGATGAAGGTTTTTTATATTTATAATTTATTTTTTGTTTACATAAATAGTTGATTTGATGCATCAAAAAATAAAAATATTAAATTTTAATCAGAAAGGAGTTTTATTTATGAAGGAAAAATTGCAAAACATAATGGAAAATGCTCTTGATGCCATTAAACAGTCATCTAATTTGGAAGAATTAGATAATATTAGAGTGAAATATCTTGGCAAGAAGGGTGAATTAACACAAGTTCTTCGAGGCATGGGTAAGTTGTCTAAGGAGGAAAGACCAGTTATTGGTCAATTAGCAAATGAAGTTAGAGAAGCTATTGAAGGTCAATTAAATCAAGTTAAATCTGATTTCAAGGAAGCAAAAAAGAAGGCAAGACTTAAGGCTGAGAAAATTGATATTTCTATGCCTGGTAAAACAAAAGTAATAGGTCATAGGCACCCTCTATTAAAGGTGAAGGAAGAATTAGAAAATGTGTTTATGAATATGGGATTTGATGTGGTTGAAGGACCTGAGATTGAGACTGTTCATAATAATTTCGATGCATTAAATTCACCTGAAAACCATCCTTCAAGGGATTTATCAGATACATTTTATATAACTGATAATATTCTTTTAAGAACCCATACTTCACCAGTACAAATTAGAGTGATGAAGCAGAGGAAGCCACCATTTAAGATAGTTTCTGCTGGAAGAACCTTTAGATTTGATGATGTAGATGATACCCATTCACCTATGTTCCATCAGCTTGAGGGACTAGTTATTGATAAGAATATTACTATTGCTAATTTAAAACACACAATAGATATGTTTATTAAAGAGCTTTTTGGAGAGGATATGAAAACTAGATTTAGACCTCATCACTTCCCATTCACTGAGCCTAGTGCAGAGGTAGATGTTTCTTGCTTAAAATGTAGAGGTGAAGGATGTACTTCATGTCATGGAACTGGATGGGATATGGAGCTATTAGGATGCGGTATGGTTCATCCAAATGTTTTAAGAAATTGTGGAATTGATCCAGAAGAATATAGTGGATTTGCATTTGGGTTAGGAGTAGATAGAATAGCCATGGTGAAATATGGAATTAATAATATCAGGTTGCTATTTGAAAATGATATGAGATTCTTAAATCAATTTTAGTTATATTTAATATTTTTGTATATTAAATATTAGACTATGTATTAAATTGTCTAAAGTTCATGATATATCTTGTCTAAGGTATATTTACTGTACATTAGATTATAAAGGTAATATATATTAAGTTTGAAAGGAAGGGATAGAATGCTAATACCAGTAAAATGGCTAAAAGAGTATGTTAATATAGATGGTATAGATACTAAAGAGTTAGCTGATAGACTTACAATGTCAGGTTCCCATGTTGATTCTATAGAAGAAATAGATAAAGGAGTAAATAATGTAGTTGTTGGAAAAATTGAAAAGATAGTTAGTCATCCAAACGCTGATAAGCTAGTTATTACTACAATAGATGTTGGTGAAGAAAAGCTTCAAATTGTTACTGGAGCTACGAATATTAATGAAGGTGACTATGTTCCTGTTGCATTGGTAGGAGCTAAGTTACCAAATGGAATGAAGATTAAGAAATCTAAACTAAGAGGAGAGCCTTCATTTGGAATGTTATGCTCAGCAGAAGAATTAGGGATAGATGAGGGATTGATAATAAAAGAACTAAAGAATGGTATCTACATACTAGATAAAGAGTATCCTCTAGGACAGGACATCAAGGAAGTAATGGGACTTAATTCAGTAGTAATAGACTTTGAGATTACTCCAAATAGACCTGATTGTCTAAGTATAGTAGGTATGGCTAGAGAAACAGCTGCAACGTTAAATAGGGACTTAGAGTGCCCTCAGATAAAAATAGAAAATGAAGTAGACCAAATAGATCAATATGTAAATGGAATTGAAGTAAAGGACGAAGAATTATGTCCTAGATACTATGCTAGGGTAGTTAAGGATATTGATGTGAAACCTTCTCCATTGTGGCTTAGAAGAAAGCTTGCAGAAGCAGGCGTAAGGCCAATTAATAATATAGTTGATATCACAAATTACGTAATGATTGAGCTTGGGCAACCACTACATGCATTTGATTTAGAAAATATAAAAGGCAAAAAGGTTACAGTTAGAAGAGCCACAGGGAGTGAAAAAATTGAAACCCTTGATGACGTTGAAAGGGAACTAAATGATTCAATGCTTGTAATTGCTGACAATGAGAAGCCTATTGCAGTTGCAGGAGTAATGGGTGGAGCAAATAGTGAAGTAAGTGAAGAAACCAAGACTATTCTTATTGAATCTGCCAACTTTAATGGAAGAAGTGTTAGACTCACTTCTAGAGCCTTAGGGTTAAGAACAGATGCATCATCTAGGTATGAAAAAGGGTTAGATTCTAATCTAGCTAATGAAGCATGTAACAGAGTTTGTCAATTAATTGAAGAAATTGGAGCAGGAACTGTTGTAGCTGGGAACATAGACATATATAAGTCTGTTGCTAAAGAGAAGGTAATAGATTTAAGACCATTCAGAGTGAATAATATGCTTGATATTGATTTAGCGGCTGATCAAATGATGGAAACTCTTAATAGGTTAGGACTTGAGTCTAAAGTAAATGGTGAGAATATCGAGGTTACGGTTCCAACATTTAGACAGGATGTGGAGCAGGAAGCTGATCTTATCGAAGAAATAGGTAGAATTTATGGCTTTGACAAGATACCACCAGTACCTTTAGTAGGCACATTAACCAAGGGAGAAAAATCAACAGCTAGAAGAATAGAAGATAATATTACTGATATACTAGTGGGGCTTGGATTAAATGAGATAACTACTTATTCATTCGTGAGTCCGAAGGTATATGATAAAGTTAATCTTCCAAAAGGTAGTTTGAAAAGACAATATGTTGAGATTATGAATCCACTAGGTGAAGACTTTAGTGTTATGAGAACTACTTTAGTTCCTAATATGCTTGAAGTTTTAACTAGGAACTATAAGTATGATGTTGATAGAGCTTGGGCTTTTGAGATAGGAAATATCTTCCGACCAACATCTGTACCAGTTAAGTCTTTACCATATGAAAATAAAACTTTATGTATTGGAATGTATGGAAAAGTTGATTATTTTGATATTAAAGGTATTGTAGACTCTATGCTTAAGAGACTTGGTATTACTAATCAAGAGTATTTAAGAGAAGAAAACTATGTTACGTTCCATCCTGGAAGAACTGCTAATATAACTAAGAATAATCATGTGTTAGGTACTATTGGTGAAGTTCACCCTGATGTATTAGAGAACTATGGAATGAAGGAAAGAATATATATTGCAGAGCTAGACCTTGAAATAATAGGAATACTCTCGAATTTAGAAAGAAAGTATAAAGAACTACCTAAATATCCTGCCATTTCAAGAGATATAGCTTTAGTATTAGATAAAGATATTTTAGTTAAAGATATCGAGAAAATCATTTGGGATAATGGAAATAAATTAGTTGAAGGTATAGAGTTATTTGATATATATACAGGAGACCAAATACCTGAAGGAAAGAAAAGTGTGGCGTATTCAATTACTTATAGGTCATTGGATAAGACATTAACTGATGAAGAAATAGCTAAAGTTCATGACCCAATAGTAAAAGCTCTTAAAGAAAATTTAAACGCAGAATTGAGAGCATAATATAGCCGATTATAATTTTTGTAAATGATATAGAGCAATAAAAAAACCAGCAGTTTTCTGTTGGTTTTTTTATATTTGAAATAAATTCTAGCTAATAGTCAGACTAAGAAAGTATATAAATCTTCACTTAATATCTTAATAATGACATTCTAATAAGTTAAATGGACCTTTTAGTATGTTGATATTGGTAAAAAAATAACTTTATATTAAAATAAAATTATAAGTACTTTATTGTAATAGATGATGAGTATTAAATTGTATAAAAAAACATATTCCGACATTTTTCTTTAAGGTGGAATGTTATAATTATTTGGTAGCATGTTAAGAAAAAGGGAAGAATATATAAGTAATTTTAGGGGTGAGATTATGAAGGAAATAAAATATGATAAGTATTATTGGCAAAGTGCAAAGATACGCTTGCGTCCAATGTTGCCAGAAGATTGGGAAGAAAGCTATTACAATATGTTTGATAGCGAAGCAAGAAGAAAGCTACAATACCAAATCGAACTTCCTACTTCTTTAGAATTAGAGCAGGAAGGAGTAAATAAGTTTGTTAATTTTAATACTGAAACGAATAGATATATGTTTACTATAGAAACCTTAGATGGAACAAATGTTGGAGCATTAAACTTAAATTCTATTGATGAGAGAAATGGTACATTTAGTATAGGTATGCAGGTTGGTCGTGATTATAGGGGAAAGGGCTATGGTACTGCAGCAATGAGAATACTGTTAAGATATGCATTCTTTGAACGTAGATTAAATAAGTACTATGGGTCAGTGCTAGAAACTAATATTGCTTCTCCTACAATGCTTAAAAAAGTAGGTTGTGTACAAGAAGGCGTTCAACGCCAAATGGTATATACAGATGGTAGATACCATGACATAATACTATATGGATTGACAAAGGAAGAGTTTATAGAAAACGAAAAGAAATTTCAAGATTTATCTCTTAGAAAGGAATAAAATGGTGATTACTGATAGTAAAAAAGATTGTATTTTAGACGAAGGTATAGATAAAATAGTAGATTGTTTAATTTATGATTATGATAGTAAAGACGTGATTGAGTTGAAAAGGTTAGAGGATGGAGAATTAAATAAAAAATATAATGTATACTTTGTTCGTACTAAATCTAATGAATACATACTGAAAAAATCTCAAAATGACTATGAAGCAATTATATATGAGAAATTTCTTCGCGAAAAATCACTTCCAGTTCCTAATTATAAAGGTAAAATTATTGCTGATGGTGGTAAGACATGGTTTTTACTAGAATTTATTGAAGGTAAGACTTTACGAGAAGGGAATTTAAGTACTTATTGTAGAGTTGGAAATGAGCTAGCAAAGCTACACTGCAAGTTTTTAAATTTAGATTTGAGATCAAAAGATTATTCCAAGGTAATGAACAATAATGAAATGCTAATGGATAAACTTGATAAAATAGAGAACTTAATAAACAAAGGGAAAACTAAAACTTTAAATACAGATACTATTAAAGTATTAAAATTGGCAGCAAAGAGATTAAGAGGTCAACCACAAGTTTTAATTCATGACGATTTATTACCTATAAATATAATTAATAATGATAAACAGATTAAATTTATTGACTGGGAGCATGCATGTATTGGGTGTTATTCACAGGACATTGGAAGGCTTTTAGGAGATTATAAGAATGATAAAGGAAGCTTATGGGTTGATAGTAGGTGGGAGGAAGATATACTAGCTACTTATTATCAATCATTATGTGATGAATCCTCATTTGAAATTTCATGGAATGAATTTAAGATTGACTATAACTGTTCAAAGCTTTGGAATTATGCAAATATTGTATTAGCTCATATTATAAAAGACTGGAAGCTAACAAAGTGGTATTATTTAAATTATAATAGTATGATAGAGCAAATAGAAAAGCTTAAGGAATTAGATGGTTTAAAGAATATATAAACCACATTTATATTAATATGAGATAGAATGAAAAGAGGTGGTTAATATCAACGAAGAAAATAAAGAAACTAATTTGAATAATAACGAGGATAATGATAAATCTAAAAGTCTGGTTACTATAATTTTGGGAGTAGTTTTAGGTATGTCTTTCTTATACTTTGCATTTATACAACCTCAAGTTAACTATTTAATTTATTCTTTGCTTTTAGCAAGCCTTGTATTTATGGTTATTGAGCCTCTAGTGAAGTTAATTATAAAATCAAATAAAGGTGAACATGTAGAATTTAAAGAAATCGTAAAAATCATTGTTTATTCTATATTGTTAGTTGCTATTTTTATAAATAGTTATGAAATATTTAATTCTGGAGAAGAGTTTTTACATTTAAATTATCAAATAGTAAGCATATTAATTGCAGTCTTTGTCATTTGTTTACAGTATAAGAATATAAAAAAAATAATCAAAGACAATAAAAAAGGCAAAAAAGGATGGAGAATTGCTGGCTCACTTTTTATGTTCGCATTAAGCATTGTTATGTTTATATTTCCAAATAATAAACTGTTTGTCGAGCATAAAACATTGGATATAAGTAGATTAGGGGCACCTGATTCTATAACTATAAATAAAGTTGAAGAGCATAAATCATATAACACTAGTGAAATTCTTGAAAGCTTGAGAGAAGATAAAGAAGTTACAATAAAAGATGAAAAATTAATTATGCAATTAGTAAGTGAATTACAAGCCAAGAAACTTGATAATCTAAGAGGATTCGAGTATTTTGACTATTCTATAAAAAACGACAATAGATATCCTCATTATTCTATTTACTTAGACTACGGTTCAAAACTTAAAACTGCTAATAATGAATCTTTTCGCATATATTTTATTGATCTTTATGAGGATGGACTTACTTTAATAGATGTATACGATAGAGAGATTAAAGAAGCATTACTATATAAAACACATATTTCTAATGAATTAACAAAGAAAATCATTGCTGAATTACAAAAAAACTAAGCAATATTGTAGTTGATTTGAGATGTAGTAGAACAGAGTATTAAACTTATAAAGGAAATTGCATAAATCTTCAATTTGCAGTTTCCTTTACTATTTTGACAAGGAATATGTTAATTTCAGCTTGTGAAGAATTTATTAATATAGATTAGGGAGAGCTTGTAAACTTAATAAGAGAATAGATAAGATTGAAGAGATGATAAAGTAATGTTATCATGTAATGAACTAATAAATAATCAAAAAATAGTTAATTGAGCACAAATAATAAAAGGATGTTTTATTTGTTATAATTGACTATGTGGGGGGAGACAAATTGAAGAAAATATTTAGTATAGTTTTATTGATTAGTATTTTACTGTTATCCGGTTGTTCAAGCAAGGAAAATACTGACTGGATATATTTTAATAACAAATATTATGATTTAGAGAGTCAGGATAATAATAGTAAATTATATAGGGCAGAGGATGACTCTACTATTGAGATAGTTTTAAGTGAATCATCAAGAAATAAATTTAAAATGATAGTTTCAAAACAAGAATATTATGAAATAGAGAAAGATAGAAATGCTATAAAAGTTAAATTTCCAAATGGAGATGAAGCCACAGTACATGAAAGTGGTATTAGTGCTAATGCTAATATGGAGTTAACAGCAAAAACGGATAAAATTTTGAAAGACATTTATACTACCTTCAGTACCAGTAATAATAAAAATAGAAATGAAGATTCTATCAGTATATTTTGGGTTCCATTTTTAATAATAGCAGGGTTAATCAATATAATAGCTCCGCAACTTTCCTTTCATTTATCTAAAGGATGGATGTTTAAGAGTGCTGAGCCAAGTGAGTTGTATTTAGGAGTTACAAGATTAATAGGAATAGGATTGATAATTTTTTCTGTAATAATTATTATAACTAGTTTTTAAAGGAGGTCTTAAATGAAAAAATCAATACTTGAAGAGTATCCTATTCTTATTTCAACTATACTTATAAGCTTATTTATATTAACAATGTTGTTTATAGGTGGGTATACAGATCCAACTTTTAATATAGCAAACTCTATTATTACCATAGTAAAATTTATCGTTAAAATCGCTTTATTTATCTATGTAATATGGTCAGCACATAGCATATTTAAGCTTAAAAAGAAGACTAGTGAATTAGAAGACAAGTTAAGAATATTAGAAAAGATAAAATAAAAGAAAATAGAAAGCAAAGTAATGGCGTCATTTATATGACGCCATTACTAATAAAAATTTTATGATAATTTGAGATTCGTTACTTATTCCACCATGCTTCCCAATTCTCATCATCTGAATGTAATTTCAGATTTTTTGAATGTTCTTCAGTTTTTTTCTTCATATACTTGATTAACCATATTGAAAATACTATTATAATTCCAGCTATTAATTCAAATATCAATATATTGAAAGTAGGATAGGGTATCTGACCATATTTGTTTACAAAGAATGATGCAAACTGTACTGAATCGAAGGAAACCACCGTTGCTACAATTGCTAAAGAATTAACTAAGACTATTGACAGTCTGTACTGAGATTCCAATTCATTATCTATTAATAGGTATTTTATTACTAAACCAAAAGCAAAACCTATAGTGATGTAATTAAAAATCATAATTGCTGTATAAATCTTTTCTTTTTCTTTTATGAATTCAGAGATTTCCTTGGAGTGATATTGCTGAGGTGTTAGCTCTTCTAGGTCCTTAGCATATTCAGCTTTCTTAGCTGTACAACCTGTAAAAGAGATAGCCATTAGTAAAATAATTAAGATGCCAAGTAAAATAAGCTTTTTATTCATCTAAACTCCCCCTTATATTATTATTATAATATGAAAATATTACCAAACCAATAGAAAAACATGAAATATACATATAATTCCATAAGCTGTCAGTCTAGTGTATTTATTAAAAATGAATAAAATAAAAATAATAGCATTCCCAAATAATACCTTTCAAATTATTTTTTTATCTGATAAAATAATTATTGAACTATAAATTTTCTTTGTAGTTGGAAGGAAATACTTGAAATAAAGCGAAATAGTATATAGTAGGTCATGAAAAAACGTTTTAAAAATAAATTTGATTAAAATTGTATAAAATGGATAGTTATAGATTTAAAGGAGAGGATTATCTATGACAGAGCGCAAGAAGGTTGTAGTTAAAATAAATGGTCAAGAAATTACTGTTATTGGTGAAGAATCAGAGGAGTATATTCGACATATAGCCGATTTTGTTGATGAGGAAATACAAGGGACTCAATTAAAAAATAAAAAGCTAAGTCAATCAATGGCTGCTACCTTGGCTGCATTTAATATAGCTGATAAATTTTACAATGCTCATGTAGAGTTGACTGAATTAAAGGAAAGTGTAAAGGAGCCCTTGGAAGAATTAGAAGAATTAAGGGTGTATGCTCAGAGTTTTCAAGAAGAAAAGGCTGAGATAACTAGTACCTGTGCAGAATATGAAAGTGAGCTTCAAGAGCTACGAAAAGAACTAGAAATAAAGAATAAAAAGTTAAAAAAATATGAACAAGCTTTGGATATTAAGGAAGAAGAGATAGAGAAATCAGAGAAAATAATCAGTGAGCTTCAGAATAAGCTTTTTGAAAACCAACTAGAATTAGTTCAGACTAAAAAAGAGCTTGATGAGTTTTTGAGAACCCTTGATGAAGAAGAGACAACAAATACTAAAAAAGGAATAAAATAGACATAAATAGAAAGATTATTATTATAAGGCTAACTTGAATAGGTATCTTAACAATAATATATTGGTATGAGAAGCTTAAAGTAGAGAGTAGTTTTCTACTCTTTTATTTTTTGACTAAGGAGATGTAATTATGAATAATATAGAAATATTAGCTCCAGTTGGCAGTATAGAGGCTTTACATGCAGCTGTCGAAAATGGGGCCAATGCTGTATATTTAGGAGGTAAACTCTTCAATGCTAGACAATATGCATCCAATTTTGATAATAAACAGCTAGAAGAAGGAGTTAGGTATGCTCATAGTAAAAATGTTAGAGTTTATGTAACAGTGAATATATTGTTATCTGATAATGAATTAAAGAAAGTAATAGATTATATTCTATTTTTATATAATATAGATGTTGACGCCTTAATAGTGCAAGATGTTGGATTAGTAAGGATTATAAAAGAGCTATTACCCGATTTTGAAATCCACTCAAGTACCCAAATGACTATTAATAATTATATGGGAGTAAAATTCCTTGAGGATATAGACTTCCAAAGAGTAGTCTTAGCTAGGGAATTATCTGTTGAAGAAATAAAGGATATAGATGAAAAAACTGATCTTGAACTTGAGGGTTTTGTTCATGGTGCTTTATGTATTTCTTATTCGGGGCAATGTTTAATGAGCAGTATCATCGGTGGAAGAAGCGGCAATAGGGGAAGATGTGCTCAACCATGTAGGATGGCATATACTGCTGTTAAATTTCATAATGGTAAACCCATAAACGAAAAATTCAGTGAGAAATATTTATTAAGTCCAAAGGATTTAAATACTATTGGTTATTTAGAGCAAATTATTGATAGTGGACTAACTTCATTAAAGATTGAAGGAAGAATGAAGCGACCAGAATATGTTGCGGTAATTGTAAGTAGCTATAAAAAGGCTTTAGAAAGTATAATGGTAGGTAAGGATAATAGTGGAGTAACTGAAAAGGATAAAAAAGACATACTACAGATATTTAATAGGGGATTTACTAAAGGATTTATAATGGATGAGAAGGGCGAAAGCTATATCTCCTATGATAAACCTAATAATAGAGGCATATATATAGGCGATGTAATAAAATCTGATAAAAAGTATACCTACATATCTCTTAAGGACAATGTAAGACAAGGTGATGGAATAGAGATTCATACCTTAAATGGTAAGAATGAAGGACTAATACTTAATAAAATATATAAAAGAACAGCTTTAGTAAATCAAGGTCTTGCAGGAGAAACTATTGCTATTAATAAAATTAATGGTATCAGTTCAAAATTAAAGGTTTATAAAACATCAGATACAGAGCTATTAGAAAGGGCTCAGAAAACTTATAATAATAGAGAAAACAAAATTAATATCCCAATATTTATGGCTATTGATGTCACTATCGGTAAGCCTATTAAGCTATATATTGGAGATTCTAAAAATCATATCAATATTGAAAGTGAAGAATTAGTAGAGAAAGCTAGAAAAGTATCTTTAAGCTATGAGAAAATTAATGAGCAGATGTCTAAGTTAGGAAATACTCCCTTTATACTAGATAAGATTGATATTAAATTAGATAATGATGCTATGGTTTCAATCAGTGTACTAAATAAACTCAGAAGAAAGGCAGTAGAGCTTTTAATTAAGAAAAGAGAAAAAATTAACAATAGAAGGACTATTAAAATTAGTGACTTGCATGATAGAGTAGACAAATTATTCGACTATTCGTCTGATGTGATTAAAAATGGAAGTAATAGATCTAAAAAAATAAGTGTGAGTATAAGTAGATTTGAGCAGTTTAAGAATCTTGATATGGGGAAGCTAGATAGAATATACTTGCCTTTAATGGATAATTTAAATAGTATTATTAAATCAGTAAAGGAATATGATAAGGAAGTTTATTTAGATTTAGACAGGATTATTAGTAATAAAGATTTTGAAACTATTAATAATAAAATAAGTAATATTGATATTCATCTTATTGATGGATTTAAGGTTGGAAATTTAGGAGTATTGAAATATGTTAGAGATAATTTTAATAAAAAAATTCATGGTGATATTGGATTGAATATTTTTAACACATCAACTTTAAAGATGTTTAGAGAATATGGAATGAATAGTGGTACCTTATCACCAGAACTTAGAATGGAACAGTTAAAGGAAATATGCTCCTATGATATAATGGAAAGTGAAGCTTTGGTATATGGTTATCTACCATTAATGATAATGAAGCACTGTCCATTTTCAATTGCTAAGAAATGTGATTTAAAGGGAGATTGTGAAAAATGTAACTTTGCACAAGGCTTCGGATTAAAGGATAGAAAAGGAATCATATTTAGAGCGGAGAGAACAGGAGAAACTAGTATAATATACAACAGTCAACCAATAATGGTTGTGGAGCATTTGAAAGAGATTTATGAGAATGGCGCAAGCTTATTACGATTAGATTTTACTTTTGAAAATGAAGAAATACCTGAGATACAGAATATATATTACGATTTTAGCAAGGGCCATATATCTATTAAAGAAGCAAAGGAATTTGTTAATAAATACAAATCTAATTTAGCAAATGGAATAACTAAAGGGCACTATTTTAGAGGGGTTTTATAACAAATATATGGGACAGAAAGTTTTTAGGAGGGAATTATATGAATTCAAAAACCTTAAGGGTACTTGAGTATGACAAGATAAAGAGAATGCTCGTAGAAAAGGCTGAATCTCAGCTAGGAAAGCAGGTAGCAGAAAAACTTATGCCAAGTACAGAAATTAAAGAGGTTGAATATATTCAAAAAGAAACTCATGAAGCAGTAAATATCATTATTAGAAGAGGAAGACCACCACTAGGTGGAATCCATGATGTACTGAGTGAAGTGAAAAGGGCTGAAATAGGGTCATCGCTTATGCCTGGAAACTTATTAAGGATTGCCGATACGTTAAGAGCAGCAAGAAGATTAAGAAGCTTTATAAAACAAGATAAACAAGATAAAGATTCAAAGTATGAAATACTACAAGATGTTATATTAAGTTTGAATTCTTATAAGGATATAGAGGAGAGCATATTCAATGCTATAATAAGTGAAGAAGAAATCTCTGATAATGCAAGCACTACACTTAAAAATATCAGGAGACAGATTCATTCTAAAAATAGTGCTATAAGAAATAAATTAAATTCTATTATAAATTCGTCTACTAATAGAAAATACCTTCAAGATGCACTTATAACTATCAGGGAGGATAGGTTTGTTGTTCCAGTCAAACAAGAGTATAAACCTAATTTCCCAGGATTAGTACACGATCAATCTTCTAGTGGAGCTACACTGTTTATTGAACCTATGGCAATTGTTGAGTTAAACAATGACTTAAAAGAGTTAAAGCTAAAGGAAAAGGCTGAAATTGAGAGAATTTTAGCAGAGTTGACAGAGATGGTAGCTGTCGAAGGTCATGGAATCAGAGAAAATCAGAAGCAGCTCTCTCATTTAGACTTTGTATTTGCCAAGGCTAAGCTTTCACTAGAAATGAATGGAACAAAACCATTATTAAATGATAGTGGCTATATAAAAATAAAAGCAGGACGCCATCCATTATTGAAAGAAAAAGAAGTAGTACCAACTAATATTCATATTGGTGAAGACTTTACCACTCTAATGATAACAGGACCGAACACTGGTGGTAAAACAGTAACTTTAAAGACTGTTGGTTTATTTACATTAATGGCTCAAGCAGGACTACAAGTTCCAGCTGAATATGGTACACAAATGGCAGTCTTTGATAATTTATTTGCAGATATTGGGGATGAACAAAGTATAGAGCAGAGTTTAAGTACTTTTTCATCTCATATGACTAATATAGTTGAGATATTGAAAAATGTTGATGAAAATAGTTTAGTGCTTTTTGATGAGTTGGGAGCAGGTACTGATCCAACAGAGGGTGCTGCACTAGCAATGGCTATTCTTAATTATCTTCATGGTAAGAAAATAAGGACTATTGCTACAACTCACTATAGCGAGCTTAAGATTTATGCATTAACTACTGAAGGAATAGAAAATGCATCGGTTGAATTCGATGTTGAAACTTTAAGTCCAACATATAAGCTTTTAATAGGAGTTCCTGGTAAATCAAATGCTTTTGAAATATCTATGAGATTGGGACTTCAAGACTTCATAATTAATGATGCAAAGGAACTATTATCTAAAGAAAATGTAGAATTTGAAGATGTATTAGCTAGTATTGAAAAGGATAGAAGAATAAGTGAAGAAAACAGAGAAGAATCTGAAAGATTAAAGGAAGAGGTAAATAAATTAAAGGCTAACCTTGATAAGGAAAAAGAAAAGATTGATGCAATGAAGCAAAGACTTATTAGGGAAGCAAAGAGTGAAGCAAGAAAAATAGTAAAGGAAGCAAAGGCAGAAGCAGAGTATATAGTTGATGAAATTAAAAATATTTCATCTGAGATTGAAAAAGATAGGAGAAAGAAGCTACAAGAGGCAAAGGATAAATTAAAGACTAAGTTAGATGATATTGAAGGAGATTTAGTTGAAAATGTTCTTTCTAAGAAGAGTAAAAAACCTCCTAAGAATGTCAAAGAAGGAGAAACTGTAAAGCTTATAAACTTGAATCAAGTTGGCACAGTTATTAATCCGCCTGACTCAGACGGTAATCTAGTGGTACAAGTAGGAATTATGAAAGTAAATGCCCATATATCTACTGTTGAAAAGGCTAAGGATAATAGTCAGTCAGCAACATCAGCTAAAACAAAGACTATGATTAGAGCTAAGTCTAAATCTATCAAGAATGAAATAGACCTTAGAGGAAAAAACTTAGAAGAGGCAATTCTAGATGTGGATAAGTTCTTAGATGATGTTTATATTGCTGGATTAGGTCAAGTATATATTATACATGGTAAGGGAACTGGTGTGTTAAGGGAAGGCATTAAGCAGTTATTAAAAACCCATAGACATGTTAAGTCTTATAGACTTGGTAAGCATGGTGAGGGAGGAACTGGAGTAACAGTAGTTGAGATTAAATAAGTAGGTGATTTAATGTATATTGTTAGTGCATGTCTTGCAGGAGTAAGCTGTAGGTATGATGGTAAAGATAATTTAATAGAAGAAATAGAAGAACTAGTTAAAGTAGGAAAAGCTATTTTGGTTTGTCCAGAGCAATTGGGTGGATTAACTACTCCCAGAAACCCAGCAGAAATTATTAAGTGTAAAGATGGCAGTAGTAGGGTACTTAATAATAAAGGACAAGATGTAACTAAAAGCTTTTTAAAAGGGGCTCAAGAAACTCTAAGAATTGCAGAGATAGCAGGAGTAAATACAGCTATATTAAAAGCAAGAAGCCCTTCATGTGGTTTTGGTAAAATTTATGATGGATCCTTTTCAGGTAATAAAGTAAAAGGAAATGGCTTAGCAGCTGAACTGCTTCATAAAAAAGGGATAAAGATCTATTCTGAAGAAAATCTACCAGATGAATTACTTAAAAGTATAAAATCTACTGATAAAAAGGAAGATTAATATGAATTGGAGATGTAAATTTTGTGGATTTGAGATCAAGGATAGAGAGGATAGAAGAAAAATTAGAATTAAAGATGATAAGGTTTATATAATTGGTTTTTGCGACAATTGTTTAAATTGGACAATCCTATACAGTGTCCCTTTGGAACAAATGAGAAAGCATATTAAAGGTAAGCTTTAATTAAGTGAGAAACAATATGGAACATTATCTTATTAGGTTACGTCTTAAACATAAGTAATGTAAAAAGGAGGAGAAATATGTATAAAAGAACATTGTCACTTTTATTTGTAACAGTTTTAATTCTAGGACTAGCAGTAGGATGTGGAAATAAAGACGCTCAATTAGGTGAACTAGAGTATGATATAGTTGATCCTTCAACGATAGAAAATGATGATTTAAGTCAATGGGTTGCAAATAACTCAGAAAAAGAAGGCGTATTTGCTTCTGAAGCTTATGATGGATATACTTATATAATACTTGGTGGAGGCAAACAAAATACAGGTGGATATTCTGTTGAGGTGACTTCAGTTGTAGGAGAAGAAGATGCAATTAAGGTAAATGGAGTTCTTAATGGACCTAAAGCTGGAGATATGGTTACTGAAGCTATAACTTATCCATTTGAATTAATTAAAATTGAGGAAGACGAAAGAAAAGTAGTTTTAGGCGAATTTGAGAAAAATATTGAAACATTTAATCCTGTAGATGAAAAGAATGCATTAGGGGTGTATATGGGAAAATTGGACTCAGATTCAATAGAAATATATGTAGATGATGAAAGTAAATCATTTGGACTTACAGATGAATCAAAAGAGTACTTTGATGTAACTAATGAAGCATTTAAAGGAATTAATGAAAATGATACTGTGGAATTTTTCTACTATGAAGATAGTTCAACAGGAGAATTAGTATTGACTAAGGTTAATAAGGTAGATGAAGATGGTTCAATTGCTGATATAGTAATTGGTGAATATGTTGGACAGATAGACGTTAATTCTATTGAAATTAAAGTAGATGGTGAAACTAAAGCATATAGACTTACTGATAGTGCAAAATCTTTAATAGAAGATGGAGCAATACCTGATGGTAGTACAATATCTTTCACATATGCTGAAAATGGGCAAGGACAGCTAGTTATAATAGATATAAGAAAAGAGCCTGGTTACTACCTCAATAAATAATGAATATTAAAACTTGTTTTGGAAAACATAATATGATATAATAACGAGTCAATAGAAGATTGTGAAATTTCATGAAGAGGAAAGTAAAATATACAAAATTTGTTATAGCGAGTTAGGGATGGTGCAAGCCTAACACATGAGTGTATTTGAAGAGAGCCTCGGAGAAGCTTATCATAAAGAAGATGAGCCGGTTGCTGCCGTTAAAGTGAATGAGTGGATATAATTATAAATTATTTAAATTAAAATTATATCAATTAGAGTGGTAACACGGGAATATACCTCGTCTCTATTTTATAGAGACGAGGTTTTTTTATTGATTAAAGCTAGTGTAAATTTTAATATTATGGAATAAGGAGGAAGAATATGATTAATTTTAAGAGTGAAATAGCTAAACTAGTTAGCAGTCAAGTTGAAAATTTAAGTCAAAAAGAAGTGGAAGAATTAATTGAAATCCCACCCAATTTTGATATGGGTGACTATGCAATGCCATGCTTTAAATTAGCAAAGGCTTTTAGAAAATCCCCAAACATTATAGCAGAAGAATTAGCTGGAATAATGAAGGAAAATAAGTTTTTCGAAAAGATTGAAAATGCAGGTCCTTACGTGAATTTTTTTATTAATAAAGAGAAACTTGTAGAATCTGTTTTAAAGGAAGTGTTTGCTAAGAAAGAAAAATTTGGGTCAACGAACATAGGAGAAGATAAAAATGTAATTGTTGAGTTTTCTTCGCCCAATATAGCCAAGCCTTTCCACATTGGTCATATTAGAACTACAGTCATTGGTCATGCACTATATAATATTTATAAGTTTTTAGGATTTAATGCTATAGCTGTAAATCACTTAGGAGATTATGGAACTCAATTTGGAAAGCTGATTGTAGCTTACAAGGAATGGGGAGATAGAGAAACCATAGAATGTAATCCAATTCCTGAGTTACTTAAGCTTTATATTAAATTCCATGAGGAAGCAGAGAAAAATCAGGATCTTGATGACCAAGCAAGAAACTGGTTTACTAAGTTAGAGAACGAAAATGAAGAGGCAGTAGAATTATGGAAATGGATTAGAGAAGTTAGTCTTAAAGAATTTAACAGAGTGTATAATATGTTAAATATTAAATTTGATTCCTTTGCAGGAGAGAGCTTTTATTCAGATAAAATGCCTAGAGTTTTAGATATGATGGAGAAAAAAGGTATATTGACAAAATCTCAAGGGGCAGAAATAGTTGATTTAGAGCCTTATGATATGCCGCCTGCATTGATTAAAAAAAGTGATGGCTCTACATTATATATAACTAGAGATATTGCTGCTGCAGTTTATAGAAAAGAAACCTATAATTTTTATAAAAATATATATGTGGTTGGAGCTCAACAAAACCTTCATTTCCAACAATGGTTTAAGATAATTGAACTTCTCGATTATGAGTGGGCGCAGGATTGTATTCATGTTCCTTTTGGCATGGTTAGTTTAGAAGAAGGAACTATGTCAACAAGAAAAGGAAGAGTAGTTTTTCTTGAAGATGTTTTAAACAAAGCTGTTGAACAAACTAAGAAGATAATTGAAGAAAGAAATCCAAACCTAGAAAATAAAGAAAAGGTTGCTGAGCAGGTTGGTGTTGGGGCAGTAGTTTTCCAAGAGTTATATCATAATAGAATTAAAGACTATGAATTCTCATGGGAACGTACATTAAGTTTCCAAGGAGAAACAGGACCATATGTTCAATACACCCATGCTAGAGCTAATAGTGTACTGGATAAAGCAGAGTTAAATATAACTGATGATATAGACTATAGTCTTTTAGTAAATGATGAATCAGTTGAGGTAGTTAGATTATTGGAGTCATTGCCTGATGTGGTTATAAATGCAATGGAAAAAAATGAACCTTCCTATATAACAAGACATATTACAGATATAGCTCAAGCATTTAATAAGTTCTATCATGATTGTCCAATATTAGTGGATGATGAAGAACTTAAAAAGGCAAGACTGCTTTTAGTATATTCAGTAAAGAATGTTATTAAAACTGGGTTAGGATTATTAGGAATGGAAGCTCCAGAAAAAATGTAGAAAATTTAATATTTAGGTATAAATGAAAAAAGACATCTCAAGATGTCTTTTTTCATTTGCACAAAAATAACTTTTAAAATATTTTTAAAGACATTGAAAAATCAATTATTGGCTTCATTCTAAGAAATAAAAGAAGAAAATGTTATTATTTGAATATTTTACAGCATTAACCAATAGTTAATTAAATGTAACAAACTTGACGGCATGATTATTTATTTATATAATGAGTCTCGTGCGAAAAAATGGAAAGGAAGTGAAAATAATGAAAAAGAAACTTTTATACATCTTAATTCCATTTATGACTCTGTTATTAAGTAGTAATGTATACGGAGCTAAGCATTCTGATGCAGAAGATAGATTATATACTACGGGAATAATATTTGATCAGGCTAGTGTTGATGAAATTATGGCATATATTTATAGAGACGACAATAATAAGATAGATTTCATTTCAGATGCTTCTGGGCTTTCAAAGGAAGACTCAAAATTTTTATTAGAAGAATGTGAATCAAAGGAATTAGATGTATTTTTAGTATTAGGATTAATGAAGTTAGAAAGTAGATTTGATACAAGGGCAGTAGGCTCATTAGGAGAGAGAGGCTTGGGACAATTAATGGAGAATACTGCAAGACCTATTGCTGAGAACTTAGATTTAGAGTATGAACCTGATATGTTGTTTATACCTAGATATAATATTAAATTGTTCACTACTCAGCTTAAGTATCTAAATAAAATATTTGATAATGACGTACATAAGGTACTAACAGCTTATAACAGAGGAGCATATGGACTTAAGAAGTATATGGCCTCTAGGAGCACTAGGCAAAACCCAGCTATAAGCTCTTATTCAAATAGAGTTCTTGAGTTTAGAAATGAATTTTATAATGATTTTCAATCTAAACAACACACTTATTAGTGTGATTATATAGAAAGAAGAGAAGGTCGCACACCTTCTCTTTTTTTTTGATTAAAAGATAACTCAAACTATGTAAACTTGTTTAAACAAAGAAAAAATCATATTTTTAAAATACATATTTTTTTAAGAGTACATATCAGCTATAATTTGTGAAGTAGTTTTCTATTAAATTTTATACTTTATTTTTGAATTTTAATAAAAAAATTATAGGATTTGAAGGGTTTTATAAAAAGTAATCGTCTATAATTAATGAGAGGTAAATAAATAAAGAAAGATAAAGGAGGTAGTTTATGAAACGAAGAAAAATTGGAATAATAACCTTGGCAATTACGCTAATTGCATTAGGCGGGTTTCTCCTAGCCAATAATTTTTTGGAACTTAATAGTAGATTAATAAGTTCATTACTTTGGCCGTCGATTATTATTATATTTGGCTTAGAAATAATAATTAGTAAAATAATATTTGATAGGAAAGACCAAGATGTGAAGGCATCTATTGATGGCATAAGTGTTGTGTTATTAATCATTGTAATTGTAATAACTTCAGTAGTATCAACAGTTAGCTTCTCTATTACACCATTTAGGTTTAATTTATCAAATATCTTTAATGGTAGAAATCCTTTTTATAGTCATAGCTCGACCTATTCGAAAGATTATGAAATTATATTAAATAATAGAGATAAAATTACAATTGATAATATTTATGGAAATGTGAAGATAGAAAAAACAAAAGGAGATAAGATAAAAGTTTTAGCAGAGATATCTATGGATTACAACGATCAGGAATATGCTGATGAAATATCAGAGAAGCTTATTGAAATAAGTGAAAGGGAAGATCGTATAGATATTGAGTCGATGGTAGAAACATATAATGGGAATAATACAATAGGTAATATTAGAGTTTCTTTATTCATTCAGACGCCACCTGATGTTGAAGTAGAGGTTGAAAATGGTTATGGAGATGTAAGTATAGAGGAAATAAACAAAAATGTTAAAATTGAAAATGAGCATGGTCAGGTGGAGTTGAGAAGCATCAATGGAAGTGTTGATGTAACAAATAGTTATGATAGAGTAGAAGTTGAAAAAGTGACACAAGATGTAAAAATTATTAATAAGCATGGAGAAGTGAATATTAAAAAAGTTGATGGTAATATCTTAGTTAGAAATTCTTATGATGCTATTAATATAGAAGAAGTAAAAGGAGATTTAGAAATAGAAAATTCCCATGATAAAATCTACGTAGATAATATAGATGGAAATGTTGAAATTGTAAGTCAATATGGTGACGTAGAAGTAAAAGATGCCAATAAAGAGATTGATATAAGGAATAGACATGGCAAAATCTTAGTTAGGGCAGAAGATATTATCGAGGGAGACATTGATATAGTCAATGAGTTCGGGGATATTGATATAGATTTGCTTGAAGACCAAGAGGGAAAAATTTCTGCATATACAAAGCACGGAGAAATATATACTGATTTTGATTTAGAAATTAATGAGGATGTAACTGAGAATAGTTTAGATGGCAAATTGGGAGAAAGTGAAGTTGAAATTCAAATAGAAACAAAAAATGGTAATATAGAAATAAATATTAGATAATCGCTGTTCCATAATTAGGTGGTGACAATAATGAACGAAGAGCATATTATAGCCGAGCTAAAAAAACAGAATAAACAAGTATTTGCCCAGCTAGTTGATATGTATAAAAACAGAATATTTTCTATGGCATATAAATACACCAATGATTATATTGAATCTCAAGATCTAGCTCAAGAGATTTTCTTAAAAGTGTATAAGGAGATTAAGGGATTCAAGGGGAACAGTAAATTATCTACATGGATATATAGGGTTGGTGTTAACACTTGTCTTGATTGGAAAAGAAAGAAATCAAAGACTAAGCTAACAAGCTTTGATGTATTAGATGAATATTTAGATAGAATGCAGATAGAAGAGTTACGTGATACTGATAAGGAGCCTGAGAGAAAAGTTATAGATTTAGAGAAGCACAAAGAGATACATAAAACTATATATGAAATGTCGGATATTTATAAAAATGTGGTGATTATGTATCATTTTAATGATATGAGTTACGAGGAAATAGCAGAGGCTTTGGATATACCAAAAAAAACTGTTGAAACTAGGCTTTATAGAGCCAGAAAGATACTAAAGAATCAACTTAAAAAATTAGATGTGGAGGTGATGAAAAATGAAGTGTAAACAAGTCATAGAGAAGATTGATCTATACTTTGAAAAGAGACTTTCAGATATTGAACTATTTAATATTGATAAGCATCTTGAAGCATGTAATATTTGTAAAGGGGAATATGTAGAGTATGAAAATCTTTTTAGCATTCTTTCTGAGCATAAAATTGTTACACCGCCACCAGATTTTACTAATAATATAATTGGAAAAATTGAAGAAGAAAAAATTCATTCTATTAAATCACCAAAATTTAGATTCTTTACTAGTACTAGTAAAATCGGTCTCAGTCTAGTGGCGGCAGGATTGCTTATAGTTGCACTTAATACTTCACATCTAGATTCTGGGCTTAAGGAGTTTTCATCAGTATTTTTTAGAGGGCCGATTGGGATAAGTCAGACAATAACTAATCCATTTGGTAAAATGTCTCAGGGGTTAACATATATATCAGAATATTGGGCAACAAAACAAAATGATTAAAGGAGGAATTCTAGTGAAATGTATTAATCACGATAATGTTAAAGCTAAGTTCATTTGTCAGGACTGTGGAGCTAGTGTATGCAAAGATTGCGCAGTGAACAATAATGGAGATATCATCTGTTTAGAATGTGCGAATGAACGAGGATTAGTAGTAATTAAAAATCAAAGTATAGAAGAAGATAATATTAATTCACATAAGAAAGGTAGGGACTATCAAGGAAGAAATATAAGTAAATTTTGGTCAACTGTGCTATCATTTATCCCAGGCGCAGGTCATATGTATCTAGGTTTTATGAAAATGGGGATACAGATTATGATTGGATTCTTTTTAACTATTGCCTTATCTTCTTCTCTGTTCTCAAGTGAGATTTTTACTGCATTTGCAGTTATAATATGGTTCTATAGTGTTTTTGATTGCTATCACCTTAGAAAAAGGCTACAATCAGGAGAATCAGTTGAAGATAATTTAATTTTAGACATTAATCTTAAGAATATTAATCTTTATTATGTAGGTATAGGCCTAATAATATTTGGTGGAATAATATTCTTTGATGAATTAGCAAGTAGATTATCATACATCGGGAACATGGGAAGAATATATTATGATATAATTAGAATGGTCAGAAGCTCAGTTTTACCTGCTCTACTTATTATTGGTGGTGTTTGGATGCTGAAGAAGCATAAAAAAGGTGATGTTGAAGCATAAATAGCCAATTATTTGAGAGGAGTTGCTATACAATGATTTTAAAATCATTGTTTGGTAGCCCCTCTTTTTTAAAACAATAAATTTTGTTATACTAAGTATAGTTAGATTTAAGGAGTGTTTACATGCAGGAAGAGATAATAAAAAGATTTATAGACAATGGATGCTATGAGGATACAGTAAAATATGGGGAATATATAAAAAATAGAGATAGAGCTAATGAAACTAAGAATTTAGATGGTCAATGGTCATATCTAACTGAATTAGTTATCATTACGATTAAATCTCTAATACCTTCTAATGAAATTATTGGTACAGTAATTGATTATAAAAGATTCGAGGAAGAATTGAAGTTATGGCATAGCTATAGACATGGATATAATAAAGCATTGCTAAATGCACTAACTAGAAAATCTTCGAACATATATTGGGACGAGACAGATAATTCTTCTTATTGCAGAATATTTCCTTTGGTAGCTTCAAATTCAAACTGGGAGACGACTAAAGATCAAATTTTGAAAAACTTAGTTTGTGTTACTGGTAATATAAACACAATACTTGAATGTTTAGTCTTATCTAAGCTATTACAAGAGATTTTAGATGGGATAACTGACTATGAATGTATATTAGAGGACATTAAAGAAGAAATAATTCATTTCTCTCAAAAAGATTTTATTGATAAATACAGCACTGATTTCCTATTTATATTAGATACATATGAAGGAAATTATGCAATTGATTTTGAGAGAAAACGAATATCTTTAATAAATATATTGAATGGATTGTATTTAGGAAATGACTTTCAAACTTTGAAGCAGTCCTTAGAAATTCTGAATCATAATTTAAGTTTAGGAGAAGATGATTTAAGGAAAGAAGACTCAGAACTAGAATCAACAAATCACTATTTTTTAGCAGGGTTAAGAGGGGCTTTGGATACCAACCACTTTGTTGGCAATTATAAAGATAAGAGTTTCATTACAAATCTAGGAAGTTATTTATATAAGTTAAGGAAAAGTAGGATAAGTCCTGAAAGCTTGATTGTAGAAGATTATTTTATGCCAGATGTATTCTCTTTTAACGAGGGAGATACATTTAATCATACTCTCTTAAATACATGTAAAGTGGTAAAAAAGGAGAATTATAGAAGCTTTTTAATTAGTTATATTAAGACTAAGGCAGGGACGTATAGATTTTTTAGATCATTAGGAAACAAATAAAAGCAGTTTAAAAATTATACCCCCCTCTTATTAGATATCTAATAAGAGGGGGGTATAAAATATATAACTTTTATTTAAATACAACTTTTCAGATATTTTATGAATTCATCTTCACTACTTTCAGCAAGTTCACTTAATTCCTTGATAATATTATTGCGTAGAGATAAATACTCAATCTTATTTCCTTTATTTCCTGCAAACTCTAGGGCGTCAATAATCATAGCCATATCCTGTTTTGATATTTCTGCAATAGATATTCTGTCAAACTTCTGCATTCATATACTCCTTTCATATTACTTCAAATGTTGTTTAGTTATTTATCATCCTTAAAGCTATCAGGGTCTTTTTCGTAGAATACTCTTTGACTTCTATCCCTAACCTTCATTAATAGTTCCTTAAAATTATGAATTGAAGTCTTGATAAGATTTGTATCTTCTTTTGAGATATTATAGTAAAGAAATAAGTCCTCAAAAGCCCTTACTGCATTGGATAATTCTGTGTCTACATCAATAAAGTCTTTAAAGTTTTTACTTCTTTTAGCATTTTTAAACTGATCAATATCTATTTTAATGATATTAACTATTTCCTCTTCAGTTTTTAATGTGCCTGCCGACACAACGTAAGGCTTAATTCTTTCTAAATCATATGTATTATCAGGATTAATATGATACATGTAAGAAATCTCTAAATCTTCAAAGTTATATGTGACATAATACATAACGCCTTGCACATTAACAACGTTACAACCCAAATCTCTTAACTTATTCATACACATTTGATGTCGTATTTGTCTAATCGTCATATAGGACATACACATACCTCCGAATACTATTTTATAGGAATATTATAACATATATTTTACATTTATTATAATTTGTTTTATAAAATATGATATAATATTTGTATTTGAGGGTTAAGAAAATGATAGGAAAAGTTGGTGAAGAAATGATAAATGATTTAGTAAATCAGAAACGAATTAGATTAATATGGACACTAGCATGGCCATTGATGATGAGTCAAATCTTGCAGACATTATTGCAAATGGTAGATATGTGGTTTATTTCAAACTTGGGAATAACTGAAGCGATAGCAGCAACAGGTTATAGTACATCTACTTTAGGTGTAATAATAATGTTTTCTCAGCTGATTGCTGCAGGGGGAATAGCTCTTATTTCTAGAAAAACTGGAGAAGGAGACGAACAAGGAACCTTTGTAATAACTGAACAAGCTCTTTTTCTAGCATTCTGTATCGGTACTATAATTACAATTTTAGGTTATTTTTTTTCACAAGAAATTTTATATCTTTTTGGAATGGAAAAAGCAGTTGAAGGTTATGCACTTACATATTTTAGAATAGTTCTCATTGGAGTTCCATTTACATTTTTCAATCTTACTGGTAGAGCTATTTTACAAGCTACAGGAGATTCTAAAGGTCCTATGATGATATTTATTATAATGAATATTATTAATATCATATTAGATCCAATATTAATTTACGGACTACATACATTTGATGGATTAGGGTTTAAAGGTGCTGCAGTAGCGACGGCAATATCAAATATAGTGGCATTTATACTTATGTTTCTAACTATTGCTAAGAAGGTATTTGATGGAAATATTCATAAAATGATAAGGAACTTTAGAATTAGTTTTAAAACTATAGGTAGAATTATTAAAATTGGTTTCTTTTCAGCTATACAAGCAATTTCTAGACCTATTACTGGTCTAGCAATGTTTACAATTGCAGGTTATTCAGGAACCAAAGCAGTTGCTGCTTTTACAATTGGTGGACGTATGTTTAATTTAGTTTTTATATTTTTAACAGGGTTAAATATGGCTATTTCGGTTTTAGTGGGACAGAATCTTGGAAAAAAAGATTTTAAAGAGGCCGAAGAAGTAGTTAAAGATGGCATCAAGCTAGCTGCACTGAATATGGTGGTTTTTGCTGTAGCTTATTTTTTACTTCCGAAATTTATAATGTTGGCATTTATAAGAAATGATATGGAAGTCGTTCAAATAGGTATGAACTACTTAAGAATAACGTATTTGGGATTAATGTTTGTAGTTTTTCCAATAGTTTATGGTGGTGCTTTTATAGGGGCAGGAAATACAGCCCCTCCTATGGTAGCATCACTTGTTGCAAACTGGGGATTTAAGCTTCCCTTTGCCTTGATATTTAGTCAAGTTCTAGGATGGGGAGCTAATGGAGTATGGATAGCAATAAGTGGCTCAGTTATTGTAGAAGCAGGTATTATTGCTTGGTGGTTTAAGAGAGGAAAATGGAAGCATAAAAGAGTATAGGTAATTTGAATTACATAATAAAATCAAAATCTATTTTACTATTATATACCTCATTCTTATTATTCTAATAATCAAGAGGATTCATAAAATAAACTAAGGGGGTATGTATATGAGTAAAAACTTTGTAGAAAGTAAAACAGGATTATTTCCTTACAATAGAAAAGCTGCATATAACTATGCAAAGAGATGGGCATTAAGTAGAAATCCTAAATATTATGATTTTCAACATATTGGAGGGGATTGTACTAATTTTGCATCTCAAGTATTACATGCTGGCGGATGTAAAATGAATGGTGGGAAGTGGCAGGGATGGTATTATTATAGTGCTAATAATAGGGCACCTGCATGGACTGGAGTAGAGTATTTATATAATTTTTTAATTAATAATGATAGTAGAGGACCTATTGTAAAGATCAGTGATATAAATGAAGTTGAAGTAGGTGATTTAATTCAACTAAACTTTGGTATTGATGATGGCTTTGATCATACTCCAGTTATAATACGAATAGAAGAACCTAGGAAACCTGAAAATATCTTTATTGCAGCTCATACCTATGATAGATTTGATTATCCATTATCTAATTATGTTTATGAAAATATTAGATATATTCATATTTTAGGCTATAAGAAGTAGAGAAGGAGGAATTATGAATAGACAACTAATATTATCTGTATTATTAGTTTTACTATTGATAATAGTATCCTTGAGTATAATTTTAGGAATTGAAATGCAAAAGAATAAAAATACGATACTTAATGAGCAAGATAGTAATAGAGAGTACGATAGGCAGATAAAAGCATTGTATGATGAAGGTGAAGAAATATTCTTTTGTGATCCCAGAGTAGAACAGATAATTAGAGCTATGATACTTAAACCCACAGGAAAATTATATAAGAGAGAGGTAGAGGATATAACTGAGTTAGAAATCAATAGAGTTGACTATATCGATTTGACAGGGATAGAACATTTAAGTGGTTTGAAAGAACTAACTGTACATTCTTGTGGTATAAGGGATATAGAGAATATTAAGGATTTAACTAATCTTGTTAAATTAGACCTTAGCTATAACAAAATTGCAGATATCACTTCAATTAAGTCTTTAACAAATCTAGTTGATCTAAGGCTAAGAGTAAATAATATAGATAATATTAGTTCTTTAGAATACTTAACTAATTTAGAACATTTGGACCTATATAGAAATGAAATTAGAGATATTGAGTCTCTAAAAAATCTTATTAAAATTAAGGAATTAGATTTAAGCTATAATCATATTAAAGAAATCTCTTCATTAAAAGAATTAAAAAATCTGCACTGTTTAATCTTGGTCAAAAACCAAGTGATTGATGTGGAAGGGTTAAAGGAACTGTATGCTTTAAATACATTAGATCTAGGGAGTAATGATATTACAGATATAAGCTCATTAGAAAGGCTGGTAAATCTTAAAAATCTGGATTTAGGGACAAACAAAATAGAAGATATAAAACCATTACATAATCTAAAAAACTTGAAATTTCTTATTCTAGATTACAATAAAATCTCTAATTTAGATTTATTAAGTAATCATACAAATATTAAGGTACTAGGATTATCAGGTAATAATGTTACTGATATTAAGTCTTTAAAAAAATTAAAAAATCTAGAGACCATTGATATTAGTAGTAATCTGATATTAGACATAACTGCTTTAAACAACAGTAATAAATTAAAATATGTGTATGCAGAGGATAATTTTATTAATAGTTTAGAAAAACTGGAAGGATTACCTCAATTAAAAGAACTTGATTTAAGTGGAAATATTTTAACTGAAATCAAAGGAATAGAAAAATTGGATAGCTTGAACAAATTAAATTTGGAAAGAAATTTAATTGATGATATTAAAGAATTATCTAGCTTAGTCAATTTAAGCCATCTTAGGTTAAGTAATAATAAAATATCTGATATATCTCAATTGACCAGATTAAGGAACTTAGAGGTGTTAGATATTAGGAATAATCAGGTTGAAGACATAACTCCATTGTGGAAATTACCTAAATTAGGTGATTTTGATTTCCAAGGCAATCCCGTCCCTAATTACTTTTTTTATCAGTCACAATATGAGGATTTTATTATCTCTATGCTATCACCATATATATGTGAAGCCATTGATGAGTACTATGGAGAAAGTAGAGCTTATATGAATGCCAATGTCCTGGAAATCAAAAAATTAAATGGATATAGGATAAAGGTAAGAGTTGAAACCTTTACAGGGGCACATAACCCTCCATATGGGATTGAAACTATTACCTTTGATAAATATATTGATGAAGTTAAAGTTATAGAGTTTCATCATTCAGATGAAACCTTGGATTTAAATAGCTTGTATTAATACAGGGAGAGACAATAGCAATATTGTCTCTTTTATTGTTTAAGATTATGTTATAATTACAGATAGAATATAAAAAAAATAGCTATATAATTATTGATTAGGGGGATATATGATGGATAAAACAACTGATAGAAGAGTAATCGAAAATATACTTCAGAATGACAAAATTGCAACTTTAAATGCAGCAAAGATGATGGAAAACGAAGAAAATTGGGAGATACTAGTAGATGATATATCTAATCCAAAAGGATTTATTCTAAGATGTGGTGAATGGAATATTCCTTATTCTTTAAATGATAAAATAGCTCTAAAAATGTTAAATAGTATGGAATTCAGGAAAACAGAAGGGTTTTCAGGAGTTTTAAAAAAATATTATGATATGATTAAAGAATCAAAGAAAATAGAATGGGAAGAGCCTTGCTACTTATTTTATATGAACAAAGAGGATTTAGACACATCTAAGCTACAGCATGAAGTTAAATCTCTTAGATTAGAGGATGTAGAAATAGTTAATGAGTTTTATACATATAAGGATGAAGAATCATTTGAATATATTAAGCAATGTATAATTCAAAGAGAAACCTCGGCTATATTTGATGATAAAGGTAATCCAATTTCTTGGGCTTTAGTAAGAGAAGATGGCACAATGGGCATAATGTATACTAAGAAAGAGTATAGAGGAAGAGGTCTAGCAGCTTCAGTGAGTATAGATTTAGCAAAAAAGGTTATAAACAATAATGGGACTCCATTTGTACACATAGTTACAAATAACGATGCTTCAATATCACTAGCAAAATCCATCGGATTTAAAAAATATTGCGAAGTAATGTGGTTTGGGGTAAGCAAGTAATAGAAAGAAGGTTAACAATGAAGATTTTACTAACAACTTTAAATTCAAAATACATACACTCATCCCTATCAATTAGATACTTAAAAAGCTATTGTGAGAATAGCTTTTCTAATATCATGGTTAAGGAGTTTACAATTAATCAAAATCCAGATTTTATTGCCGGGGAAATCGTAAAGTTAGATACAGATGTTGTGGCATTTTCATGTTATATATGGAATATTGAGAATACATTACAGATTGCAGAGACTCTAAAGATGGTCAAGCCAGAAATAAAGATAATATTTGGTGGACCAGAGGTATCCTTCGATGGATATAAAGTTTTAGAAGATTATAAGTATATAGATTATATTATATATGGCGAAGGAGAAGAAACCTTTAAAGACTTAATGGTTTCTTTAGAAAATGGCAAACAAAATCTTAATAATATACAAGGTCTTATATATAGAGAGAACTCAAGAATCATTGAGAATGCACCAAGACCTTTAATAGATAACTTAGATGATATACCATCTCCCTTTAAAGAAGATTTAAATGAATATAAAAACAAAATAGTTTATTTTGAAAGTTCAAGAGGATGTCCTTTTAATTGTAGATTTTGTTTATCATCTACTATCAATGGAGTTAGATTCTTTTCTTTAAAAAGAGTTAAAAGTGATCTTAAAAAGTTAATTGAAGCAGAGGTAAGGCAGGTTAAGTTTGTAGATAGAACATTTAATGCAAGAAAGGAATATGCATTAGACATAATGAGGTTTTTGATTGAAGAAACAAAGAATTATAAAAATGATATAAATTTTCATTTTGAAGTAACTGCACATTTGCTAGATGAAGAAGTTTTAGAGTTTCTAAAGAATGTACCCGAAGGCCTTTTTCAATTTGAAATAGGAGTACAGTCGACTAATAGCAGTACTATTGAAGCAATTAGTAGAAAAACTGATTTGGATGTACTTAGAAAGGTTGTTAAAAAGGTAAGAGATAATAAAAATATTCATCAGCATTTGGATTTAATAGCAGGATTGCCCTATGAGGATTATGAAACATTTAAGAAATCATTTAATGATGTATATAGCATGGAACCTGAAAAATTACAATTAGGATTTCTAAAGTTATTAAAAGGATCTGAATTAAGAATGGATAGAGAAAAATATGGGTTTAAGTTCTTAGATAAACCGCCATATGAAGTATTGGAAAACAACTATATAAGTTATAAAGAGATATTAAAGCTTAAGGTTATTGAAGACTTAGTAGAAAAGTATGGAAATGAGGATAATTTCAAGTATTCTTTAGGCTTTATAATAAAGAATTTTTATAAGACAGCGTTTGATTTTTATGAAGATTTTAGTATATACTGGGAAGGTAGGAATTATCATACTAGGGCTCATAGCAAAAAGAATTTGTACAAAATTCTTTACGAATTTTTTAAAGTTAATGTAGGTTCTCATGAAAATATCTTTAATGAAGTCTTAAAGTTTGACTACTTATTAAATAATAAGAGTACAAATCTACCCAAATATCTTGCTAGAGAGAGTAATATAGAAATTCAGAAGTCTAGACATGAGTTTTTAAGAGAAGAAGAAAATATCGAGAGACATTTATCTAATTATAAAGGTGAGTCTGTTAAAGAAATAATTAAGGACGTACATTTTGAAGAGTTTTCTATAGATGTTTTTAAATTAATCAATAATGACTTTAAACTGGAAGATAATTTATCTAACGATAGAGTAATATTATTTGTTTATAAAAATAGTACATTAAATAAATGTAAGACTTTTGATGTAACTAAAGAATTCCACAGATTACAAGATGGGGAGTGAAGGTTTTGAACATTTTTACAGATTTATTTTATATGAACAAAAGTGCATTTAAGAAAACATCAAAGTTACTAGTTAAAAACTGGCCAATTATATTTACTGGCTTTGTATATTCTACTTTGAGTCTAATAGTTGGGTTAGTTTTAAGTGTATTCTTAGGTAATTTTATACTTAGATTTGTTGTAGGAATATTGCTATTTGCAGCTACAATTGCACTTACATCAAATTATCTTTACTTGCTATACAATGTTGTTAAGAATGAAAGACTTACTTTTCAGGATTTTAAAGATGGATTTACTGCTTATATGAGAAAGCTATGGACCATCTTTTTTATCGGATGGGTTGCGGAATTAGTGTATAGTGCTATATTGGCACCATTATTAGCGGGATTATTATCAGGCGTTTTAGATACGCGGTTACTGAATATAATAGTTAGTTTGTTGGTTCTCATTCTGATTAATCCACTTCCTGAAACAGTATATCAAAAACATTATCAGCCTGCTGATAGCATTAAATATGCTTTTGATTTTGTTAAAGAAAACTGGATAGAGTGGTTTATACCTAATGTGATTTTATTTGGTATCCTTTATTTAAGTACAGGTGTGATTATAAGTGATTTCTTTACTTTTAATATTGGATTTAGCTTTAATTTCTCACCAATGAGCATATTAATGTATTTATTGGCACAGATAATATTCTCTTTTACTATGATCTATAGAGGAGTTTTATTTGAAATTTTGAGTACAAGTACAAGAAGAAAAAGAATGTTTATGAGGAATATGTACAAATAAATATTTGTGTTTGGTTAGTTGGAGGGGGATAAAATGATAATAAAATATAGAAGATTGAGAAAAGACGATATAGACCAATTAATTGCTTTCTTTAGAGATTTAAATCATGAAGGAGCGGAAGTTTCTTTTAGTGAGGTAGAAAAAAAAGAAGAAATAGAAAGTTGGCTTAATGATGAAAGAATGCATGTTTTTGTAGCTGATTATGATGGAGAGGTATTAGGAGTACTAAGAGGTAAACAAGGTAAAGTTGGTAGAGATCATTCGTGCTTCTTGACTGCCGCTACAAATAAAAAATATAGAGGTCATAAAATTGCTCAAAATCTAACTAAATACTCTTTAAGTGAGTTGAAAGAAATTGGAGTAAAGATTGCAAGAGCGTATATATACAGCAATAATGCTGCATCGGTTAGTACTATTCTAAAATGTGGCTTTACATCTTCTGGTTGTGTTCATATGCATCATTATGAAGAAGATGTAGAAAGATATGTTGATGATTTAATTTTTCATAAAATACTTTAGTTTAGGGTGATAATGTGATACAAGGAGTAAATCAATATTTAAGAAATAAGTCAGAAAATCTTTCTTTTATACAATTAAAGAAGGGGTCAGATGTTAATGTAAATGGATATAAAATTTCTAATGAACTTCCTCTTCCTATGGTTATAGATGAATTGGTAAATGAGATTAAGGAAGGTAAAGCTCAGCAAGAAATTCAAATGAAATCCATTATTGAAGGTATGATTTATATTTTAGGAGTAGATCCAGACTTTAAGCATACTGATGAGTACATAGAGATACTCTATAGTTATGATGAAAATATCGAAGAGATTATATTAGCAATGGGATTAAAATTAGTTGAAGACAATAAGTTAGAAGAAGGACTAGTTTATTTTAGTGCTGTAGTAAATATGAATTCTGGAAACATAAGCGGATTATATAATTTTGCTTTGGCACTTGAGGAAAAAGCAAGGCAATATTTCAAGAATAAAGAAATGAAAAAAGGAAATAAATTTCTACATGAATCCACTAAATATTTCGAGGAAATTGTTGATATTGACCCAAGTTTTGCTATTGGATATTATAAGCTAGGATATCATTACAAGCATCAGAATCAATTCAGAAAAAGTAAGATAATGTGGGAGAAATTTCTTGAGTATGAGGAGAGTAAAGATGCACTGCTTGAAGTTAAGCAACAATTATCTGAGATAAAGGACCAAGTTACTTATGAAGAAGGATATTCTGAGGTATTAAGAGGTAATCCTCTAGGTGGTTTGGAGAAATTACTTCCCTTAGAAAAGATATATCCTGACTGGTGGAATTTAAATTTTATGATAGGGTTAGCATATAGACAAACAGAGCAGTATGGTGAAGCTAAGACTCGATTTGAGAAGGTGCTAGTTCTTCAACCAGAACAAGTAGATACTTTGAATGAGTTAGGGCTTTGTTTAGCAATGGAAAACAATCAAGAAAAAGCAATTGAGAAATTTGATGAAGCATTAAATATTAAACCTAGAGATTATGAAATATTATGTAATAGGGGAATGACTTATCTACAGCAAGGCAATATAGAAAAGGCAAAGAGTGATATAGAGAAAGCTTATAGTATAAATTCAGAAGATGAAATTACTATTTCATGCAAAAAACATCTTGACCAAATAATTAAGAGTAGGAATTAAAATTCCTTCTCTTTTTTTGCAAAATTTAAGAGTTAAGAAAATATTAATTTAAAGATGAAAGTAATATTGTTAACTATATAATCAATTGGTTCTATAAAGATAAAGACTCAATAAATTCAATTTTTATCTTATAGGGGTCTGATCTTATAAGAAAGTCATAATTTAAATTGCTTGAGTACATAAATGGAGAAGTACAATATATAATTTAGTTAATATTGTATTCTGTTTTTATAATCAAAGACTAAAAAAGTTTGATTTTATAGAATATTTTGATTTTTATTAAATATTTGATATATTTTGAACAAACAGATATTTATATGATAGAATGTTGATGGGAAAATGTTTTCTTTTATAAACTAATTTTTATTAGCTTAATATAAAGGAGGAGAGTGTGTGATAAAATCTTTAAATGAACTTTTAGAAAAGGCACAAGAACAAACTACTAGAAAACTCGTTGTTGCAGCTTGTCAGGATGAAGAAGTATTGAAAGCGGTGGTTGAAGCTGCTGAAATGAAAATTATCGAGCCAATTTTAGTTGGAGATATAGCAAAAACAGAAGAAATTGCAAAACAAATCAATGTAAATATTAATGAGTATGAAAAGATTGAGGCTACAGAGTTAGTTGAAGCAGCAGAGATATCTGTAAAGTATGTAAGTAGTGGGAAAGCAGATTTTATTATGAAGGGACTTATAGACACTTCAATATTATTAAAGCAAGTACTTAACAAGGATTATGGATTAAGAACAGATAGCTTACTTAGTCATGTTATGGTTTATGAAGTTCCAACATATCATAAACTAGTTTACTTAACAGATGGCGGAATGAATTTAGCACCGAGCTTAGATGATAAAGTTAAAATTGCTAAAAATGCGGCTAAAGTTGTAAAATCACTTGGCAATGACAAAGTTAAAATTGCTGTTTTAGCAGCTAAAGAAAAAGTTAATCCTAAGATGCCTGCAACCGTAGAAGCAGATAAAATCAAGCAAATGTGTGAAGCAGGTGAATTTGAAGAAGGTGTTATTATAGATGGACCTCTCGCATTAGACCTGGCTGTATCTAGAGAGGCAGCAGAAACGAAAGGGTTTGAAAGTGAGGTAGCTGGAGATGCTGATATACTTTTAGTTCCTAATATAGAAACGGGAAATGGTATCGGTAAAAGTCTTACTTACTTTGCCAATGCTGAATCAGCAGGAATTATAATGGGTGCAAAAGCTCCAGTAGTTTTAGTTTCAAGAGCAGATACCCATGAAGCTAAATTGAATTCCATTGCATTAGGAAGTTTAATTGCAGCATACAAATAAGTGTAAAATGAATACCTAGAAGCTTGATGGTTATTTAATTTTGTGGGACTAGGTATTGATTTAATTATATTACTGTTTATAAAATTTATTAAAAATTATAAAGGGGTGTAATATATGAAAAAGCTTTTGACAGGTAATGAAGCAGTTGCCCGTGGAGCTTATGAAGCTGGTGTGACTTTAGCTTCTGCTTATCCGGGAACTCCTAGTACTGAAATACTAGAAAACGTAGCAAATTATAAAGAAATATATTCAGAATGGGCGCCAAATGAGAAGGTTGCCTTAGAAGTAGCAATTGGAGGATCTATAGCTGGGGCTAGAACTTTAGCAGCTATGAAGCACGTAGGGATAAATGTTGCAGCTGACCCATTATTCACATTTGGTTACACTGGAGTAAATGGGGGATGTATTATAATTTCAGCTGATGACCCAGGTATGCATAGTTCTCAAAATGAACAGGACAATAGGTATTATGCAAGAGCTTCTAAGATTGCATTAATTGAGCCTAGTGATAGTCAAGAAGCTAAAGACTTTGTTAAGGAAGCATATGAAATAAGTGAGAAATTTGATATACCTATTTTATTTAGATTAACTACAAGAATTTGTCATAGTAAAGGATTAGTGGAGATTGATGATAGACAATCGGTTCCAATGAAGGAATACAATAAAAATATTCCTAAGTATGTTGCTACTCCAGCAAATGGTAAAAAGTTACATGTTGTTGTAGAAGATAAGTTAAAAAGGCTTGAGGAATATAGTAATAACAGTTCTTTAAATAGATTTGAATGGAACGATAAAAAAATTGGGGTAATAACTTCAGGGGTAGCTTATCAGTATGCTAAGGAAGTTTTTGGTGATACAGTATCATATCTAAAGCTTGGATTCACTTTCCCACTTCCAAAGGCTATGATAAGAAAATTTGCTGATGAAGTTGATAAATTATATGTGATAGAAGAATTGGAACCATACTTAGAAACTGAGATTAAAGCAATGGGAATAGATGTAATTGGAAAAGAAATTATTCCTAATATAGGAGAGTTAAATCCTGATATAATTGCTGAGGCAATCTTAGGTAAGAAGAGTAAAACTGTAGAGAAAAATGAAGATAATGTAGTAGGAAGACCTCCGACTATGTGTGCAGGATGTCCTCATAGAGGGTTATTCTATGAATTGAGTAAAAAGAAAAACGTAGTTGTTACAGGTGATATTGGATGTTATACTTTAGGATCTGCACCACCATTATCAACTATGGATACATGTATTTGTATGGGTGCTAGTATTAGTGCAGGACACGGATTTGCTAAAGCTAATGAAATAAATGGAAGAGAGGGAGTAAAGGTATTTGGAGTTATTGGAGATTCTACTTTCTTCCACTCAGGAATCACTGGCTTGGTTGATATAGTTTATAACAAAGGAAATGCTGCTACAATTATCCTTGATAATAGAATCACTGGTATGACAGGGCATCAAGAGAATCCTGGTACTGGATATACATTGATGGGAGAACCAGCTGAACAAATAGATATTGTAAAAGTATGTGAAGCTATTGGAGTTAAACATATTGAAAAGGTAAACCCATTAGATTTAGATCAAACAAAAAAAGCTATTGAAAAAGCAATAAACACAGATGAGCCAGTTGTAATTATAACTGAGTATCCTTGCGTATTAAAAAAATCAAAACAAGATGAAATTGATAAGTATGGATTAAATCGAAAGGAATGTGTTGTAGATAGTGAAGCATGTAAAGAATGTAAAATCTGCTTAAAAGCAGGATGTCCTGCAATATCTTTTGAAAAGGGTATTGGAGCAATTATTGACGAAACTATGTGCGTTGGATGTGACGTCTGTCTTCAAATTTGTCCATTTGATGCAATTAAAAAGGTGGGTGAATAAAATGGCAGAAACTAAAAATATATTATTAGTAGGTGTAGGTGGTCAAGGTACAGTTTTAGCTAGTAAAGTATTGGCTACAGGACTTATTAGTGCTGGTTACGATGTGAAAATGTCTGAGGTTCATGGTATGGCCCAACGTGGGGGCAGTGTTACTACACAGGTGAGGTTTGGTGATAAAGTTTATTCACCTATTATAGGAAAAGGGCAAGCTGATATAATAGTTGCTTTTGAAAAAATGGAAGCAGAAAGATGGATAGACTATTTGAAACCAGAAGGCGTTGTAGTTGCTAATGACCATGCTGTTCCTTCAGTACCTGTATTAATAGGTGAAGCTGAATATCCTAAAAATGTTATTGAAGATTTAAAAGCTAAAGTTGACATTACAGTGATAAATGCTGTCGAGGTTGCAAAAGAACTTGGTAATATTAAAACTCAAAATATTGTAATGCTTGGAAGTTTAGTTAAAGCTTTAAATCTTGATAATATTGATTGGGAAAAAGTAATTGGAGAGGTAGTAAAAGAGAGATTTGTAGATATTAATATTAAAGCTTTTAACAAAGGTAAGGAATTAGTTTAAAGCATATCTCTTTAAATAATATACAGATATTTGATTATATAATATTAGATTAAGAAAAGCCCATGATTTTGATATGTTCATTCTTATGATAGATAGTTTTATTATTATAACTATCTATCATAGTCATAAGGTGAACATATCATTTAAATCATGGGCTTATTTTTAATTTTCATTATTATAATTAATGACTTTAAGCGCTATCCTACTCTTAATAAATGAAGAGATTATGTATTGAAATCTTATGTAAGATCATGTTCTCATTACACTACAATTCAGCTACTTTACTGCTTTATGCAAGGTAAAAATGACTCTTCCCATTTCTCTATTTATATTAACTGATTGCTTTTTTGACTAAGTGATTCACACAAAATTAAAAATTTCGGTTTGAACGAAATTCTTCAGCTTGAACGAAATTTTTCAGCAATATACTTGATTTGCAAATATACAAATTCTTCAATTAATAATAATTTTAAGTTTGAATTATAAATGACATATGTTATAATAAAAATATACCCCGTAGGGGTATAAAGGAGGTGTAAAGATGAAAAAAGCGATTATAAATGAAACAAGGTGTGATCAATCACCATTTTGTCCAGTTGTTAAGTCATGTCCAGTTAATGCAATTAAACAAGAAAAGCTAGGTTTTTTTAAAGCTAAAACACCAAAAGTAGACCATGATATCTGTATTGGATGTGAAAAATGTGTAAGATACTGTCCACATGGAGCTGTTAATATTATAAATAAATAAAAGAACACTTCTATGAAATTTTAAATATTACATTCTAAAAAACAATATTACTCTTTTAATAAAATATCTTTGGACAATTTGATTTATTCAAGTTGTCATTTTTTATTTTTTAAATTTAAGTAGATAGTCAAGTCTTAACTGATAAAGGGCAAGGATATTATTTCTTTTAAGAGATATATTATTTATGAATAAGCATAATCCATATTATTACATTATAAACTTGTCCACAAATACTGTATAATATTAATATAAGATCATAATAGTTGGGGGTTATAATGTGATAAAAAAATTATTTGTAGTATTCTTTATATTAATGAGCTTAAGTATTATTTCAGTATACGTATTAGTTGCACATACTAATTTGTTTGCACAACCCACCTATACAGTTTCTAATAATATCAAATTAATCATTGATGGAGAAGAAATTAAATACGGTGTTGACCCTGTGAAAGAAAATGGTTCATTATATATAGGGATTGATGTTTTAAAAAAGAACTTAAATCTTGATATTATTTGGGATAACAAAGATAAAACAATTGTATATTATGATGGAGAAAAAGTTATTAGGTTGTATGGTAATACTTCTACAATAAAGATAAATGATGGAGAAGTAGAAAATAGTGATTTATTATTAGTTAAAAATGGACAACCTTTAATTAATATAAAGTTAATTGATAAATATGCTAATTATCAAACTACGTTTGTTGATTTAACTAACATACTAGTAATAGATAAAGATGGTACTATTATGAGAACGGCACAGTCTATAGAAAAATCTAGACTGAGAGGTAAAGAAAGTATCTGGAGTGAAGTAAAGGATATTGTAAATGAAAATGAAAAAGTATATGTATATCACGAAGATGATAATTGGACTCTTATAAGAACTTCAAGAGGATTTTTTGGATATATAGAAAATAAAAATATTAAGCTTAATAAAAAGATTGTTTATAAGAAAAAGGAAAAAGACAATATAAGGAAGCCACAAAACAAAATTAATTTAACCTGGGAATATGTATATAATATAACTCCATCAGTTGATAAACTAGAAAAAGTTGATGGATTAGATGTTATATCACCTACATGGTTTAATATTAAAAATACTAGTGGAGACATAAGAGATAAAGGTAGCAAAGAATATATTGAATGGGCCCATAATAATGGGTATGAAATATGGGGATTATTTAGTAATGATTTTGATCCTGACTTGACAAATACAATTCTAAATAGTGCCAAGTTAAGAGAGCAGGTTATAAAGAATATTTTGGAATTAGCTTTAAAATACAATTTAGAAGGAATAAACCTTGATTTTGAAAATGTTTATCTGAAAGATAAAGATATGTTAACTCAGTTTGTTAAGGAATTAAGTCCAATAGCTAGAGAGAATAATCTTATCCTTTCAATGGATATCACTATAAAATCATTAAGTCCAAATTGGTCACTATGCTATGATAGAGAAAAGTTAGGCAAACTTGTAGATTATTTAATATTAATGGCATATGATGAACATTGGGCAAATGGTGGAATAAGTGGGTCAGTAGCATCATTACCTTGGGTAGAGTATGGAATAGAAACTTTATTAGATGAGGTGCCTAGTGAAAAGGTAATATTAGGGGTTCCATTCTATACTAGAGTATGGAAAGAGCAACAGGTAGATGGTGAAGTAAAGGTAACATCTGCTGCAGTTACTATGAATAGATCATTTGAGTTGATTGATAAATATAATGGTGATATAGTTTGGGATGATATTACCAGACAGTACTATAGTGAATATAATGTTGGAAATACTCTTAATAGAATATGGTTAGAAGATGAAAGTTCAATTAAAGGAAGAATTGATTTGATTGAAAAGTATGATTTGAGTGGAGTAGCATCATGGAGAAGAGGTTATGAGAAGGAGACAATTTGGGAAGTAATTAATGAAAACTTAAAATAGATATTTTAGAAGACAGTGAATGAACATACACAGATTTCACTGTCATTCTTTATTTCTATGTGACTATGAAATTCAGTCACTTTACTATTTAATTTAATTAAAAAGCAACTAAAATAAATCATTCCTCTGATTGAATTTAGAGAAAATACATTTAAGTTGTAAATATGCAACCGTAGCAAATATATAATTAAATGTATAATTAAATTAAAAAATCAAATAATATTATAAGTGTTCTTACATTATACATAATATAAAAAACAAATTAGCTGAAAATAAAGTTAAAAAATATGTTGACATTCAAAGAGAAACCTGCTATAGTATTAAGAGTCGTCACAAGGCGACGGTATGGCGATTTCGAATCAGATTAAGTAAATTACTCAATGCAGAAAGTTTTGAGATGAGAAAAAACTTAAAAAAAGTTTAGAAAAAAACCAAAACTTACTTGACAAACGATTTTAAATTTGGTATAGTAATAAGAGTCGGCGAGAAAAAAATAAGTCGGCATTGGTCTTTGAAAAATAAACAGCGTAGAGATAAATTAAACACATGTAATACAATTTATTTC
>NZ_JAETGO010000010.1 GCF_016765695.1 Sporosalibacterium faouarense | reverse complement strand
TATAGGTGGAGCTCCAGAAGGAGTAATAGCCGCAGCAGCTCTTAAATGTATGGGTGGAGAATTCCAAGGTAAATTAATGCCAGGAATATATAATAAAAAGAGTGAAGAAATAGAAAGATGCCATAACATGGGGATTGATGAAGTTGGCAAAGTATTAACTATGGAAGATCTAGCAAAAGGCAATGAAATTTTCTTCGCTGCAACAGGAATATCCGATGGTGACTTATTAAAAGGTGTAGTTTATCATGAAAATAATACAGCTAAAACATATTCTATGGTAACTAGATCGGAAACAGGAACAATAAGATTTGTAGAAGCTGTTCATAAATTGGATAAAAAGCCTGAGTATGCTAAATAATATAAGATAATAAATATAATTAAGAGCTGATTGTACCTTCTTGTGCAATCAGTTCTAAATTTACAAGTTGACTTATTTTTGACAAAATGATAATATTACCTTATCAAAGGCCTGCCTAAATTACTTTCCCAATTAATTTCAAAAATTCCGTATAAAAAAATACATATATTGGTAAAGATTAAAATAGAGCACTTATATTTAAATTTATTTTTTGTGAGTATGGAGGTGAAGATTTGAATCGGACCGATTTAAATAAGAAAAAACTTGATAAACTTAGGGTTATTGCAAAGGAACTAGACATAAAAGGCCCGACTAAATACAAAAAAGATCAACTAATTGATATAATATTGAAAAAACTAGAAGATGTTCAAGAAGACAATGATACGTCGGAAAAATTTAGTACAGAAGGAATGCCTGACAAAATAAGTGAGGAAATACAGCAGAGTGACGATATAAACTTAGCAGAAGGAATACTAGAACTACATACAGATGGTTATGGGTTCATGAGATATGAGAATTATTTATCTGGAAATGAAGATATTTATGTTTCTCCATCTCAAATTAGGAGATTCCAGCTTAAAACAGGAGACAAGATTTCAGGAATTACTAGACCACCAAAGTCTGGAGAAAAGTATAAAGCCCTTCTTTATGTAAAAAAAATCAATGATAAAGAACCTGATACTGCATCTAAAAGACCTAACTTTGATACATTAACTCCTATATATCCAGAAGAAAGAATAAGCTTAGAAACCCATACTAATGAGCTAGCAACTAGAATAATTGACCTTATTGCTCCTATTGGAAAAGGACAAAGAGGTATGATAGTTGCACCACCAAAAGCAGGTAAAACAATTCTACTAAAAAAAATAGCTAATAGTATAGCAAGAAATCATCCAGATATGGAGATAATAATATTATTGATTGATGAAAGACCTGAAGAAGTTACAGATATGCAAAGGTCAGTTAAAGGAGATGTAGTATATTCTACTTTTGATGAGCAACCAAAGCACCATATAAAGGTTGCAGAAATGGTTTTAGAAAGAGGAAAAAGACTAGTAGAGCATGGCAAGGATGTTGTTATATTATTAGATAGTATTACTAGACTTGCCAGAGCATATAACCTTACTATTCCTCCTACAGGAAGAACACTTTCAGGTGGTTTAGATCCAGGAGCACTACACAGACCAAAGAGATTTTTTGGTGCTGCAAGAAATATTGAGGGTGGTGGCAGTTTAACTATTCTTGCAACAGCCCTTGTTGAAACAGGAAGTAGAATGGACGATGTAATCTTTGAAGAATTTAAAGGTACAGGCAATATGGAGGTTCATTTAGACAGAAAGCTATCTGAGAAAAGAATATTCCCTGCAATAGATATCAATAAATCAGGAACTAGAAGAGAAGACTTATTATTGAGTCAAAAAGAGCTTGAAACTATATGGGGTATTAGAAAAGCATTAAGTAATGCACCAATAGTAGAAGTAACAGAGAGGATTATTGATAGCCTAATATCCACAAAGGATAATGAAGAATTTATAGATATGCTAAAGAATCAAATGAAATATTAAATATAAATAGAGTTTAATAGTTATAGTTGAAAATGAAATTTTAATATGCTATAATGTATTAGTTGAAAAAGCGAAGATAAAATCTTATATAAATAAACCGAGAGAAAGAGGTGAATTCAATGAAAAGAGAGATACATCCAAATTATTCAAAAACAACAGTTCACTGTGCATGTGGAAACACTTTTGAAACTGAATCAACAAAGGATGAAATAAAAGTAGAAATTTGTTCAGAATGTCATCCATTCTACACTGGTCGTCAGAAGAGAATTGACAAGGGTGGCCGTGTTGATAAATTCAAGAAAAAATACGGTATTCAGTAAGAACTATATGCTTAATAGGTTAGAACCTCGGGTTTCTAGCCTTTATTTTTTATGTAAAATATAATAAAATCTCGGGGGTTCGAAATATGAGTAAATTATACTTTAGATATGGAGCAATGAATTGTGGAAAATCTACTAGTCTTTTACAAGTGGCTTATAACTATGAAGAGCGTGGAATGAAAGTAATTATAATAAAGCCAATGATTGATACAAAAGGAGATAATGAGGTCATATCTAGACTTGGAATATCAAGAAAAGTGGACATGCTTTTAAGCAATGATAAAAATGTATATGATGAGGTCCAAAAGTGGAACGAAAGACATGGAAAGATCCATTGCATTTTAGTAGATGAGGTGCAGTTTTTTACTAAGAATCAAATAGATCAACTATTTAAGGTAGCCGTTACTATGGATATACCAGTTATATGCTATGGTCTTAGAACTGATTTTCAGATGAACGGCTTTGAAGGAAGCGAGAGGCTACTATTATTAGCCCATAGCTTAGAGGAACTAAAAACCATATGTGCATGTGGTAAGAAGGCCATATTAAATGGAAGAAAAATAAATGGAGAATTTGTATTTGAAGGTGACCAAGTGGCTATAGACAATGAAAACAATGTAGAATATGAATCCCTATGTCCAGAGTGCTATTACAAGATTAAGGAAGTTAAAGATCGTAAGTAGAAGGGTATAATTATCTTATACATACTAATTTATTTATAAAATAAAAAATAAAGATGAAATTGTAATCCACTTATTAGTTAGGTGGATATTTTTTTTGTTTTAATTTCTTACCGAAGTATATATTACTGAATTTTAAGATAATTACCATTGACTGATAAAAGAAAATAATATACTATTAAAATTAAATAGTTGGAAAATCCAAATAAGTTTAAGGTGGTTTTAACTATGCTTAAGAAAGCAGATATAGAATTAATTGAAAGGGTTTCAACTAAAACTCAAAAAAAATTAAATGAGATTTTTAAAGGACATACCCTATGCGATAGATTAGATAACTTAACAAGAAAAGAATTGCAAACAATGTTTGTGATAGGTAGTATAGGGAATAAAACAATGGGTGAAATAGCTGATAAGTTAGGAGTTACCATAAGTACTCCAACTACTACAATTGACCGATTGATAAAAAAAGGATATGTAGAAAGAAAGGTTGGAAAAGAAGATAGACGACAAGTATTAGTAAGTTTGACTGAAAAAGGGTTAGAACTTCACACTGAAGTATCTAAAGTGAGATTGAAAAATATGGAGCTATTACTTGGCATACTTTCAGATGAAGAAATGAAAATGTTCAGGATAATATTAGGGAAATTAGATAATGAATTGTAGATTATCTAGATATAAACTTAAAAACTGGTATATATGATTGATTAAATAAAAGAAATGAATTAGAGGGGTGGTATTCAGTGGACGTATTAGTAGACGTTGTTGAGGTATTTTTCATAATGTTTTTTGTAAGAGCTATATTCCGAATTATTATGACTTCAATTGCTATTAGTAAGAAAACGAAAAGCAATGATGAATTATCGAGAAAAAATCAAGCTAATAAATCATTAAATCAAAGATTAGATGAATATAATAATGTTAAAAACAAAGAGGTACAAGAAGAAGTAAAAGAAAAAGTCATAGAAATAGAAATGGTAGTAGATGAAAACTGTGGATGTAAAGTTCCAAAGGATAAAGCATATATAGTAGTAAGAGATGATACAAGACATTACTTTTGTAGTTGGGAATGTAGGCAAGAGTTTATAAAAAATAATCCTAGTGAGTAAATAGATAAGAAGTCCAAATTTGTTGGACTTCTTTTTTCGTCACATAAGTAAATGGAGAACATATTATATTAATGGAATAGGATATAAAAAGAACTAGATATTAAGATGAAAAATTTAATAAATAGTTACATGAAGGGAGGATTAATTATGTCTGGTGGATGCGGTGGAGTTGACAGTAGTTTATTGTTCTTCTTCTTACTTCTTGTAATACTATTCATGCCTTATGGATATGGAGGATGTTAATATATTTTACTTCAAAAAAAGGAAGCTTAATTGCTTCCTTTTTCATTTAGGTTACAGAATCCTATTCTTCTAAATATTGTGATATCTATATAGATGATATATAATGAGTATGTCAAATGTAAGGAGTGTTTTATTTGAGAAAAAATAATATGACGATACAGCAATTATTTGAAGAAGGTATAAAGGTTTTAGAAGAAGGAAATATTCAAAATCCAATGCTTGATACTCAACTTTTGTTAAGTTATGCACTGGATGTAGATAAAGTATATATTTATACACATAGAGACAGGATAATTGAAGGCGAAACTGTGGATAACTTTCTAAGTTTATTAAACAAAAGAAAGACTGGATATCCTCTCCAATATATTTTAGGGGATCAAGAGTTTATGGGATTAAATTTTAAGGTTGGAGAAGGGGTGCTTGTTCCAAGACCTGACACTGAAACATTAGTTGAGTGGATAATTGAAGTTGTAAAATCAAAAGAAAAGTTCAATAAGAATACAATCAATATATTGGATATAGGAACGGGAAGTGGTGCCATAACACTGAGTTTAGCGTACTATCTAGAAAACGCTAGGATTTATTCGGTAGATATAAGTGAAAAAGCCCATAAAATAGCTAAGGTAAATACTAAAAAATTGGGTTTAGAATCTAGAGTGACACTTTTAAAAGGGAATTTATTTGAACCAATAAAGGAACTAAATAAAGATATTAAGTTCGATATAATTGTATCTAATCCTCCGTATATTCCATCGGATGATATAGACACCTTACAAAAAGAAGTATCGAAATATGAACCAAGATTAGCCTTAGATGGAGGGGCTGATGGATTAGATTTCTATAGAAAGATTATTTTAGGTAGTCCTGAATATTTAAAGAATAAAGGAGTGTTAGGCTTTGAAATCGGTTATAATCAAGGATCAGATTTAAAAAGGCTATTAGAAGAAATAGAAGGCTTCAATAATATTAGAATAAGAAAGGACTTAGCTGGAAAGGAAAGAGCAGTAATTGCAAACTGGGAAAAAAGTAACTGAAGAAGAAATGAGGAGGAATTTGTCTAATGATTCTACTAAAGATGTTTATTACATTTCTAAAAATAGGAGCTTTCACCTTTGGGGGAGGTTATGCTATGATTCCCTTAATACAGGCTGAGGTTGTAGATGTAAATAAATGGTTAACATATGAAGAGTTTATCGATACAGTAGTAATTGCTCAATCAGCGCCAGGAGCTATAGCAGTAAATGTATCTGTATTTGTGGGATATAGGATTAAGAAAACTTTAGGAGCTATTGTCTGTACTTTGGCTGTAGTAATACCATCATTTGTGGTAATACTAACTATCGCAGTCTTTTTCTATAAGTTTAAAGATAATGCCATAGTTGAAAAAATATTCCTTGGTATAGGGCCAGCAGTAGTTGCATTAATATCAACAGCTGTACTTAGATTTAGCAAAGGCATCGAGTTGAATAAGGTAACCCTAATGATTTCAATTGTAACCATAGTAGCAGTTGCCCTATTGAACGTAAATCCAATATTTATTATTGTTCTCGCAGGAGTTTGTGGGGCTGGTCTATATAGAATAAAAAGGGCAACAAAAAACGGTTAATTAGAAATATATACATAAGTGAGGAAATTGCATATTTACAAATTGGATATATTTTTGCATAAAATTCTAATATGTAATTTCCTCAAGTAACTGTGGATTTTACTAAGGAGGAAATAGACAGTGGATATTCTTATAAATATTTTTCTATCTTTTTTTAAGATAGGAGCATTTAGTTTCGGTGGTGGATATGCCATGTTACCAATACTGCAGGATGAAATCATTCAAAATCATCAATGGCTATCGGGTAAGGAATTTGTTAACGTTTTAGCTATAGCTCAGATGACACCAGGACCTATAGCAATAAACAGTGCAACTTTTTTAGGCTATAAATTAGATGGTTTTGTAGGTGCATTCACGGCAACTACTGCTGTAATACTTCCGTCTTTGATAATTGTACTAACCATAGCACATTTTTTAAATAAGTTTAAAAATTCAAAATATGTTGAATGGGCATTTAAGGGGATTCGTCCTGTGGTATTAGGATTAATAGCATCTGCCGCATTCTTTGTTGGAAAAGATACATTTATAGATATAAAAAGTGTTATAATAGCTTTGGGAGTTTTTTATGTAGTTGGAGTCAAAAAACTACATCCTATATTAGCCATAGTCGGAGCTGGATTAGTTGGGGTATTAGTTTATTAAATATGTAAAATTTTAGTATATCTATTCAAAAAAGAACTATTATGATATAATTATTAGTTAGCAATTCAAATAAATTGAGGTGAAGAAATTATGTTAGAAAAATTAGAATTTTTAGTTGATAAGTACCAAGATTTAAACTCCAAAATAAGTGACCCAGAAATAATAAGTAATACTCAAGAATGGCAAAAATATGTAAAAGAGCATGCTGAAATAGAACCTATAGTTGTTAAATATAGAGAATATAAAGAAGTAGTAGAGCAACTAGAGGAAGCTAAGGAAATGCTTCAAGATAAGCTAGAAGACGATTTTAAAGAAATGGTTAAGTTAGAGGTTAATGAATTAACACAAAAAAGTGAAGAGTTAACAGAAGAGTTAAAGATGCTTTTAGTTCCTAAAGATCCTAATGATGATAAAAATGTTATTGTTGAAATTCGAGCTGGTGCAGGTGGAGACGAGGCAGGTATATTTGCAGGTGACCTTTTCAGAATGTACTCAAGATTTACTGAGAAACAGCGTTGGAAGATTGATATTATGAGCTGTAATAATCAGGGTGTTGGTGGATTTAAAGAAGTTATATTTATGGTTAAAGGTAAAGGCGCCTATAGTAAGTTAAAGTATGAAAGTGGTGTTCATAGAGTACAGAGGGTACCAGCTACTGAATCGGGTGGTAGAATTCATACATCAACAGCTACCGTGGCAGTGCTGCCAGAAGCCGACGATATCGACATTGACATTAATATGAATGATGTTCGTGTGGATGTTTATCGTTCATCAGGTAATGGTGGTCAAAGTGTTAATACAACTGATTCAGCAGTTAGATTGACCCATGAGCCCACTGGAATTGTAGTTGCATGTCAAGATGAGAAATCTCAGCTTAAGAATAAAGATAAGGCATTTAAAATCTTAAAAGCTAGATTATATGATAAAAAACTAGCTGAGCAAAATGCAGAGATAGCTCAAGCAAGAAAGAGTCAGGTAGGTTCGGGAGATAGAAGTGCTAAGATAAGAACTTATAACTTCCCTCAAGGAAGAATAACTGACCATAGAATTAATATGACTGTATATAAGCTTGATGCATTTTTAGATGGAGATATACATGAAATGATTGATGCATTAATTACAACTGATCAAGCAGAAAGGTTACAAGAGATAGAAAGCTAACTAAATAAATACTGTTACAACTAGGGGATGATTTAATTGAAAGGGGATTTAACTTTCCTTTTGCATATAGCACTTATACTGCTATTTGCAAATGTCGGAGGATTTATAAGTAGGAAGTTAAAACAGCCAGCTGTATTAGGACAAATAGTAATGGGGTTACTATTAGGTCCTTCAGTTTTTAATCTTATTAAGGCCACAGAAGGAATAGCTCATATGGCAGAAATAGGAGTTATTCTCTTAATGTTTATTGCAGGGTTAGAGACTGATTTGGATGATTTAAAGGCGTCTAGTAGATCATCAACATTAATTGCCTTAGGTGGAGTGGCTTTTCCTTTTGGATTGGGAATATTAGCTGTACTTTTATCAAAACCAGAAGCCACTTTAAATGAGGGTCTATTTTTAGGTGTTATATTGACTGCAACAAGTGTTAGCATAACAGTTCAAGCTTTGAGAGAGCTTGGACATTTAAGAACTAGACAGGGAATCGGTATTTTAGGTGCTGCAATAATTGATGATGTTGCTGGCATAATATTACTAACTTTAATAATTGGTATGATAAGTCCAACTCAAAGTGAGAGTATCTTCCTTGTTCTAGGTAAAATAAGCTTATTTTTTGTATTTTCAATAGGTTTTGGAGTCATATTCTCTAAAATACTAACCAAATATTCGAATATAGTAAGTAGAGATAATCGTGTACTTACGGCAGCCTTGATTTTCTGTTTTCTTTTAGCTTTTGTTGCAGAAGAACTAGGTGTAGCTGCAATAATTGGTGCATACTTTACAGGGGTAGTGTTTTCAACAACTCCTCATAGAAATAGAGTTTCCCATGAGATACAAAGTATTGCTTATGCTTTGTTTACGCCCATTTTCTTTATTAATATTGGGTTAGAAGTAAATATAAATAGTGCATTTGGAGTATTGGGTTTGAGTGGAGCGATAATATTAGCTGCAGTCCTAGGAAAGATAATAGGGTGTGGTATAGGAGCTAAGCTTTCAAAATTTACTAACAGAGAAGCATTACAAGTTAGTATAGGTATGATACCTAGAGCTGAGGTTGCTCTTATTGTAACTAATCTTGGACTTAAGAATGGTATTATAGATAAGGACATATTTACATCAGTCATTTTAATGGTTTTAGTAAGTACGGTTATAACTCCACCACTACTTAAACTAGCCTTTGGGGATAAAGGAAAGAAAGAATCTAGAAAAGAAGAGTGTGTAAAAGGAGTAGTATAATAAGCATATATACAATTACTTAACTACGAAAATCATGCCGAAAATAAATCCAATAATAACACCGATGGTTGAAGCCCTTCCTTTGTGAAGGGTTTTTGCATTTGGTATAAGTTCACCACAGGTAATGTAAAGCATAGTTCCTCCGGCAATCGCTAAACATAGTGCGATGAATGAATCGGAAATATTACCTAATAAAGCACCCATAAAAGCACCTAGGCCAGTTGGAACACCAGAAGCTAAGGTTAATAATAATACCTTTATTTTAGGAAAGCCACCAATTCTTAATGGAGTAGCCATGGCAATTCCTTCGGGCAAATTATGTAACGATATAACTAATGCCATTCTTATTCCCATATCAGCAGTAAAAATAAAGCTTGATCCCACAGCAAGTCCTTCAGGCAGATTATGAATTGCAATGCCTAGACCTATCATTATACCAGCCTTTAGAAAAGAGTCTTCTTTATTTAAGCCATTCTTTGTAATGTTTTTAGGTAGCATATTATCAATAAAAATAACAGTTATTATTCCTAGGATAATACCTATAATCTCAATCCTAATTCCACCAATTTTTTGTGATTCTGGTAAAAGGTCCAGAGTAACTACTGCTATCATTAAACCGCTGGTAAATCCTAGTAAAATACTTAAAAATTTATTGTTTGGTCTAACAAGGCTTAAAGCGATTATTCCGCCTAAGCCAGTTCCAACAATACCTACCAATGAGCCTAATATAGTAATACTTAAAACTTCTTGCATTGTAACACCTTCCTATTATCATTAATATTGCAAATTTTTAATTGGAACTATCTTTGATTTGATATATAATATATATTTGAAAGTCTGAAATAAATGCCATAAAAATGGTAGATAATATAAAAAAAGAACCAAGAAGGGATTTTTATGATAAGAAAAAATACTCAAATTATAAAAATTGATGAAAATAATCCTGAGTCAGGAAAAATAAAGATTGCAGCAGATGTACTAAAAAAAGGTGGATTAGTGGCATTTCCTACAGAAACGGTTTATGGTCTAGGGGCAAATGCACTGGATGAAAAAGCTGTTAGTAATATTTTTATGGCAAAGGGAAGGCCAGATGATAATCCACTAATAGTTCACATAGCTGATATAAGCCAAATAGACTCTTTAGTTGAAGACATACCTGAGAAAGCTTTTAAGTTAATGGAAAGGTTTTGGCCAGGACCTTTAACTATAATTTTCAATAGAAGTAAAATAGTTCCTGATAAAATAACAGGAGGATTATCTACTGTGGCCATAAGGATGCCAAATCATAAAATCTCCCTGAAACTAATCAGAGAAGCTAACTTACCTATTGCAGCTCCTAGCGCAAATACTTCAGGTAGACCGAGTCCTACAGATTCACTTCATGTTATTGAAGACTTAAATGGAAAAATTGATGTTATTATTGAAGGTGGCCCAACTGGGATAGGGGTGGAATCAACAGTATTAGATATATCTGGAGATGTACCATTAATACTAAGACCAGGTGGGGTAACCCAAGAGGACTTAGAGGAAGTATTTCCAAAGGTAGAATATGATCCTGCATTAAGCATAGGTGAAGCCAATCTTGTTCCAAAGTCTCCAGGACAAAAATACCGACATTACTCTCCGAAAGCCGATATGATAGTGGTGGAAGGAGAAGTAAAATCAATAGCACAAAGTATAATAGAGCTTTCAAATACATATCACAATGAAGGAAAAAAAGTAGGTATAATGGCTACATCACAAAATCATAATAAATATAGTTCAGGAACTGTAATAACAGTTGGAGATAGAAATAAACCTGAAACTATTGCCGCAAGCCTATTTAAGGTTTTAAGAAAATTTGACGAAATAGGTGTAGATATAATAATTGCCGAGGGTATTAATGAAATAGGAATAGGTAAGGCAATTATGAATAGGATGAGAAAAGCAGCTGGTAAGAGGAGGTAAGTTTTGTGAAGGATATTTTGTTTGTATGTACTGGTAATACTTGTAGGAGTAGTATGGCAGAAGCTCTTTTTAAGGATATGATAAGTGAAGTAGATAATGATCTTGGAGATGTAAAAGTTCATTCAGCAGGAGTTTTTGCTGTAGAGGGTCAAGGAGCATCACCTCAGGCTGTTGAGGTAATGGAAGCTAGAGGAATTGAATTATCTGATCACAAATCTAAAATGATAACTAAAGAACTTATTAAGCAAACCGACTTGATTCTTACTATGACTCTGAGACATAAAAATCTTGTTCTTGATATTGATTCTGAAGCTAAAAATAAGGTATATACTTTAAAAGAGTATGCTTATTCAGGAGATGAAGGGCTATTAGATATCACTGACCCATTTGGTCAGACGGTAGAAAGATATGAAGAAACAGCTAAAGAAATTAAAGAAGCATTAAAAAAAGTGCTAGATAAATTACAAAACACTGATTGATTGAAAAAATTGCATATTAAAGTTTTATTCAAGATTATATTCTAGTGATTCTGGTATTCAATCACTTTATTATTTAATGTGACTGAATAAGTCGAAGATCGAATAAAATCTTGTAAAAATATAGTTAATTTGTAAAGGAGGCGTATTATGAAGATAGCTTTAGGAAGTGATCATGGTGGTTATGAGTTAAAGGAACTAATAAAAAATCATCTAGAAGAAAAGGGAATAGAGTATGTCGACTGTGGAACTAATTCTACTGAATCCGTTGACTATCCTGAGTTTGGTCGTAAGGTTGCAGAAACAGTTAAGGAAGGAACCTGTGAATTGGGAATAGTTTGCTGTGGAACAGGGATAGGTATATCCATATCTGCAAATAAGGTTCCAGGTATAAGATGTGCATTATGTAGTGACTGTTATTCTGCAAGAATGTCAAAGGAGCATAACAACGCAAATGTATTAGCTTTAGGAGCTAGAGTTTTAGGCAGGGACTTGGCTATGGAGATTGTTGATACATGGATTGAAAGTGAATTCCAAGGAGGAAGACACGAAAGAAGAGTGAATAAAATTTCTGATATAGAAAATAAATTTGTGATATAATAGGACGGGATTTATAATACTTGTAGAGAAAGGAGTTTTTTTATGGGAAAAGTTACAGAAATGAATCATCCATTGATAAAGCATAAATTAACGTTTATTAGAGATATAAACACAGGTGCTAAAGAATTTAGGGAAATGGTAAAGGAAGTATCAATGCTTATGGCATATGAGGTTACTAGAGATTTACCATTAGAGGAGATTGAAGTAGAAACACCAATTCAAAAAACTAAGTCACAAGTAATATCTGGAAAAAAACTAGGAATAGTACCTATACTTAGAGCAGGACTTGGAATGGTTGAAGGGATGTTAAATCTTCTACCAGCAGCCAAAGTAGGTCACGTTGGACTTTATAGAGATCCAGAAACTTTAGAGCCAGTAGAATACTACTGCAAGCTTCCAAGTGATGTAGAAGAAAGAGACTTAATCGTTCTTGACCCAATGCTTGCTACAGGAGGCTCAGCTAAAGCAGCTATTCAATTTTTAAAGGATAGAGGAGCTACAGCTATAAAGCTAGCATGCTTAATTGCAGCGCCTGAAGGCATAAAGGTTGTTCAAGATGCTCATCCAGACGTAGATATTTACGTAGGTGCTATTGATGAAAAATTAAATGATCATGCATATATAGTTCCTGGATTAGGAGATGCAGGAGATAGATTATTTGGAACAAAATAGTTTGAAAATCCGTCTATTTATAGGCGGATTTTTTATAGAGTAAAATTTTAATATATAGATGAGTCTATTAGAATAAATATAAAGCTGATAAGCAAGTATAAAGTATTACTTAATCATAATAAAAAGACATAGGAAATATGGTATACTTATATATATACATGATTTAGACTATAGGCATATAAAATAGAGAGTTGTTACGTATTGTATGAAGGGGGATAAGGATGAGACCATCATGGGATGAATATTTCATGGAAATTGTACAAGTTGTAAAAAAGAGATCGACCTGTTTAAGAAGACAGGTAGGTGCATTGATAGTAAAAGATAAGCGTATATTGTCTACTGGATATAATGGAGCTCCAACAGGATTAAAGCATTGTTCTGAGACTGGTTGTTTAAGGGATAAAATGAATATACCTTCAGGACAAAGACATGAATTATGTCGTGGATTACATGCAGAACAAAATGCAATAGTGCATGCAGCTAATTCAGGAGTGAGCATAAAAGATGCTACTATATATGTTACAGATCATCCTTGTGTGTTATGTGCAAAAATGATTATTAATGGAGGCATAAGAAAGGTTGTTTTTGCTTCAGGATACCCAGATGAGTTATCGAGCAAATTATTATCAGAAGCAGGTGTAGAACTCGTAGATTTTGGAAATAAATAACAATAGATTAAATATCTTTTGTTTAAAAGTATGAAAATTAAATATTTAGATACATTTTACTGTAATATACTTTTAATATAAGGATTTATGATTTGAAATTTCAACATTTGGAATAGTTACTCTATAGTTCCACAATGTTATAGTATATTGACTATCATAATTATATAAATTAAAATTAAGATGAGATATTCGTAGTAATTAATAAATGCTAAAAATACTAAAGATTTCTAATAAGCTAAAGAAGGAGTGTTATTATGAATGAGTTTTATTTGCCCTTCTTGACCGCGTTGATTATTTCTTATGTAGTCACTCCTTTTGTCAAGTGGATTGCAAATAAGGTAGGTGCAATTGATGTGCCTAAAGATGAAAGAAGAGTTCACAAAGTGCCAATACCAAGATTAGGTGGATTAGCAATCTATATTAGTACGATTGTATCCATACTTTTGTTTGTGAAATATATAGATAGAAGCATTATAGGAATTATTATTGGAGCTACAATAATAGTTATAACAGGAATTATAGATGATATTAAACCACTTTCTGCTAAAACTAAATTTTTAGCTCAAATCTTAGCTGCTTGTGTATTGATTGTAGTAGATGTAAAAATAGACTTTATTTCCAATCCTTTTGACAAAGTTGATGGATTAACTCATTTAGGTATGTGGTCAATTCCAGTAACATTGTTTTGGGTTATTGGAATAACAAATACTTTAAACTTTATTGATGGTTTAGATGGCTTAGCTGCAGGAGTTGGATCTATATCTGCTATGTCGTTATTATTTGTTGCATCAGTTAATGGATATTTTAGTATAGCAATAATCGCAGCTATATTAGCTGGATCAGCCTTTGGATTCTTACCACATAACTTTAATCCAGCAAAGATATTTATGGGTGATACAGGAGCATTGTTCTTAGGCTACATGCTTTCGGTACTTGCTATTAAAGGTGTAATGAAGAGCGTAGCTGCCATTGGAATAGCTGTGCCTATATTAGTACTTGGTATTCCTATATTTGATACAACCTTTGCTATCTGTAGAAGACTTATAAATAAGACACCACCTTGGAAGGCTGATAAAGGACACCTTCATCATAGATTGCTAGATAAAGGTTTGACTCAAAAGCAAACAGTTCTTATATTGTATTTAATAAGTGTATGCTTAGGAGCTTCAGCAGTCCTAATTAATGATTCAGATACACAAAGAGGAGCTCTTATACTAGGTATAGTCACGACGGTAGGAGTTATTGGTGCTATAAGAATGGGTTTGATTGGACTAAAGAGAAGAGAAAGTATAAGGCAAAAAGAAGAATAATTAATGATTATATGAGATGGAGCTGAAACTCCATCTTTTGATTTTACATAGTATGATATATAATAATCAAGTGTATACGGCGCACAATTTAAGCCTTAATTAATTTAGTGTTTGGGAATAATTCTACTAAATTTGTAGATAGAATAGGGTTATAAGTGACAACTTAAAGTTAATATTACATAATGATAAAGAGATGAGGAATTTTTTAGTTATAGAATTGATATATTTCTGTAAAACATAAATAAATGAAGGGATTGATTTAAATGGGGAGAATAAAGGTATTATCTATATTTGGAACTAGGCCAGAAGCTGTTAAAATGGCTCCTGTAGTAAAAAAATTAAGGGAAAATGAAATGATTGAAGATAAGATATGTGTTACAGCTCAACACAGGGATATGCTGGATCAGGTTTTAGATGTTTTTAGTATAACTCCAGATTATGATCTTAATATCTTTCAACATGGTCAAACTCTAACGCAGATAACAACTAGAGCATTAGAAGGTTTAGAGAAGGTCATAAAAGAGTTTAAACCAGATATTTTACTTGCTCATGGTGATACATCTACAACATTTGCTGCAGCTTTAGCAGGTTTCTATAACAATGTTAGAGTTGGACATGTAGAGGCTGGGTTGAGAAGCGGTAATATTTATTCTCCATATCCTGAGGAAGCAAATAGAAAACTCACTGGTGTAATTGCTGATTTTCATTTTGCACCAACTGAAAAGAATAGATTAAATCTTCTTAATGAAGGATATAATGATGAAAAAATATTCATTACTGGTAATACTGGTATTGATGCTTTATTTGAAATGATTGAAGATGATTTTAAATTTAATAATGAACTGCTAGATAACATGGATTATGAAAATAAAAAAATTATCTCTATGACGGCCCATAGAAAAGAAAATATAGGTAAACCAATGGAAAATATCTTTAGTGCAATTAAAGAAGTTGTTTTAAAGAATAAAGATGTTGAGGTAATATATCCAGTTCATTTGAATCCTAAGGTAAGGGAGATTGCCAATAGAATCTTGGGAGATGTTGATAGAGTGCATTTAATTGAACCTCTAGATAATAAAGCTTTTGTTAATTTACAGGCAAAAAGCTACTTGATTGTTACTGACTCTGGAGGAGTTCAAGAGGAAGCTCCTTCATTAGGGAAACCTATTTTAGTAGCAAGAAGGGAAACTGAAAGACCTGAAGGAATAGAAGCCGGAACAGCAAAACTTCTAGGAGTAGAGAAAGAAGGCATATTTAACGAGATAGATTTACTATTAAATAATCAAGAAGAATATAATAAAATGGCTAATGCAGTAAATCCTTACGGCGATGGAAAGGCAGCGGAGAAAATAGTAAAAATAATAATAGAAAAATTATCATAGATAGGATATATAGGGTCATACCTCTTCAGAGGTATGACCCTATAATTATTTAATATTATAACATTTTCAATTTATTAAATTTCGAATATTTTAAACCTCATTGTTAAAACTATAACGATCAAACGGATAACAAATTTTAAAAAAGAAGGATATTTTTTACATAACTAGAATATATATGATGGGGGATATAAATATTATTGAAGGAGGAAGTGTTATGAAAAAAATGAGGAGTTTTGGTGTAATATTAGCTCTTGTGTTAGTATTTACATCAGTATTTGCAGGAGTAATTTCTGCAGACGGCAATGAGTACACTGTTCAAAAAGGGGACGTGCTATGGAAAATTGCTGAAGAACATGGTACAACATGGGAAACACTTGCAGAATATAATAATATTAAAAAACCTGACTTAATTTTCCCAGGACAAAAGCTGGAAATACCTAGTGAAGATAGTAAAGATGATATTACTATTACAGTATTAGGAACAAGTGATATTCACGGAGCAGTAAATAGCTGGGCATACGAGAGTAATACTGATTATGGGGATATTGGCTTAGTTAGAATTGCCTCTATAGTAAATTCTGTAAAATCAGAAAATCCCAATACCTTGTTAATTGATAATGGTGATACTTTACAAGGCAGTATATTAACAGATGACCTATATAATTCTGACCTTACAAAACCAAATCCAATGATTGACATGATGAATTTTATTGGCTATGATGCAATGGTTCTTGGTAATCATGAGTTTAATTTTGGTCTTGATCTTATTAATAAAGCAGTTGAAGAAGCTAACTTCCCAATATTATCTGCTAATACCTACAATAAGGCTGATGACTCTCACTTTGTCAAGCCATATATTATAAAAGAGGTAGATGGTGTTAAAGTAGGTATATTAGGACTTACAGTACCTAGCATTCCAAGATGGGATGGACCTAAGGTTGAGAGTTTGACATTTAAGCATATGGGACAAGAAGCAAAAAAATATGCTGAAGAGCTAAAAGAAAAGGGAGCAGACATTATAGTGGCGTCTGTACATGCTGGATTGGATACTAGACATGAAGAAGATGGCTCCGACGCCGCCAAATTAGTTGCAGAATATGCTCCACAAATCGATATTATGCTAGTTGGACATGACCATATAACTGTGAATGAAGTTATAAATGGCGTTCTTGTGGGTGCACCAAGTGCAGCTAATGGTCAGGCTAATGAAGTTGTTAAGTTTGACATTCAACTTGAAAAAGACGGAGACGAATGGAAGGTTGCTAGTAAAGAAGCAAATATATTAACTATAGCTGATTATGAAGCATCTTCTGAAGCTGAAGAGCACGCAAAACCATATCATGAAGCTACACTAAAATTCTTAGAGAATACAATAGGAGTGGCTACAGCTGATTTCCATCCACAATCAGAAGTTCCTGGAATTCCGGAAGCACAGATTAGAGATACAGCTGTTATAGATATAATTAATAAAGTACAGCTTGAGGCTACAGGAGCAGATGTTGCTGCAGCTGCACTATTTAAAAATACGTCTAATCTTCCAAAAGGAGATTTAAACTTTGCAAATGTATTTGATATTTATAAATATGCCAATAAATTAGTAGCGGTAGAAGTAACTGGTAAAGAGCTTAAGGATTATATGGAATGGTCGGCAGCATATTTCAATACCTATAAGCCTGGAGATATTACAGTGAGCTTTAATCCTGATATTAGAGGGTATAACTATGATATGTTCGCAGGGATAGATTACAAGATAGATATTTCTAAACCAGCGGGAGAAAGAATAGTTGACTTAACAATGGATGGAGAACCTGTTACAGATGATCAAATAATTAAGCTAGCGATAAATGATTATAGATATAGTGGTCTTACTAGTATGGGGATTATAAGTGGTGAAGCTTACTTTAATTCAGATCCAATTACCCTAAGAAGCTATATTAGAGATTATATAGAAGAGAAGGGCAGTATTTCTCCAGAAGTTGATAATAACTGGGAATTAACAGGGATAGATTTAAATCATCCATTAAGAGATGAAATAATTCAAATGGTGAAGGACGGAAAGATTGATATACCAACCTCAGAAGATGGCAGAACTCCTAATGTTAAGGCATTAAACGTGTATGAACTTATGGAAAATGAAACCTTAGGAGGATATAAAACCCTAACTATCGCTCACACAAATGATATGCATGGATTCTTCATTGAAGGAGATTACGATGGTATGGGTGCTTCAAAAATGACGACTAAAATAAAAGAACTAAGGGAATCTAGTAATAATTTCTTGTTATTAGATGCAGGAGATGCTACTCAAGGAAATAACCTAGTAACCCTTTCCGAAGGTGAAAATGCAATCAAAATTATGAATGAAATTGGCTATGATGCAATGGTAGCTGGTAATCATGAATTTGACTATGGTAAGGATAGGTTAAAAGAGCTTGAAGAAATGGCAGATTTTCCAATATTGGGAGCTAATGTAGTTAAAGAAGATGGAACAGATTTCTTAAATAATAATCATATCTTTGAAATGGATGGAATTAAAGTAGGAGTATTTGGACTTGCAACACCAGAAACAACCTATAAATCTCATCCAAAGAATACTGAAGGATTAATATTTAAAGATATAGTAGAAACAGCCAAGGAAAATGTTGAAGAACTTAAAGGAAAAGTAGATGTTATCATAGCTCTTTCACACTTAGGATTAGAGGGAGATTTAACTAGTGAAAAGGTGGCTCAAGGAGTTGACGGAATTGATTTAATAATTGATGGACACAGTCACACAACACTGGAAGAAGGGAAATTAGTTAATGATGCGCTAATAGTTCAAACAGGGGAACATACTATGAACTTAGGCATTATTCAACTGGCTATTAAAGATGGAGACGTAGTAGAGAAAAGAGCATCACTATTTACTAAGGAAGATGCTAACTACACTGAAGAAAATCCAGAGATTAAGGCTATAATTGAAGAGGTTCAAGCTAAAAATGAAGCTATTGAAGCAGAAGTTGTAGCAACCAGCCCTATGGTACTTAATGGCGAAAGAGCAGATGTAAGAACGGGAGAAACAAACTTAGGTAACCTTATTACTGAGGCTATGCTAGATATAAGTGGTGCTGATGTAGCACTTACTAATGGTGGTGGAATTAGAGCTACTATAGATGCTGGTGAGGTAACTAAAGGAGATGTCTTGACAGTATTACCTTTTGGGAACTTTGTTCAGATGATTGAAGTTACTGGTGCTGACATAGAAGCAGCTATTGAAAATGGTATTACTGGTTATCCAGAAGCTAGCGGAGGATTCCCTCATATTGCTGGAATGACAGTAACCTTTGATTCTAGTAAAGAAGCTGGAAATAGAGTAGTTGAAATAAAAATAGGTGGAGAAGCATTAGATGAAAGTAAGACCTATAAGCTAGTTACAAATGATTTCACAGCAGCTGGTGGAGATGGATATACTATGTTCGCTGATAAACCAATTATTGGAGAATATAGTGCTCTAGATGAGGTCTTAATTGACTTTATTCAAGAAAAAGGATTTGAAAAGGCTAAGACTGATGGAAGAATTATGCCAATAGAGGACTCTAGTCTTAGAATATTAGATTTACCTTTTGCTGCATAAGTTAGTATACTTAAATTAGTCATATAGAAAAGAAGTGGTTATAATAACTGCTTCTTTTTTTTGCACTTGTAATTAATTCATAATAATATGATATGATATATTTAAGTATGTAATTTGATAATTTTGAAAAATGGAACTATAAAAAAATAGGTATATAGTACTAAATTGATTTATCACCTCTAATATTGTTAATTACTTAACGACAGAAGGTTATGATAAATAAAAAAAACTGCTTTTATTGTCAAAAATACTTGTAATTGTTATGAAAATTATTATATACTTACCTTGATTGGGAAAGAATGAAAAAGGAAAGATTTAGCAGATGATGGGGTCATATTTGTTAAGTTTTATTAATATTTTGTATACATTTCCTAATTAATCCAGTTGCATATTTTGCCAGGAGTGGATAAAATGAAAGATAGTAATAAATCGAATATTCTAAAAAATCTTGCCCTAGTGTCGCAAATTGGCATTTCTATGATTGTACCCATTCTTGGAGGGATATTTCTTGGTAACTTTTTAGACAAGAAATTTGGGACAGGGGTAATCTTTCTAATTATTTTATCGATAATTGGAATAATGGCTTCGTTTTTAAATCTTTTCAAAATGACTACTAAGGATATTAATAAGAGGAAGTGATCGATTGAGTTTGATAGAGAATACCCAAAAGAAGATATTTAAGAGAGTAATTATTCTTGCCTTACTAGTTATAGGAATACTTTTCCTCACTTTGCCTAATCCTAAAAAGTATGTATATGGAATAATCTTTGGAGCAACTATAAATTTATTAAATTTTAGGCTTATGTCCATCACTTTAAGTAAGTCAGTTAATATGCCCCAACATAAGATTATGCCATATGTGATGGCAAATTATTTTTCACGTTACATAATATATGGTGTTGTACTAGCAGTAGCTGCTATGGCGGACTATATTAGTTTACTTACAGCCATATTAGGAATTTTTATGGTGAAAATAATAATTATATCAGATACTTTTTATGATACTATATTTAAAAGAAATAAAAATAAATCTATAGATCCAACCAGTTCCAATTCTAAAAGTAAGTAATAAAAAATTTAATAAATAAAATTTTCGATGAAGGGAGGTAGCATTTTGGGATTTGAAATAATTAATAAAGCAACTAATGAAGTTTTTATTTCGAGAACCATCATTAATTCGTTTATTGTAGTTATTCTACTAAGCATTTTTGTATTCTATGTGAATTCAAAGCTTAAAAAGGCTGACCCACATAAGAAGCCAACAGGGATTTTGAATATTATTGAAATTTTAGTTGGCTCCTTAAATAATCTCGTAAACACAACGATGGGATATAAGTTTAAAAGCTTTGCCCCTTATATTGGTACTTTAGCTATGTATCTAGCAGTATCTAATTTATTTGGATTATTGGGATTCAAGCCTCCTACAGCAGATTACAGTGTGCCTTTTTCCTTGGCAATTTTAACCTTTATTTTAACTCAGTATCATGGTGTTAAAAGTAAAGGCTTAGGGGGATACATAAAAGGTTTCCTTGAACCAGTTTGGTTCTTGTTTCCACTAAATGTGATAGGAGAGATAGCTAACCCTGTTTCATTATCCTTCCGTTTATTTGGAAACATAATTAGTGGAGTTATAATAATGACACTAATATATGGAGCTTTAGGGGCTATAACGCCAATAATAGTTCCAGTAATAGCACCAGTTTTCCATAGTTATTTTGATATATTTGCAGGTTTAATCCAGACATTTATATTTATGATGTTAACTATGGTATTTATTTCAATGGCAACAGATTAAAATCGTGGTAATACTATGATTTTGGTAACAATGACGAACTAAGGAACACAATTCAGTGCTTCAAAGTTCGAACTAATATATAAAATAAATTAAACCTAATTTGAAGGAGGAAATTATAATGTTAGAAGGAATCACTAGTGAAGCGTTTATACTTGGATGTTCAGCAATAGGTGCAGGTTTAGCAGCAATAGCAGGTATCGGTCCTGGAATCGGACAGGGATATGCTGCAGGTAAAGCGGCTGAAGGAGTAGGTAGACAACCAGAAGCTCAAGGTGACATTATTAGAACAATGATCCTTGGTCAAGCAGTTGCAGAGACAACTGGTATCTATGGTCTAGTTATTGCTATGATCTTATTATTCGTTAAGCCTCTAATTGGATAAGATACTATACATAAAGAGGTGGGTTCACCTGCCCATCTCTTGTTTCTGTAATTTAAAGTAAATAAATGAGAAATCATTTTAAATAAATTTGGTATGTATTAGGTCTTACATGACAAATGAAAGGAGGCACAGTTGATGAATTTACCTGAAATTACTGTAAAGGCTCTGCCCGTTACCCAGGAGGTTATACTAACGTGGCTTTCTTTTGGAGTCTTACTTTTTATAGCGAGCCGTTTTTTATTTAAACCAGTGACTCAATTCCTTGAAAAGCGAGGAGAAGCAATTGCTAAGGATATATCTGAAGCTAAGGATAGCAGGGAAGATGCAATGGCTTTAAAAGAAGAATATGAGCTTAAGATACAAGAGGCTAAAAAAGAAGGTCAAGAAATAATTGAAGCTGCTAAGAAAAGAGGAGAAGAGCTTAGAGTTAAAATAGTTGAAGAAGCTAACGATGAGGCAAAAGGCATTGTTGAAAAGGCTAGAAGAGAAATAGAATCAGAAAGAGAAAAAGCTGTAGATGATTTAAAGGCTGAGGTTGTGACCATAGCTATGATGGCTGCTTCTAAAGTAGTAGATGAAAACCTAGATGTTAATTCCCATAAAAAATTAATAAATGAATTTATTAGTGAGGTAGGGGAAGGCAAATGGCAGAATTAGTAGGTAGAAGGTATGCTCAAGCTTTATTTGAGGTAGCTATTGAACTTGATAAACTAGAGAGTTTTAAAGAGGAAATTAATGGGGTTTCCGCAGTTTTTGATAGCGAGCCTAAGCTTAAGACTATTTTTGAGCATCCGAAACTTTCAAAAAATGAAAAAAAGGATATAGTAAACTCAATCTTTAAAGAGAAGATTTCTCAAGAGGTTTTAAATCTTATGTATATAATTGTTGACAAAGGTAGAGAAAGATACATAAATAGCATAAGCAAAGAATATACTGCTCTTTCTAATGAGAAGCAGGGAATAATAGAAGCTACCGCTATTACAGCAGTTGAGATGGATGAAGCAGAGAAATCTAAGTTACAAGAAAACCTATCTAAGAAATTTAGTAAGAAGGTTATCCTTACAAATACTATAGATGAATCAGTGATAGGTGGAGTACTGGTAAGAGTTGAAGACAAGGTAATTGACTCTAGTATTAGAGGTAAACTTGATATGATAGAGAAGAGTCTTAAAGATATAAGGATAGGGGTGAAGAACTAATGAATCTAAGGCCTGAAGAAATCAGTTCAATTATAAAAGAACAGATTAAAAGGTACGAGAAAAAACTAGACGTAGTAGACGTTGGTACTGTTATCCAGGTTGGAGATGGTATCGCAAGAATTCACGGATTAGAAAACTGTATGGCAGGAGAGCTATTAGAATTCCCAGGTGGAGTTTATGGAATGGCGTTAAACTTAGAGGAAGATAATGTTGGATGCGTTCTTCTTGGATCTGATGAGAACATAAAAGAAGGAGATACAGTTAAGAGAACAGAGAGAATAGTTGAGGTTCCTGTTGGAGATGCCATGATAGGTAGAGTTGTAAACTCATTAGGTCAAGCTATCGATGGTAAAGGGCCTATTAGCACAGATAAATATAGACCAGTTGAAAGAGTGGCTCCTGGTGTTATAACTAGGAAATCAGTTAATGAACCTTTACAAACAGGTATTAAAGCAATAGACTCAATGATACCTATTGGTAGAGGACAAAGGGAGCTTATAATTGGTGATAGACAAACTGGTAAGACAGCTATAGCTGTAGATACTATATTAAACCAAAAAGGTCAAGATGTAATATGTATCTATGTAGCTATAGGACAGAAAAGATCTACTGTTGCCCAAATAGTTAATACTCTTGAAGCAAAGGGAGCTATGGACTACTCCATAGTAGTTTCTGCAACAGCCAGTGAACTTGCTCCATTGCAATATCTTGCGCCTTATGCAGGAGTTTCAATGGGAGAAGAATTTATGGAAAATGGTAAGGACGTACTAATCATTTATGATGATTTATCTAAGCACGCCGTAGCTTATCGTGCAATGTCATTATTACTTCGTCGTCCACCAGGACGTGAAGCATTCCCAGGAGATGTATTCTATTTACACTCTAGATTATTAGAGAGAGCTGCTAGATTAGATGAGAAATATGGTGGAGGTTCAATAACAGCCCTACCTATTATCGAAACTAAAGCAGGGGATATATCAGCATACATTCCAACTAACGTAATATCGATTACAGATGGTCAGATATTCTTGGAAACTGAGTTGTTCTTCTCAGGGCAGAGACCTGCCGTAAATGCTGGTGCATCAGTATCCCGTGTTGGTGGTTCAGCCCAAATCAAGGCGATGAAGAAGGTTGCAGGTAAAATTAAACTTGAGCTTGCTCAATATAGAGAGCTTGCTGCATTCGCTCAGTTTGGTTCAGAACTAGACCAAGAAACCCAAGACAGCTTGTCTCAAGGTGAAAGAATAATGGAAATACTTAAGCAGCCACAATATAGACCAGTTCCAGTAGAAGAGCAGGTTATGATTATTTATGCTGTAACAAATAAATATCTTTCAGATATACCAGTTAATAAGATTCAACAATTTGAAGAAGAATTTTTAAACTTTATGCAATCGAACTATCCTGAGGTAGGAGAAAGTATTAAGACTGACAAGGTTCTTAGTGATGAAATGGAAAAGAAATTAATAGAAGCCATTAAAGAATTCAAGAAGAGCTTTGCATAAATCGGGAGGTGCTAAAAGATGCCTCAAGCAATGAGAGATATTAAAAGAAGAATTCGTAGTGTAACTAGTACTAAGCAAATTACGAAAGCTATGGAGCTTGTTTCATCTGCTAAACTTAGAAAGGCTAGAGGTAAGCTAGAGAAAACAAGACCATACTTCAATACTATAGTAAGAAGTATTCAAGAAATTTTAGCTTCTTCAGCTGGGATTAAACATCCTTTTCTAGAGAATAGAGAAGTAAAAAAATCCGCATATATAGTTGTTACTGCAGACAGAGGACTAGCTGGAGGATATAACGGTAACGTTATTAAGTTAGCTGAAGAATATGCTAAGGATAAAAAAGAAGAATCGGTTATAGTAGCAATTGGTCAAAAAGGTAAGGATCATTTTACTAGAAGGGGCTATGAGGTTGCAGGAGAATTTTTGCATATTTCAGAAAATCCTCAATATTATGATGCAGCAAGTATAGGTAACCTCGTTGTAGAGTTATATAAAGAGAAGCAAGTTGATGAAGTATTTTTAGTTTATACTCATTTCAAGAGTGCAATTTCTTTCGAAGCAACAACTCTTAAGCTTTTGCCTGCTGAAAGTATCAAAGATGATGTAGAACAAAAAAGAACTGCTTTGATAGAATATGAGCCTTCTCCAGAGGAAGTACTTAGTTATTTAATTCCTAAGTATGTTCAAAGTGCCATTTATGGTGCTCTGATAGAGGCATCAGCAAGTGAGCAAGGTGCTAGAAGAAATGCCATGAAGAGTGCAACAGATAACGCTGAGGAAATGATAGATGATCTGCAGTTAAGTTATAACAGAGCTCGTCAAGCTACCATAACTCAGGAAATTGCAGAAATTGTTGGTGGAGCAGAGGCACTTAAATAAATTGGTGAAAAATTATAAACTAAAAAATCTATCAGTTTTTAGATAAAATTAAGATTGAAAATTCTCGAAAATCTTAACTTTTACAATTGTAACTAAGACAAATGACTTTTAGAGATAAAAGAGTTATTTATAAACTTTATAGAAAAAAGATTTGCAATTACAGAAAGGAGTTGAAGAAAATGGCTGAAAATAACATAGGTAAAATAGTTCAGATAATCGGACCTGTGTTAGACGTTAGATTTAGCGATGATAACCTTCCAGAGCTTTTGAGCGCTATTGAAATACAGAACAAAGACGAAAAAGTTGTGGCAGAGGTAGCTCAGCATATTGGTGATGATACAGTAAGATGTATCGCCATGGGTTCTACTGATGGCCTTGTAAGGGGAATGGATGCTGTAAATACTGGAGCCCCTATAACAATACCAGTAGGTAAGACAACTCTAGGTAGGTTATTTAACGTACTTGGAGAAACAATAGATGAAGGAGAAGCAATAAAACCTGAAAAAACATCTCCTATTCATAGATCAGCACCAACATTTGAAGAACAAGAGACAGCTACAGCAATTTTCGAGACTGGTATCAAGGTTATCGACCTTATAGCACCTTATGCTAAGGGTGGTAAGATAGGTCTTTTCGGTGGTGCCGGTGTTGGTAAAACAGTACTTATTCAGGAGTTAATCAGTAATATAGCAACTGAGCATGGTGGGTTATCAGTATTCGCTGGAGTTGGAGAGAGAACAAGGGAAGGAAATGACCTTTACTATGAGATGACAGACTCTGGAGTTATTGACAAAACAGCCTTAGTATTCGGCCAGATGAATGAGCCACCTGGGGCAAGAATGCGTGTTGCCCTTACTGGACTTACTATGGCAGAGCATTTTAGAGATGTAGAAGGCCAAGACGTGCTTCTATTTATAGATAATATATTCAGATTTACTCAAGCAGGTTCTGAGGTTTCGGCTTTACTTGGACGTATGCCTAGTGCCGTTGGTTATCAGCCAACTCTAGCAACTGAGATGGGACAGCTTCAAGAGAGAATTACATCTACTAAGAAAGGTTCGGTAACGTCAGTACAGGCAGTATATGTGCCTGCCGATGACTTAACTGACCCTGCACCAGCAACTACATTTGCTCACTTGGATGCAACTACAGTTCTTTCTCGTCCTATATCACAGAAAGGTATTTATCCAGCTGTTGACCCACTAGATTCTACATCTAGAATTCTAGATCCAATGGTAGTTGGAGAAGAACATTATAGAGTATCTCGTGGAGTTCAGGAGGTATTACAAAGATATAAAGAGTTACAAGATATCATAGCAATTCTTGGTATGGATGAGCTTTCAGAAGAGGATAAAATTACTGTTGCTCGTGCAAGAAGAATCGAACGTTTCTTATCACAGCCTATGAATGTTGCTGAGCAATTTACTGGTCAGCCTGGTACTTATGTGCCAATTAAAGAAACAGTAAGAGGGTTTAAAGAAATACTTGAAGGAAAGCATGATGACCTTCCAGAATCAGCATTCTATATGGTTGGAACTATAGAAGAGGCTGTGGAAAAAGCTAAGAAGATAAGAGATTAGGGGGTATATTGGATGGCAAATTTCAAATTAGAAATTGTGACCCCAGATAGAAAATTTTTTGAAGAAGAAGTTGAGATGATTGTAGTTAGAGGACAAGAGGGTGACTTAGGTATTTTAGCAAATCATACTCCTCTAGTTACTCCTTTAGATATAGGAAGAATTAAAATAAAGCAAAATGGAGAATTCAAACAAGCTGCTATAGCTGGTGGATACATTGAAGTAGGTAAAGAGAAGACAACTATTATCTCTGATTCTGCAGAATGGCCTGAAGAAATTGACTTGGCTAGAGCTAAAGAAGCTAAAAGAAGAGCAGAAGAAAGATTAGATCATGCCAGCAAGAGTGAAGTAGATTTAATGAGAGCTGAAGTAGCTTTAAGAAAAGCATTAAATAGGATAAATGTAGCAGATAAACATTTTTAGAAAACTTTATTATGAATATACAAAAGAACCACTTCATGAAAAATGAGGTGGTTCTTTTATGCGTTTAAAACAACAGAAATCCATAAGTTAATATATGTAAATCTTATCCTTTAAAGGCATTAAACTTAAAGAAAAAATTTATAATTTTTATAAAAAACTTGGTATAGAACAAGCCTATTTTGGTCAATACTTCATAATGAGGAAAGGCACAAGCTGTAAAAATGTTTTGTCCCCCTTTACATTTTTACTCCCCTACCTTTCCTCGTTTTTATCGAAAAAAACAATACTTTAAGATAATTATAAAAATAATGAAGGAGGTACCAAAATGAAAGGATTAAGAAAAATTTTTTTAGTTGCACTTATAATATTACTAGCAATTGTAAATTATGCATGGGCTCATACAGATGTACCTAAGAATGAAGAAGCTTTATTAAAAGCATTTGATGCTACAGGTGCCAATCCATTACAGCTAAATATGAATTTTAACTCTAAAATATCAGATAAGTTTATGGAGATAGAAGAACTAAAGACATTAGGTATAAAATTAATTCAAGATTTTGAATTAGTTGAGCCAATAGATAATGATAGTAATACAGATGAAAGATCAAAGGATTATGAAAGAATTTATGATATAGATGTAACTGAGTTACTAGATATGAATCAAATATCTATATGGGGAAAAGATGAAGAAGGGCGAATGATTACAATAATACTTGCATCAGAGAAAGATTCTACTGATGACTTTCAACAGACAACTCTATTTATTGATGTGACTCAAAACAATAAGGTAGATAATATCAAATATATTAGAAATAAAGTTGATAACATTTTAAGTAAATTTAATTCAGAAACAGAAATTTCCACTTGCATTATTGGAACATTTAAGGGACAATTAAAGAGTGAGGAAGAAATAGCAAAAATTTCACAAGCTATGGGGAAAATACAGGGAAACAAAGTAGAAGGACTTTTTGATTCTTCAACCACCAGTGTTTCCATATATACTCCAAATATTGATAGATATATATTTACTGGAAATAATAAGATGAATTTAAACGTTTCTATGAGATATAATGAATATGAGGATAAAACGTATATTTGGATGGGAACACCAATAATTACAACGGGATATTAGAAAAGAATCCCAAACAAAAGTTAAAGGGAGGAAGAATTTTGGCGAAAATTATTGTGGAGAAAAGTTCTCCTCTAAAGGGAAGCATTAGGGTCAATGGAGCTAAGAACTCTGCCCTGCCAATTATGGCTGCTTCTCTATTAGCTACGGAGAATTGTTTGTTAGAGGATGTACCAGACTTAAGGGATGTAGATGTTATATGTGAGGTATTAACTTCTCTAGGATCTGATGTAAAAAGAATTAGTAAAGGGCAAATTCAGATTAATTCATCTAATATAAACAATTTTGAAGCGCCTTATGACTTAATTAGAAAAATGAGAGCCTCTTTTTTAGTAATGGGGCCTCTTTTGGCAAGACTAGGGAAAGCTAGAATATCTTTACCGGGCGGATGTGCAATAGGAACGAGACCAATAGACTTACATTTAAAAGGATTTAGAGCTTTAGGAGCAGAAATAAACGTAGGCCATGGATATATAGATGCAGTAGTGGATGAATTAGTGGGCAACAAAATATATCTAGACTTTCCAAGTGTTGGAGCTACTGAAAACATAATGATGGCTGCTACACTTGCAAAGGGAGAGACCATTTTAGAAAATGCTGCTATGGAACCAGAAATTGTAGATTTGGCAAACTTCTTAAATAAGATGGGAGCAAGTATTAAAGGTGCAGGTACTAGCACTATAAAAGTAGAAGGCGTAAAAGAACTAAAGGGCTCTAATCATCAGATTATACCAGATAGAATAGAAGCCGGTACTTATATGGTTGCTGCTGCTATAACTAAAGGAGACGTAACGGTTGAAAATGTTATTACAAGTCATATTAAACCTATTATTGCTAAACTAAGAGAAGCAGGAGTCAACATAGTTGAAAATGGTGACAAGGTAAGGGTTTACACAGATGGACCAATCAAAGCAATAGATGTAAAAACTCTACCTTATCCTGGATTTCCCACAGATATGCAGTCGCAATTTATGGCTTTAATGAGTATCGCAGAGGGAACCAGTGTTATTATAGAAACCGTTTTCGAGAATAGATTTATGCACATAGATGAACTAAAGAGAATGGGTGCAAATATCAAGATAGATGGAAGAAGTGCAATTATTGAAGGTACTAATAGTTTAATGGGTGCGCCAGTAAAAGCTACAGATTTAAGGGCTGGAGCAGCACTAATTCTCGCAGGACTTATATCAGATGGAGAAACGGAGATTAGCAATATATATCATATTGATAGAGGGTATACTGACATTGAAGAAAAGCTTACGAATATAGGTGCAAAAATATATAGAGTTGAAGATTAGAAGAAGGATTTAATCCTTCTTTTTTTGTGTTAAAAAGAATATCACTGGTTTTACTAGTGAGTGTAATTTTTAGGAGAAAGGTATAATGGAAAATTTTAGCATATATAGCTCATACAAAAAGAAAAAAAATTTACAAAACAATGATAATAGCCTACAATATAAGTAATGATATTTACAATAGATTTTAGAAAAGAAGACGGTGTGTTTTTATTATTAAAAAGTGAATAAAAGTAAAATATAAATTAATAGAAACTCAAATTTAAAAATAACTATAGAAAACTTTTATAATTTAAAAGCAGATATATCACAGTTTCAAATTGGGGAGACAAAGAATTTATTAGTTATGATACATGGTTTGACTCAACTAAGCTGTGGGGCGGAGGTCTAATATACTTCGAATAAAATTTATAAAGGAGATATTATGAAAAAAACCCAAATTGTTATCATAGTACTATCACTAATTTTAACATCATGTACTGTAGTTACTTGGCATGATCTAAAAATAAAGGAAGTTAACAATTTTAAAGAAAATCTAATGAAGAATAATAAATATATTGAAGGTATAAAGTTTAACTATGCTATCTCTCAATTGAATATATTAGTTAAGCTTAATAAAGAACCTATGGTACAAGATGTTTTTAAAACCTTTCATAGCATTAGAACTTTACTTGTTAATGAAGATTTCAAGAAAGAGTTTTTAAAAGAGTATTCAAAAATAGATAAAAACACAATGACATATCCAAATGTAACTATATCTTTTGATTTTCCTAATGAAGAAGGTATCAACCTTGAATTTGACTCAAAATACTATAATGACAGAGAAAAGTCAAAAGAGAAAAAAATAAAAGGTTGTGAAACATGGATGATTAATAATTTATCTAGGTATGACATAAAATTACCAGTTGAATTTACACAAGAAGACTATGAAAGTTTTTTAGATAATAGAGATAAGTTAGAAAAAGTAAAATGAAAAAACTCCTTTCCAGTTTGCTAACTATAAAACTGGAAAGGAGTTTCTGTTTAAATATAGATAGGAATTAATTAATAGAATTAAGGATTGGATTATATCTATATTTTTTGTCGATAAAATGGATATTTCCCAGGAAATTAACGAAAAAAGTAAAAAGAAAAATTCCTCATAATATTTGTCCTTAAAGCATAAGATTTAATCATACAGTATTTAGGATAAAGCTAAAGAAGTATGGCTAAAAGGGGGACAAAATGAGAGAACTTTTGATATTAATAGTATTTATATTGTTTTTGACTATAATATTCCCGATTACACTGATTAAAGGATATGACATTATCTGGTCAGGAAATGAACAGGATGATATTAATCAAAAATATGAAGTAGGAGAAGTAGATGAGGATTACATGGTAAATATATATGATACTAAAGCAAAGAAAGTTATAACAATGGAATTTGATGAATATATAAAGGGAGTAGTAGCAGCTGAAGTTCCTGGTGGCTTTGAAATAGAGGCTATAAAAGCACAAGCTGTTGCGGCTAGATCTTTCTCCATATATAGGCTAAAGAAGTATAGTGATGGCCACCCAGATCATCCACAAGCAGCATTATGTAACAGTATACATTGTCAAGCATTTTTGTCCAAGGATGAGCTAAGAGATATAAAAGGAAGAAATTGGATGTATGAATATTGGCCTAAAATTGAGGAAGCAGTGGAAAGCACAAAAGGAGAGGTTTTAACATATGATGGTAAGGTAATAGAGCCTTTATTTCACTCAACTAGTGGAGGTATGACAGAAAACTCTGAGGATGTTTTTGTTAGTGCATTACCATACCTTAGAGCTGTTGATAGTCCCTATGAATCTGAATCTCCTAAGCTAAACACAGTTTTAGAACTAAATGCAGAAGAATTTATCAAGAAGTTAAAAGGAGAGTATCCTAGTACTAATTTAACAGTAGATAACTTAGATAAAAAAATCGTTGTTATGGAAAGAAGTGAAGGTGGAAAAATCATCAAAGTTATGATAGATAACGTGGTAGCAACAGGTAGAGAAATAAGGAGCATATTTGCTTTAAACTCAACAAACTTTAAAATATCAATGACAGATGATAAGAAAAAAATAAAGATTACTACTATTGGTAATGGTCATGGGGTTGGAATGAGCCAATGGGGAGCAAATGGTATGGCTGAGAATGGCAGTTCATATAATGACATTCTAAAGCATTATTATACAGGAGTTGAAATTAACAAAGTTTATTAATAAGTGAGGTCCTTCACAAGGGCCTCCTTTTTTTATCCTATAAAAAACAGCTATTACTAATTTTAGAAATTAATAAAAAATGCGTATCAAATTCTAAAATATGGTGATAATACTAATAAAACAATATAAAAGTTAAACGTGGAGGTGGGGGTATGGACGAGTTTAGAAAAGACCCAAATAACAATGAAAACAAGAAATCATACTGGATTAATATGAAAAAAGGCCTGGAAAAGATATTTGCTAAAGATGGCTTTTATATTATTTTATTTATTTGCATTTGTTTAGTTGGAACAACAGCCGTATGGGTTTCTACAAACAATGTTAAAAATTCTCAACAAGCTCAAGGAAATGAGAATCAAGCAGTAGATATTGTACAAGATCCAATGTCAGAAAATGAAATGATTAAGAAATTAACCACCTTATATGAATCAAGCAAGACAAAAGATAATCAAATTAATGATCAGGAAACAAAAGATGAGTCTAGTGTCGAGGTGGTTAATATAGAAGACACTTCAAAATCTAGTCAAACAAAAGAGAATACCCAGTTACAAGGGAATGAAGCACAAAAGACAAATGATTCCACAAATAAAAATCAATCTACTCCAGCTAATAGTCAAAGTAGAGCAGTTTCAATGACTATGCCACTACAGGGAACAATATCTATGGACTTTGCAAGAGATAAATTAGTTTTTTCTAAGACCTTAGAGCAATGGACTACCCATAATGGGATAGATATTAGAGCTAGAGAAGGAAGTGTGATTAGAGCCTCTCTAGATGGAGTAGTACAATCGATTAAACAAGATCAAGAGCTAGGAATAATTATCACATTGGACCACGGAGATGGATTAATATCAAGATATGCATGCGTGTCCACTGACGAGATGGTAGAAGTTGGACAAAGAATTAGTAAAGGTGATCCTATAAGTGGAGTAGGCAAAGCAATGGGTTTTGAAGTTGCACAAGGACCTCATTTACACTTTGAGGTTTTAAAAAATGGGGAGTACGTTGATCCTAAACAATATTTACCAGTATTAAAATAAACAAAATAATAGGTTTTTACAAGTTTTGTTCTAATATTTTTTAAAGGTGCATAAATATGTAGAAAGACTTTGGGATAATTGCAAAACATTGACAAAGGGGGTTGGATATTTGAAAGATTACATAGAGGAAAGAGCATTAGAAATCGCAAAGCATATAATAAATGAAAAGGCAACAGTTAGACAAACTGCAAACGTTTTTGGAGTGAGTAAAAGTACGGTACATAAGGATGTAACAGAACGACTTCCCAAGATAAACCCTCTTATAGCTAATAAGGTTAAATTGGTACTTGAAAGAAACAAAGCTGAAAGACACATTAGAGGTGGTAGAGCTACAAAGATGAAATACAAAGCAATTAATGACTAGCAAACGAAAAATTTGATATAGAGGGAATTAAAGTAGGATGGGTCTCCTGTCCTACTTTGTTTTTTTAATAAAAAAAATACCATATTAGGAAGGAAAAAGCACTATTTTATCGAATGGTTATAATAACTATATTTTTGAGTAAATGTAATTTTATAGATGTTAATATATTCTATTTATTTTTAATTAATTAAACTAAGAAAGCGGGGTAGGTTAATGTTTTCATTAAGGGCTGATATGGGAATTGATTTAGGAACAGCTAATGTATTAGTGTACATTAAAGGTAAAGGGATAGTACTTAAAGAACCATCAGTGGTGGCCATCGATAAGAACTCTGGCAAACTTTTGGCAGTAGGAGAAGAAGCGAGACGAATGCTAGGTAGGACACCAGGAAATATTGTTGCTATAAGACCACTAAAGGACGGCGTTATATCAGATTATGATATTACTGAAAGAATGCTTAAGTACTTCATACACAAGTCAGCTGGTAAAATGCTATTTAAGCCAAGGATTATTGTATGCGTTCCCAGCGGAGTAACTGAAGTTGAGAAAAGAGCCGTACTTGATGCTAGTAATCAAGCTGGTGCAAGGAAAACATATCTTATTGAGGAGCCAATTGCAGCGGCGATTGGAGCGGGACTAGACATAACTAAACCTAGTGGAAATATGATTATTGATATTGGTGGGGGAACGACAGATATAGCAGTTATATCCCTAGGTGGAATAGTAGTAAGCAAATCTATTAAAGTAGCTGGGAACAAGTTTGATGAAGCAATAGTTAGATATATTAGAAAGAAACATAATGTGATGATAGGAGAAAGAACTGCTGAAGACTTAAAGATTAGAGTAGGTACAGCTTACCCAAGAGAAGATGAAGTATTTATGGAGGTTAAGGGAAGAAATTTAGTTACAGGATTACCTAGGAAACTGAACATTTCTTCAACAGAAATGCTAGAAGCATTGGAAGAACCTGTTACTGCCATAGCTGATGCTGTACATGCTGTATTTGAAAGAACACCACCTGAGCTTGCTTCTGACATAGGAGAGACTGGTATATTTATGACAGGTGGCGGAGCGTTACTACACAATTTAGGAAAGCTTATTACTGAAAAAACTGGAATTAAGACTAAGCTTCCAGATGATGCAGTTTCTTGTGTAGCAATAGGCACAGGAAAATCTTTGGATTG
>NZ_JAETGO010000074.1 GCF_016765695.1 Sporosalibacterium faouarense | reverse complement strand
CACCAAGAAGTATTCCTTTAGGGTCCAGTTCGAAGGTGTCGCAAACACGGAGACGTTAGGCGAAATTGGCTTTACAAAATCTAGAATGAAGTTCTTAAATATCATTATAAACTTAAAAACTATTTGTTTAGAAAAGAGGTGAGAATCATTAATAACATTGATATTGAAAAGGAATTAGAATCACCTGAATACAAAGCTGAGTATAAGAAACATTTACATATTAATAATTCATTAATTAGATGTTTGTTTTTTTCTTCAATGAATTGTTCAAGAAGCAAAGAAATGAAAAATAAACTTTTTTTTCTCTCTGTAATTGATGATATCTTACAATCAAGCGTAGCTATTAAAATGTTAGCGACGGAAGGAATTAGAAATACTTGTAGACGTGAAATGAGATATTTAATTGAACTTTCAATAAAGGCATGTTATGTAACCCAAAAATTCTCAGACAAAACTGTTGAAAAACAAATTGACGAATATAAAAAGCAACTAAAAACTAGTAATATTACAATGGTAAAAGACATTGATTTTTACTTTTTTAATGAAAAAAATGCAAAATCATTTTTACAAGAAATAAAGAGAATGTATGGTTATACTTGTAATTATGTGCATGCTTCACCAAATCAGATGTTAGAGCGATTAAGCTTAGTTGCAAATGGAAGAACAATTGGTAAGGAAGGGCTTAAAGAATTGAAAGAATTAAATACTGAAATATCAAAAGTTTATTCTTATATTTTAGTTTTTCTCTTTCATTCATTACCAACATGGTGTGTAGGAGATTATTTAGTTGAGAGAGATGGGAAAACGGTTGATTGGTATTTTGCAAAATCAAAATATATTGCTGAAATTGACCAGCATTTTGACTATAAACATGAGAGACAATCAATAATTGATGAAGTTAGAGATATGAGAAATAAAAGTATTGAATTTTAATTTTATAGATATCCATATTGCATAATGCAAGTCTTATAAAACAAAAATTTTTAAAAGCTTAAAGCAAGCCAACTACGCCTAACAATATGTTCCATCAAGGGTGCTGTAGAAAGTTTTTGAGGTCAAGCCATCGCACCACATTCCTTCGTCGGGTGCAAGCACTACTTTAGGGTATTCTTTTGGGGTCCGACTCAGAAACGTCTGGAACACGAAACGTTATATGAAATCAAGCTAAATTGTAGTTCTATAAGTAGACATTAAAGATCTTTATTTTTACTGCAATGATTTATAGGGGAGGATATACAATGGTTAAATTAGTGGGGAAGAAAATTTATTTGTCAGTGCTTGAAAAAGAGCATTGCAAAAAGCTCTGGGAAGATTTTGAGTATGATTTTGAATCGAAAACTGAACCTCTAAATATTGGTCATTCAATTTCAAAATCAGAATCATGGTTTGAAGAGATACAGAATGATCAAGGAAAAAAACATGTTCGTCTTGGAATATTTATTAAAGAGGATGATAGTGTTATAGGTGATATAGCATTACAAGATATTGATTGGAAGAATCGTTCTTGTAGTATTGGATTAGGATTTTCAAAAAAGAGGTATCGATGCAAAGGGTATGGAACGGAAGCAGTTAATATTATTATGGAATATGGTTTTAATAATTTAGGAATAGAAAGAATTACTGCAAATACGTTAGAGCAAAATATAGCTGCTCAAAAATCTTTAGATAAGAATGGGTTTGTTTTAGAGGGTAGGGAAAGAAAAGCTGTATATTTTGCTGGACAAAAATGGGATAAACTTAATTACTCTATTCTTAGAGAGGAATTCAATAAATAATATTAAAAACAATAAAATAAATTAGCTTATGCCGCGGGTGTCGCGTGACATCATATAACAATATATTGCCGACTCCATTCCTGACGTCATTTCGTCCAAATCCATCAGACCAAGATAGGAGCTATCTAAGGTCTGATGGACTTCGGCAATACGGTTACGTTAGCTAAAATGAAAATTTAAGAAATGAGGTTAAAGTATGGATTATGTAATGTATTTAGATGAGAGTGGGAATACGGGTAATCCAAGATTGAAAAAAAATGGATGGAACTTTCGAGAACAGCCTAACTATGGATTAGGAGCAATTTGCATAAAAAGAAGTAATGAAAAAGAAATAAAAAATAAAATTTTGAATCTATTCGCTAAGTATGATAAAGAGTTAGGACAAGGTAAAGAGCTTAAATCAACTACGGACTATTGGTTTAATAACGAGTTATTTTGTGAACTAATAGAATTACTAGAGAGACATAATACTATTTTCTATTTCGATATAATTAGTAAGAGATTCAATATTGTTAAATACTTAGTACACTATTGTTTATACCCAGATTCAATTATTAATTTTGACCATTCGATTCGTGAAGAGAAAGTTAATTTTGCCACTTTAGTCAGTAATAATATTGAGGATGAGTCATTACAAGAATTCATAGAATTGTGCCAATTAGAAACTGCGTATGAGGGATTAAGGGTAAAATACATAGAATTTTTAACCAATTTAAAGAATAACGTAACTGAAGACTCTATTGTTAACAGAATTGAAAAAGGAATTTCTATTTTTAAAGATAATGAAGTTCCTTTAGAAAAGTTGTTGCCAATTGAGGACTATACTAATAAAGGAAGATTAATGCGGTTATTGCCCAATATAGATAGCTTTAATAACGTGTTTGTCTCAGTTGCTAGGTTGAGACTGTCTCCAAGTGATAATGTCATTTTATACCACGATATTCAAGAGCAATTTGGAAAATCATATGAGAGATGGATATCTGAAACTTTCAAGATGGGTCTTAAAAACATTAAAAAAATAGAATTTTTAAAATCTGATGAAAGTATATTAATTCAAGCAATTGATTTTCTAGTTGGTAATTTGGTGAGTTTGTACCAACGTACAATAATAAACAACTCTCTTACAAGAAATGACCGTCAACTTGGTAAACGAGTAAATAGATTGATTTATAATACTAACATAGTATCGACAAAATATGATCAAGAAAAATTCTTCTCATCACATGGAATTAAATATGGAAAAACTACAATACCTAAGTGATTAAAATTTTAACTTCAGCTAACATGGGCTTTTCAACATGGATATACGTTAATAGAAGGAGAGCAATATCCACGTCGCAAAGCCCAGAAACGTTAGGTGACATTGATTGCAAAAGCAACGCCACGTCCATGTGGCGAAATAAATAATAGGAGTGATGAAAGTGAATAAATTAGAAATTGAGAAGGCAATTATTGAAGAATGCAAGCCATTTATTAATGATCTTAAAAATGTAAGTGGTATAGAAGGTATTACACTTTTAAGAAAGAAATTGTGGAAAATTGGGGATAAGTATAATACTGATGGCGACTGTGTTTTTAATATAATTATGAAGCACTTTAAACAATTAGAAAATGGTGGAAGTAATGACTAAGCATGGAGTAGCTTTAGTGGTGTATAATTCCGAGTATGAGGATAGTGGAATAAGAGATATACCTAGTTGTAAAAAAGACGGAGAGGATGTAAAAAAAGTTCTTTCTGAAATAGGCTTTGATGTAATAGAAGCTTGTAATCTAGGGAGAAGAGAATTATTAGAGAGAATGCAAGATTATTTTGAATTACTTGATTTATATGAAACAAATCTATTCTATTATTCAGGACATGGAGTACAAGTAGAGGGCATTAATTATATAGTGCCAAGTGATACAGCAATGGCAAATAATAAAATGTTAATGACCCGTGTGAGCTTTGTAGAGATTGATTTAATTGCTCAAGAATTTGCAAAACGTCCTGAAAAAACAAACTTAATTCTTCTAGATGCATGTAGAGATAATCCTTTTCTATCTAAAGGGCTAATAACAACTGGATTAGCAGAAATGAAAGCAGGGGCAGGAACATTAATATCTTATGCAACAAGCCCAGATTCAACGTCAATAGGTTATGGGTCAGAAACAGTAAATAGTCTATACACTAAATACTTGATGAAATACATAAAAACACCTAACTTAAAAATTGAAGATATGTTTAAGTTAATTAGAATTAAAGTAGAAGATAAGACCGCAGGTAATCAAGTGCCTTGGGAAAATACCTCGTTAAAAGGTAATTTCTCTTTTGTAAATAAAAAAGAGGAAGAAATTAGTTTAGACATATATAGTAGAGTGCGTGCTTCCGCAGATTTAAGTAAAACACTTATTGACTTATCTAATGCGTATATGTTACCAATAGTTGATGTTCTACTCAAGTACTATAGTTATAAAATGAATTTACCAGGGGCGATATATTTAACTTTATCAGAGTGCTATGGTTTGTGTTTGAAACAAGTTCTTGACAATGGATTTACTTTAAAAAATTACAGATGGTATTATGATGACAAACCTGTTGTAATGGGAGAATTTTTGTTCGACGTCTTACCAGAAGGTATTCATACAATAGATATAAGCATAAATCATAAACTTTTTTTAAACTCCAATAGAGACTTATCTGTAATAATTGAAATAAATGTTCCTAATGGAATGAAGTTTGGTTGTACATTACAGAGCCTTAACAAGACATCTAATCCTACTGTATTTAGTGAAGTCGATAGTAAACAATTAATTTTTGATTTTAGCCTCACTGATGATTGGAAATCTTTTGAAGGAGAAGTGGTAATTCATTTATTTAGCATAGTTAATTCATTACAACCATTAAGGGTTAAAGAAGTAATTGGTGATAACGGAGAGAATATGAGAGGTGATTGTGTAAAATTTGATAGTATTAGTCAATATAACATTGACTCAAAAATGAATTTATATGTTCTTAATCGCTAGAGGAGCCGACGTCCTGTCGGCTTCTGAGTTAGAAGGCAATCAACATCACCTAACAATATGTTCACATTCGTTGCGGGCAAGGTATTTCTCTAGGGTATGCGCCCACCACACATCCCACCACCTAAGCCTGGTCAGGACAGTCGGTACATTAGCCCTTGTCAGGGCATGAGTGCCTCCTTCTAAGGTGCTGGGACGTCGTGAACACTGAACGTTATATGACAGAATAACTATAACAAGACGAAGAGATCAATTTTGGGAAAAATATGTTTTT
>NZ_JAETGO010000006.1 GCF_016765695.1 Sporosalibacterium faouarense | reverse complement strand
AGCTCCACTAAGGGGTATTCCTTGAGGGTCCAGTTCGAAGGCGTCGCAAACACCAAGACGTTAGCTGACATTTAACTACTTCTATTAATTAGAAAGGGTGAATTGTATGAATAAAGATATAACGTATATGAATAATAATAGTTTAAAAAGATTTAAAGTTTATTGCAAAAACTACTATACTGCCAAATCATCTGCTGATAATAGGATTTCAACTGCAAAAAAACTTATTAAATTCTTAAATGAAAGAGAAAAGTCTATTAATTCTGTGAAGCATAACAGCATAGAAGAGTTCTTTGATACAGAAATCGAAAAAGGCACTTCTTTGGTAACAATTAATAATTACCATTCATATCTTAAAGGCTTCTTTACTTTCTTAAAAGAACAGAATGATAATAAAGTTATGGAGTACGATAAAGTAAAAATAGAAAGAATAAGAAAAATGGAATACGAGGTTTTTTCGGATTCAGAGATATCGGAATTGTTCGACATTATAGATTTAGAAAAGAACATGAGAATAAAAATAAGCAATATGATACTTTTTAAAATTATGTTTTATACAGGGTGTACATTAAGCGAGGTACATTCATTAAAAGTATATAAGAAAACATCAGATGTAACTGATGATGACAATTATATTGTATTGGAGACAAAAGAGATCTATTTTAGGCATCCTAATGTACGTAAGTTTAAATTATATGATTCTTTATGTAACGATATTATAAACTATCATAGAATAATTGCAGATGCTATTGGAAAAGATGATATACCTACTGGTGGAAATTTATTTCTAACCACATATGGTAAAACAAAAACACTAAAAATGCTTCAGTACAATTCCTTACAATATAGAATAAATTCTATAAAAAAGAAAAGTAGCTTCTCAAATAAAAAACTGTCTTTAAAAAACATTAGACATACTTTAATAAAGAAATTAATAAATTCAGGTAAATCATTAGAGTTTATTAGTTCTAGTATTGGCATTGATATATCTACTTTAAAATTTTATTTAGATAATATAGAAGAAACAGAAAGTGAAATAATAGATTACTTTTATGGAGAACACCCATATAAAACGGTAATAAATTAAACGATCAGCTAACAAGGTTTTTGCGCAAGGGTGCACTGGGGGCAGGCTTTGGAGTGATGTGCACCACACCTTCTCACTGGGAACGAAGTTCCACTCAGGGGCATTCCTTTGAGGTCCAGTTCGAAGGTGTCGCAAACACGGAGACGTTATAAGACATTTTATCCTTACTTAGATTAGGGGAAATTTTTAGGGTTTTGAAAGGAGTGTCGTAATGGCTACATGGGTTACTCATTTGCGTATTGCAGAAAATTTGCATAAGACATACGAGTTTTCAGAAAGAGAGTTTTTGGCAGGAAATATTGGACCAGATTGTGGTGTTCCAAATGAGGATTGGTCAAGTTTTGAACCACCTAAAAAAACAACTCACTGGCTTAGAGATAATGAAGAATCAGGCAGAAAAATAGATGGAAGTAAAATACAAGCAGAACTATTCTATAACAAATACATAAAAGATCAATTGAATATTATAGATGATAGAAAGTTTTCTTTTTTGATTGGGTATTATACTCATTTGTTAACTGATATTCAGTGGTCAAAAATGCATAGGTTGAAGAAAGAAAATGACTTGGAGTATAAGCAGCGATTTAAAAGTGATACGAGTTTTATTTGGGAAGTAAAACGAGATTGGTATGGAATTGATTGTGAATATATTCAATCAGAAAAAGATAATGTATTTGATAAAAAGTTCACTAGCATTCAAGGTGTTAAAGATTATATTGATTATTTTCCAAAAGGAGCATTTACTTCACAGATTAAGTACATTCAAAATTTCTACAGAACAAAGAGAGACGAGCTTAATCCAACAGGAAGGTATTTAACAACTCATGAAATGAATGATTTTGTAAGGGACACAAGTAATCTCATCAATGAGAAAATATGGACAAGATTATCAGAGTATTCCTTAAAAGCTAAGGGGAAAAACATCTTATAACAAGGTGTTTGAGCAGGGGTGCACTAGGGACTGTCTTTAGGGTAATGTGCACCACACCTTCTCACTGGGAGCGAAGCTCCACTATTGGGTATTCCTTTGAGGTCCAGCTCGAAGGAGTCGCAAACACGAAGACGTTATAAGACATAGCTGTTCATACAATAGGTTTAAACTAAGGGGAGGATTTTTCTATGGAAATAAGAGAAGGTATAATTTCAGATATAGAAGGGATTACAAGAGTACACATAGGTTCATGGAAAAGTACATATAAAGAAATATTATCAGATGATTATTTACAAGGGTTATCATTTGAAAAAGGTAAGAAAAGTTGGGAAAGATTCTTTCAAGATAAAAACAATAAAGTCATAGTAAGTTTAAATGAGGGTAAGGAAGTAATTGGATTCGCATCATTTGGTCCTGATAAAGATAAAAAGCACAATTATGAAAATCAATTATATGGAATATACATTCTTGAAGAATATCAGAGAAAAGGTATAGGAAGACAAATGATTGAGAAGGTAATAGAGAAGATGAAAAATAATAGGACAAGCTCAATGATAGTTTGGGTTCTAAAAGATAATCAGTCATATAAGTTTTATGAGCATTTAGGAGGAAAAAAGGTAATTGAAGATGATATTAAAATTGACGGAAAAACTCTTAAGAAGGTCGGATATGGGTTTGATAACGTAGGTGATATTCTAAATAGGTTGTAGTTTAAGAGTTAGTGGCATCGCTACGTCTTATAACATGGGCTTTACAACATGGTAAAGAATGTTGATAGGGAAGGTAGTTTACACGTCGCAAAGCCCAGAAACGTTAGAAGACATGACTAAATTAAGATCGAAATAGTATCAAGGGGGATTAATATGTGGAAGTCAAAAGGATCAGAAAATTATATTTTTTATTATCATGAAAATTCCTATGCTGAAAAGGATATAGATAAAGTTATAGAGATACAAGAAAATTGTTATGATTATATATGTCAAGTGATGGGTGAAAAACCCAAAATAAAATTAAAGTACTTTCTCTGCAATTCTCCAGAAGAAGTAGGAGAAATGTATGGTGACAATGAACCATGCAATGGTTTTACAAAGATGCCTAATGAAATTTATGCAGTTTATAACAGAAATATTAAGTGTATAGGTTATCATGAAGATGCACATGTGATTTCATACAATAGCTTATCAAGACCACCTATAAATTTTATACGACAAGGATTAGCAATGTACTTTGATAAAACTTGGTGGGGAGTGTCTAACTTTGCATGGACGCTGTACTTTTTTCAAAATAGAAGATTACCAAAACTTGAAGATTTAATGGACAATTCTAGCTTTCATAAATACTCTTATGCTGTTACATACCCAGTAAGTGGAGCATTTACTGAATATCTTATCTCAACTTTTGGTATAGAATCTTATAAAAAATTATATTCAAATATAAATGACGATTTTAGTGTTTGTGTTAGAAGTGTATTTGGGGAATCATTAATTCAAATAGAAAATAACTTTATTAAATATCTGAAGAGTATTAGTGTGAGTAATAGTGTTTTCTCTATAATAGAAACAGAGTTAAAAGAGAAAGGTCTCTTTGATAAGGTGTAGATGTCACATCATCTAACAAAATGTTCCAGCAAGGGTGTTGTAGGAGTTTTTTGGGGTCAAGCCATCGCACCACATTCCTTTGTCGGGTGCAAGCACCGCTAGGGGGGTATTCTTATGGGGTCCGACTCAGAAACGTCTGGAACACGAAGACGTTATACGAAATAATTGAGAAAGAGAGGCAACCATGAAAACATTTTTCGAAGAAGGATTAGATATGATGATTATAATTTTATTGATTCCTCTGTTGAGTAAAATTTCTTCACTTATATTTGGTGTTTTACTAGTGTATTGTATTATACGCAGCTGCTTTGTAAAAAATATTGTTCCTGCACTAATGATAAATATTCTAATTCTTTTAACAGCTTTAATAACAAGCATTAATTCAAATATACATGGAGAAAATGAAGTAGTGTTTTTAATAGTTACAACAACAGTTTTGCTAATTATTGCAACCATACAGATATTTGTGATTTTAATTAGAATTTTTAATTTTGGTAAAAAAGTAGAGCATGTTAACCAATATATAGGGTGGAAAGGTAGTGTAATAAAAATTTTAAGTGTATTTAAGGACATGCTTTATACACTGAGAATTATAATTGGAATTATCTATCCTATTCTATTAACTTGTATTATATTACTATCATTTGCAGGAATGTATAATGGAATTAATTACTTTTACAAAGATAGTAAACATGAAATAGGTCTTTATTCTAATAATGGTATTAGGATTGAAACCACTAATATAGATGGATTATCTAATATAGGTGGCAACTTAAGAAGATTAAATAGAAATGGTTATCTTTACTTTAGCGCAACTACACACTTTACTATTGGGTATGGTGATATATCACCGAAAGGCGAGTTGTTTAGGTTTGTCACAATAATTCATATGATACTCTCGCATATGTTGAATATAAGTCTATTCGCAGTATTTGGAGCTTTATTTTATGATTTTATAAAAAGTAAGGAAATTGAGAGTTTTATTTATTGAGCTATTACTTCGTATAACAAAGTTTTTGCGTAAAGGTGCACTAGGGATAAACTTTTGAGAACTGTGCACCACACCTTTTCACTGGGAGCCAAGCTCCACTTTTAGGTATTGCTATAGGGTCCAGTTCAAAGATGTCGCAAACACGAAGACGTTATATGCCATCCTTTGTAAAAAGGAATGGAGAGATGAGAGAAATAGTTAAAATGTAAGTTATTTTAGTAATGGTTTACTAGGATACGAAATTAGGTAGGAAGATGCAAGAGTGATTTGAAAAATGGGGTGGAGTCATGATCGGCAATAAAAAGAAAAACCTTTTCATGATCTTAGTTTGCTTAGCATTATTGTCCAGCTATTTATATGTAGTTATTTCTAGCGAATTTGATATGTTAAGCCTAACTGAAATGCAGAAAGGACGTTTTGTAGTTCATAAAAATTATTATTTTGGTTATGCAATGCAATGGAATGGTGTTTTAAAGCCTAAAATAACAAAGATTGAGTTATGTAAGGAAGATGGAACAATTTTAAATGAAAATGATGAAACAATTAATGTAAAAGTCTATATTGATACTTCAAACCATACAGGAGTATTAGATGATGAATCATACAAGGAATTTGTTGAAAAAAAAGTAATCAATTATTTAGAACCTAAGAATTTAAAATTAGAACCTAAGGAATTTACTTTAGTTTTAAAAGCAAAGAAAAAGAATGAGGATTTCAAGGATGATTATGAAAAAATTGTAATTTACTATAAACTATTGGGATTAGAAAAAAAGCAGGTATTTCAATTCAATGGTTTTGAAAGTTAGTTGTTATAGAAAGATAGTAGCAAAAGGACGGCACATAACAAAATGTTTGCACAAGGGCGCTCTAGGGCTGGATTCAAGAAAACTTAGGGTAATGAGCGCCACACCTCTTCGCTGGGAGACAAGCTCCACCAAGGAGGATTCCTTTGAGGTCCAGCTTAGAGACGTCACAAACACGAAGACGTTATATGACAGACTTATATTTAATAAGAATTTTGAGAATGGTTTTTTAGAAATAATATATTACTTTTTAAGCTAGGGAGTGATTATTATAAAGAAATTAGTAGTAGGATTAGTTATTATGCCGGTTATAATTTTAGTAATAATTATATCTTTATTTTTTGTTTCACCAATTATAAATAATATATCACTAAATAATTTTGCAAAACAATTAAATAAGGACTCATTACCTAGAAAAACAAATTTGGTTGATAAAGATGCAGTATGTGGAAAATTAAATGGAAACGGGAATGGAATGGACTTTTTCGCTTGTATTCTTATTGAATCAGAACTATCATTAGAAGAATTAGATAAACATTACAAAGTACAAGAATTCAACACAGCAAGAAAAAGTGGAAGATATAATGTGAGATTGGATATTATTCATGCAAATGGATACATGTTAAAAACTGAGCACTTGGAACATCAAGATGTTTATTTTGAATCCTTGAAGAATATAGATGATTATTCTGGTTATTACGTTGTTATTATTTATGATGGAGGGTATCCTACTTATTTTGATCTTAGGGGTAATTAATTTATTATCGAAATAAATGTTAATTAATGGTAGTTATTTCAAATAAAGGATTCAATATTTTTAGGAAATTTTTGGTTTATTTCTTGGGATAGTCCATCATATAACATTGTTTTTGCACAAGGGTGCACTCGGGCAAATCTTTGGGGCAAAGTGCACCACACCTTCTCACTGGGAGCAAAGCTCCACCAAGAGGTATTCCTTTGAGGTACAGTTCGAAGGTGTCGCAAACACGAAAACGTTATGTGACATTCACCTCTTTTGTAATTCACTTTGAAGTGAATAATTTTAAATATGTAAGGAAGGAGAAACTATATGCAGTTTACTGATGATGAGCTAAAATTTATAGTTAATAGAAAAACAGTTGGGAATTTTTATCCATATAAAGATGGTACTATAAAACAAATTGTTTATTATATAAAAGAAATTGCTTCAGTGTTTGAAGCATCTAAATTACTTTGTTGTGATGCAGATTTCAGTTCATATGGTAGTGGTTTCGCATCATATGTTGACTGTTTTTTATATAAAAGAGATGGATCTTCTAGTTTTAAAAAAGATAAAACATTATGGATTGATGGAATAACGCTTTATATTAGTAAGTTTGCCCCAGTAGCAGTTTGGGGTCATAGTAGAGTAACTAAACATAGAACAGGTGGTAGTAGAGATTTTCTTAACTATAATAATATTGGAGAGTTGCCTAAAGGAAATTGGAATAATGAAATGTATCAAATGAAAAATATCTTGAACAAATATAGTATTGTATGCTTAGAAAAAAAATATGTTAAAAAAAGACTTAATTTTGAAGTTAAAATTCCCACAGTTTTAAATCAAGGTTCATATAAAGTATTTGATGCCTTGTTCTATTGGGAAGATTAAAGAGATGGCTATGTATGTTGTGCTTCGAAGCTAGAGGTGAACATCACATAACAAAATGTTTGTGCAAGGGTGCACTAGGGACGAGCTTTGGGGCGATGTGCAACACACCTTCTCACTGGGAACGAAGTTCCTTCAAGGGGTATTCCTTTAGGGGCCAGTTCGAAGGTGTCGCAAACACGGAGACGTTAGGTGAAATAGTCGTTATATGGGTAGTTCTATTGGGCTAGAAAATAATTTTTATAGGGATGATTAATATGATATTGAAGAAGGAAAATGGAAAAATCATTATACATATTAAGGAAAAAAATGTGTATGCATATACCAATTATGAAAAGAGTCTATGGAATAAGATTAAAAGTACTAGGTGGCATGTGAATGGAGAGTACTTATTTTGTAGTAAACTAAATATGTATTTTCATAGATATGTTATGGAACACTGGTATGGAAAAAAGGTCTTAAAAGAATTTACTGAAAAAGGCTTTGTAGTTGACCATATTGATAATGATGGGAATAATTGCGAAATAACTAATCTGCATTTTATACCAGCAGATGAAAACTTAACAAAGGCTCATAGCTATGATAAAAAGAGACCTAAATGTAGAAGGAATTTTGCTTTGAACTTTTTTAAAGATTTTGAAACAGGATTATATCAAATTACAATTGGGTTTAATAAGGAATCGTATATTGTACTTGATAATAAAACTATACCAATTGCAAGTCTATTTTTACTATATGCAGATGATTCATCACAAGTCCTTTATGATTCCTTAACCATCATTAATGAACTTGATACTAAAGGAAAGATTCCATTTGCACGATTAGGATATATCGATATTAAATACAAAGAACCAGTTTTTTGTAAGCCAAACTCAGAAGACTATAATAGCCCAATGATCCAGATTGATGGTGAATGGTATATGAATCTTTCAAGTCAGAAAATTTGGATAGAACGAATTTCTCCAGATAAAGAACTCTATAGTAAAACTCGTAATAGTTAAAGTTTGGCTCTTGAGCACGACTACTCCACATAACAAAATTTTTGCGCAAGGGTGCTCTAGGGAAAAAGATGTTTAGGGAAATGAGCACCACGCCTTTTCACTGGGAACGAAGTTCCACTAAGAGGTATTCCTTTGGGGTCCAGTTCAAAGGTGTCGCAAACACGGAGACGTTATATGACAGAATAACTATAACAAGACGAAGAGATCAATTTTGGGAAAAATATGTTTTT
>NZ_JAETGO010000004.1 GCF_016765695.1 Sporosalibacterium faouarense | reverse complement strand
TCACCTTCGGTGTTCAGGACTTTCACCCTATAGACTGTGCCCATGCTGGGCACACCAAAAAAAGAGCTATGGATTTAACCATAACTCTTTATCATCAATATCTATCGATCATCTTTATTTCTCAGTTTGTAATTGTATATATTAACACTCTATCTATTAGCTCTCATCCTTGCTTGTTTATCTAAAATACTTTTTCTCAATCTTAAGTTCTTAGGAGTTATTTCTACAATCTCATCATTTTCTATAAACTCTAAGCAATCTTCTAGACTCATTTCAATTGGTGGTGTAAGTCTTAAGGCTTCGTCTTTTCCTGCTGCTCTTACATTTGAAACCTGTTTTTTCTTACAAACATTGATTTCCATATCTAATCCTTTAGGATTCATACCAACTACCATTCCTGAATACACCTCAGTATTAGGAGTTATAAATAAACTTCCTCTATCCTGAGCGTTATAAAGTCCATAAGTTGTGGCATTACCTTTTTCAAAAGCAATTAAAGAACCATAGGAACGTCTAGGTATTTCACCTTTAAATGGTTCATATCCATCAAATATAGAGTTCAATATTCCATTACCCTTAGTATCAGTCATAAACTCTGAACGGTATCCTATTAAACCTCTTGCTGGAATTGAAAATTCAAGACGAGTATATCCACCATTGGATTGACCCATATTCACCATTTCACCTTTACGTGTACCAAGCTTCTCTATTACTGCTCCCATGAACTCCTCTGGAACATCTATTGTAACTTTTTCCATAGGCTCATATTTCTTGCCATCAATATTTTTATAAAGTACTTCTGGCTTAGAAACTTGGAACTCATATCCTTCTCTTCTCATGTTTTCTATAAGTATAGATAAATGTAATTCTCCTCTGCCTGACACTTTAAATGAATCGGGAGACTCAGTTTCTTCTACCTTTAAGCTTACATCTGTATTTAACTCTTTAAACAATCTATCTCTAATCTGTCTTGAAGTTACATAGTCACCTTCACGTCCAGCTAAAGGACTTGTATTTACAGAGAACCTCATAGATAATGTTGGTTCAGATATCTGAACAAATGATAATGGCTCTGGATGTTCAGGGTCACAAATTGTATCTCCAATATGAATCCCTTCTACTCCTGTTACAGCAATAATGCTTCCTACCTTAGCTTCATCTACCTTAACTCTTTCCAATCCTTCAAATTCATATATATTAGTTATTTTAACTTTTTGAGTTTTTTCTGGATGGTGCTCATTTACTATAACTGTATTATCATTAACCTTTATACTTCCTCTTTCAACCTTACCAATTCCTATACGACCTACATATTCACTATAGTCAATAGTAGATATTAGAACTTGAAGTGGCTCTTCTTCATCTCCCTCAGGAGCTGGAATAAATTCTATAACAGTTTCAAATAGAGACTTCATGTTTTCATCCTGTTTCTCACTGTCAAGGGATGCAGTTCCTTCCTTAGCCGAAGCATAAACAAATGGGCAGTCTAATTGATCTTCCCCTGCTCCTAATTCAATAAATAAGTCTAATACTTCATCTACAACAGCTTCTGCCCTAGCCTCTGGTCTATCTATTTTATTTATACATACTATAACTGGTAAATTAAGCTCTAGTGTTCTTCTTAGAACAAATTTTGTTTGAGGCATTGGTCCTTCGAATGCATCTACTACTAGCACTACTCCATTAACCATTTTTAGAACGCGCTCGACTTCTCCACCGAAGTCAGCATGGCCCGGTGTATCTATAATATTTATCTTTGTATCATTATAGTGAACAGAAGTGTTTTTAGAAAGTATTGTAATTCCACGTTCTCTCTCTATGTCATTGGAATCCATTACTCTTTCTCTAACAACTTGATTCTCTCTAAAAGTACCACTTTGCCTTAAGAGCTGATCTACTAGTGTTGTTTTTCCATGATCAACATGGGCAATTATTGCTATATTACGGATATCGTTTCTCTTTGTTTTCATTTTTCTCCTACCTTTTTTATTATATTTGTTTATAATTACACTAATCGGTCTACTTTATAACTGGTTTTAGAATATATTATACTATAAATTGACTTCTTGCTATATATAAACTGTAAAAATTCGATTAACTTCTAGTAATTACGATAATACACACTATCCTTTATTCTAACACAATTAGAATAAAAAGCAATCAAAAAGGACTTAAGTTACAAAAACTTAAGCCCTTTTTGTTACAATTTATAAAAGATTTAATTTTATTATTTACAAAAAACAATTATAAGTTGGATTTTTACGAAAATTAAAGCTTCTATATTTAAGTATTTATCTACTCTTTCGTTACTTTATTGCTCTATTTAAAGTCTTATTTTCAATCTAGTATTTCAAATACTTTCTTAATAATGTGTTCCTTTGTCAACCCATACTTAGTATATAATTCCTCTGGCTTGCCTGATTCTCCAAAAGTATCATTAACAGCTATTCCTTTAACTATACAAGGATATTCACTCGAAACTACTTCACAAACTGCACTATATAATCCTCCATATAGGAAATGGTCCTCTGCAGTTACTATTCCTTTAGTTTTTTTTGCAGACTCTATAATCAATTCTCTGTCTATTGGCTTTATACTTGCCATAGAAATAACTCTAGAACTTATTCCTTCTCTCTCCAAAATACCAGCAGCCTCATTTATTGCTGATACCATGGACCCATGTCCTATAAGAGTTATATCCTTGCCTTCTCTTAAAATATATCCCTTTCCAATTTGAAATTTGTATTTAGAATCTAAGAGTTTAGGACATTCCTTTCTTCCTACCCTTACATATACTGGTCCTTCATGCTCTATCGCACTTTTCACTGCTTCTCTAGTCTCAATTTCATCAGATGGAGCTAATACTACCATATTAGGTAACTCCCTAGTCAATGCAATATCATCTAAACTCTGATGTATAGCACCATCCATACCAATACTTAAGCCTGGATGAGTGGATATAATTTTCACATTAGCATTAGAATATGCAATAGATTGCCGTATCTGATCATAGGTACGCCCCGGTGCAAAACAAGCAAAGGTACTAAACACTGGTACAAATCCTGCCCTAGATAACCCTGCTGCTATCCCTACCATATCCTGCTCAGCAATACCTACGTTTAAAAATCTATCTGGAAATTGCTTTGCAAATAATCCTGTTTTAGTTGATGAGGCTAAATCTGCTGTTAAAACAAAGACTCTTTCATTTTCTGACCCTAGCTCTAATAATATTTCACCATATGCATCTCTAGGTGCTTTCATGCTATTCATCTAGATGCACCTCCCTATTATCTAATTCATTAAGAGAAAGATTGTATTCTTCATCATCTAACTTCTTAGCATGCCAAGCAACTACATTTTCCATAAATGATACACCTTTTCCTTTCACAGTATTAGCAATAATAATATTAGATTTATTTTCTTGTATTTGATTAATTGCTTTGTGGATCTCTTCAAAATTATTACCATCTATCTCAATAACATTGTGGTTAAAACCTTGCAATACAGCCTTTAGATTATAATATCCCATAATATTTTCACAAGTGTCATCTAGTTGTATTTTATTATTATCAATTATTGTTATTAAGTTATCCATCTGAAGCTTTCCTTGTAGCATAATTCCTTCCCATATCTGCCCCTCTTGAATTTCCCCATCTCCAAGGATAACATAGACCTTATTATCTAGATTGGCCTTTTTGTATCCAAGAGCCACACCTATTCCATAGGATAATCCTTGACCTAAAGAACCAGTACTACATTCAACTCCTGGTGGTTCATCAATATGTGTATGTCCTTGAAGCCTAGAGTTTATCTTTCTATATGTCTTTAGTTCATCCAATGGAAAGAAACCTCTTCTAGCAAGAATACTATAATATGCTAAAGATGCATGACCTTTACTAAGTATTAATACATCTCTATTTTTCTTCAGTGGCATTTTAGGATCAATATCCATTCTACTGAAGTAAAGATAGGTCAATAGCTCGACCACTGAAAAAGATCCTCCTAGATGTCCTGATCCAACTAACTTTTGAACTTCTATACAGTCCCTTCTAACTGACAGAGCTACTTTTTTTAACTCTTTAATCTCATTACACTTCATCATACCCCTCCATTCTTATTTCATTTATATATATATGATATATACGTTTGCTTTCTCTCATTTCAGAATATACTCAAATAATAAGAATTTCTTTAGCTTACTATACACCTCTTTTATCTCTCCTCTATTTAAAAAGGGTAGATAAGAATCTACCCTTTAAGCTATTTAATGAACAAAAATTTTAATGATATTTCCTAGGATTATACCTACTACACCAAAATCGGCATCACTGAATGTTGTATTAGCAAATCCCAGGTCTCCTAATACTGGCATTAATAGTACTGGTAAGAATGTTATAAGTAATCCATGGGCAAATGCTCCTAAAAATGCTCCTCGCTTACCACCTGTAGCGTTACCGAATACCCCTGCAGTTGCTCCACAGAAGAAATGAGGAACAACACCTGGAAGAATTATTGTTGCTTTCATCCCTATAAGAACAAGCATACCAACTATTCCACCAAGAAAACTTGATAAAAATCCAATAAGGACAGCATTAGGTGCATAAGGGAATACTACTGGACAATCCAGTGCTGGCTTAGCATCGGGTACTATTTTTTCTGATATACCTTTAAATGCAGGAATTATTTCGGCTAATATTAACCTTACACCTGCTAGAATTATATAAACTCCACCGGCAAAGGTAATTGCTTGAATAATGGCAAAAATAATAAAGTTTTGACCATCACTTAACTCTTCAACAAATGTTTTTCCACTAGCTATAGCTACTACAATGTAGAAAAGTCCCATAACTATGGCAACTGCCACTGAGCTATCTCTTAAGAAACCTAAGCCCTTAGGGAACTTCATTTCTTCCGTTGACTTAGAGTTCTTACCTACTAATTTACCAACCCAAGCTGAAAGCACATACCCTACTGTTCCAAAGTGACCAAAGGCCACATCATCTGTTCCAGTGATTTTTTTCATCGTTGGATGGGCTATCGCTGGGAATAATGCCATTACAAGACCTAATAATATAGAACCTACGATAATTAATACAGTTCCTTCAAGTCCACCAACTACTAATATTACAGCTATCATACAAGCCATATAAAGTGTATGATGTCCTGTTAAGAATATATATTTTAACTTTGTAAATCTTGCAATTAAAATATTCGCTAACATACCAAAAGCCATAATAAGTGCTGTACTGGTTCCGAATTTTTCCAATGCCATTGCTACAACCGCTTCATTGTGAGGTACAACCCCTTGAACATTGAATGCCTCTTGGAACATAACTCCAAAATGTCCCAAAGCATCAACTGCTATAGCAGCACCTCCACTAAGAACTAAAAAACCTAATATTGTTTTTATAGTTCCTTTAAAAACATCTGATGATGGCTTCTTCTGAACTACTAGACCTATTAATGCGATTAAACCTACTAAAATTGCAGGCACACTAAGAATGTCAAGAATTAAATCTAACATTTAACACTCCCCCTTTATTATTTTTATATAAGTCCCTTTTTCCCTAAACCACTCTTTAGCTTATCCTTTAGTTCATCAAAGTCTATCATACTTTTTAGCGATATAACCTCTCCTCCTAATCCTATTAGCTGGTCAGCAATATCCCTAGTTCCCACATAAATATCCGCTTTTTCACTTTTTGCAGTGCTTAAATCTGTATGGCTTACTTCTGCCTCCACACCTAGCTCTTTAATAATCTTCCTTATGTTCATTTCAATCATAAAGCTACTACCTAGTCCACTACCACAAGCTACAAGTATTTTCACTGTATTTCCCCCTTTCCACATTTATTTCTGCATAATTATTCACTATTACTGGAATATTTTCTGATTATAGATAGTACTCTTTCTTTATCTTTACAGTTCATAATTGTTTCTAAATCCTCAGTGTTCATCAGGAGCTCCATCAATTGAGATAAGGCCTTTAAATGACTTTCATTATCCTGGGCTGCAAATGTAATAACTAGCTTTATGGGATCATTTTCTTTATGTCCAAAGTCCACCGGCTCCTTTAATGTAATTAAGCTCATACAAAGTTTATTGACACCGTTTTCAGGTCTAGCATGAGCCAGAACTATTCCAGGTCCTACCACCATATAAGGTCCCATTTCTTTAAAATTGTCATATATAGCTTCTCTATATGACTCTTCTATATATCCTTTTGCTATTAATAGATGAGTAGACTTATCAATTGCTTGCTTCCAGTCATTACAGGATACATTAAGATTGATTACATCTCTTTTCAATAAATCATTTAGCATATAAACCTTTCCCTTCTGATGTATTTCATGCTTACTAGCCTTCAATTCATACATAAACTCATATTCTAATTGTAATCTGTCTTTAATGTCACAGTATTTTTCAACTACTCTGAGTAATCTATTTATTAAAGTGTCATCATAATGATTGCTAAAGTTACTTTTAGATACTAAGGTGCTTTTTAGCTTCTCATAATCACCCTTGAGCAATAGGGGACTAATCTTAATAAATGTGTTGCCTTCAATCTCAGGTATATCAACAGTACTAATAATCAAATCATATTTGCTTTTTTCAATCTCTTTAATATTTCTACTAGATACTGTATCGACTATCTCAATATCAAATTCCTTTTCTAACTGAGAGGCAATCATATTGGAAGTTCCAATTCCTGTGCCACAAACTACAATTACTCTGGTTCTATTGACTTTGCTTTCACTAGCATACTCTAGAGCTGCTCCAAAATGTAATGTTATATAAGCTATTTCTTGATTACTAATTTTTGTACCAATGTATTTTTCTAGATTTCTAATAACTAATTTAGTATTTAGAAATAAATCTCTATAATTATTAATAATTTCATTATAGAGAGGATTAGAGAGTTTAAGATTGTATTTAATTCTATATATAGCTGGTCTCAAGTGTACTACCAATCCTATAATTATTTTGTTCTTATTTTCAAAAGACACATTATATATTTCTTCAATTCCCTCTGTCATCTTTTTCGCTACTTCATATAGATCGTCTTCCAGAACTCCGTTGTATTTAAGAGTTTTAGCTCCAAGCAAATGTATTGATATATAATATATTTCAACCTCTGGTACCTCTATCTTGTATTTTCCTTCAATTCTTTTAATAATCTCCTTAGCTACAAAATATTCCTTTGATTCCTCTAGTGATTCCTCATTCAAATCAGGCAAATATATATGCTTTTGCAATAATATCCTCTTAATCATAAGGGCTAAATGGGTTAAAAGATTACTGTAGGCTCTATCACTAAATTCCCTTTTTAGCTGAATTTCTGAATATAGAATTAAATCATTTAAAAAATTAATATCTATTTCTGAAAAAAGTACATCGAATTGTAGACTATTAATTTTGTTCTGGGCCATTTTCTGATTTATATAGCTATATATATCTTCTATAGAAATGCTTTCACTTGTCACTTCTATAATAGCCTTTCTTTTGTTTATTTCCTCTCCATCTATAAAGATTCCAACTCTAGGTTTTCTAATTAACTCTAGTCCTCTGTTTTTTAGCCACATCTCTATTAAATCTAATTCCTTCAACACTGTATTTCTTGATATGTATAAAAGCTTTTCAAAATAACTTATACTTAAGGGATCACTAGACTGTAATAATTTAACTATCATCACTTTAAATCTCTCATCCTTTGAATAAAAATATCTATAAGGAGTTTTCGAATTAATAAACTTATCTATAAATTCCTCTATCCTTTTAGATTTAGATAGCTTTACACCTTTTTTATGTTCCTTTTGTAAGTAGTGAAAGCCATTCTTGACTAAAAATTCCTCTATCTTATCTAAGTCATATCTTATTGTCCTGTTAGTCACCTTATATTCTTTAGCAAGGTCTTCTACCTTAATAAAATCTTTACGTCTTCTTAGCTTTTGAAGTATATCAATTTTTCTTTGATTTAACTCCACATCTACCATCCTTATCTTTTTAGTTTTTTAATACCATAATTAGGAAATTATGAACTATTTTTTTAGCTTGTATTAAAAAATGTATTCTCCAATTTTTATCTTTATTACATTTATATAAGTTATTTATCCATTTCATGTATGTTTCTATGGCATATTTCTTCTAATTGATTCGGAAAAAAGTCAACTAATAAATGGCATAAAAAAAGACCCAAGGCTTTCCTTGAGTCGATTTGCTATAATACTATTCTCTTTCTCCATTTATTTTTATCTTAACTTTCTCAACATTTATATCTTTTCCAGATCTCTTTACCGCTTCATCTACTGCCATTACTATTCCACTACAACATGGAACTTCCATATGGGCAACGGTGACATTTTTTATATCATTTATTTTAAGCATATTAGTTAGTTTTTCAATATAAAATTGTACATCATCTAGCTTTGGACACCCTATAACTACTGATTTACCTTTAAGTAAATCTAAATGATAGTTAGGATAAGCAAATGGTACACAATCGGCAGTTACAAGTAAGTCTCTACCATCTAAATATGGTGCTGACTCTGGTACAAGTTTTAATTGCACTGGCCATTGATTTAGTTGAGGTTTAATTTTTACCTCTATGTCTTCCGATGATACTGTTGATCCTTGCTTATTGCTAGTTCTATTTATAGACATTGCTCTACTACCTGGGCATCCTCCGTTATGTCCACCATGTCCATGACCGCCATGACCCATTTTTTGTACGCCTGTATTAGCTGGTTGAGCCTTTTTCTTTGTAGAACTTAAATGTTTATCAACAGCCTCTTCATCAAATTCATCTGCTTCCCTTCTGATAACCTCAATAGCATCCTGAGGGCAATGTCCTATACAGTTTCCAATTCCATCACAAAGATTATCTGCAATTAGTTTAGCCTTTCCGTCTACTATCTTAATAGCCCCTTCTGCACAACCTGGTACACATAATCCGCATCCGTTACATTTTTCTTCATTTATTTTAACAATTTCTCTTATCGCCATTTCTTAGCACCCCTTTAATATTTATTGTTATCTTTATTATAAGGGGATATTGAGTTTATTAATGTGATATATACCATAAAATAAAGTGAGATATATCACATTATGCTAACTTCCAAATCTCTCCATATTATGAGCAACCTTTTCTTTAGCTTTTGCTACTATTTCTTCAGGATATCCTAAATAATCTAAAAGTTTTATAGCATTTGAGGTAACTGCTATACCTTCTTTTATACTATAGTCAAAGTCTAAACCTTCTTTGGTAACATTATCATTAAAATAATAGCATTTGTAATCATTATATAGTCTCTTTGCCAAATCCAAATCATGGGTAGCCACTATTACTAAAACATTTCTCTTAATCATGTATCTAAGGATTTCTTCTGATGCATTTACCCGCTCCATGGAATTAGTTCCTGAAAGCATTTCATCCACAATACATAGAGTTGGATACTCTCTATTTGATAATTCTATCATTCTACGTATTCGTTCAGATTCAGTGAAATAGAAGCTTTTACCCTTAGTCAAATCATCGGTTTGGCTTATAGATGTTAATATATTATATAACTTTCCTCTATATTTAGATGCTAAGCATGTACATATGGTTTGGGCAAATACTACATTTACTCCTACAGTCCTTAAAAAGGTTGATTTGCCAGCCATATTTGATCCGGTTATCAAAATGCCTTTCTGGTTTATATCTATAGAGTTTGCTACTGGCTTTTCTATTAAAGGATTAACACCCTCTTCTATATGCAATACTTTATTATCATTAAATTCTGGCTCACAATAGTTTTCAATATCAGTCCTATAGGATGCAATTGATTGAAGGGCATCTATTTCTCCCAAGGTTAAATATATATTCCTTATCTCATTAATATTCTTATTTATATCACTAATGGCAGCATTAAAGCTATTGACTTCTAACAGGAAGAATATTTTAAAATATTCATACATTATATCAGTGATATCATTATAAAGCTGTTTCTTTAGAAAAATTGTCTTTTTTAATATCTTCTTTGTCTTATTTGTACATTCTTTAAGTATATCTACATGTTCAACTAACTCATCAGATTTTATTTTACTCATATCTATTCCAGAGTTAATAATAGCATTTATATAGCTTATAGTAGGAATCTTATGGGAGTATCTACGACTCATATAATTGTGTACAAAAAGATTGATTAAATAGACAGGTAATATTAAAATAGCTCCTTTAATCCCAGTAAAGAATATTTGCCCTATAGCTGCTATAGCTAAAATTGACATTAAGAGAAATATATATCTAAATTTACTAGGCTTCGGCACTTCTTCCCAAAGGAAATCAGTAGCATTAAATGATGAATCAATTCCTAAATTCATAAGAATCAATTGAGTTCTGATTCTTAAACTTTCATTTTCTTGAAATTTATTTATTTGTTTTGCTCTAGCATTTAGTTTGTCAGCATCAAATAATGGTTTTCTTAGCATTTTATATAAAACCTCTCTCCCTGGTGTAGAATGGGTTCGATTAAGCTTATAAAATATATTATCCATATTTAAGTCATGCCAAGTCTGATCATCAAGAAATCCTTCATTGCCTTTATTGCTTAAATGATTATATAGTGTGGAGGCCTTTTTCTTTTTATTTTGTTTTTGTGACTTCCCCCATTGCTCCTTTAGATACATAACTCTTTGAAGAGTTTTATAGTGTTTATTAGCTTTGAAAAACAAAAATAATCCTGGTATAATCAATACATTCCCTAAGTAGTAGCTTTCATTAACCTTCATACCTAAATTAACAAAAATAAAGAATATTAAACCTGTAATTGCCAATATCGTGTAAGAAATAATTTGATGCTTTTTAACTGTATTTTCGTTTATATCATTTATGTTCTCATCTATTCTTTTCTTCAAAATGTCACCTCAATCTCCCTTTTTTATATATTCTAAATTATACCACTTTTTTTCATTTTTTTAATCGTTATGAGCTTCCTATTTAAAACTTTAACTATAAAATATCAAAGGCACAATTCTTGAAAACAGGAAAAGTTCTAGTATAAAATACTAGAAGCCACCTCTTCTGCGCAGGCAAGTGATGAGCAGTTCACTCTATTATTAAAATAGTATGCCTTGTTTTCTTATAAATAAATACATTTCCTGCTAAATATACATTTAAAGTACTAGACCGTCATTAACTTAACATTAGATATATCTAAATTAATAGCTGATAATAGGATTTTTCCATCTTTAATTTTCAAATTAGTTTTACTCGCCATAAAAATAGTGGTAAAATATTCTTGAATAAATAAATTATGTTGAACTATTAACTGGAGGGATAAATATGGAAAAGGTAGTAATTTCAACTGAAAAAGCACCAAAGGCTATAGGTCCTTACTCACAAGGTATGAAGGCTGGAAACATGATATATACATCTGGTCAGTTAGCTATTAATCCTGAAACTGGAAAGCTTGTTCAAGATGATATTAAAAGTGAAGCTAGAATGTCTTTAACAAACTTGAAGGAAGTATTAGCTGAAGGTGGTGCTTCATTAACAGATGTAGTTAAGGTTAATATATACATAAAAGATATGAATCAATTCGGGGATATTAATGAAGTTTACGGAGAATTCTTCAATGAGCATAAACCAGCTAGAGCTTGCGTTGAGGTAGCAAGATTACCACTAGATGGAAATGTTGAGATTGAAGCTGTAGCAATAATATAAGAATAGCTTCTAAAGGATTTTTGAAAGTATAATCAATTCTATTGAGTATAAGAAAATGGAGCAAATGGTTTTTACCCATTTACTCCATTTTTTCATTTAATATTACCATATGAATATGGTCTTCCCATTCACCATTAATCTTCAAGTAATTTTTAGCTAATCCTTCATTTTGAAGCCCAAGCTTTTCTGCAACTCTTAAAGATGCCTTATTCTTAGGCATTATATTTGCTTCTATTCTATGTAGATTAAGCTCATTAAAACCGATTTCTATGGCCTTTCCAATTGCCTCTGTAGCATATCCTTTATTAATAGCATCCTTATCCATAGCATAGCCTAGAAAACATGATTGAAAAGCTCCCCTTATGATATTAGTAAGGCTAACCATCCCCATAATATCTTCAAATTTAGTATCATTTTTATCAAATATCCATAATCTTATGCTCTCTTTTCTTCTCATAGAATTTAATTCCCATGATAATATGTCCCTTCTATTTTCAAGCTTATAAAATTCTTCATCTCTTAAGGGTTCCCAGGGTTTAAAAAACTCTCTATTCCTTTCATAAAAATTCAAAACAGCTTGTGCTTCTTTAAATGAATTTGTAAAGGTTTTAAGAATTAACCTATCAGTCCCATATATTTTTCTCACATATTTCACCACCTTTTTGTTTTTAAAAATTGAATATTTACAAATTAAATATATTTTTACAAGATTTCATCTGGGCTTTGATTTACTCACATAATTAATTCGTAATTTTAATAGTATTTTTTTTCATATTATAAACCAAGGCAAATGATGATAATAAAATAGCTAGCAAGCTAAACAATAGGAAGATATACCTTATTCCAATAAACCTGTAGAGTATTGGCGAAAGAGAAATACCAATCATGGCAGTTAAAGTCAATATCATTTTATATAATGCAAATATCCTTCCTATATATTGATTAGATATGTCCTTTTGAATTATTGTTGTAGAGTATATTCCTTGGATACTTTTAAACAATCCAGCTATTATAAGAATGATGAAGGAAATATAAATATTATGTGTGCTACTCCATACTATGTAAGTAAATGCCACAACTAATGATGCTACTATGAATATATTAATTTCTTTTTTCTTTATGAATTTTACTATCAAAGGAGATACTAAACCTCCTATCGCAAGGGCATAGCCAAAGTATATAATTCCATCAGCTCCAAGTCCTAAATTAATATCTGATACTGCTACCTTCATTACCTCATACATCATACCTAATAGAGAGAAGCTGCTCATCACTATAAATATAAGAATTACTGAACCATAAGATTTAATTAATTTAAAACCTTTAAATCCAGAAGCTAGAATATTGCTTTTGTTTGATCCAATAGTATTTTGTGGAATATACTTTATTAAAGTAAATGCTAGACCAGCTATTAGAAAAGTTAGTGAATTAATTATAAAAATACTTGTTGTACCATATGATTTGTATAAAAGACCAGCTAGAGCAGGTGATATGAATATCGCTATTTTCCCTAAAACTGAAAATATTGAATTTACTTCGGCTAATTCTTCTTTTTTAACTAACTCAGGTAATATAGAGTTTTCTGAACATATGTCTATATCATTTAAAGATTGTAATAAAAATGCAACCACATATCCTATCCACAGACTCCCTTTATTCATTAAAACTAGAGACAAAGCTACAGGAACACTAATAATATTTGTAACTATTATAATATACTTTCTGTTGAAATTATCTGCCAAAATACCAGATAAATATTGAATAGGAATTCTTAAAACTCCCCTTGCCAAAAACATTATTGCAACTGGAGTTATAGATTGAGATGCTGTGTACAATGTTATAGTTAAAGCTAAATTATACATCATGTCACCAATGTTAGATATAAATCCCCCTATGAACAACATTATGATATTCTTGTCTCTGATGCCTTTTTTCAATAAAACCCCTCCCTAAAAGATAGTGTTTCTATTATATAGGAAGGATTCTTGAAACATAAGACTTTTTTTCAAATTTTTAGTATGATATAATGTAAGTATAAGGAAGGTAATGTTCTCATCTGAGTTCAGTACCTTCCTTATTTAATTTTAAGTATCATTTTTATCAATTTCTTTCCTAGAAGCTTCATCTCCACTTATAGCTACATTCTTATCTTGTACTATCCTCATAGTTATTTCAACAACCATTTCGCTTCTAATTTCTGTCAATTCTAATATTCCAAGGGGTTTGCTAATATTATGAATCTTTTTATTTTTTATCAATTCATTATTACTTACTATGTCAGATTTTATTATTTCACAATATGGTGATTTATTAAAGTATATATTTGATATTTTACTCCTTGTTTTTGAATCCGATTCTAGAAAACTATCATCTATATAATAATTTCTTCCACCTTTAGAATTACTATAATAGTTTGTTTCCACTTCGCTAGATTCAACTATAGGTAAAGGTTTATCCCCATTAAAAATAATATCAGCGACACATTCAAAAGGAATATTAATCTTATATTGCTTTCTCGTTTGAGTATCCCCTATTACTCCAGAAGGTAGAAAAGTATAGTATGATATCTTTTTATTTATAATACCATCAATAAAAACAATATTGGTATTAGGCATTAAAATGCTTTTAGTTATCTTCAAATTATTAGAAATATCTTTAATTTTACTTGTTCCATCAGGCATCATAACATATGAACTTAAACTAATAAATAATATGAATTTAGCTAAAACAACTGGTACTTCAACTATTATATCATCTAGATAAGCATCTATGCTCTCTATAGTGCTTACACAATCGCCTAAAATTTTACTGCTAACCTTAGGTTCTTTTTTATATTTCATTGATTTACTATGCTCCTTCAATTCTATTATCAACTCCTTCACCATTAGTACATAAAAATACAGTAATATAATATATTTTATGCTAATATTAGTACTTTAGTTCATCTCATAAAATAAGTTAATATAATTAAAAACATCCGTCTAAGCAGACAGATGTTCTTAAAAACTATATCTTTAACAATCTTCACAAGGCCTTACAATTCCCCCTATAGAACCAATTGCAACTTGACGATTTTGAAGAAGTTTAAGGGTTAAGAATACTACCATTTTTTCTTCTATTTCTTCAAATTCTTTTTCTTCAAATGGTGCATGTGGTTTATATATTGGAGTTCTATTCAAGTACTCATCAAATTCAACTATTCTTGAACTAATTAACTCACAGAAAGGAAGCTCATTAAGATTTTCAGTACTCATTTGATTATATTCTGATAAATCTCCAGCTAATAGCTTATCTTTTTCTGCAAATTCTCTTGGTAATTCTTGTCTTCTAAAATATTCAAATTCTGATTGAGTATTAGTTACTACAGGTGCTGGAGTGGTTCCATTAAATGCAACTATAGTAGTACATTGGAAAGGTACATCTACAGTACAATGATGGATGTCGCCACATATAGCCTTTTTATTTGAGCAATCTCTAGTTGAGTAATCAATGTTCTTTCTTATAAATCCTTTTATAAATAGCACATTGGTGTTTTGAAGTAATAAGCATTGAGTTATTTTTACTCTTTTCTTAATATTCTTTATCTCTATAGCGGGTTCAGGTAATTCAATTTTTGAATTTATAGCAATTCTTACTGTGAACTCTGATAAAACTACTGGTATTTTAGCCACTACTCCGCTAGTTATTGGCGTAATATCTGTTGAAATGTTATCACAGGATTCTACTGTTCCACCGTGTACATCTGCACAATAATCTCTATGATTTAAAATATTATTGTTGCTTTCACTATTTGCATTTGCTTTACTTTGAACATTATTTAGAGAAACCTCTACATTAGAAACTGAAGCTTTCCCATTTTTAGCCATATATTTTCAACTCCCCCATTTATTAATATTAGTTGAATTAGATCTGTTGTCCAAATCCTAGTACATACTATGCCCCGACACAAGTTTGGTTACATATTTTATAGATTTTATTTATTAATTGACAAATTAATTTTATGGGTATAAAATGTGAATGTGTTCATAATAAATAAATTCACTTTTTAGGGGGTATTATTATGGGACTACGTAGTAAGAAAAAAGAGTTAACTAGAAAAAAAATTCTTGAAGCTTCAAAGGAATTATTTAAGGAAAATGGTTATGAAGAGTGTACTACCGAAGAAATTGCACAAAGGGCAGAAATTGGTGTAGGTACCGTATACAATTATTATAATTCAAAATCAGATATATTTATCGCTGCCATGAAGGAAGAATTTGACATTAATAATGATATGCAATTTGATGAAATGATAGATTTAAATAAGGGTGTTTCTAATGCTGTATATAATATTATCTATAAGTATGTAAAGAAACTGGATTTGTTTAGTAAAAAGATTATGCGTGAGCTTTTATTGGCATCCCTTAATAGCTTTAAGTCAAATCCTAATTTCCTACATAAGCTGGTAAGTCTTGATTATAAAATTATGCTTAAGTTAAAAGATTTATTGAATGACTTAAAAGATAAAAGGGTTTTAGATGAAGATTTTGATACTAAAGAGGCTATTGAATTAATCTATAGTGCCTTATTCTTTGAGTATGCTTTATATATATATTCTGAAGATGTTGCCTTTGACGAATGCTGTGAAGGTATAAAACGAAAAATTAATTTTATATTTGGTGACAAATGAAAAAAAGACTAATTAATAAATATCGCATACTATGATACTGCAATATGAAGTAATTATTTATATGAATCTCTAATATAACTTCAAATCAATAACTACACCACAATAAAGAAACTATCCATATTAAAAATATATGGACAGTTTTTTTATTCATAAATCCTATTCTACTTTTACCCAAGCTTATCTCCCTTATCAGCTTCTTTGTCAGAAGTTATAAGTATTACACCATCCTTTGAATATGTTCCCAAAACTAACACTTCAGACTGAAATCCTGCTATGTTTCTTGGTGGAAAATTTACTATTCCTAAAACTTTTTTTCCTACTAGCTCTTCTTTGGAATACAAATCAGTTATTTGTGCACTGGACCTTTTAATACCTATTTCTTCACCAAAATCAACTTTTAATTTATAACTTGGATTTCTTGCCTTGGGGAAATCTTCAACCTCTATTATCTCTCCAACCCTAATATCTAACTTACTAAAATCATCTATAGTTGCCATTGTTCCACTCCTTAGTCTCTAGATTTTCTTTTCTTTCTACTTAATGAAATTCCTCCGAAACCACTTATTATTGCAATATAAAATCCAAAGTCATACCACCAGCCAGTATTAATTGGCTCATATATTTGTATATCATGATTAAATAGAGAAATAATTAATGATATAGGCGCAATCCATCCGTGCCATACACCAGATAAAAAGTTTGCTGGATCATTTGCACTATAGCTATCATCCCCTGGAATACACCCAGTTAAAAGTATGCCCGCCAATACACTAATTAATAATACCATTACAATCCTTTTTTTCATAATGCTCTGCCTCCTTACTAAATATAATTATTCAATTTAATACCCTAATATCTTATAAACATTCTTTACATATTAATTTGATCTCTTCACCATTATATTAGTTATATTTCAGCTAAATGTATTGAAGTAATCTATCTAGTTACTTTATTTATATAACCTGAATAACACGTTTAGCAAGCTTAGGCTGTATTTCTGGGTAAGTTAAGTCACCTGTAATTGTGTCTGTGAGTTTTATTTCACATATCTCACTATCTGGTAATTTTCCGATTTCGAATATTTTAGCATAAAATAGCTTACCGTAGCTTTCTTCTCCTCCATCTCTTGATACTGAATATATACATATTGGCACTATTTCAAAGTCAAGGGCCCCGGTTTCTTCCTTAAGCTCTCTTGCTGCTGCTTCTTTTGATTTCTCATTTTTCTCGATATGTCCACCAGGAATTTCCCAAGTATTCCTTTCTCTATGTCGTACCATAATCCATTGTTGATTGTATTTTGCCATAATAACTGCAAACTTCAATTTGCCTTCCCTTACGGTATCATCATCGTAAAACTTAACTTCTATCATTTTCTAACGCCCCTTTACTAGCCTTCATCTATTCTTCATGGTTTTTTATTGCAAAAGATTTATCGTTAATAGCCCTAGCCACTGCTAAAATACCATCAAGGTGATCATATTCATGCTGTAATAGCTCTGCCAAATCTCCTTCTAACTCCATGGCCTTCTTGTTCCATTCCAAATCCCTATATTCTATTCGAGCTTTCTTATATCTTTTTACCTTTACAATAAGCTGAGGAAAGCTCATGCAATCGTCCCACAATTCAATAGTATCGTCATCCTCAAAAATCATTTTAGGATTAATAAAAACCTCTGGATTCTCTATATTCATATATATTACTCTTTTCATTTCACCTATTTGTGGCGCAGCTATTGCTCTACCTACACCATATTTTCTTCTAAATTCCATCATGGTGTCATGTAAGTTTTGGACTATTCTTTTTATATTATCTAGCTCTTCTCTATGTACTTCTTCCGATACCTTATACAATTGAGGATTTCCTAGTAATAATATTTTCTTAATTGACATCATATTCCCCCTTTTTAAATCTCTTCTGAAACTTTCTTAAACATATTAAATATCTCTTTGTCAGTCTTTTCTTGTAGCTTTGTTCTCTCTTCCTCAGTTATTTCAGATACATATTTATTAAATGTTTTATCTATGGCTAAACTGCTCAAGGGTAATCCTTTCTTTTTTATTGGACTGGGTCTGTCAATAAAAAGTCTTTCTTCAATTACTTCATGCTTAATAGTTCTGTCTTCGTCTAAAACAAAAGTAATTGATGATATCCACTTCCCTTCGCTTTTCCCTCCTACTTTTATTAACTCATCTCTATAGTACTCAAACATTTCTTCATCAGTTGCTTTTTTACCATTTATTCTTCTTACAAATATTCCTGGCTGCTTGTCCTCTGAAAATTTATCTATATAAAGCCCTGAGTCTATAGATACAGTTGGAATTTTACTTTCTTTATAGTATGTCAAAGCTTTTTGATAAGCGTTTTCGTGTACATCATTACCATCTTCATCAGCCTCGATTTCAATATCTAAATCCTTTAAACTAATAATTTTAAGGGGTAATTCTCTAACTATATTGCGTATTCTGTTAAGCTTAGATGGATTGGTTGTCCCAAAAAGTATCTTCTTTTTCATCATTATATCTCCTCCATATTGGCTTGTATAGTTCTAATTTTATCACAAGTGTAATAGAATTTTGACTATTGCTACCAATTTTATGCAATTTATTATATATAGATTAGATACTTATTATTCTACTATTAATGAAGTATATAGAAAAGCTACAGATAAAGTAACTGAAATGGCAAAACATAAGTCTTAGGGAATTTGGAATTTAATACGAAGTTTAAGGGAAAGAATTAATGAAAAAGAGAATAGAGAATTTGAGTTAGATAAGAAAGTAAAGTTAATTGGAGACAAAGAAACAAAAGTACCGCTTGAAGAAACGGATGAATTGTGGATTAATGCAAGGTAAAGATAGAAAATCTAAGAAGAGAAATAAAAAGGAAATATCTGCTCTATTTATAATATGAGGTGGGAATCCCACCTCATATATGTTTTACTCAATAATTATTTATTCAGCTGTTCTTGCCTGTTGCTTTATGTTTGCATCCCCCTTATTTCGATTACCAATGATTACAAGCAATACAGTAACTACAGTCAAAACCCCACCAGTAATCATCCATGTGTCATATGTACCTGTTGCATCAAACATAAAACCTGCTAAAGGTGCTCCTATCATTGTTCCAACACTTTGGGCTGCAGTTGTAAAACCGACTAGACTTGCAGCCTCTTTACGCCCAAATAGTTTTGGTAATGTAATTGGTCCAAGCATACTATTAAATGTCTTGAATGCCATCAATGCTGCTATGATAACTCCTCCTACGAAGCCATATAGGAGTGTTGAACCGAAAAATATACCAGCTACTATTAATCCATAAAGTGTTGTTGCCTTAATATATCCTATTTTATCCATGAGGATACCATACAATGGTGCTGTAATAAAATTAACACCGCTCATAATAGATATCAATAGTGCTGCTTTTACTGCATCTATACCCTTGCTTTGATATAAAGCTGAAGCATTATTATTAAATCCTGTACTAGCTGTAGAAATCAATACAATCGAAATTAGTATGAACCAGAATTGTGGCTTAGTAGCTATTTGTTTTATAGTAAGACTAGACTTTGTCTGTCCACTTGTATTTTCTTTTTTATTTAATTCTTCATTTTCTTCATAACCTACAGGCTTAAGACCGTATTTATCTGGTTCTTCAGATAATACAAATACGCCAATCAGTATGATTATGCCTCCAATAAAAATCCCTTGTCCAGATGCTGCAATTCGCAAACCAAATATCTCTATAAGCTTAGCTACTGCTACGGGAAATACCATTCCACCAAGTCCTACAGCAGTACTTAAATACCCTATTCGCTTTCCAGTTCCTGTTGCATACCACCAATTAATTTCTGTTTGTGCAGTGGCAAAACCTCCTACTATAGTACTAAATCCAAACAATACCGCTAGTGCATAAATAATTAAGATACTATTGGAATACCCTAATACTATAAAAAAACTACCTATTAATATTCCTGCTATCATAACAAGCTTTTTAATACTAAACTTTTTTACCAATGTTCCCATTAGTAAGGATGTTGCTAAGCTTCCAGCTGCAGCAAAAGTAAACATTAGTGTTATTTGCCCAACTCCAACTTTTAATTTTTCCATAAGCGGTACTATATAAACAGGTATAGCCATATAAGAACCAATCGAACATATTGTCATTATAATAGCTCCAATAAAAGTGTTACGAGCTCTATTTTCCATATTTTCTCCCCCTATTTTTTTACTATTCCTTTAACTTTTTCAATTACAAGGGTATTTATTGCTCTTGGAGTTATAGTCCCCCTGGAATAACACAATTTATATTTATCCCTTGTAGTTTTAAATCTTTTTATAAAAAAATTTGTTAAAGTAATTAAACCTGACCTAGATGCTACATAATTATACATTACAGGAATAGCTTCTTCAGAAAGTTCTGCAACAGAGACTGCGTTTATTATTTTTCTACCTTTACTTTGAATTTTCATTTTATTTACAACTTCTTTTATCAAAAACATAGCACCTTTCAAATTAACATTAATTATTATGTGATAAAATTTTTCTGTTGTTTGTGATAATATTTTATAATTCCATATTTACGCATTACTAACTAATATGTCAATTCCCCCAAATTCATTTGTGGTAAATTCTACTGAAACGTCAACAGTTACAATATTTGCTCCTGCTTATACTGATCTATTAACTACACATGGTCCCAATCCTATAACACTGCTAGTAACTATTATAGTCTCTCCTGATAGATTAAGGATATCTTTCTATGGAACACATTGTTATTCTATTTACTTTGTCATCTAGTCCGTCAATATCTGGTCCCAACACTCTTTGATATCCTTCGTGATAATTATACATAAAACCCTCCTTTCAATTTTTTTCTTTAACATAAAAATTCAAATTAGTTTTATAAAATATCATTTTAATGTTAAGCAATCGTTTTCCTTATATTCTACTTATTAAAATATCAAATATAGTCCCTAAATAACAATTACTAAATTTAATTATATTCAATAATTAAATTTAGTAATTGTTATTTCTATTAGTAAATAATATAATGTGTTTTTAGTACTTATAATCTTCATTTATGTTTGCTATTTAAGAACATTTGTCTATTATTATATATAAATAATACAATTTTTATTTAACAAAATCCATATCGAAATTTATTGTATTTAGTTAACTGAAGCATTTAATACAAATATCTTTAGAAAATATTTCAAATCTCTTGTCAATAAAAAGTATGCACCGAAATCCCACAGGAATCTCGATGCATACTTTTTATCATAATTAAATTTTTTTCTCCTATACAACTATTATTTCATCTACAAAAACTCTAAATTCCCTTGAAATCAAAGGGGTGATGCTAAAATAAAAACAGGAGAACTTAAACAAGGTCTTATTTAAATATATAAAACATAGTACAACCAACAAAAAGTATTTAAATACATCCTATGTTAAGATTCTATCCTGGAACAATCGGTTAATCACTTTAAAGAAAGTTTCTGCATTACAGACATAAAACTAAAAATAAAAAAACTCTTCATGCTGATCTATTATTAGCTGGAATAACACAACTCATAACCGTTATCCTTACTGATGAAATACATAAACATCAATATATAAGAATTCTTGAACCCTTAATTGCTTTTTTTATTAATGGTATTGACATTTTTTTATAAATTTCTTTCTTTTTAATTATATATGTTGTACAAATTTAACAAAAATTACCAAACAATGAATTAATATTTAATATAGTAAAACAGAAAGATTTAAAATTATATTTATCTATGACAATCTATTATTCTTTAAAAATACAGGAAATTGTTACACATTGAAAACATATGAGAGCCTTAAGTAAAGAAGAGTAGAATCATAATATTAGGTCTATTGTTTCATTTTAAAAAAAGCTTTCAGATTTTATTCTCTGAAAGCCTTTTTTAAATTTAATTATTAAAATGAGAAACAACAAGAACTACAACTGCTAATATCAATGGTAAAATCATTAATATATCTAGCTTTTTACTATTTTTATTCTTTAAGATTGAATAGGTTTGTATCATTATCGCTATTAATATTGGTAAAGTCACAAAAAGTTTATTGTCAAGATTTAATAGAGCTAAAATAGTTACCGCAAGGGTAAGTATAATTAGAATTGTTCTTGCTTTTTTCGTATACATAAAATAATCAACACCTTATTTTTAATATGGCTTTGTTGCACAAAAGAAATATTCTCCTTCTCAATTCAAGCATACTAGATTATTCCATAAAATTCCACATCATTTATAGTTATGTATGATATGATTTACATATAGTAAAATATTAACATATGCACAACTAGATATAGCCTTACTCATATATGAGATTTTAAGGATAGATAATGTTAGAATTTTAAAACAAGTTTTGCTTAATTGAAATTATTAAATATTTAAGGGGGATTAAAATGGCAGGTTTCATAGTAGTGTTTATGGTTTTCTTACCTATGATAGTTTTGCTTGTTTATCAAATAAAGTATCCAGAAAAATTTATAAAATTTGGTCGTAGATGGCAGTTTAAGAATGAAGATCTTGAACCAAGTAAAGAAGCTATCGAGTTTGCTAAACTCACTTCGATTATTGGAATAATTATTTGTGTGCTAATTATTGTACTCTATTTTTTAAGTGCTATTACCATGTAAAATAAGGTCTAGGAAAACTCCGTGACTAATTGCTAATTTAGCAAATTATAACTTCTATTTAAATATCTCCCCAAATCTATCCTCCCATCCCTAAAACAAACTCCCTCTTCATCTAAAAGCTGCTTTTGAATATGGTAGTTCTCGCCTTTTAGAGATATTTCTCCATTTCTATTTACAACCCTATGCCAGGGCAGCTGATATTTATCACTCATAGAATGTAATACCCTTACCACCTGCCTTGCACCTCTAGGACTGCCTGCTTCAGCAGCAATTTGACCATAGGTCATTACCTTTCCTTTGGGAATATTTTTTATGATTTTTATTACCTTTGCTGTAAATGCTGTCATTTATATCCCTTCTTTCTAACATTACTTTCTTGTTACTTTTATATTTTCTTGTTTTTCTCAATAGTAAAGTTAGATTTTAATTCATCCCATATCATTTCATAATCATAAACAAACCTATAATCTGGTATAACTGCTCCATTATCCCTTCCTACAATTTCTCTCTTATATATAATAAGTCCATCCTTGGAGATTAGAGCTCTTTTATTCTCCCAAAATTTATTATCCTTAGGCAAAACATTTTTCCAATCATTTCTAGTTACGTCATATAAATCACCATAGTACTCTTCCCATCCATTATAAGTTGTACTTCCGACAAACATAATGTAGGTTTTTTCCTTACCCTTAAAAAATCCAAAGTCACCTTGATCTGAACTAATATCATGAACAGGACTTATAAGCGTATTAGTTTCTAAATCAAAGATTCCCATGAATACCTTGTAAAGTCCCTCTTGGTGACTAGTATTGAGCTTTCTAATGATTACTAAATATTCATTCTTACTCTCTATAAACTTATCATAAATAATATTCTCTATAGAAAAATCATCGTAGTGATTCTTATCATCTCTATACATTCTAATTATATTGTTGTCAATAGCTTCAAATTCTCCATATGGATATTGGCTATTTGGAAACATTTCTTGAAAAACTTTATTGTGATTTATGCTATGTACTTTTTCTTCATCAACCTTTACTTTATCAATATTATTGTCCAATGTACTACTACTCGGAGCCCAATTTATCAATAATATTATAAAAAAACATAATAATACTATAATTAAAGCCATTAAAAATTTATTCTTAATCATATTCTTCTCCTTTATCATAACTCCCCAAAATATCCTGACTAAATTTCTTAGTTTGATTTCATAATTATATTTATTTTCCTACATATTTGATTTTCTATATAAACTATTAGAATCCTCTTTTAAATATCTCTTAGGAAGAATCATCCTACCAATTGCTTCAAATTAATTTGTCATATTATTAATCTATAAGTTAAAATCAACATATCTCCAACTAAACTATATATTATGTTTATAAATAACTAAGTGTATATCTTCATATGTTATATTTTCTGGTAACGCATCTTTTATAGTCTTTAAACTTTCATTCCCTAATTCTTCTATTTTATCTATTATCATTTCTTCTATTTCCATATCATCTATGAATTTTGACCAGTTAACATCTTTACCTTTATCTTCACATCTTTTTAAATGCTTAATAATAGTTGCCTTTGTAAATCCTCTTTTTTCAGATATCTCTTGTAATGATATATCTTTTAAATAAAGATTATATGTTAATTCATATCTATCTAAATTTGGATTGTTACTATCCAAAACTTCACTCATTGATTGATTATTTTTATTTCTATTACCTAATGGCTTAATATCATTTATTTTACAATATTCCTCAATCAATTTAATAAACTCTTCTCCATAACTTTCATATTTTTTATCTCCAACACCCTTTATCTCTAAGAAAGACTCTTTGTCTTTAGGGATATATGCTGCCATTTCCTTTAATGCTCTATCATGGAAAATAACATATGGTGGTACCCCTTTTTCTGTTGCTCTTTCCAACCTTAATTCCCTTAGTTCCTCAAATAACCCTTTATCATAGGATGAAACTGAACTATCACTCTTCATATCTTTTTTATCTACATCTGCCTTATTATGAATTAAGTCCTTTTTATGAAATACTTGAGTCTTTCCCTTAAGTATCATCTTTGATTTTTCAGTTAACTTGAGTATTGGATATTTATCAGCAGTTATTTGAGCATATCCTTTTGAGGTTAGAGTCATTATTATCTCTCTAATCACATGATTGCTGTAGTCCTTCATTATTCCATAGGTTGATACATTATCAAGTCTAGCTTCCAATAATCTTTTATTTCTTGAACCCCTTAAGACCTGAATAACTGTATTAACTCCATACCTTTGATTTAAACGGTATATGCATGACAATATTTTCTGAGCCTCTATTGTTATATCTACCATTTCAGATTCATCTAGACAATTACTGCAGTTTTGACAATTTTCCTTGTTTGTCCTCTCCCCAAAATAATTTAGTATTTCATTTCTAAGACAATCATTAGTATTACAATAATCAATCAGATATTGAAGATTTTTATATAGTATTTCTTGTCTGCCTTCATCAAAAGTATTACTTTGAATAATTAGTTTCTGCTTTACAATATCTGCAGGTGAATACATTAGAATACAATCACTTTTTTCTCCGTCTCTTCCTGCCCTTCCTGCTTCTTGGTAATAGGCTTCCATATTTTTAGGCATATTGTAATGGATAACAAATCTTACGTCAGGCTTGTCTATCCCCATTCCAAATGCATTAGTTGCAACTATAATTTTCTTATTTCCTAATATAAAGTCATCTTGATTTCTCTGCCTATCCTCGGCTCTCATACCTCCATGATAGGCTACAGCTGAGAAACCCTCTTCTTCTAACTTTTTTGCCACCGACTCAACTGTTTTCCTAGTAGCACAGTATATTATTCCAGATTGGTCCTCATAACTAGAGTTTAAATACTCTAATAAATGCTTAAATTTCTTACTTACTTTTAAAACTTGATAGTATAGATTCGGTCTATCAAAACCTGTTATTTCTTCCACTGGATTGTTTAGTCCTATAAGACGTTTAATTTCTTCAACTATCTGTTTTGTGGCTGTAGCAGTAAAGGCTGATACTGGTGGCCTAGGATTTATAGATTCTATAAATTTTGGTATCTCTAAATAGCTTGGCCTAAAATCGTGACCCCACTGACTTATACAATGGGCCTCATCAATTGCAATAAAAGAAATCTTTATATATTTAATAAGATTAAGAAAGGACGGTACACTTAACCTTTCCGGTGCCACATAAACTATTTTATATTTTTCTCTTGAGATATCATTAAATACATTTGTTAATTCTTCATATGTCTGTGTGCTGTTTATATAGGTAGCACTTATACCTATTTCATTTAAAGCATCCACTTGATCCTTCATTAAAGAAATCAATGGAGATACAACTATTGTTACTCCATCAATGGCCATAGCTGGTAACTGATAGCATAACGACTTACCGCCGCCTGTGGGCATTATGCCTAAAACGTCTCTACCATTAACAGTTGCCTCTATCAATTCCTGTTGTCCTTTTCTAAATTCATCATATCCAAAATATTTTTTTAATATTGATTTTAAATCCATCTTGTCACACCTCTTCAAATGAGCTTTGATTTATCATTCTTTATTATTTATTATTTAAAATTCTAATTTCTAATTTTTCTTTCTATATTTATTCAATTCTTGAAAAGTAAACAATATTCCTTCATCAAATGATATGCTTTTTCCATAATTTTATTTCTTTGGTTAATTGATAATGATTATCATTGACAATCGGCAAAGCGTTTGATAATATAAATGATAGTGATTATCGTTATCATATAGAGAGGGAGGAAAGGGGTCATCTTATGATTAAGGAAATGAATACTAGAATTTGCTTTAAACAGACTGATGATGATTATATTAATTGGCTTATTCAAACGTTAGGGCCAGTTATTTTGGGGGTTAAACCAGCTGAAATTCTTAGCTTTCCTAAGAATGATGTAAATATAGCTGATAAAATTAGTAAAATACGCTTTTTCTTTAAGGATTGCAGGAAAATTTCTTTTAAGATTTTTCGCTATAATGAAAAAAGCACGAAAATACTCTTTTACACACCAAAATCTCTTGATTCTGTATTAATAGATAAGAGAAATAATAAATTTCTTATAAGTATAGGCTATCCTAAAGCTTATAGTTTAGAGTCCTATCTAAATTATATTATTGAAAAAATGAAAGGTGGAACTATTCCTGATGAGATTGGAATTTTCCTTGGATATCCTTTAAAGGATGTTATGGGATTTATTGGTCATCCATCTTTAAAGCTCACTAAGGTTAAAGGTTGGAGAGTGTATGGAGATTCAACATTATCAGATAAAAGATATAATGAATTCTTAAATGCAAAATTTAGAGTGAAAAATATTTTAGCTTGTAGTGGAATAGACACTATATTGGCATATACATAAAATGCTTACATTTGAGAAATTTGCATAAGTTAATCATAGGATTTTAATTTTATATAAACCTATAATGTGCATATTACTCATCTATATAAACAAATTATTATGAAAAGAGGGATATATGTGAAAAAAGTTGTGGTAATCTATTGGAGTGGAACTGGAAATACTGAGTTAATGGCAAATGCTTTAGCAGATGGGGCAAACATAAATGATAATGAAGTTAGAATATTGAGAGTTGAAGATGCATCAAAAGAGGATGTAGTTAACGCAGATGCAGTGGCATTAGGTTGTCCTTCTATGGGGGCTGAAGTCTTAGAAGAGAGCTTTATGGAACCCTTTGTAGAATCTCTTTCAGATGTAGTATCAGGAAAGCCCGTTGCTCTATTCGGCTCATATGATTGGGGCGATGGTGAATGGATGATAGATTGGGTGGAGAGAATGAATGGGTATGGTGCTAACCTAATCGGAGAAGGATTGATTATTCATTTAACTCCTGAGGAAGATGGAATAAACAAATGCAAAAGCTTAGGTCAAGAATTAGGAAAATAGTATTCTCTATAAAAACCCTAGTAAGGACTAGTCCTAGCTAGGGTTTTTATTATTTTTCCAATAACTATAGAGTTCTTCTTCCTTTTTAAAAAGAGGGATTTCTAAATTCTTATGTAGCTTAACCAGCCAAGGTTCAGCGAGCTTAGCTTTTTCTAATATATCATCCATCAAAAATACTTTTTCTATTTTATCAGATGCTAATATTTCTCCTCTATTTAGTACATATCCATAATCACAGATTCTATATATCAAATTCATATCATGACTGGCAATTACAATTTTTTTGCCTTCGTTGGATATTCCCTTTAGAATTTCTATCATTCTTCTTTCCATATCTGGATCTAATCCTGCAGTTGGTTCATCAAAAAATATTACTTCATTATCCATGGCTAGGACTCCTGCTATGGCCACCCTTTTCTTCTGCCCATAGCTTAGGAAGTGAACAGGTTTATCCTTAAAATCTTCTCCATCCACCTTCTTTAATGCCCTATCTACTCTTTCTTTGACTTCATCCTCATCATATCCTAGATTCCTTAGTCCAAATGCAATATCATCATAGACCTTTGAATAAAATATTTGTCTATCAGGATTTTGAAAAACTATTCCAACGGATTTTCTTAGATTTACTAAAAACTTCTTATTATACCTATATTTATCTATACCTAAATAAATTTCTCCTTCTGTTGGTTTTAATATGCCTAATAAATTTAGAAAGAGAGTTGTCTTCCCTGACCCATTAGAGCCTATTATACCTATAATATTTCCCACGTTTAAGTCTATAGTTATGTTTTTTAATGCGATAGTTCCATCTTCATATATATATTTTAAATTATTAGTTTTCAACATATAATCACCTATAGATAAAATTCTTTATCAAAATTCTTACTTATCAAAGCTGTTTCCATTTCTTCGTACCTTATCATTATTCTAGTAAATAAAGCTACAATTAATGAAGATAATGATTTGTATGAATTTCTTAAATTAATGTACCCAAACCTTAACTCTTGAGCATAATAAATCTCCTTAGATTCCTTTAAAAAGATAAATATAAATCTATAAATTAGTATAGACATCTCTATAAATATTCTAGGTATTTTATGCTTTTTTAGTACATATATTAGTTGCTCCATCGGAGTAGTTAAAACTATAAATAATGTAGAGCTTAGAGCAGCAAAGGCTCTAAAAAATAGAATCCTCGCTGCTCTTAGACTTTCAATTGTTATAAAAACTTTTATATTAGATATACTAAATCCCCAAAGATAGCTAATATCATCCTTTGAAAAGGATATGAGTATAGCTATAACACTTAAAGCTGCAAATGTTAATGGTAAAAATAAGATTTTTATATAGTTTTTTATTGGAATTCTAGCTATTACAGTAACTGTAGATGCCATTGTTAAAATAATTACAATATGAATATAGAATGTTTCTGTTAATATTGCTAAGATTAATAGAGTTAATCCTATATAAGTCTTTAGCATAGGATTAGTACTTCTTAACCTATTGGTATAGGCATACTTATCTATTATCAGCACTATTTCTTTTTCCCTTCATAAAACCAAAATAGTAAGCAATAATTCCTGCTCCTAAGGCAGCCTGAAGAGCAAATAATAAGCTTTCAATTTCTCCACTTGGTGGTTCCCAAATGGAGCTAAACCATGGTTCATAGTTCGGTGAAACTTCTACAATAACCCCTTCGGCCTCTCCATCTGCTCCTCCAAATTCAGCATTCTTATTAATTGCCAATGGAACTATAACCATTATTATTAGTAAAGCTATTAATATTAAGTTCTTATTGAAGGTTTTCAATTAAATTTCCCCCTTCTTTTTTATATTCAACTAATAAATTATATACTATTACAGTTAATAATCCTTCTGCTATAGCGATTGGTATTTGAGTTAGAGCAAAAATTGATAAAAACTCAACCATTGATGCCATTACTCCATTAGTAGCATCGGGATGGGCTAGTGCCAGCTGTATTGATGTAACTACATAAGTAGCTAAATCTCCCAATGTAGCCGCTAAGAATACTGCAACTCCTCCCTTAGTTCCTTGCTTTTTAAGAAGCTTATAAATCCCATAGGCTACAAGAGGACCTATTATTGCCATAGAAAAAGTATTAGCACCTAAGGTTGTTAAACCTCCATGGGCTAGGAATATTGCTTGAAATAATAGCACTATAATTCCTAAAGCACTCATAACAGTTGGACCAAATAAAATTGCACCTAATCCTACTCCTGTAGGATGAGAACAGCTTCCTGTAACCGATGGTAGCTTTAATGCTGAAAGAATAAAAACAAAAGCTCCCACTAGAGCTAATAAAAGCTTCTTATTAGGCTCTTCTTTCACAATTTTATTTACATTCATAAATCCTTTAATTACAAATGGTAAAGCTACTACTCCCCAAACTGCAGCCCATACAGGTGGTAAGAACCCCTCCATGATATGCATAGCATGGGCAAAACTTGGAGTTATTAATATTAGTAATGACGCGGTAACTAGAAAATACTTATTGTACTTCTTCATTAGAATTCCTCCCTTTTATAGTATTATAAAAACAAAAAAACACATAGATGGAGTTAATGCAATCTATGTGTGAACCCAATAAGAACCCTACATATCTAACACCTCCCTCCGAAGTATCAATAATAAATATTATTAAGGCAGGTCTCCTGACTCATAGTTTAATTTACTCTCTTCTCCTTCCCGGTTTCCCAGTGGATATAGAAGATTTCATCCTACTTACAGTAGCGGGGGCTGTAGAGGATTTTCACCTCTTTCCCTCTTAGCTTCTATTACAAAGCACCTTAATAACTATTAAATTTTATTTAATCTGTTTAATTCTGCTACTAAGACAACTCCTCTGCTCTACTAATTAAAATGTCTGCCAACATAGGCTCAACTCCAATAGGTCTTCCCAGCTTGATTTTTATACCATCGTACTTTTCAGATATTTTACCTATTAGATTAGGTATATCCTGCTTTATATGTATTCCTTCGTATAAGAAATATGGAACCATTAGGATTTCTCTTACTTCCTCTTTTACTAGATTTTCTACAACTTCTTCTATTGATGGACCGCAAATCTCCATATGGGCACCTTCTACAATAGTATATGAAGATTTTTCTCTTACTAATTCCACCATTTTATTAAATGTCTCCTGGGCATCCTTAGACCTACTTCCATGTCCGACTATTAATAATGCTTTTGTCATTTAAAACCACTCCTTCTATTTATGTCATATATTTATCAAAATTCCATAATTCTTCTTGTATGCATTGCTCTACTTTACGAAGCTATACTAAAGAATCCCTTTGATTCTCTATCTCTTCTATTAGCTTATTAATTTCATCTATGACCTTACCATATTTACCATACTCTAGTTTTGGTCTTTCTACCAATAACACTTCTATTCCTAGCTCTTGAGCTACAAGGATTTTTTCCCTAGTTCCTCCTATATCTCCACTATCCTTAGTTACCATATATTTTATATCATATTTATTATATATGACCTTATTAAATTCCTTAGAAAATGGGCCTTGTATGGCTATAATTTGTCTAGGTAAAAGGCCTAGGTCTTCACATTTTTCCATTACATTTACAGTGGGGAGAACTCTAGCATAAAGTCTTTTTAAATTAACTTCTGAAGTAAAGACTTCTAAGTGATTACTTCCTATAGTTAATAAGACGTTCCCCTTCTTGTTCTTCAACCATTGGGCTGCTTCCGTAAAGCTTGGACATACTATAACATCCTCAAATATAGCATCCTTTCTCTCATATCTAAAATAAGGTATATTAGTTAGCTTTACAGCTTCAATTATATTTTTTGATACCTCTTGAGCATAGGGATGGGTGGCATCTATGACTAGATTGATTCCATTTGAAATGATGAGCTCCTTCATTTCCATATGATTTAGCTTTTGTGAAATAACCTTCAAGTTATTATGGGAATTATATAGCTTCCCTCCATATTCTGTGGCAGTTGTGGCAATTACTCTATGCCCCTTTGTCAGAAGAAGCTCTACTATATTTCTTCCATCCTTGGTTCCTGACAATACTAATATCACACATTATACCCCCTGGGAGTTATCATTTTATTATTTTCAATGAATGAATTGGAATTACCTATAATAACAGTAGTTAACATATCAATATTTTCATCTAACATTTTATCAAGGGTAGTTAATACAGCGCTTTCTCCTTGCCTTTTAGCGTTTCTTACTATTCCTACTGGAGTATCCTTGGATTTATATTTAAGAAGAATTTCCCTCGCTACTTCAATATGGGTTTGTCTTCCCATGCTCTTAGGATTATATAATGCCACTATAAAATCCCCTTCCCCAGCACAATGGATTCTCTTTTTTATTAGCTCCCAATCAGTTAATAAATCACTTAGACTTATAACTGTATAGTCATGCATTAAAGGAGCTCCTATGCTTGATGCTGCTGCATTCGCTGCAGTAATTCCTGGTACTATCTCAACTTCGACTGTACTTTCTTTTTTATGTACAACTTCTAGCATTGCTCCTGCCATACCATATACTCCAGGATCTCCACTACTTATTAAAGAAACAACTTTACCTTCTTCTGCATAGGATAGGGCTGTTTCGCATCTATCTATTTCCTTTCTCATCCCCGATGAAAGAATTTCTTTATCTTTCACCAACTCTTCAATTAGATCTATATAGGTTTTATAGCCTATAATCACGTTAGATTTTAATATGGCAGCAGTTGCTGCTGGAGACATATGCTCCTTATCCCCTGGACCAAGACCAACTACATATATTTTACCCATTAATTTTCTCCTCCCATATTGATAATGTTATTCCATCTACTGCTGTTTTTCTAAGCAAGCATTTACCTGCATTTGATGATATATATCCACAAGGCTCACATACAGCTCCAACGCCAATGGTCTTTTTAACAAATTCAGATGTTTTGAACTTATCCTCAATCATTGATATCTCCTGTCTATCAATGATTTCAAGTCCACAATCAAAATGCTCACTGGCTTCCTTTATTCCGCTCTCATTCTTCTTTATATCAACAGTTGAGATTGTTTTAATGCTACCCTTATTTATATTTAATTTTTCAAGGGCTTCATCTATAGCTTCGATTATTTTCTTTCCTGGAATATTTTTTCTACAGCCAATGCCTATAATTATATTCTTAGGTATAAGGATAACACTAGGTAGATTAAAAGTTCTAACCCTTTTATCTTCTATACTTTTCTTATTGGTAATATATATCATGCCATTTATATCTTCTAAATGCCTATCCTTAGTCTCACTGGAAATTTCTATTATATCTTGAGGCAAATCTAGATTGATTCTGATATCTGAAATTATCCCAACTCTTTCATCATTAACTATAAGGGAGGTTATTTCCTTTGCATCATCAAAATCTTCGATTTCACAATTTAATTTCATTGCCATTGTATCTACGGCCATTGTTCCCTTAACATCGGAAGCAGTAGTTATTACCGATTGAGCTCCTATCAAGCTGGCTACAATTTTAGCCCCTTCATTTGCCCTTCCTAAATGTCCAGAAAGTAAGCTTATAACAAAGGAAGCTCCTTCATCCATTACAAGAATTCCTGGGTCCTTGGATTTATGTTGAATATATTTAGAAATCGACCTAACAACTATTCCAGATGCCATAATAAAAAGAATCATATCGTATTTATAAAAAATCCTTCCTACGAAATCGGAGAATCCACCTTCAATCCTATAGGAATCATTACCTTCCCACTTAGTAGATGTATAGATATGAACTTCTTCAACTTGTACTTGGTTTTCATTTTTTATCTTTTTTTGTATTATCTTTCCTTGATTTAATGCCCCTTTGGTTAATGTTACAATTGCCCATTTCACTCTTTTCCACTCCTATAACCGTGACTAAAACTCTTATCATAAAGCTTTGAAAGACTATATTCATTTCCTAGGAAATCTCCAACTAAAATTTGAGCAGTCTTAGTTATGTTAGCTTCTTTAACCTTTTCCTCTATGTCCATAAGGGTCCCTGTAACAATTTTTTCATCCTCCCATGTAGCTCTTTGAACTACCGCTATAGGAGTGTCTTCTCTATAGTGTTTTTTAAGCTTATTAACCACATCTCCTATCATATGAACCGATAGGAAAATAGCCATAGATGCTCTATGGGATGCTAAAGAATCAAGACTTTCTTCCTTTGGTACAGGCGTTCTTCCTTCCAGTCTGGTGCATATTACCGTTTGTGAAACATTAGGTAATGTAAATTCTTTTTTTAATGCTGCTGCCGATGCAACAAAAGAACTTACTCCAGGAACTACCTCAAAATCTATTTCTAATTCTTTAAGCTTATCCATCTGTTCCCTAATAGCGCCATAAATACTTGGATCTCCTGTATGAACTCTGGCTACTATCTTACCTTCCTGTATACCTTTCTTCATTACTTCAATTATTTCATCTAAGTCCATTCCCGCACTATTATACAATTGACTATCTTCTTTTCTGCACTCTATAATCTTAGGATTTACCAAAGAGCCTGCATACACAACTACATCAGCTTCCTCAACTATCTTTCTACCTTTAACTGTTATAAGGTCAGGGTCTCCTGGGCCTGCTCCAATAAAATATACTTTATTATAGTAATCCTGTTGTTGAATTGCCATTTTATCACATCCCTTTTATTACATTTATATACCTTTCTTTTTCACTATTAATGTAGAAAGATAATGAACCTTTTCTTCCTTTAATCTGTCAATATCATAGGCTATTTCTTCTTTATCGGTGCCGCATCTAGATACCATAACGAATTTATCCCTATATCCCTTTTCTTCAAGCTTGTCTGCCATCTTAGCACTATTATGGGATGCCTTCATAATTATGAGGTTATCATAGTCATCTAACATTTTATCTAGATTATTACAATCCTTCATTAGGGGTAATATACCTAAGGTCTCATCTCCAGCCGATAAAGGAATATTTACTTTACTTGCCACTGCACAAAATGAAGTGATTCCAGGAATAGTTTCTATTTCTATTCCTTCCTTCTTTAAGTGGGGTAGAAGATACATATATGTACTAAATACCATAGGGTCACCTATGGTTATAAATCCTATATTCTTACCATTGTTCAACTGTTCTTTTATTATTAAAGCGTTCTCTCTCCACTTCTCCTTAAGAACCTCTTTATCATGGGTCATGGGAAAAGTAAGATATAAAAGCTCTATATTCTCCTTTAAATATTCCTTAGCTATACTAAAAGCTATGCTTCCCTTATCCTTTTTAGCCTCGGGGCATATGACCATATCCATATTTCCCAAGGTCTTTATGGCTTTTATAGTTATTAACTCTGGATCTCCTGGCCCGACTCCTATGCCGTAAAATTTTCCCATAATCAAATCACTCCTTGACTGCTGAAATTATATAAACTGGATTATGACCTTCCATCATTGTTAAATTGGCTATGCTTCGGCCCTTAGAAACAAATAATTGAGTCACATCAATATCCTTAAATCCGTTTTCTTTCAATAGTTCTATAGCTCTATACATATTTTCTAAAGTTATAAAGTTCATAACCAACCTTCCACTTTCTACTAGACTAAGTTCAAGCCATTGAAATATTTCCTTTAATTTTCCTCCGCTTCCTCCAACGATTACCTTATCAACCTTAGGGACTTCCTTTAAAATTTCAGGGGCTATTCCCTGTATTATTTCAATATTATCAATCTCAAAAATTTGTGAATTTTCCTTTATAAGCTTTATCCCTTCTTCTTTCCTTTCCACAGCATATACCAGTCCGTCCTCTGCTATCAAAGCACATTCTATGGAAATTGAACCAGTACCAGCTCCAATATCCACAATTATGTCATCTGATTTTAATCTAAGTTTACTAAGGGTTACAGCTCTAACCTCTTCCTTTGTCATTGGAACTTTTCCCCTAATGAAAAATTTATCTGGAATACCCGGTGTCCTATAATTCCATTTAGTCTTCATCAACAATCACCACCACACATATATCGAAATCATTTGCATCCTTAGCTTCCTCTATATTCATCCTTGATATCTTCTCATTATCATAGGAAAGATTTTCACCTATATATATAGTCCTATTATTTAGCCCTTCTTGTGATAGTTTTTCGGCGATTTTTTGAGGTGTCCAATTTTTATCAGTAAGAAGACCTATCTTCTTGTATTTCTTTACCTTCTCAATAAAGTTCATTTCTCTACCATGGAGACTGGCTATATAAGCATCATCCCATGTTTCACCTATTGCAGAAAACATGTATTGCATAGAGCTTATTCCTGGAATCACTTCTATTTGATCAACGGAGAAATGCTTTTTAAGATACCTTAAAAAACTATAAAAACCAGTATCTCCCGATACTATAACTGCTATTTTTTTCTCAAGATAATTACTTTTAATATAGTCTACTACCTCATCAAGCTTACTTGTAATAGGAAGACTTTCCTTTCCCCTTAAATCTAAACTTTGTAAATTCCGTTTAGCTCCCACAACTATATCCGATTCATCAATAGCTTTTTTGCCCTTTGGTATTATATAACTTCGATGTCCAGGCCCTAATCCTACTATTTTTATTTTATTCATTTCGTAACTCCTCCAAAATCCTTCTACCAGTATGGCATATTCCTAATTCTCCATATTGTTGAGAAAAAACTAAAGTTCCAATCTCAATGTCATCATAGGTTCTTATTTTGCATTTTTCACTAATCTTATCAGCAATTAACTTAAAGACCTCATAGCCTATTTCTTCCTTTATATATCCAATTGCTTCGTCGGTTGTTATGCTTTCCATAATCTTTTTAATAAGACTGTGAGAGCATCCTAAATAGCCACAATTAGCTGCAAGAATTTCCATTCTACCATCGGCCATTTTACTATGAGTATGAAATATTCCCCCTGCCACTTTAATCATCTTTCCAATATGCCCAATTATAAATATTTCTTCTATACCATATTCCTTAGCCTTGTCTAGCATATATCCAATATAATTACTGGTCTTCACAGTTATATCCTCTGTCTTTTCTTGTGATAGTATAGAGAAGGTGAAATCTCTTCCATAGTTTCCAGGAACAAATATTATCCTTTTTATTCCCCTTTCCTTTATCATTGATATCTCCAATGCCAAGGATTCCTTCATTGCCTCCTCGGACATGGGCTCAACAATGCCAGTAGTTCCAAGGATAGATATGCCCCCTTCTATTCCTAATCTAGAATTAAATGTCTTTTTAGCTATCTCTTTTCCTTCGGGAGAATATATCGTTACCTTGACCCCTTTGTTATTGGGGAGTACTTTTTTTATTTGATCTACAATCATTCTCATTGGTGCAGGGTTAATAGCATAATTCCCAGGAGAAACAGCTAGTCCAGCCTTGGTTACTCTTCCTATTCCCTCTCCTCCAGTTATCTCAACTCCAATTTCATTACTTTCTTCAACCCTTGCATATATCCTTATGCTATGGGTTACATCGGGGTCATCTCCACTATCCTTTACAATACAGCAGCTGGCAAATTTGTCATCTATAACTGAATCTTCAACTGGAAGCTCTAGCTCCCACCCCATTGGAGTATCTATTTCTATCGTGGAGATTGATTTGCCTGAGAACAACATTATTACTCCTGCCTTAGCAGCTGCAGCTGCACAAGAGCCTGTAGTATATCCGTATCTAAGTTTTTTTCCACCCTTGGTAACGAATTTATCTAGCTTTTTTCCTTTAAAAGTATTCATTTAATCCCTCAATTCTATTCAAACTCTCTACTTTTACAAAAACAAAAAACTTATAGGAAATATTCATTATCTGAGAACATTGTATAGCCTCTGTTTACCTGAAGAAATTGCCCTATAGTTATAAATTCTCACCTCTAAATCATATACAAAAGAGCATTGATTATAGAAGCTGCAACGCCACTTCCACCTTTTCTGCCCCTTGTTATTATATATGGTACATCTAGCTTTCTAAGGGCTTCTTTAGATTCTGCTGCACCAACAAATCCTACGGGTACACCAACTATTAAGTCTGGTTTATCCATTCCTTCTTCTATTAACTTAATAAGAGTAAATAAAGCAGTTGGAGCATTTCCTATGACAAAGATTTTTATCTTTTCATCTTTACAAGCCCTTTCTATTGAAACCATGGATCTAGTAATTTCCCTTTCCTTAGCTTCAATGAAGACACTTTCCTCATGGACAAAGTTACATATTTGTCCACCAAGTTCTCCCAGTCTTCTCTTATTTATTCCTGAACGAACCATTTGAGTGTCTGCATAAATATTGCTTCCTTTTTTTAAGGCATCCATTCCATTTTCTATAGCATGGGGATGGATTTCCAGTAAATCTGCATATTCAAAATCTGCCGTAGTATGTATTACCCTCTTAACGACCTTTCCAGTTTTTTCATCAAAGCGTTGATTCTTTTCTCCCAACTCTTCCGTTATAATTTCAAAACTCTTTCTTTCTATCTCTACTGGATCTTTAATATGTTTCAATTCTCCACTTCCTTTCATTGTTCTTATATATTTTTAGTTTAGTAAAGTTCTTGGATATCTCTTGTAAAAGACATAATTCTGTAAAATAATAAATAACGAAGCCACAAGCATATAATCTTGCATAAAATATCCTTATTTCTTAGAGTTTTTGTAATCCTTCATTATATTTATCAGCTTTATTAGAAAATCAATATTACTATAGAAGTGGATATGAGCATATCCAGCTAAAGTGTTTCTCCTATGCACTCCACACTTCCATTGTTTCTTAACCTCTCCATTTCTGATTTTATACACTTGGTATACATATTCAAGATTTTCATTGTCCTCTATCATTGATCTATGGAATTCATGTCCTTTAGTATCTATTTCATTATTAATGCTTATATTTACATATCCAAATCGTTGAAGCCTCTTAGTCATTTTACTATCAGTTGGTATAAAACCAACCATCTTATAATTATTCCCTTCTAAATCCTCGATGCTATTGGTTAAATACATTAGACCACCACATTCTCCATAGGCAGGAAGTCCATTTTCTAAATGCTTTTTAAGATTATTTCTAAAGTTTTTATTCTCTTCAAGCTCTTTGGCAAATACTTCTGGAAATCCCCCACCTAGGTATATTCCATCTACATTCTGGGGCAAATCATTATCTTTAATAGGACTAAAAGGCACCAGTTCTATTCCTAATTCTTTCATAAGATTTAAACTATCGTCATAATAAAAGCTAAAAGCTTTATCCATTGCCACACCAACTCTTAATCCCTGTCCGATTCCATCATAGCCTTTGATAGGATTTTCAACCTCTTCAATTTCTTCTACTGAGGCTGCGATTTCTTGTACCTTGTCTAGGTCTATATGTTCTTCTATCATATTAGCCAATTCGTCTATTTTTGTCCTTAGATTCTCTATTTCTTCAGCTGGTATAAGTCCAAGATGTCTACTATTTATTGCCACATTTAGGTTTGATGGAAGATATCCCAAGCATGGTACCTTTATATCCCTTTCAATAGCACATCTCAGTAAATCATAATGAACTTTTCCAGATACATTATTGATAATAACTCCCTTTATATCTACATGGTGATCATACATCTTATATCCTAATACCATAGCTGCTGCACTGGAGGACATAGCCTTTCCATCTATAACTAATATTACAGGAGTATCTAATATCTTAGATACATGGGCAGAACTACCTTGATCCCTTTCCGTTCCGAAGCCATCGTATAATCCCATTACCCCTTCAATAATTCCTATATCCTTATTCTTCATATTTTTCTTAAACAAGTACTTTATCGTATTTTCCTTTAGTAACCAGCTATCTAAATTATGGGATGGATTCCCTGTAACAAATTTGTGAAAGCCTGGATCTATATAATCAGGCCCTACCTTATATGGGGATACCCTCTTATTTCTCTTAGTTAGGGCAGCCATGATTCCAAGACTTATGGTTGTTTTCCCTACTCCACTGGCTGTACCAGCTATCATAATTCTACTCATATTTATCGTCCTTCTTCCTAAACTGAAAAATTTTTAAAAAAATTTTAATTCTATGGTTTACATTTAAAAATAATATACGTTCTTAATAAATGAAGATAGAAAAGTCTAGAATAATTTTCTGCCTTAACGTGATGTCATCTTTTGGGGAATATAGTATGGACATCCATTTGTACGATCCTCCAAAGCATCGGCATCTATACGGAATACATTTTTAAGTAGCTCCAAATCAATTAATTCTTTAGCATCTCCATAGCCATATACATTTCCCTCTTTAATTACATATATTGTGTGGGAATAACGTATAGCTTGATTTATATCATGAAGGACCATAATAATTGTTAAGTTCAAGGTTCTATTTAATTCCTTCACCAGTTCTAATATCTCTAGCTGATAAGAAATATCTAAAAAGGTAGTAGGTTCATCAAGGATTAATACCTCAGGCTTTTGGGCTAGAGCCATAGCTATCCATGCCCTTTGCTGTTCTCCTCCCGATAGAGTCCCTACAGTTCTAGTTTTCAAATTATCCATTCCAGTTTTATTAATAGCCCAATCAATAATTTCAAAATCCTTCTTTCTCAGTCTATTGCCAAATCCCAAATGGGGATATCTGCCGTAGGAAACCAAGGTCTCTACAGTAAAATCATTAGGCACATTTCTTACTTGAGGTAGAATAGCTATTTTTTTAGCTGCTTTCTTGTTATCTATTTTCTGTATATCTTCACCATCTAAAAAAATCTTACCATTGGAGGGTTTTAAATATCTTGATAATGACTTTAATATAGTTGATTTTCCACAGCCATTGGGTCCTATAATGCTAACTATTTCACCTTTCTTAATAGTTATATTTAAATCCTTTACTATTTCTTTACTATCATATTTTAAAGAAACATCCTTAGTTTCTATAATCATCGTTCCATACTCCTCCTTTCTCTTAACAAGAATAAGAAAAAGGGAGCCCCTAATAATGACATAACTATACCTACAGGTATTTCCACTGGATCAAAGACTAGTCTAGCTATAGTATCACAAATCATAACCACTGAAGCTCCTAATAAAGCTGTTGATGGTAATAAATATCTATAGTCAGATCCAATAATCAATCTAGCTGTATGGGGTACTATTAAGCCCACAAAACCTAATAATCCTACTACACTTACTGCACTTGCTGCTAATAGAGCAGCAAATACTATAAACATCATTCTTGTTCTCTCCACATGTAATCCTAAGCCGGTTGCAATTTCATCTCCAAGCATAAGTATGTTAAGTTTTTTTGGAAACAGAAATGTCAATAGTATGCCAAGTGTTGCATAGGGCCATAGCATATTAAAATCTGGCCATGTTCTAGCTGATAATCCCCCTACCATAAATCCCACTGCTCCAGCTACCTTGTCAGGAAATAAGGTCATTAATGAGCTAATTCCTGCACCTAAAAGAGAAGATACTGCAACTCCAGCAAGGATTAATCTCATTGGACTAACTCCATTTCTCCACGCCAATAAATATATCAATAGGGTTGCAAATAGAGCGCCTACAAATGCTCCTACAGGTACTAAATAATAGTATTTGGGAAATAGTATTAATATAATATAGGCCATAAGTCCAGCTCCCGAGGAAACTCCAATTATATTTGGTGCTGCCAAGGGATTTCTCATAACTCCTTGAAGAATAGCCCCAGAGATTGCTAGGCAAATTCCAACAAGGGCAGCCACTAATGTCCTAGGTAATCTAATATTCCATATGATTTGATGATTAACAGTATCCTTTTCTATAAATATAGCTTTAATTACTTTATCAAAGCTAATATCTAAAGAACCCTTTCCTACACTAACAAAAAAGCTACCTATGCAAACAAAAAATAAAATTATAATAATAATTACCTTTTTTTTATGGTTAGTTTTACTTTTAGCCATTTCCATTTTTATCATCCTTTATAGTAGATGTATATTTGAAATACCTCTCCCAAAGGGAGAGGTGATTTCATATTTAAAGCTGTTTATATTACTTGAAAGTATCTGGATATAAAATCTCTGCTAACCCCTGATAAGCTTCAGCGTATTGAGCATTTGGTTTGTAAAGGTATAAATCCTTAGGTAGGAAAATATATCTTCCCTCTTTAACAGCTGTTAAAGAGCTCCATGCTGGATTTGATTCAACATCTTCTATAAGCTTTTCTTTAATTTCCTCTACATCGCCCATTGTTTGTACAAGTATAAAATTTGGATCTCTTTCTATTACTTTTTCCATACTAAATACTTCCATTTCCTCATCTGTCAATTGAGCATCATATGCTATATTTTTAGCTCCTAAATCTTGTAGCATATCGCCAACGAAAGTGTTAGGAAGTTTTACGGTCACACTTCTTGTAGATGCAAACATTAATAATACAGTTGGCTCTTCATCTCTAGGTGCTTTATCAACTAATTCTTTAACTTTGTTACTAATCTCAGCTCCATTCTTTTCATATAGATCATCTCTTCCGTTAATTTCAGTGAATATTTTAGTCACATATAGATACTGATTAAAGTTATCATATTCAATAGCTAAATATGGAATTTCATTCTCCTCCAATATTGGAATAATCTCACTATGACCCTGCATACCAGGTCTTAATATTAGTAGATCTGGCTCCATAGATATGATTTTTTCCATATTTGGAGCTGTCATACTTCCAACCACTTCTGCATCCATGGCCCCTTCTGGCACCTTAGATCTACTCTCTATTCTTCCTATTACTTCTCCACCGGCATCATACCATAGGTCTAAGTATGAATTATATAGACAAATAACCTTTTGAGGATTTTTCTCTATAGTAACTTCCTTGTCCATTGCATCAATAAAAGTAACTGAATCATCATTAACCTCAACTTGATCCACTAAAACATTAAACTCATTAGTTGTATCCTCATTATTTTCACTATTATTGTTATTGTCATTTACGTCATTATTTCCCACTTGAGATGTTTCATTGCTTTCATCGCCAGTACATCCTACAAACATAGTTAAAGCCATACATAAAATTATGCTAAAAACTAAAATCTTTTTCATTGATTATTTCCTCCCTTAATTTAATTAGTTAAACTGCATATTTTCACTTTTTCCCCTTGAAACTAACATTCTTAAGTAACTAACACTTTTTTATCCTATAGTTTTTCGTCTTAAGGAATGATCAGTCCCTTAAAATTTTATAAATAATATAACTCGAGTCACTAACAAATAAAAAAGCCCAGCATTAAGCTGGGCACAATTACACAATTATCCTACTACGCATGCTCAGGCTCGTGAGCATAATCGGATAATAGGTGTCCTGACTTAGGTTCGATACGTTATTGCACCTTCCCATCTATTAAAAGCTAATAATAGCTATAATAAACAGTGGTATTTGCAACACGCTCCCCTTTACAGTGGCGGCCCCGTGTTGGATTTTCACCAACTTCCCTACTACATATTCACTTGTATTTTATAAAGAAAATTCTTATCTTTTCTAACTTAATTATAATTAAGCAAATTGGGATTGTCAACAAATACTGATATTCATAATAGAGGAATTTTATATTTATAAGTATTCTTCTATATCTCCTTCCAACTCTAAATATGTTTTCTGTAGCTCCTTTAATTCATCGTCGGTAGCATCCCAATATCCTCTTTTATTACATTCAAATAATATTTCAACCATTGATAGATATGCCCATTTATTATTTTCCTTTAATCTATCCTTCATCTCTTCATCATTAACATATTTATTATGCATCTCGCTGAATATCCAATTGTCTACTTTACCAGTGGTTGCAGCTAGACCCAACATATTCTCAAATCTATCGTATATTTTCTGGGCTCCATGATAATCATGCTTAAGCATTTCATTGATCCACTTAGGATTTAAAACCCTTGTTCTAACCCCTCTAGCAATGGATTTATCCACTGTTTCAGTTTCTACCACTTCATTGGTTGTATCGGTGATAAACACCTCTGCTCTTTGTCCTTTAGCCATCTCTACAGATTTAGATAATCCTCCGAAGTATTCATAATAGTGGTCTAAATCTGTAACCTCATATTCATGATTGCTCCTTATTTGAGAAACAATATCTACTGATTTTAGGTTTGTATTTAATAAATCCTCTGCTTTCCTCCCCCTAAAGTTCTTTGTATATACATGCTTTAAGCTATCTACATATCTTTGTCCTAGACTAGACTCATCCTCCCAATTTTTTGTTTCAATTAGTTTAGCTACCTTAGTCCCGTATTCCCCTTCTCCAGGTCCAAATAATCTTGCATAGGACAATTCTCTAGCTTCTGATTCTTCATATCCTTCACTAATTAGCTTATTATAAATCATTTGAGTATTAGCTTTAAAATAATTTTCATCATGGGATTCATCCAATAAGGATATCATCTTAAAAATATCATTTAATTCATCAATCATATTCGGAAACATATCTCTAAAAAATCCACACATATTTATAACTACATCAATACGTGGTCTACCTAGCTCTTCATAGGGTATCACTTCATATACTGGCTTATAGATATTATCTCTATTCTTAACTCTTACTCCCAAATATCCCAGTATTTGACCTAGGGTTTCTCCTTGGGTTCTAGATGTGGATAGCCCCCATAAAACCACTGCTGTGCTCTTTGGATATATTCCATGGTTTTCTACATACTGATTAATTGTATTTTGGGCTATTTTCCTTCCCCGATCTATGGCAACGTCGCTTGGAACCATCCTTGGGTCAAATTGATAGAGGTTGAATCCCGAAGGAAGAACATCTATATTTCTTATCATATCTCCCGCCAGCCTTGCTGGAATATAGCTTCCATTCAATGCCTTAATCAAATTTTCTAATTCAAAGGTTTTTTTACTATATTCCCCAGCCCTTAGTCCATATTCAAGGGTACTTCTATATTCGTCCTTGATATTTCCTGCTTGGAAATAGCTTTCTAATGCTTTATTAGCCTCTTCTTCAAGGAGTTCCATTTTTTCTATATCATTATCCTCTAATATATCATCATAGTTTAAGTCCTTGGCTTCTGCTGCCACTCTTTTTAGTGACTTAACCTCTCCTCTATCATACCTCATTACAAATTTAGCAAAGTCCTTTGCTTCCTCAGAGCTATATCCTTTGCCAAAAATATGTAACCCCTTTGGAATTAAGGATCTTTTAAGCCTATATAGCTCCTTTTCAATATCTTCCATATCATCAAAAGAAAGATTAACTTCCTTAGCCTTAGTAAATATCTGCTCTTTTATTTGCTTACATCTACTAGTATCCAACCGCTCAGATTCATAATATTGAGATATTAATGCCTCAATATTGGAATATTCACCATACAGCTCACTTTCTACAAAGGGTGGTGAAGAATAGCTAATAATGGTTCCATGGGATCTTCTTTTTGCAATCATTGATTCAGCAGGATTTCCACAGTAATATAAATATAAATGGGGGATATCACCAATTAAATTATCAGGCATACAACCTCCAGACATACCGCATTCCTTTCCATTTAAGAACTCTAAAGTTCCATGGGTTCCCACATGAATTATAACATCTGCCTTAAACTCTTCCTTTATCCATTTATAGAAAGCAACATATTGATGATGGGGCAATAGTTGTTTATCATGGTATACCTTGTCTTGGTCTTCATGAAGTCCTCTGGTAGGCTGTAATCCTAAAAAGACATTTCCTAATGCTACACCCGGGATTAGGAAATCATCCTCGTCAGACATAATTTCACCAGGGGGATGTCCCCATTGTTCTGTAATTTCTCCCTTCCAAGACTTACTATTTAATTCCTTAACATATTTATCACTATTATATTTTATAAAGTGTTGATTTCCTTTTTCAGATGCCCATCTTCCTGAATTAACTATCTTCCCTGCAGTAAATGTATCCATTAACTCTTCTTTTGTTAGGGCTTCTGTATTATAATTTTCTTTTTTTAAAGCAAATAATATATTTTCAATAGACTGAAAAGTGTTTAAGAATGCTCCGCCAAAAATATTATCCTCTCCCGGGGGATAATTATAACAGATTATAGCTACCTTTTTTTCTTTATTTATCTTTCCCTTTAATTTTAACCAATTTTTAACTCTGTGGGCTATTCTATCGGCTCTTTCCTCTATCAACCTTGCACTTTTAAACTCTATGTTTAATTCATTATCTAATCCTGTTGTTTCCATAGCTGCAATAGGTATTGTTTCTATGGCTCCATCAAGTTCCGGTAACATAACTGATATTAAAAATTCTGATGATGTGATTCCCTGAGGAGATTCAAGCCATTCCTTTTCAGTTCTTCTAGACATTATCATAGGGTGGAGCATAGGTGCATCCAGCTCTTCTAACATATCTATAGCTTCTTGGGGCTTACCACCCATAGGTCCAGCTCCCAATCTAAATGATGTAAAGTTTAATATTAAGTCTACCTTTCTTCCATCTACAATTAAAAGTTCTTTTAGTTTATCTATATCTCTACTGGCAGATCTAGGAAAGGCTATGGGCAATACATTTGCAAATGGCTTTATTTTTCCTTCAAATTCAGCTATGCAGTCCGTAGTTCTAGTAGGATAGTTATGTCCATAAAACAGCAACGCTACTATTGGTTTGTCTTTATCATATCCATAGTTTTTTGCATACTCCTTAAATTCCTTATATTCTTTGCTAGTTTTAGGATCAAATATAGACATCTCTGTTAACTTAATAGGTTCTTCAGGTTTTGGGATATCTTTAACATTACCGTAATCCCTTAATAATAAGAGGAAAAGATTAGTTATGTTTTCTGCTCCTCCACTCTTGATATAGTCGTTTATCTTTTTATAGTTTTTCATATCCTTAAATTTAGGATTAGTCTTATCAATTTTAGCTTGATTAGTAGCCCTCATACTTCTTCTATTATTTCTACCAGACATATCATTACCAGTAATTAAACCGAGCTTTAATAAAGAATGAATTTCTTTATTATTTCCACCATAGGGTACTATAAAGCCTTTTGTTTTCCTACAGGCCTTTTCTATAGTATCTAGTAGATTATCAGGGGTTCCCATTAAGTCTAAAATTGTTAAATCAGACTCTACAATACTATCATAAATGCTATTGATATTTTCCTCCCTATAGTCTTCTGCACAATAATATAATTTTAGGTCCATGGTATCTAAGTACTTTAATCTAAAGTCTTTATATGTCTTAGATATATCATTAGTTGCAGATGAACTAACGGTCGCAATAGTTATTTTCATTTATCCCACCTCCACCTTACAAAATATTTCTAACTACCCTCTCTATATTTTCATCCTTAAGCTCTTCAAGCTTATAGTACTGTGCATCTAAGGCCTTGGCTACTTCCTTAGCTAAGCCCATTTGTATAAATCCAGATTCTGTATCAATTACTAATGCCTTAATTCCTTTTTGCGATATATCTTGACATATACTAATTGCTTCTTCCACAGGATCACCTAATCCAAGGGCATTGTTCGCCTTTCCATCGGTAATTAGTACTAAGACCGGTATGGTGTCTTTATCTTTAAGCATAGTTGACCTTAGAATTTGATAACCTTTAATAAGTCCAGCACTTAAAGGAGTTCTGCCTCCAGTGGGAAGATCCTTTAACTTGTCTTTTGCAAAATCAACACTTCTAGTTACTTGGAGCATTTCCTCAGCGGAATCTCCCCTAAAGGTAATCATACCTACTTTATCCCTCTTTTGATATGCATCCATTAAAAGGGAAACTATAGCCCCTTTCACAGCTTTCATCCTTTTTTTCGCTCCCATAGATCCACTTCCATCTACAACGAAGAGCAATGTATTTCCTGTTCTTTTTTCCCTTACCTTTTTCCTAAAATCACTTTCCTTGATTATTAGCTTATCCTTCCTCCCCCGTTGCTTTTGGTATAAAGCAGATGTTCTCAGTGTAGCATCTATGGCTATATCCTTTGGCTTGCCTTTGGGAATAACAGCCTTTATATACCTACCTTGGGTCATTCCAGTAAGTGTTTTACTCCTTCTTCCACTTCCCTTTCTGATGATGGTATCATTAATCTGTATATCAATATCCTTTACATTGAATATTGAGCCTATATCAGATATATCTTCCATAATTGTTTTGCTTTTATTTTCTAAGTCTTTATTTTCATGAGTAGATTGATAATCACTATCTATATCCAATTTATTTTCTTCTTCAATGTGTTTAGATTCATTGTTATCAATTTCTCTAGACTGATTTTCTTGCGGATTCTGATTGTTATTCTCATTATTTGATTCGTTATTGTTTCTTTTCTCTTCAGATTCTTCCTGTGGCTTTTCCCTTGGTTCCATAATTCTATGGGGCAATACAAATTTGGCTGCTTCTTTTAAATGAGAAAACTCTACTTCTTTTCTGTCCTCTAACGAAGCAATAGCCTTAGCTGCTTCTACCAAGTAAATATCTCCCCTATGGCCTATGGATCTTGAAGCTTTGCATAATTCAACACTAGCCTTTAATATTTCCTTAGAAACTTTAACTTCTTTAATGATCTCTTTAGCCCTTATTATTTTTTCTCTTAAATCTAATGAACTATCCTTATATTTATCATAGAAGCTTTCTGGATTTGATTCATACTCCATTCTTCTTTTCATAATTTCTAATCTATTAATAACATCCCTCTCACCTTTAACTTCAACATAAAGACCAAATCTATCTAAGAAACTTGTTGATAGCAGCCCTTCTTCGGGATTCATTGTTCCTATTAAAGTGAAATTAGCTCGATGGCTATATGACATTCCTTCCCGCTCTATAGTATTAACACCACTGGACCATACATCTAAAATCATGTTGCCAATACCTCTACTAAGGAGATTAACTTCATCCACATATAATATGTTTCCGTGGGCTTGATGTAGAAGACCTGTCTCAAGTCTTTTCTCTCCCTTTTCTACAGCATATTTCAGGTCTAGACTTCCTATCAATCTATCCTCAGATATGTTTAAGGGAAGATTTATTATTTCTATTTCAGGTAATATCTGACCAAAGCTTCTAACTAAAGTAGATTTAGCAGTTCCCTTCTCTCCTACTATCAAAACTCCTCCTACCTTTGGATTTATCACATTCATCATAATAGCTTTTTTAACTGCATCCTTTCCAACAATGGCAGTAAAGGGATAGGGACATTTATTATTAAAAACTACATGCTTACTTGCTCTCTGCATCTTTCCACAACCTCATCTAAAGTATTTGACAGAGCCTTTCCTTGATCAAATGGTCTTTTTCTCAATCGGTGGGGAAAAACTAAATTTGCTGCTTCCTTCACATCTTTAAATTCTACTTCTTTTCTGCCCTCTAAAGTGGCAATAGTTAAAGCAGTTTTTATCATAGTAATATCTGCTCTATGACCATCAACCTCTAATGTTATTGATATTAAAGCTATTAGCTCCAGTACTTGATCAGATATTTTAACATCCTGTAAATTTTCTTTTGCCTTTAATATAGTATTCGTTAAGTTATTCTGTTCTTCTTTAAATTTTTCACAAAAGGCGATTGGATCTCTTTCATATTCTAATCTTCTTTTTATTACATTCATTCTATCCTTCACATTTTCTTCTCCCATTACCTCTACAGATAATCCAAATCTATCAATAAACTGGGGACGAAGATCTCCTTCTTCAGGATTCATGGTTCCTACTAATACAAAATTTGAAGGATGGGCATAGGATACTCCTTCTCTCTCAACAGTATTAACTCCCATTGCCGCTGCATCCAAAAGCACGTCCACTATATGATCATCTAATAAATTCACTTCATCCACATAAAGTATATTTCTATTCCCTTGGGCTAAAATTCCAACTTCAAATTTCTTTTCACCATTTTTCAATGCATGTTCAATATCTATGGTTCCTACAACTCTATCCTCCGTTGCACTTACAGGGAGCTCTACTACTTTCATATTTCTTTTTTCTACTTTAACTTCTTCATTTACTTTAAGCTTTTCTTCACATTCTCTGCATAAGTTGTTTGTTTCATGGGGATTACAGTTAAATCTACATCCTTCTACAGTATCAAAAACAGGAAGCAAATCAGCTAAAGCCCTTACAGCTGTAGATTTAGCAGTTCCTTTCTCTCCTCGAATAAGAAGTCCTCCAATTTTAGGGTTTATCGCATTTAATATTAAGGCCCTCTTCATTCGTTCTTGTGCAATTATAGCAGTGAATGGGAAAATCGTTTTTTTCATCCTTGAACCTCCAATTAATTTCTAGTTTTATATATTAAATCTCATTAAGCCTTAGTTTCTCTATTAATTTCACATTCCTCTATTATTTGATTTTTCAAAACATAATCTAAAAACTTACTTGAAACCTCTTTATTTTTCTTCTTACTCCATCTTATTACCTTAGTCACATATTCCTTAGTAATAGGCTCTGGAAATCTAATAGCTCCACTTGGACATTGCCATTCACATCCATGACAACCATCTACACAGCTACTGGGATTTTCTACTACTACCTTTTCATTATCCTTAGTATATACTCCCTTTGGACAAAACTCATAGCAAAAATCACAATTGGTACATTTATCTTCATCTATAACGGGATGCCATACCCCTTCTATAAAATCTTTCATTTCAATATTCCCCCTGTACTCCCTTAATATATTTTCTTATAGTTCTTTCATAGCATCATAAACGTGGTTTACATATATATCTTGATATTTTGGGTTTTCTCCTAGACCACTCATGTGTACCTTCACCTTAAATCCTTGCTCTTCTAGGATACTTTTCCATGAATCCTCTTCTCCAACTAAATCATTTACTGCATGGTCCCCTGCCACAAGCATAAATGGCATTAAAGTAACCTCATTTATATTAGCCTTATTTAACTTAGGGATTATATCATCCAATTCTGGATATCCCTCAACTGTACCAACAAAGAGATTTAATTCCTCATCATTGATTACACTTTGTAAGCATGAGTAGCATGCGTTGGCATGATGATATGTACCATGACCCATTAATAAAACAGCTTCATTTTCTTTCATATCTGGTAATTGATCCTTTAATGCATCTACAGCGATCTTATAATCTTTATTCATAGTTAATAATGGTCTTCCCATAGTTACTTTTTCAAATGAATCCTTAAAAGCTTTTACAGTTTCCACTATTTCTTCATATTCCTTACCAGGAATTATATGGGTTGGCTGAATAATAACTTCATCAAACCCTTCATTTTTCATCTTATTTAAAGCTTGTTCTGGAGTATCAATTATTAAGCTATCTCTTTTCTTCAATTTGTTTATTATTATATTAGACGTAAATGCTCTTCTGACTTCACTTTTAGGAAATTCTTTCTCTATTCTCTTTTCCACACTCTCTATACATGCTTTTCTTGTGTTTTCATAGCTAGTTCCAAAGCTAACTACAAGTATCCCTTTTTTCATTATTTGTATCCTCCTCATTCTCTTAGTTAAATTTTTGTATATTAAAAGCCCTGACTTCCAAAAGTCAGGGCTAAATATCTATATGTAAAATTTTAAGCTAGAATCCATACATATATTATATTGCTCTCTACCTTTTCCTGGAAGGTTTTATGCAAATCTATCTAGGCAGGTCTCCTGACTTGTGGATCTTAGTTGATTCTTTGCCTTCCCAGTAATAAACCAGTGACATATAAAGAATCCCTCCCCACTTACAGTGGCCGGACCGTTCGGGATTTTCACCCGATTCCCTATTAATCCTTGAGATTATCTCAAAGAACCTAGATAGGTATAGTATTAAATTATTTTTAAGTAACTCTTTTCTATTACATTCTATCCTATTTCTTAAACAGTATCAATGTCATATAGAATGAAAATCTTATTATTCTTTTTTCCTTAACGATAAATTATATTTTATCATATTTGGATTTCCCACTAATATTTATAGAATTAGCAACATTTTTTTATGAGGTGATTCTTTGAAGAATTCAAAATTTATTTATGGTACTATTATTCTTGCTACTTCTAGTTTAATCGTAAGGATGCTGAGTCTAAGCTATGATATAACCTTATCTAGAATGATTGGAGCAGAAGCAATCGGTCTATTTTATCTAGTCAATCCTATTCTTATGATGTTTCTAATGGTTACAACTGCTGGCATTCCAACTGCTGTTTCTAAATTAGTTTCAAAAGCTAAATCAAGAAATAGTAATTATGATGTAACAGTAACTGTCAATGCTACGATTCTGCTGACACTAATAATTTCCTTTATTTTAGCCCTTATATTAATTGTTACTTCAAAACATATAAGTATTAATATATATAATAATGAAAGACTTTTATCATTAATTTATGTTTCTATTCCAGCTATACCTATATTGTCCCTAACATCAGTATTAAGGGGTTATCTCTATGGGTTAAATAAAATGGCTCAAGCTGGTTTTTCAGAAATAATTGAACACATCGGGCGTTTTATAATAATTATTTTTATACTATTTTATATACATCCTGTATCTCCTTATACCTCATGCAAAATTGCCATATTTGGAATTAGCATAGGAGAGTTTTTTGATTTAATCTATTTGTTGTCTATTTATAAGAAAAACACAAGAGATACTGGACTAGCAATATATAGTAAGGATTCTTTTAAATCCATTGTGCTAAAAATAATTAAAATTGCCACACCTTTAACTATTTTAGGCTTTGTAAGTGTCGCTTCTCAATCATTGAATACAATATTGATTCCCAAAAGCCTCTTAGAAGCTGGCTTATCTCAATCCCAGTCTATTGAAACATTAGGTAGAATTATGGGAATGGGCATGCCCCTTGTATACCTACCCTATATTGTTACATCGGCTTTAGTAATTAATATTATTCCTAATTTATCAAATCAATCTCATTTAAAAAACTATAAGGACATTAAGATCAATATAACTTTATCCATAAGAATCACATTTATTATTACATTACCCACTATGATAGTTTTCTTTATTCATTCACATCCCCTTAGTGTTTTATTATACAATGATATCCATGCAGCAAAATATATAAAAATCATGTCTTGCGGTATGGTTTTTCTGGCTATTCAACATATCTTTTCTGGAATTCTTTATGGTATTGGCAAGCAGGTTAGGGCCACTGTACATCGTATAATAGGAATAGCTTTTCAATTATTTTGTATAGTATTTCTTATAAGTAATCCTAGATATGGTGTTAATGGATATTTTATTGGATTTATATTATCACCTATAATAGTTTTTCTTTTTGATATGACAGTATTACACAGATATTTACGCTCTACCTTTACAGATTTTATATTCTTTTCTAAAATAGGAATATCTATTTTAATTACGACTATTCTAACTTTTCTTTATTCTAATTTTTCAACGAGTTGGAATATACCGATTAATAATACAACGATTTTCACGATTTTAATCTATTTTATTTCTTATATTGGACTGCTTATTTTTCTAAAAGCAAATCCACTCGATATAAAAGTATAAATATTAACTAATGAAAATGCCTCCCTATAAGATTTACACATCTTATAGGGAGGCATTTTAAAATTCATTTACCCTACTTACTAAAGTTAAAACCTTCTCCTAATACTTCATGGACAAACCCAACTGTTATAAAAGCATCTGGATCAATATTTTGAACGTAATGCTTAATTTTAATATATTGCTTCCTAGATACGACAGTATTTATTATATTTTTCTTCTTTTTAGAAAAACCGCCATCGGCATAATATAGAGTAGTTCCCCTATTTATGGTCTTAATTATATACTGGTTTATTTCTTCTTTTTTATCACTTATAATCATAATATTCATTTTTTTACTAAATCCTGCGATAACATTATCTATTACATAGGCATTGATAATAACTCCTAATAATGCATATAATCCAAGCTTAGCACCAAAGGTTAGTCCTGCAAATATAGTGATAATAAAATCGGCTGAAAGCAAGGCCTTTCCTATATCTAAATGGGTAAACTTATTTATAATCTTTGCTATAATATCAGTTCCCCCTGTGGAAGAGTTTTGATAGAAAATTATAGCCATACCAATTCCTTGGATTATAATCCCATAGATTAAATTTATCATTATATCATCAATTATTGGCTTATCCATAGGACTTATAACTTCAAATAAATATATCACCCCGGACAAAAGAAAGCTTGAATATATTGTATAGCCACCGAATTCCTTACCTATTATTAGAAAGGCAAGGGCAAAAAGAATAATATTTGATATAGTCATTATAATCCCTATTGGAATAACAGGGAAAACTTTGTTTATAACCATGGCTAATCCTGTAACTCCACCTACTGCAAGATTAGCAGGAATTAAGAAATAGTATAATCCTACGGCCATAGTCAATATACCTATATTAATAAGAATAAATCTCTCAATATTAATCCTCATACTCAGCCCTCCATAAATTATTATCCTTTAGAGCCTTTGCTAGAGCTTTTCCGATGACTGCAGGATTTTCTGCAACAGAAATTCCACAATTTTTCATGGTTTTTATCTTTTCATCAGCTGTCCCTTTTCCGCCAGAAATAATAGCTCCTGCATGGCCCATTCGTTTTCCTTTAGGTGCCGTTTGTCCTCCTATAAAACCAACTACCGGCTTTTTCATATTTTCTTTAATCCATAGAGATGCTTTTTCCTCAGCAGTTCCACCTATTTCGCCAATCATAACAACTGCATCGGTATTCTCATCCTCATTAAATGCCTTTAATACATCTACGAAATCTGTACCATTAACAGGATCTCCTCCAATTCCAACGGCTGTAGATTGACCTATTCCCTTTTCAGTTAATTGATGAACAGCTTCATATGTTAAAGTACCAGAACGGGAAACAACACCTATTCTTCCTTCTTTGTGTATATATCCAGGCATGATACCAATTTTGCATTCTCCTGGTGTTATAATACCTGGACAATTAGGTCCAATTAATCGAGTCTTTTTGCCTTCCATATATCTTTTAACTTTTATCATATCGTTTATAGGAATGTGTTCTGTTATACATATAACCATATCTAATCCAGCATCTACTGCCTCTAGTATGGCATCTGCTGCAAATTTCGCTGGTACATATATTACAGAAGCTGTAGCTTGAGTTTCAATAACTGCCTGCTCTACAGTATCAAATACAGGGACATCCTCTACTTTTGTACCACCTTTCCCGGGAGTAACTCCTGAAACTATTTTAGTTCCGTATTCTAACATCTGTTTTGTATGATATTGAGCTGTCTTTCCGGTTATACCTTGCACAATTAATTTTGTATTTTTATCTACCCAAATACTCATTTTTGTCCCCACCTTTCTATTTTATTAGCTCTACTACTTTTTTTGCACCTTCATCCATTGATGTTACTGTTATTATATTTATGTCAGAATCGTCAAGGATCTCCTTACCTAAAGAAACATTTGTACCTTCTAATCTTACTACTAAAGGAACTGTTAAATTAACCTCCTTAGCTGCTTTAACTATTCCTTTAGCAATTACATTGCATTTCATTATTCCGCCGAATATATTAACGAATATGCCTTTTACTCTATCATCAGATAAGATTATTTTAAATGCATTAGTTACTTTTTCTTCTGACGCTCCGCCTCCAACATCTAGAAAATTAGCAGGCTCTCCTCCATAAAACTTAATAATATCCATCGTTGCCATTGCTAGCCCAGCTCCATTTACCATGCAACCAATATTACCATCAAGAGAGATGTATGATAATCCATGTTCAGAAGCCTCTACTTCCTTTTCATCCTCTTCATCTAGGTCTCTATACTCCAATATATCTTTATTTCTATATAAACTATTTTCATCAAAATTTAATTTAGCATCTAGGGCCATAACCCTATTGTCTCCCGTTACAACTAATGGATTAATCTCAGCTAAAGAGCAATCCTTTTCCATAAAGCATTGATATAGGTTCATCATAAGGTTTACTGTATCGTTAATTAGTTTCGTTGGTATGTTAATATTAAAGCATAGTCTTCGTGCCTGATATTCAGCTAATCCTACCACTGGATCTATAACTTCTTTGAATATTTTCTCAGGGCTTTTATCTGCTACTTCCTCGATCTCAGTTCCACCTTCTTCAGAGGCTATCATCGTCAATCTTGAAGCTTCTCTATCCAAAGTAATTCCCAAATAATACTCTTTTTCAATATCGCAACCCTCTTCAATTAAAAGGGTTTTAACTTCCTTTCCTTCAGGGCCAGTTTGGTGGGTAACTAGTTTTTTACCTAATATCTCTTTTGAATAAGCCTTGACTTCATCTATACTCTTTGCTACCTTTATTCCACCTGCTTTTCCCCTTCCACCAGCATGGATTTGAGCCTTTACAACTGCTATATCACTTTCTATTTTCCAAGCAGCCATTTCAGCATCCTCCATCTTGTTTATAACTTCACCTTTAGGTACTGATATGTTATACTTTCTCAATAGTTCTTTAGCTTGATATTCATGTATGTTCATTAATAGACCTCCCATCTTATATTTTGAATAAAATACTAGTAAATAAAATCATAAAAAATAATGCAAAGGGATATGTAGCTCCATACCCTACCGTAACATCATCGCTATCAAAGGCTTCTATAGAAGCAGCTAAGCCAGGTGTGCTGGTCATTCCTCCACATATACCTCCAACCAAATATATGTTTTGTAACTTCAATAGCTTCCTACCAACTATATACCCCATAAATATACTAATAGTTGCTGTGACTCCACCTACTACTAATAGCTGTGCTCCCGATGTACCGATTAGATTCAATGCATTATATCCATAGTTCAACCCAACTATGGAAAGAAACATATTAAGGGATATATCTCTAACCACACCTAATTGCCCCTTATTCATATTAAAATTTAAAAATCCTATTTTCCTTATATCCCCTAGAACTAACGCACTAATAAGTACTCCTCCCGTTGATCCTAGAGAAAAATTTCCTAGATAGCTTCCTAAATATATTTTTATCTTCCCAATGATGATTCCCACTAGACAAACAAGGCAGAAGGAAATGATACTAAAGTTGACTTCCTTGAAACCTTTGCTTATTTCCTGCTTCTTCCCTTTTCTTACATACTTATCTTCACCTTGAAATTTTCCTAATAGTTGTACAAATAAAATTACAATTATAACTCCTGGTATATATGAAATTGAGTAGCCTAGCCCTACCATCGCTTCACTGCTCCCCATTAACTCCCTTGCCGATTCAATAGCAGTAGCTAAACCTGGTGAACTAGTTAAAGCTCCTACATATGTTCCAATAATACTGATTTTTAAGTCACCAAATAATAATTTGATAAACAACCATGTAGATAAAGCTCCAGTGGAGGTTATGGTGAATGCTAAAATCATAAACCTATATCCATTATCTTTTATAGTACTTCTGATATTTTTTGATGCTAATAATCCTACCGATGCAATAAATCCTATAAGGCTTAATGTAAATATTTCCTTTGGTATAAACTGACCATCTAGCATTATAGAATCACTATCTTGCATTTGTAGATATTTAGTAACAAAATAGCTTATTACAATACCTACAAATAATCCTCCTGAGCTTCCTAATTTAATATTTTTGTAGTGCAATCGTCCAACCAGTTGTCCTAGAAATATACTAGAAGCCATAAGTAAAAGTGGGTTTGAAATTAAGTCTGTAATGTTCAAATCTAATACCTCCAATAAAAAAACTCAGCTAATATTAGCTGAGTTTTACACATGAGTTATTTCATAACAAAAAAACCTTTCTAGACATAGAAAGGGCATTATTGATATATAGTAGAGTATGATTAATCTCTACTTACAAATAACACCTCCTCATCCTCGTGAGTAATAAAACAGCATTGTTACTATTGGCAGGTCTCCTGACTTAAGAATAACAAATCTCACACCTTCCCATGCTATTAGCACAGTGGTATAAATGAGATTCTATCCATTACAGTGGCGGGACCATGTTGGAATTTCACCAAACTTCCCTTTTAAGCAATCCAAAAATAAGATTGCACCAACAGCCTCAATATTTAATTGTATTATGAATATATCATTAATGATTTTTAATGTCAATATAGGGTTAAAGAGTTATCATAACAATAAATAGAATGATAGCTCCTGTCATTGCAAATATAGTCTGAAATACTCTTACTTTAAATATAATTCTTTTTCTTTTTTCATCTTTATTATTTTTGCCTTTTGAGAAGATTCTACTTAAAATAAAAGTTTCAACAATCCCTTTAGCAGTTATGGCTAATAAAATAAAGATACCTCCTAAATAAATAAAAAACTTCTGCATTTTAAACCCCCATTTGAAAATTTAAGAAATTTTATATTAACTAAAATTTTATGTTAGATTATACATTCTTAGCTCCAGTATTACGTGCCCTAATTATTGATTTCAAGAAAAAACCAACTTTCTAGGTCGTAGTCAAAATTAGTCTTACAAAAAATTGAAGTTTTCAAATATAGAATTTCTTTAATTACCAATATTTCATAATTAGTAACCAAACTATAAAGATAATAAGTATGATTCCTTGAAAAATATATAGCTTCTGTAGTTTCTTTTTTGAATTATCATCTTCTTTTTTACTGTAGAAGAAACTTATTTCTGATTTCATTCTTACAATAAAAGATACTACGCACAATAAAATAAATAGTAGTATCGAAATAAATATTTTTATCATTATAAGATATTCCTTTCCTAATAAAATTCTCCAATAACACTAAATGGTATGTTGCATACTTTTCTAACTTCTTCAAAAGATTCTTTGTTTAGAGTAATAATCCCACAGGTGGCGGGTCCAGCAGTTTTATGTATATCTATAGAATTATTCTTCAAAGTATATTTAAGATTGCTCATTCTTGAAATTTCTTTTATTTCATGTATAAGACCTTTAGAGCCAGCTGGAACAATTTCTCCGATTCCTTTGATTGTTCTTAATTCATTTATAATTGAAGGTGATAGTATTGTTTGTTCTTTATCTTCTAATACTTCTTGTCCCACTTTAGGCATCCCAACTACGACTATTAAATTACCTGCCTTAGTTTCAGGTTTTCTCCAATTATCCTTATCTATCATGCCAATAACTGTTATACCAATTCCAGTTACCGATGCAGGAAAATTTTCCTCAGTGCTACCTGTGATTATAATATCATCCGATATGTTTAATGGCCTTAATGCTTTCTGTATACCTTTTATAATTCCCTTTCCTGTATTATCCATTTCCACCGATAGAGTATTCGTTATTGTAACAGGATTCGCACCAATAGCAAGAATCTCCATCAAGGGTACTCGTAATGTAAAATAGCCTACTGTCTCTGGGTCAGTTTTAACAATATCATTTTCTTTATCTCCAATACTACCACATGAATCACAGGCTATCACCATTGTTTGATTATTATTTATATCAATAAAGGTTAAATCCCTATATTTCTCTGCCTTATACATGTAAATGCTCCTTTTTTATCTACTTAATTAGTAATTTCTTTAAAACCTAAACTTTTTTATTATAAGTAACTCCTCTTTACTAGTTATTTGAGCTTTTCAGATTAATTTAAACCTACAAATTAATCATCTTAATGATATTATATCAAAATACTCTAGTGAGTATATAAAAATAAAAATTGTGCCAGTACACTCTATAACACAATAACTTTAAAATAAGTCAGTTAAAACAATATAATATTAAGTTTCTGTATAGAAATAAAATACATATTTGAAATATAATGTAATAAAATATAAAATTAATAATGGGAGATAAATATACTTGTGATAGAAAAAGTATCCATTCAATAAGCATTATGCCTCCAGCAACTAAATATAAAAATTTAAATTTGCTTGATAATGATTGGTATAAAGCTTGACGTGATAATATATTGAGTAAAATATTAAACAAGTAATCAAATTAAATCTAGTTAAAATTGGAGGCTGGTCTTTAAAGTGAAAAAGTCAAAGTTTATAATTTTTACACTTATAATTATTATTGGATTCTTAAGTATATATGTTTATTTTACTAGGTTATTACCTAAACCGTTAGCAGGAGGTTTAGCAATAATTACAGGAGAAGTTAATAGTATACAAGAAATTAGTACGACAACTACAGGACCAATTTATAGGTGTGTAATTGGGAAAGATTACAAAGACGAAAAGAAAGCAGTTTGGATTAGTTATAAAGTAGTTCACTCAGTTAGCCTAGAGCAAGGAATTTCAAAAGAAAATGCATTGAAAATAGCTCATAAAAAAGGTATTGAAAACGTTAAAGATATTCAGCTAACTTACATAGCTAACATAGAAGGAATGTCTCAGAACATATCTGAGGGTGTTTATTGGTACATAAGAGATAATAAAAACAAAACAATCTTAATAGAATATAATACTGGAAATATTAAGTATTCTGATAATGAATAATACTTAATATTTCCAATGGATACACCTTAGAGTTCTACAACTTTACTTTATCATCCTTCTATTAATGCCCTTATAAACAACATATGCAAGTATAACATTAGCAGCAGATGCTATAGTTAGTGTCGGTAAAAGAAGATAAAATAAAGGCCAACCATTAAACGGTAATCCAAAAAATATTGATGTAGGCACAACAACTAAAGCTGCAACTGGACCATTTAGAATTGTTGCAACTATTGAAGCTATTATTCCATTACTTCTTCTATAAACCCAACCAAATATAAAAGCAAATAATGCCATCTCGGCTGCCACAATTAAATGCATAGGCAATGTATATGGAAATCCACTGGTTAATGCTGAAAGAAAATGACCTATCCCAGCTACTAAGGCCCCCGCCACTGGTCCTAAAAATAAAGCAGCAAAAAATCCTGGCATTGAATCAAAGGCTATACTACCTTGAATTTTAATCAATGACCCTACGGCTGATAATGCAATTAACATAGCTATATATGCCAATCTAGTATTACTTGATATCTTAATACTCATATCCTTAAACTTCATAAATATACCCCCTCATATAATGATTTTATACTTTTATTTTTTTACCTATCAGTGAACTCGTTCTGCTCAAGCAGAACATCGGGGCTTCAGATGGAGACTCCACTCCACCT
>NZ_JAETGO010000016.1 GCF_016765695.1 Sporosalibacterium faouarense | reverse complement strand
CTCCACCTGAAGAGAAATCTTCTCTCCCACTTATAGAAGTGGGAGTCTTATCAAAAGATAAATCTCTTAGCTTTCCATATAATTCTTTCAATACTGCGACGATTATCATTGTGATTTTACATTTCTTGACAATAAAAAATTGGTATGATATAACTGATATATCTTTTAGGGATTACTAAGAAAGCGTTAAATAGGGGGGGAATCTTATGAAAAAGTATGCTATAATTCTCTTTTCAATCGTTGTAGTCATTATCAGCGTTTTATCATACAATACTCAACATAATATTAATAAAGAAAAGTATTATGAGAAAAAAGAACTACTAGAAGATTTAAATCAAGTAGTCAATATAATCAAAAAAGAAAATCCAATGCTACATATTTCAGAAGAAGAATTAAATAACTATGCTTCTTATTATGGAAATATGATTGAGGACAAAATGGATTTTATTTCATTCTATAGACTTCTAGCAAGTTTCTCGGAGAAAATTGGCTGTGGTCACACCTATTTGGATCTACCAGGTGTAGAACTAAATAAGTATTTTAATCGCAAAGAAAGTCACTTGCCCTTAGATATAAAAGTCATTGACGATAAACTATATGTTAGATCAATGGTTTATTCTTCAGACATACCAGTTGGATCTGAAATAATTTCTATAGATAATAAAAGCGCACAAGAAATTATTGATATACTTCTAGACCGTATACCATCCGACGGTCGAAATATAACATTTAAATATGGATTAATGAATAAAATGTTTAGTCGTGTATATTTTGATTATGTAGATAATAGAGAAAGCTTTAAAATTACATATATTGATCCTAATTCTAATAAATCCACTAAAATTATAGATGCTGAACTAAGGGCTTCCATTGATGGCATTTTACAATCACAAAATGGAGAATCAAGAGAAATAACTACTGAGTTTTTTGAAAACTATGCAGTCCTAACAATACCTACCTTTGAATACTATTCTAATGTTGATAATAAGGTATTCCAAGATAAAATAGACGAATTTTTTAAAACAGTTAAAGAGAATAGTGTCAATAATGTCATTATAGATATTCAAGATAACGGAGGCGGAAACCCACTATGCTCCGATTATCTATACTCCTATATTAGTCCTAAAAAATACACTTATTTTGATACTGTACCTGCCAATGGTATATCCTATTCAAAACTAGCAACCTTACAGAATCCTAAGGCAAACGTGTTTGAAGGCAACTTGTTTACACTTATTAGTAGCTTTAACTTCTCAACAACTGCACACTTTGTGTCATTACTTAAATATAATGAAATTGGTACACTTATTGGAGAACCAACTGGCTCTACTTATCGCTGTACTGCATCTCAAAAGGATATAGTATTAAAAAATACAGATATTAACTATATTTATTCTACCGAAATCTATAAAACTGCTGTTGAAGGAATAGACGGCAAAATGACAATAGAACCTGATATCTTTGCTCCAAAAACAATAGATGACTATATCAACAATAGAAATATGGCTAGGCTTAAAGCAGTAAATTTAATTAATTAGTATTTTTAATCAAAAAATATGAATTTTTTATGATTAAATATAAAGGAGTCCCTTATAGAGACTCCTTGTCATCAACATATATATGTCTATACATTAGAAATAGTTTGATATATTAAGTTCTTATCTCACTATATTTTCTTTTTAAACTTAATTTCGGTATCTAAAAAACATAATAATTCCCGCATATGTTCTTTCTTAAATAAACTTCAATCTTAAAATATAGAATTAGCATTTTCTAAGATGCTACATTTTAGATGTAACTTACGACTATTGAATAGAAATGCACCCTAAAGTGTAGACGATTTAACTCCTAGCATATTAGGACATACTTTCCTACATATAAAGCAAGTTTTTAAAGGATGTCCTTTTAAGCTTTTTCCTCCAGACTTCGATCTGCAAGAAGCTTGATTTACAGTTTTGCCATCTAAAGCTCCTACAGGACATGAATCAATACACAATCTACATTTTGGGGGACAATAGGTACTATTCGCTTTTAAATCAGGCTCTAGGTGGTTATCTACTAATATTGATCCTAATACTAACATATTTCCATATTTCTCATTTACTAATAGAGTATTTCTTCCTATTATTCCGAGTCCAGCCAGCTGGGCTGCATGTTTTTGAGATAGTATTCCTTTACCCAAAGACTTATCAGAATCCCAATATTCATAGGGAGCATTGGCAGGAATTAACATTGAATAAACTCCATAGTCTTCAAGCTTCATAGAAAGTTCTATTCCTAGACTATCTATTTCATCCATAAGCCTACTCATAACTTTAGTATATGGTATACAACTAGAGGAATACATTATGTTGCTAGGAAGTCTTTTTGCATATGTTACTACTGATTTGCATTGCTTATAAATATCATTCGGTTTGAATCCCTTAGGGGCATGGTCAAAACTTCTTGATGATGCAATTCCACATAAGTCAGCACCTAATTTTAAGGCTATTTCTTTAACATCTTTAGATGTTAATTGTAATTTCATAGTTTATATTCCCCCTTTATTCTATGATTTCTATTCTTAATCAGCTTCCTTTCTAGCTATTTTTCACCTTATCAATATTAGCTCTGTTTTACCTAACATCAAATTAAAGATTTTATATTCTTATATTAATTTATAGCACTCTTCATATTAAAAACATAGTCTACATGTATTCCTTCAATAGTTCATTAAAGTCATTTTCATCTAGTAATCTATTGTTTTGATAAGCTTTTAATTTTACTTTATTAAGTAATTCCACTTTATCTTTATCATCAATTTTCACATTATTTTTTTCTAACCAATAGTCAATTGAAGGCGCGCCACTGTGCTTACCTAATACAATTTCCGTATTATTGTGTCCTATTAATTGTGGTAAAAAAGGACTCACTAAAAGTGGGTTGCTATTTTTAACATTTTGATACCATCCAGCAACGATTCCAGATTCAATTTTGAAAATATCTTCTCCAATAATTCCACGATTACGTCTCACTGGAAAATCTACTAGGCTTCTAAACAACTGTGATAGAGGGTAAATTTCTGAATAATTCAATCCTAAATTCACATCATACATAGTTAATAGTGACATTGCAATATCTTCATAAGAAGCATTGCCTGCTCGTTCTCCCGCAGCAGAGATTGTAGTATGTACAACATCAGCTCCAGCTGCCAGACCCATTATACTATTTGCGCTACCCAAACCAAAATCATCATGAAAATGCAGTTCAACTGGCTTCTTAATACGACTTTTAACTACATCAACAAGGTAAGGAACTGTATGAGGTGCTAGACCACCAACTGTATCTACAATTGCCAAAGCATCCATATATCCGTCGGAAGCAACCTTTTCCACAAGCTTTAATACCCAATCTATATTTGCTCTTGTCATGTCAATTGGGAAAAATACAGTATATAGTCCTGCTTCATGGGCTGCTTGAGTAGCTTTTATTGATAAATCAATAGCTTTTTCAAGTGTCCATCCATAAGCTTCTTTTATCATCTGCTCATTCGATGGTATTTCAATTACAATTCCTTTTACTCCACAATCAGCAGCTCTTTTTACATCTTCAACCATACACCTTGCAAATCCAAAAATCTCTGGACCCAAGTTTCTTTTCACTATTTCTTTAATAGCATCGGAATCTTGTTTAGAAACTGCTGGCATTCCTGCTTCAATTCTATGAATACCTACTTCAGCCATTTTTTCTGCAAGACTAATTTTCTGATCTTTACTTAAAATTAGACCTGCTTGTTGTTCGCCATCTCGTAGTGTAACATCATGAATCTTGATATTTTCATTGAATTTAAACTCTTTCTTTACCTCTTTAATATGATTCCAACTGCTAGTGTACCATTTATCAGATAACCATTTTTCCATTTTAAATCCCTCCAAATTCTTTATATTAAGATAGCCTAAGTAGATGTAATATTACATCTACTTAGGTTTAAATGTATTGCTAAATAAATCTACAAATTCTATCTATGCAGATATCAGAGAAACCAAAAGACTCTGCTTTAGTCGTCTTTCCATTAGCTACTTCAATTAATTCATCTAGTAACATACCTCCAACTTCCTCGATTGACTTCTCTCCTGTAATAATAGAACTCACATCAATATCCATATTGTCAATCATTTTTTTATAAGTGTCACTATTGCCTGTAATTTTAATAACAGGTGCTAAAGCGTGACCAGTAGGGGTCCCTCTTCCAGTGGTAAATATAATGGCCTGGCATCCTCCAGCAACCATGGCAGTTACAGAAGCAATGTCGTATCCCGGAGTATCCATAATAATGGCTCCTTTTTTAGTAGGTCTTTCTGCATAATTAACTACCTCTACAACAGGTCTAGTTCCTCCTTTATAAATACATCCAAGAGATTTTTCTTCAATAGTGGAAAGACCTCCATCTTTATTTCCTGGGGTAGGCTGGCCTGTTCTTAAGTCCTGATTAACTCCCGCTAAATGCTGTTCATAGTCGCGACAGATAGTGATAATCTTATCATGAATTTCTGTTGTTGCTCCCCTTCGTGCAAGAATATGTTCTGCTCCAACAAATTCGGGAGTCTCACTTATCATTGCTGAAGAGCCAAGATCAACTAAACGATCACTTAAATTTCCCACTGCTGGATTAGCAGATACTCCTGAAGTTGCATCAGAACCTCCACATTCAATCCCCAACATTAATTCAGATATATCACAAGCTTCTCTTGTTAACTTTGATGCTTCTGTAGACATTAAGTGTGCTGCCTTAACAGCCTTATTTATTGTATTAACTGTACCACCTTCATCTTGAATTCCAAAAGAAACTACAGGCTTATTAGTAATTTTTTCAATAGAAGCCTTTACACTCTTATGAGGATGATTTTCACATCCAAGACCTATTACAACAATTCCGTATACATTTGGATTTGCTGCAAATCCAGTAAGTACCCTCTGCGTAATATCCTCATTTCCTTTAACTTCAGCACATCCAGCTTGGTTGATAATGTTTACACTTCCTTTAACTTGAGAAGCTACAATGCGACAAGTTTCACTTGCACAAGCACATGTTGGAAGTATAAGAATATGATTCCTAATACCTATTTTCCCATCTGGCCTTTTATATCCCATAAATTTCATAATTAATACCTCCTATTTCATTTCGTTTGTATAGTCTCTAGGAAGACTAACAATGTTCAAATGAGACACACAAGAGCCTTCAGTAATATCTTCTACTGCTGCTCCAATAGTTTCACCGTACTTTATCACAAAACCCTTATTATTTATGGAAGTAATTGCTGCTTTATTCCATATAGGAATGTCTTCAACAGCCATAATTGTAAGCATTTTATCATCTTTTAAATATGCTATAGTTTCTCCCTTTTTGATATTACAGGTCGCTGTAACTACGTTGTCCTTATTATTTAACATAATCGTATTTGCTTTCATCATTATCTCCCTCTCTACTGTAAATTCATGCAATAATAAAAATAATTTTCATTTCCTTTCTTAATTTCATTTAATATTCGAAAGGTAGAGAAATTAAAATATTTAAAATAGTTCTACCCTTTATTTAATATCAATGACGCAGAGATTTCACCCTACTGTTAACGTTTTCTTTTCAACTTAACTCTCAAGTACTTCTTTTTCTGTTCTTGCAGAGCCAACCTTCTTAGCAACAAATGTAGTTATAAGTGGGGTTAGAATTGTTGTTACAATAACTGCAGCTGCTATTTGTGTAGTTGCAATTTCTACTAAAGGTTCAAATGCAGGTACGGCTAAAGCCACAGCTGCAGGTGTGGCAACAGAGTTCCCAGCAGCACTGGAAGCCGCTGCAGCAGCGTATCCTGGACGACGATTTATATAACGATCAGCAAAAAACATAGGGATTCCACTGACAACTATAACTATAATTCCTAATAGTATACCTGAGAATCCAGCTGAAACTACATTAGTAAGTTTAATACCAGCACCAAGACCGAATGCAAAGAATGGAATTAGAATAGATAGACCAGGTGCAAGAAATTCTCTTATTTTATTATCCAAATTTCCAAGAATACATCCAAATAAAATAGGCGAAATAGCAGCCAATAATATCATAAATGGAATATTTGCCATTCCTGTGGCCCCTAAAGCTACCATAGTTAAAAAGGGTCCATCATTAATATTCATAACAGCCTGAGAAGCTATATCAGTTGAATCTCCAAACTCTCCCATCAATGCCATGAATAATCCACCATTAGAATTTGTTACACTACTAATGATAGCTAATGTCGAAACTCCGAGAAAACCAGTGGGTCCACAAATTCTACCAACAACATAACCGAATAATGCTCCAGCAAGAAATTTAGTAATTAATAAGACTCCTCCTCTCTTTATTGCTTCAGGAGCGTTTTTAAAATTTATCTGTGATCCTACACACACTAAGAAAAAAGCAATAGCAGGAGTTGCAGCTGCTTTAGAAAAGAATGCACTATGCAGTCCTCCTAGCTCCATAATTTGAGGAAAAAATGTATTGATTACTGCTCCAATCAGCAGAGGTACTACCATTAATCCTCCTGGAATTTTCTTTACATTATCAAGTATTTTCATAATAATACTTACCTCCTAATTTATTAAATAGCTATTTAGATATTAGTAAAATATTATTTTTTGACCGGTCACTATTATAATTTAGCAATAAGCATGCCAATCTTAAAAACTCTCTCTTATATTTGGTATAAATTCATAATGATTTCATATATTGTGATTTTTTTACTTCTCATAATTTGACAAATTTTTATCTAATTATCATGCTATAAAGCCATTAATCCCTTAAATTTTTTTATATATGATTGTTGTAATATTAAATTAATCTCAATTTTTCGTCCTTAGTACAAAAACTTATACGTATATGCTTAAGATACAAGATATTGGAAAAGCTATGGCATTATGCTACAGTTACTGTAGCATAATGCCATAGCTTTCATTTTGCTGAAATTATAACCCATACTTTTTCATTTTTCTTATTAATGTTGTTCTATCTATATCAAGTTGTTTTGCAGCATGGGTTTTGTTTCCATGATTTCGCCGAAGTGCATCGCCTATTGCTTCAATTTCCATACATGCAAGTGTTTGCTCTGTATTTTCATTATAATCAGACACATTATCATGCATGCAATTTCTAATAAAAGGGATTAGTTCAGCTCCTACTACTCCTGATTTGGTAATCACAGATAATTTCTCTATCATGTTTTCTAATTCCCTAATGTTACCGGGCCAACAATAGTTTTGAAACAATTCAATAACTTCTGATTCAAAGCCTTCTATCATTAAATTTATTTTTTTGTTCATACGGTTTCTAATTTTTTCCATTAGAAATTTAATATCGCTTTTCCTTTCTCTTAACGGCGGTAAATACAGGTTAAGGACGTTTAATCTGTAATATAAATCCTCTCGAAAGTTTCCTTGCTGGACTTCATCATACAAATCTTTGTTAGTTGCTGCTATAATCCTTACATTTATTGGTATTATACGATTGTCACCAATTCTCATTACCTCTTGTTCTTGTAGTACACGTAATAATTTTGTTTGCATACTTTTATCAATTTCTCCAATTTCGTCAAGAAAGATTGTACCTTTATGCGCCAGTTCAAAAAGTCCAGTTTTTCCACTTTTCTTAGCTCCTGTAAATGCTCCACCTATGTACCCAAATAATTCACTTTCTAACAAATTTGAAGGTAATGCTGAACAGTTTATAGCAACAAAAGGGGTGTTCCTACGTCTACTTTCACTATGAATCGACTGGGCAAATAATTCCTTACCAGTTCCAGTCTCTCCTGTAATTAATACTGTAGAGTCAGTATGACTGTAATTCTTTGCTAAACTAATGGTAGAAACAATAGCAGCGCTATCACCTATAATATCGTTAAATGTATACTTTGTGGTTAAACCCCTTTGCACCCAATCTTGTCTTAAGTTTCCTCCCATAGTAACAATTTCTGTAGCCTTTTGAATGAAAGCAATAGCCCCTTTAACTTCAGAATTTACTACCATAGGAACTCGGTCGACTATCATAGAACTCCCAAAATAATCTTCTATGCTACCCATTTCAGCTTTAGTAGACTTTATGACATCCTTTAATTGTAACTTTGGCAGTACTTCAGAACTTTTGCATCCAATGCATGCTTTTTCATCTATTCTTAAAATTTGTTCTGCTGTTGGATTAATGCTAGTAATTTCATCTATATGATTGACTACAACTATTCCACTTTTTGAAAAATCTAGTACTGTCTTAAGAATTTTATGTCTATTTTTTTCACGTCTTTTTGCATGAAATAATGTTATAGCAGTATCGATAGCATGTTTTATTGACGGTTTTTGTGAGCGGAGCATTTCATAGTTAATGTCATAATTCTCCAGATATCTTCTAATTTCAATTCCCCAGCTTCCTCCAATTAATAGTTTCATTCCATCTTCAATAGCATATTTAGTTTGACTCTCAAATTCGTTTACATTGTTTACTTGGTAATAATGTAATTTAAGTCCTAACATTTTATTAATTTTTTTACATCCATATATAAAGTCCTTATTCTCTACAATCCCTATTGGCTGATCAAAATTTCTATACTTATATAATGCTTCTAAAAATTCATATCCTGTCAACTCAACAGTAATCACTTCAATATCCACAGTTTTTTTAATTTCTTTTGCTAGGTTGCCTCGTGCAATTATAATCTCTACGCCATTTTTTTTCATTTGTTTTGCTACTTTAGTGACATTTGTTGTACTTATTTTTTTTATTATAATTTCTATATTAGTTTCTCTAGAGATTTCTTCCGCAAATTTTAAAAGTTCGTCATATGGCAAAAGTACAGCTATTTTATTTTCAATGCTTTTTTTCATGTCTACACCTCCGATTCTAATAAATTTTCTTATTTACTTCATATCAGTATATCTAAAGTATAATTTAAAAACACTGGAGTAAGAAATAGATGAACTTAAATCTCTTAGTCAAAAACTTAAACTTTCTATCTGAATCTTCAGAAAATATAACGGCTATAAGGCTATAGCTTGTACTATTTTCTAGACTATTTAATAATGTAATTAACATAATCATGAAAATAATGTTTCTCATTCAATAGTATATATAAAGAAATAAATGAAAGCAATATATTATCACAATATATAAACTCTTGAAAAAGTACCTCTTACACAAGTAATCTCCAGTTGTCATTCTAAATAGAAACATGAAATATTAATTTTTATATTTACATTATAAAAAGACGGCGAAAAAAATCGCCGTTTCTTCTATGTTCATGCTTATTCATCAATTTGACTATTGATAATATCTAAGATTTCATTTTTTACATCAAAGTAGTCTTCTGTGTATACTACATGTTTTGGATTATTAGCAAATATTGTATGTGTAAAATCAGTATTAAACTCTCTTAATATCTTTCCAGGACGTTTTGACATAACAATAATTCTTGTGCCAAGGGATAAGGCTTCGTCTATATCATGGGTAATAAATAAAATCGTAGTATTATTTTCTTTCCATATATTACGAATTAATGTTTGCATACTAACTCTAGTTAATGCATCCAAAGCCCCAAATGGCTCGTCCATAAGAATCATCTGTGGATAGTTTGCCAGGACTCTTGCTAGTGCAACTCTTTGCTTCATCCCCCCCGAAAGTT
>NZ_JAETGO010000052.1 GCF_016765695.1 Sporosalibacterium faouarense | reverse complement strand
TCACCTTCGGTGTTCAGGACTTTCACCCTATAGACTGTGCCCATGCTGGGCACACCAAAATAATAGGATGGTCCCCCGACCACCCTATATTTCTCCAATATCTTTTCTATAAAACATTTTTTCAAAACTGATTTTTTCTATATTCTTATATACTTCTTTTCTTGCCTCATCTATATTATTACCTAAATAAGTAACAGCTAGTACTCTCCCACCATTGGTAAATAGTTCATCATCATGCTTTCTCGTTCCCCCGTGAAAGACTATGACATTTTCATGTGTATTATTTATTCCATTTATAACTTTATCCTTTTCATAATTAATTGGATATCCCCCTGAAGCTGCAATAACACATAGACAAGCTTTAGACGACCAGCTTAAATCACTTTTTTCAAGTGTTTCATCCATTGCAGATTCAAATACCTCAACTAAATCATTTTTAAGCCTGGGAATCACTACCTCTGTTTCTGGATCTCCCATGCGAACATTAAATTCTAAAACTTTTGGTCCACCCTCAGTAATCATTAATCCTATGAATAAAACTCCACTAAAACCTAGATTTTCTTCTTTAAGACCTGTTTCTATCTTATTTAATATTTCATCTTCAACCGTAGCAATTAGATCATCTGTAAAAATAGGATTTGGAGAAAAACATCCCATTCCTCCTGTATTCAAACCTTCATCACCATCATAAGCTTTTTTATAATCCCGTGCACTCTCCATAGGTATTAATCTATTTCCCGCTACAAAGCATAGTAAGGAAGCTTCAGTTCCACTTAAAAATTCTTCTATGATTATATTATTACCAGCTTCTCCAAACTTCTTATTTATTATCATCTCTTTTATTGCTATTTTTGCTTCTTCTTTACTATTGCATATAACTACTCCCTTGCCGGCTGCCAAGCCATCAGCTTTTATCACTAGCGGATAATCAAATTCATCTAGTCCTTTTAATGCTCCGTCAGCATTATCAAAGCTTTCATACCTACCAGTAGGAATCTGATATTTTGCCATAAAATCCTTTGAGAACTTTTTACTTCCTTCAAGTTTAGCAGCATTACTGCCAGGTCCAAATATTTTTAAACCTTCTTGTCTAAATTTATCGACTATTCCCCCTACTAAAGGAGCCTCTGGACCCACTACTGTTAAATCTATTTTTTCTTTTATAGCAAAGCCTAATAGCATATCTATATCTTCAGCCTTTATATTTACACACTCTGCCAAATCACTTATTCCGCCATTACCAGGTGCACAAAATATTTTAGATACTTTTTCACTTTGAGATAATTTCCACACCAATGTATGCTCTCTTGCACCACTTCCAATAACTAAAATCTTCATTTACATTCCTCCCCTCTAAATTTGTCATAATTTCCTGGGAAATATGTCGTATTGTAGATTAGTGTTTAAAATGCCTTATTCCTGTAAATATCATAGCTATTCCATGTTTGTTTGCCATTTCAATTGACTCTTCATCACGAACCGAGCCTCCTGGTTGAATAATAGCAGTTATTCCTCTATTAGCAGCAGCTTCTACACAATCACTAAATGGGAAAAAGGCATCAGAAGCCATGACACTACCATTTGTCCTTTCTCCAGCTTGCTTAATAGCATTTTCAAGAGCCCAAATTCTACTAACCTGTCCAGGCCCTATGGCAATAGTCCCTTCATCTTTAGCTAATACTATACCATTTGATTTAGTGTTTTTAACTGCTTTCCATGCAAATAATAAATCCCTCATTTCTTGATCATTAGGCTCTCTTTCTGTAACCACTTTTACAGCTTCTTCATTTATAAGATGATTATTTCTCTCCTGAACTAGAACTCCTCCAAGAACCTTTTTAATATCGTATGATCTATAGGATTTTTTCATTATATTAGAAAGCTTCAATATTCTAATATTCTTTTTAGATTTTAGAACTTCTAAAGCTTCATCAGTATAAGATGGTGCTATTACAACTTCAATAAAAATTTTATTTATTAGTTCTGCAGTTTTTGAATCTATTTCACTATTTGAAGCAATTATACCTCCAAAGATGGAAACTTTATCACATTCATAAGCCTTTTTAAAGGCTTCAACAATTGAATTACCACTACCTATTCCACACGGATTAGCATGCTTTACAGCTATGACTGTCGGCTCATTAAACTCCTTCAATATCTCAATGGCACCATTAGTGTCATTTATATTATTAAAAGATAGTTCCTTACCGTGAAGCTGAACTGCTTCTGAAAGGGTCCCTTCTGTTTCTTGAATGCTTGAGTAATATGCTGCTTTTTGGTGAGGATTTTCTCCATATCTTAATTCTTGTTTCTTTTCATATGTCAATGTAATTTGTTCAGGCATATCTATATTAGCTTTTTTATTAAAATAATCTGAAATAAGGGCATCGTAATGACTTGTATGCTGGAACACCTTCGCTGCTAAATATTCTTTAGTGCTATCTTTAATATTATCATTACTCTCTAATTCATCCAATACTCTTTCATAGTCGAAAGGGTCAACTATAACTGAAACGTATTTATAGTTTTTAGCTGCTGCCCTTAACATAGATGGCCCACCAATATCTATATTCTCTATAATTTCATCATGACTAACTCCATCCTTAAGTATTGTTTCTTTGAAGGGATAGAGATTATTAACTACAATATCGATAGGGTGAATGTCTAACTCATTCATTTTCTTTATATGCTCATCATTATCCCTGACAGCTAATAATCCTCCATGAATTTTAGGGTGTAAGGTCTTAACTCTCCCATCAAAGCATTCTGGAAATTCTGTAATATCAGATATATCTATAACTTCAATTCCTTCTTCATTTAATTTTCTAGCTGTTCCACCAGTTGAGATTATCTCCCAACCCAATTCTACTAATTTCTTTGCGAATTCTACTATTCCCGTTTTATCATATACGCTAATTAAAGCCCTCTTCATTCCTATTCCCTCCCTGATAAGTTTAAATAACTCTTCGTCTTTAGGTTATCTATTAATCAACACCCTACGCCCTTCAACTTTTAACTCATTTTCACAAAAAAGCTTAATTGCTTCTACTAAGACTTTATGTTCTACTGAAAGCACCTTTTTTTGTAGACTTTCTACGGTATCATCATCTTCAACCTTAACAACTTCTTGAAGAATTATTGGTCCTGTATCAGTTCCCTCATCTACAAAATGAACTGTTGCTCCAGTTACCTTCACTCCATAGTCAAGTACAGACTTGTGAACATTCTCTCCATAAAATCCTTTGCCACAAAAGCTTGGAATCAATGAAGGATGGATGTTTATTATCTTATTTTGGTATTTAGATACTAATTTTGTGCTTAATATTTGAAGGTATCCCGCTAAAACTACTAAATCAATATCTTTATTTTCAAGAATTCTTAGGATTTCATTATTGTATTCTTTATTATTATCGAAGCTATTTCTATCTATAAAACATGCATCTATATTATTCAATCTTGCCCTTTCCAGTCCATAGGCATTTTGTTTATTTGATATTACTGCTTTAATTTCACCGTTTATAACTTTATCTTCAATAGCCTCTATTATTGCTTGAAGATTTGTTCCTCCCCCTGATATCAGAACAGCCATCTTTATTGGTGACATATCTCTATTTCCCCTTCTCCTGTTTTAATTTCTCCTAATGTATAAAATTTTTCTTTTTTATCAGAAAGAAAGCTTTGAATATTATCAAGTTCATCTGGATTTACTGCCATAACAATACCTACTCCCATATTAAATGTGCCATACATCTCATCTATATCAATATTGCCTTGTTCTTGCATTATTTTGAAAATAGGAGGTGTGTCTATTGAGCTAGTATCAATACATGCTTTTAATCCTGCTGGAAGCATCCTAGGAATATTCTCATAAAAACCTCCCCCAGTTATATGACTAATTCCATTGATATTAAATTTTTCCACTAAATCGTATACTGGATTTGTGTAAATTCTTGTTGGCTTTAATAACTCTTCTCCCAATGTACAACCTAGTTCCTCAATATATTTATCAACTTTATAACCTTTGATATCAAAGAATAATTTTCTTATTAATGAAAATCCGTTACTGTGGACTCCACTTGAGGGTAGTCCAATTAATATGTCTCCATCTTGAATCTTAGAACCATCTATTATTTTATTTTTATCTACTATTCCCACTGCGAACCCAGCTAAATCATATTCTCCATCACTATATATTCCAGGCATTTCAGCCGTTTCTCCCCCTATTAAGGCACTTCCTGCTTTTACACAACCATTAGCTATACCCTCAACTATCATAGCAGTTTTTTCTGGCTTAAGCTTTCCAGTTGCTATATAGTCCAAGAAGAAAAGGGGTTTTGCTCCCTGACATAAAATGTCATTTATGCACATAGCAACACAATCTTCCCCTACAGTGTTATGTTTATCCATCATAAAAGCTACCTTTAGCTTTGTTCCCACACCATCTGTTCCTGAAACTAATATAGGCTGTTCATAATCTTCCTTATTTAAAGCAAATAGTCCGCCAAATCCCCCAACATCTGACACTACTCCTTCAGTAAATGTCTTAGTAATATGGCTTTTCATCAATTTAACTGCCTCATATCCTGCCTCTTTATCCACGCCAGAGCTCTTATAGGTTAGTTTTTGATTAGACATTTTAATGCCTCCCTTAAGTTTATACTGTTTATATCTTGCCCTCTTCTTATCCGTAATTGAAACTTAAAATTCATATTTCAAACTCAAATCTTTTCTAAAAATAAATTTAATTATTATTTTATCCCTTTGGCACTTCCATAGGATAATCTCCATTGAAGCAAGCAGCACAAAATCCTGTATTCATATCACTAATATTCCTTCCAGTGGATTTAATAAGTCCCTCCATGGAAATATAGCCGAGACTATCGGCATGTATTTGATCTCTTATCTCATCAACTGAATAATTAGCTCCTATTAACTTCTCTCTATTAGGTGTGTCAATCCCAAAATAACAAGAATATTTTACTGGTGGAGAACTTACCCTTACGTGTACTTCCTCAGCTCCTGCATTTTTCAGCATATCTACTAGACGTCTACTGGTAGTTCCCCTTACTATTGAGTCATCAACTAAAATTACCTTTTTACCTCTAACATTGCTTTCTAACACATTTAGCTTTAATCTTACTCCTTGCTCCCTTAACTCTTGATTGGGCTGTATAAATGTCCTACCTATATATTTATTCTTTATCAGGCCTTCACTATAAGGTATGCCTGATGCTTCTGCGTATCCTATCGCTGCTGCCGTTCCAGAGTCAGGTACTGATATAACTATATCTGCTTCTACAGGATGCTCCTTAGCTAGGATTCTTCCTGCTTTTCTTCTCGCTTCATATATGTTAATGTCATCTACTATACTATCTGGTCTGGAAAAATATATTAATTCAAATATGCATAATTGCTTTTTGCACCACTTATCATTTTGAATACTAGTTATTCCATTATCATCTATAACTACTATCTCTCCTGGGTCAACATCCCTAATTAATTTAGCACCAATCGTATCAAAGGCACAGCTTTCAGAAGATAAAGCATATCCATCTTCAGTTTTACCTATACAAAGAGGTCTAAGGCCATGAGGATCTCTAGCTCCTATAAGTTTATTGTCAGTCATGATCGTTAAAGCATAAGCTCCCTTTAAAAGTTCCATTACCTTCTTAATTGCATTCTCTATATCCGCTTTATGATATCTAGCCATTAAATTTGCTATAACCTCACTATCTGTAGATGTTTGAAATACAACTCCATCCTCTTCAAGCATTTCCCTAATTGTATTAGCATTAACAAGGTTTCCATTATGGGCAAGGGCAATACTCCCATTTCTGTATTTAACTACAAGGGGCTGGGCATTATATACGTGACTTTCTCCAGTTGTAGAATATCTTACATGACCAATTCCAATATTCCCCGCAAGTCTTTTGATAATTTCATCATTAAAAACCTCTGTAACTAAACCCATGTCTTTATGATATTGGATTATTCCATCATCATTTACTGCGATTCCTGCACTTTCTTGACCTCTATGTTGGAGGGCCAATAACCCATAGCAAAGCATAGATGATATATCCCTATCCTTTGAATCATATATACCTAAAACACCACATTCCTCGTTCAATTTATCATCAGTTGTGTAGCCATTAAACAAATGTCTCACCTCCTAAATGTAGCACTGCCTTTAAAAAAGAATTCTCCCTAACACTTCATTATATGCCTCTTCTACATCACCTAAATCTCTTCTGAATCTATCCTTATCAAGCTTCTTATTAGTATCGGCATCCCATAATCTACAAGTATCAGGTGAAACTTCATCTGCCAATATAACTTCTCCATCATGGGTTCCAAATTCTAGCTTGAAATCTACTAACTTAATATTTCTTTCTATGAAAAACCTTTTAAGTATTTCATTTATTTTTAATGAATATCTTTTAATCAATTGAATCTGTTCTTCTGTAGCTAAGTCAATGGCTTTAATATGATATTCGTTTATCATTGGATCTCCTAAGTCATCATTCTTATAACAAAATTCTAAAACTGGTTCCTTCATTTCAGTACCTTCATCTATGCCTAGTCTCTTGGCCAATGATCCTGCTGCCACATTTCTTACTATTACTTCTAGAGGTAATATCTCAACAGCTTTAACCATCATTTCTCTATCATTTAAAATATCAATGAAATGTGTTGGTATTCCCCTTCCCTCCAAGAGCTTAAATACCAAAGCTGACATCTTGTTATTGATTATTCCTTTCCCCACAATAGTACCCTTTTTTTCACCATTAAATGCAGTAGCGTCGTCTTTGTATCCTACGATATATCTTTTACTATCATCTGTCTTAAAGACTTTTTTAGCTTTCCCTTCATATATCATATCTTTTTTCATCATTTTACTTTCCCTCCTTAAGATAGTCCTTATATCCTATCTCTTCAAGATTGTCAGCTTTTTCTATCACACTTTTACCTAGGTCTCTCTTATAATTGAATACTTTTTCTTGCACTTCTGGTGTTTTCACCCCTACAATTTGTGCCGATAAAATCCCTGCATTACGAGCTCCATTAATTGCTACTGTTGCCACTGGAACACCACCAGGCATCTGAACTATGGAAAGCAAAGAGTCTAGACCACTTAAAGATGATGTTTTAATAGGGACACCGATTACAGGTAATTCCGTTAGTGATGCTATCATCCCTGGCAAATGAGCTGCTCCTCCAGCTCCTGCTATAATAACGTCAAGACCTCTAGACTTAGCATCCTTTGCATATTCCACTAATCGTTCTGGAGTTCTATGGGCAGATACTATTGTTAATTCATACCCGATATCAAAATTATCGAGTATCTCAGCTGCATCCTTCATAACTGGTAAATCTGAATCACTTCCCATTATTATTCCAACCCTTACATCTTTATTCAACTGAATTCACCTCCATTGAAATAGCCTTTAAAACCTTTTTAACTTTATTTGATTTATTAATAGCTTCATTAATATCCCTATCTACAACGGTTACATGCCCCATCTTTCTATAGGGCTTAATGTATTCCTTACCATAAATATGTGTGTTTACTCCTGGTATCTCCAGGACTTCCTTCAACCCTTGATAATAGGGATTACCATGCTGTCCTTCTTGCCCTAAGATGTTTATTACCACCGATGGAATTATCAGTTCTGTAGAGCCAAGGGGCATACCACAAATAGCCCTAATATGCTGCTCAAACTGTGATGTTATACATGATTCTATAGTATAGTGTCCTGAATTATGAACTCTTGGAGCAATCTCATTAATAAGAACATCTCCATCCTTAGTTAGAAACATTTCAATTCCGAAAACTCCAACTCCATCCAATCCTTCAATACATTTTATTGCCAAGTCTTTGGCTTTCTTTTCTATATCTTTATCTACTTTCCCTGGTGCAATTATCATATCGCATATATTTTCCTTATGATCAAATACCATTTCTACCACTGGAAAACATTTTGTTTCTCCCCTGCTATTTCTTGCAACCATAATCCCTAATTCTTTTTCAAAATCTACGAATTCTTCTCCAAAGCTTTCTCCCTTTAAAGCTTCCGAAAAACCTTCTTCATTCTTAACTACATAGACACCTCTGCCATCGTATCCCCCACAGCATGATTTTTGAACAAAGGGTAATCCTAATTCTTCTGCTGTTTCTTCAAGACTATTGATTCTTTTCCATTTGGATGTTGGTATATTATTTTGTTGAAGCATTTCTTTTTGCTTTGATTTATCCTTAATAGTTTCTAATAGCTTAGGTGATGGAAATATAGTGTTTCCTTCTCCTTCAAGTATAGATAAAATTTCTGTATCTATATTCTCTATTTCGAATGTAGTTACATCACACTGCTCTACTAATTCCCTTATTTTATCCTTATCATAAAAATCTCCTATAATATGATGATCAGCAATTTTACCTCCTGGAGCACAAGTCGATGGATCCAATACTAATACTGTAAAATCCATTTTTTTTGCTTCCTGAATAAGCATTTTCCCTAGCTGACCTCCCCCAATTATTCCAATTTTAAAGTCCTTTGGATTCATATTATACCTCCTCAATAGATAACATCAACTAATCCCTAAAATATTTAACTCCAGCTTCAAAAATTCTTTGGTCCTTTTCTCCAAGGATATTTTTATATAAATTCTTACCTATCCTTTCTGAATGTCCCATTTTACCTAATATTCTGCCATCAGGACTTGTGATTCCCTCTATACAATTGATTGAGCCATTTGGATTTATATCTCCGTCATAGCTTAGTTCTCCATTTATATCAACATATTGAGTGGCTACCTGACCATTTTCTATCATTCTGTTAATCTCATCTTCATTTGCAACAAATCTACCTTCTCCATGGGATAATGCTATGTTGTGAATATCTCCTACATTAATTCCATTAAACCACGGTGATAAATTTGAAACTAGTTTAGTCCTTGCGAAACGAGAAATATGTCTTCCAAGCTTATTAAATGTTAATGTAGGTGAATGTTCATCCATCTCTCTTATTTCACCATAAGGTAGTAAGCCTAGCTTAACCAATGCTTGAAATCCATTGCAGATTCCTATCATTAATCCATCCCTATTTCTTAATAGGTTCATTATAGCTTCTTCTATAATTGGATTTCTAAATATAGTGGCAATAAACTTTCCAGATCCATCTGGTTCATCTCCAGCGCTAAAACCACCGGGTAATGCAATGATTTGAGATTCATTTATTGTCTTTGCCATCATTTCTATTGACTCTTTAATATCAGTTGGTTTCAAGTTTTTAAATATGAGGGTATTAACTTCGCCACCAGCTCTCACAAAGGCTCTTCCAGTATCATATTCACAATTAGTCCCTGGAAATACTGGTATTACAACTCTAGGTTTAGCAAATTTCCCTTTGGCCTTAATTTTATTTCCTTTGGTATACTGCACTACTGATGTATTACCGTCTATCCCTTCCTTTATTGGAAATACATCCTTTAAAGGTTCTCGCCAAGCTTCTATAAGAGTATCTAAGCTAATCTTGCTTCCTAATATTTCAATTGTCTCCTCATCCTTTGTAGTTCCTAAGACAACATAATTTATTCCATTTAGCAAATTATCTATATCTTCATTGCTATCAATTTCTACAATAATTGAACCATAGTCTGCTATAAATAACTCTCTTGAATCTATATCGTCTTTAAAAGTTATCCCTATCTTATTTCCAAAGGCCATTTTACTAGTTGCTGCTGCTACACCACCTATGCCTACAGTATGGGCTGCTAATATCTTATCTTGTAAAATCAACTGATGTATTCTCGTAAAGTTATTATTCATAATTTGAAAATCAGGTAATTCATTTTTATCTCTCTTACCTTTTATAAGTATAATCTTACTGTTGGCCTTCTTAAACTCTGGAGAAATGATTTCTTTTGCATCTGCAGCATCTACTGCAAAGCTTACTAATGTTGGAGGTACATCTAAATCATTAAATGTCCCTGACATACTATCCTTTCCTCCAATAGCTGGAATACCAAAGCTTTTTTGCGCATGATATGCTCCCAATAAAGCACTGAAGGGCTTACCCCATCTTTCTTCGTCATTTCCTAGCTTTTCAAAATACTCTTGTAATGTAAGTCTTACATTCTTATGGTTTCCTCCTGCTACAACAACTCTAGCTACTGATTCAAGAACTGCATATAAAGCTCCATGGAATGGACTCCATTTTGATAACTTAGGATCAAATCCGTGGGTCATAATGGTACATGTATCAGTTTCCCCCTTTAGTACTGGAATTTTCCCTACCATACTTTGAGCCGGAGTCAACTGATATTTGCCTCCAAAAGGCATTAATACTGTTCCAGCTCCTATAGTGCTATCGAATCTTTCTCCTAAGCCCTTCTGACATGCTACATTTAAATCTTTTAGATTCTCAATCCAAGCCTTATCAATATCTGATAAGCTCTTTTCAACCTCAGTTGGTATTCTATTGAAATAATTCTTCTCTTTTATGGGTTCTTTAACAAATACCTTTGTATTTTGTTTAACTCCATTTGTATCTAAGAAATCCCTACTAATATCTAATACAATGTTTCCTCGCCATTTCATTCTCAATCTATTATCAGAGGTTACCTTAGCTACTACCGATGTCTCCAAGTTTTCTTCACTGGCACATTCTTGTATAATTTCCATACTTTCCTTATCTATTACTATTGCCATTCTTTCTTGAGATTCTGATATGGCTAATTCAGTACCATCTAGTCCATCATATTTCTTTGGTACATTATCTAAGTTTATCTCCAAGCTATCTGCCAATTCTCCTATAGCTACAGAAACACCACCTGCTCCAAAGTCATTACATCTTTTTACTAGTTTACTAAATCTAGGATTTCTAAATAATCTTTGAAGCTTTCTTTCAACTGGAGGATTTCCTTTTTGAACTTCAGCACCACAATCCAATATCGAATCTTCTGTATGCTCCTTTGATGATCCTGTAGCTCCACCACATCCGTCTCTCCCAGTTCTACCACCTACTAGGATTACTAAATCTCCTGCTTTTGGTCTTTCCCTAATAACATTTTCCTTAGGTGTAGCAGCTATTACTGCTCCTATTTCCATTCTTTTGGCTACATATCCTTCATCATAAAACTCTGAAACTTGTCCTGTTGCAAGTCCTATTTGATTGCCATAGGAGCTAAATCCTTGAGCTGCTTCCCTTGTTATTTTTCTCTGTGGAAGCTTTCCATTAAGAGTATCTTCAATCTTTGCCCTTGGATCACCACTTCCAGTTACCCTCATGGCTTGATATACATATGATCTACCAGATAGTGGATCTCTGATTGCTCCTCCTAAACATGTGGCAGCTCCACCAAATGGCTCGATTTCTGTAGGATGATTATGGGTTTCATTCTTAAACATCACTAGCCACTCTTCTTTTTTTCCATCTATTTCAACCGGTACATTTATACTACAAGCATTAATTTCTTCTGAAACATCCAAATCATCAAGTAACCCTTTTTTTCTTAACTCTTTCATACCGATAACTGCAATATCCATTAAACAGATATCTTTTTCCTTTTCTCCATATACATATTTTCTTGTATTTAAGTAGTTATTATATACATTTTTAATAGCTCTTCCATACTCTCCATCACTAAATTTTGCTTCTTCTATTTTTGTCAAAAAAGTTGTATGTCTACAGTGATCTGACCAGTACGTATCTATTACCTTTAACTCTGTGATAAATGGATCTCTCTTTTCATCATTCTTAAAATATTCCTGACAAAACTTTAAATCTTCTAAGCTCATAGCAAATCCCATAGCTTCTTTAAATACTTTTAATTCACTCTCATCCTTACCCATAAATCCACTTAGAATAGATACATCTTTTGGGACTTCATATTGAATATCTAAGGATTTAGGCTTTTCTAAAGATGCTTCTCTAGAATCCACAGGATTTATACAATATTTCTTTACCTGATTGAACTCTTCTTCACTTATTTGACCTTCTAAAATAAAGAGCTTTGCCGTTCTAACTATAGGTATTTCATTTTCAGTTAGTATTTCAACACATTGAGCTGCTGAATCTGCTCTTTGGTCATATTGTCCTGGTAAAAATTCAATTGCGAAGGCCTTATCTTTATTATTTATTTCAATCTCTTCTTCATAAACATTGTCTACATTAGGCTCAGAGAATATAGTTTTGACAGCTCTTTTATATTCACTATCAGAGATACCGGATATATCGTATCTATTAATTATCCTTACATTCTCTAATCCCTCTAAGCTTAAATTCTCTTTTAAGTCTAAAAAAAGATGTCCTGCTTCTACATCAAATCCTTTTTTCTTTTCAACAAAGATTCTTTTAACATATCTACTCAATATGTCCACCACCTTATTGTTGTTATAGTATCTATTTTATAATTTTATTTATGATAGGAAATTGCATTTGTAATTTTATACAGTTTCCTTATTTATATTTGTTATTTGTTTTAATTTAGAAATTAAAATGAAAGTAGTATTATTGCACCTATCTTAGAAACTTTCATATTCAAATTATACTTATCTTTGTAAGATCACATTTAAGATATATATTATGAAGTTACTTTTTCCTTAGTCAATCTTCAACATATATTCTATCATTTTTGTTTTAATACTTTTTTTACAAAAAGTAAAAAAGCCCAAAGGGATAGATTTCACTAATAAGTGAAACCTATCCCTCCGGGCTTTTTTCCCCCAGGTGTAATATTACATTAATAAGTGATTATTATGTAATATCTGCATCGCTTGGACCAGCAAGAAAATCTTCGGAACCCTAGATGCACTTTCACCCATAGTCAAGTGATTTACGGTCACTTGGTAGAAACTTCTCAGCCTTATTCTGAAATTTATATGGGCAATATATAATTTTTTTCGTTTCATTTCATTTCTTCGACAATTTCATCTTAACAATATATAGATTCAATGTCAACAAGAACTCGAATTATTTTTGTTATGTTTTTGTTATATTTTGATTTATGGCGTATTTTAAAAGTTTTATCTAGTGTTAATGTTCGTGTTTCATGGCTTGTTTCTTTCCTAATTTATAATTCTTCCTATTCTCCCTATATGTTACTTCTTTAAAAATGTATTACTTTTAAATAAAAAAGTTCTATAAGAGTTTCAAATCCCATAGAACTTTTTATACTATATATTGAACATATTGAACATTTATGATTTATTTAAATGAGAGAATTGAATATTTACAAATTAAATATATTTTTACAAGATTTCATCCCAGTTGCGACTTATTCAGTCACTTTTTCCTTAAATTAAATAGTAAAGTGGCTGAATACCAGAGTTATGAGGATATAATCTTACAAAAAATTTTAATATGCAATTTCCTCAAATAATCATTTCACAGTAAATGTTACTGTAATTTCCTTACTATATTTTTCCCCATCAATAGATTCAATTACATCTCCAGGTATGCTTAAAGTATATTCTTTACCTTTTTTAAGATGTATACTAGGTTCAATAACTAGTATCTTTTTCTCATCGGCCCCCACTACTTCAGTTCTGTTAATCCTCACTTTTTTTCCTTGTTCATCAATTAACTCTATCTTATTTACATCCTTAATATTTTTAATTTCCTCAGTAAAGGATATCTGCAAAGCATTCCATGGCTTGTATATGTCTTTTAAATAATTCCCAATAAGACTAAAACTTGAAGCTTTTTCTATTTCTGACTTCATAGTTAGTAATGTAGCATATGTTACATTTCCACTGGGAATAACCAGATGATAAGTCATACCTTTTTCTAAGTCATTTGGTATTTCTAATACTAATCCGTTGGAGGTACTTTTAATCTGAATCTTTATTTTTTCATGATTTATTGTATCCTCAAGCCAAATATTCTCCTTACTTATCTTATCAAAATCTAAGGTTATGTTTATGTCCGTCCCTTGTTCTATAAAAAATTTATTACCTTGAGTTATATTAATTACATCATCTTCATCTAGTTCAATAGTTTCCTCAGTGTATATCCAATCTTCACTTCTAGCAATCTCTCTCATTCTCTCCATCTGTATATCTCTACCTGTTATAATTTCATCTCTAGTTGTATATACAGGTATATCAGGATAAATTGCATCTTCTGATTCATCCTCATCACGGGGACGTTGAGATTTAGAGCTAGTCATCATAAATTTCCAGCCAGTATTTGGTAAAGAACCATCCGACCCACTTCCGTGTTTATTAAATGCTGGATTCTCACCACTGGGTTCTCCTATTACCTTAACTATTCCATTATCATTCAATATCGTTGTTGCAAATACTGAGCAACTAAAGCTTCTATTTGATAGCATGAAATATATATCGCCGTCAAATATAAGACTTTCATCTGCTTTTGGAAAGTAATTAATCCTTCCATACTCTCTATATTCTGAGCCATAAACCGTTCCTACATCTAAAAACCTAAACAGATAGTTTAACGTTCCGGCAGTTCCACCTGGATTTTCTCTGATATCAAAAACTATATTTTCTATATTATTTTCTGCTACCTCGTTAAAGAATTCATCCATATTATTCTGAATTTCTTTAAACATATCCTCATCCATTGCCCACTTATCAAATTGAAAATATCCTAGATTATTTTCCTTTTCAATATGCCATGATACCCAATCCCTATATTCATCACTAAATCCTCTTTTTTTAGAAAAAGATTCCTTAAAGATGATTATCTTTCCATTTCTTTCAATTTCTATATCTACCGTATTATCGTCATTAATTAATTCAAAGTATTTTAAATATTGGTCTTCTATTAAAACATCAGAAGCTTCTGCACGAATCCAATAATCATTTTCTGAGGAAACTTGTTCATAAAGTATATTACTTAGTTCCTCTGGTGTTTTACCTCCTATAGATAGTATTTTATCTCCTACAATATATCTATTTGTACTTTGATTCACAATTAATCCTTCCTCCAACCATACAAAAGGAAGATTTAAAAACTTGGAATTTTCTGAATGATAACTTAATTTAGTATGCCCATCACCCATCATTGTAAATAACCTATTGATAATTAAATAGAAATCATCCTCAGTCATAGGCTTATTGATTTTATTATAGACATTCTCAATTATCTCTTCCTGCTGTGGTGTATATCCTTCGACCCTTGCTACAGGCTGATGACTAAGTATCCAATCAACTATAAAGTCAACATCCTCTTTCATAGCCTCTACACTTAACAGTTTATCTTCAGATGATGCCCTATTATCCGTAAATATCTTAAGACATACATTTGAATTTTTTTCATATCCCTGAATATCAGTCCAAGAACTATGGGAATTTTTCTTTATATAACTCTGCCCTTTCTCTGCAATAGCAGTATTAGATATAACTCCATTAGGCGATTCCAAAGCAATTGATGGACTAATCTTATCAGAAGTGAGTTTTATTGATACAGCAACTTTCTCTGAGTCATATAAATTTACTATCTTATCCAAATCAATAGTATGATAACCTGGTAATCTAATCTTACCACTCTTGATTTTTTTCATATTATTAAGTGACGATTTTCCTGAAAACTTAGTATTAATCCATATCTCATAGTTTAAATTTTCATCAAGGGTATAGAAACTTACAGCTGATAATTCTTCATTTTTACCTTTGTTAATATCGAATACATTACTAAACCATACTTCTCTATTATCAGAAGTATCCTTTAAAGATTTAGTATAGCCTAGTAAATCATATTGATAAATATTGTCATAATTATCTGTTTCATCAATTCTAGTGAAAACAGCACTTCCAATATTGCCATCAAGCTTATCTCCAATCATACCATCATAATAGGATATATAGAAATATCCTCCCATATTTTCTTTTCTATCGGGTTGCCCCCACAATGGACCCTTAGTATTTTTAACGATAAATGCTCCATCTCCCGGTGGTGTGATTTTAAAATTCTCTTTTGGATAATTATCATCCCAACCTACAATGTCAACTGCATGACCATTTCCTTCATTATTCATATAGTCATGGGGATAGTACCAAGCAAACTCTTTTTCATTATAGAACCTACCAAAGGTTTGATCTGTACCCTTCCACATGCTTACCGATATAGCACCATATTTCATTACATGCTCTTTAATTAAATCATTATCTAGCGGATCCTTTCTATCGGGAAGGAATATTACTTCTTGTATATGCTTTATTGGTTTCTTACCAGTTCTAATCTCTATATTCTTTTCCATACCATTTTCAGGATATGGGTCATCAGATTCAAGTACTGGTCCTCTCCAACTGGCAAAGTATCCAACTGCTATAGGGTCATCTCCACCACCGGCAGGAGACCTATTAAAGCTAACCTCATAGGCATTACTAAGTTGAGTAGATAGATTTATTTCCGATAAGTCATATTCTTTTCCTTCTTTAGTTTTTAATGCTGATTCTAACGCTGCAATTGAAGAAACTGCCCAACAAGTTCCTAGTTGCCCCTGTGCTTTAACAAAAGTAACCCTATCTTCTTCTCTTAAATCGTATTTCGATGGGTATCTTACCCCACTAAACTTAGCTTCCTCTGTACTTACTATAACTCCGTTATCTACGGCAAATACATTAATAGTGCTTGATACAATAAGTACAGAAAGAAATATTAAACAAAGCTTTTTCATAAAACCCCCCATTTCTTTTGATTGATAAAATTACATATTTATAAATCAAATATATTTTTTAAAATTTTATCTCAACTGAGATTCATTCAGCTACTTTTCCCTTAAACCTAATAGTAAAGTGGTTAAATATCTTTGTCACAAGATATAAGCTCGCATAGAATTTTAATATGTAGTTTCCTCAATTACTAAATAATTCTATTTAAAAGTTAAATCCTTTCAAACTATCTTCTCCTCATTCACTTTTTAACTTTATAAAAAAACACCATAATATGGTAATATTGTACCATATTATGGTGTTGAATGCATAATAATTTACTAAAGCAAATCAACTTTGAACCTATTATCTTTAATAGTAAAAAACATATTGATATAATTAACAGTTCCTTTATAGTATTTAGTCATATCTAGTCTAGTTTCGTTAATGACTTCTCTATTCGATTCATTCCTTCTTTAATATTCTCAAGGGAATTACAGTATGCAATTCTTATATTATTTGGTGCTTCAAAGGCTATTCCAGGTACTATAGCTACATGGGCTTCTTCAAGTAGAAAGTCTGCAATATCTATGGAATTTATCAGAGTTTTCCCTCTATATTTTCTTCCATATATTTTAGATATATCAGGCATAAGGTAAAAAGCTCCTTTTGAGTCCATGCATCTTATTTCATTAATATTTCTTAACCTGTCTAAGAGATATTTTCTTCTACATTTATATTCATTAATCATTTTTTCAACAGAATCTTGTGACCCTAGAAGTGCTTCGACACCTGCCTTCTGAGCTATTGAATTAGCTCCAGATGTCATATGTCCTTGAAGATTTGCCATAGCTTTAATTATTGCTTTTGTTCCCCCAGCATAACCTAGCCTCCATCCAGTCATAGCATAGGTCTTGGAAAACCCACTTATGGTGATTACTCTTTTTTTAATGTCTTCAGATAAGCTGGCAATTGAAATATGTTTGTTATCACCATATATAAACTTCTCATATATTTCATCAGAAATAATGTAAAAGTCATGTTCAATAGCTAATTTACCTAAGTTCAAAAGTTCTTTTTTATTATATACTGCTCCTGTAGGATTATTTGGAGTGTTTATTAAGATTGCTTTAGTTTTATCACATATAACCTTCTCTATAATCTCAATATCTAATTTAAATCCTTCATTCCCATCCAAATCCACCAAAACTGGCTTTGCACCAGTAAGCTTAACCATTTCTATATAACTAACCCAACATGGAGTTAGTACTATAACTTCATCTCCTTTATTACAAAGAGTTAGCAGAGCATTATTTAATGCCTGTTTGGCTCCTGTTGTCACAATTATTTCATCAGTATGATATTTAATATTATTATCTAGCTCAAATTTCCTACATATCGCTTCTCTTAGTTCGATACAGCCAGCTACTTGAGTATATTTTGTAAAATCATTATCAACAGCAACCTTTGCTGCTTTACTTATATTAGCAGGTGTTTGAAAGTCAGGCTCTCCTATATTCAGCCTAATTATATCTATTCCTTCCCTCTTCAATGCTTCTAGTTTATCCGTCAAATTCACAGTCATTGATGGCTTCATGTTTATAATACGATTGCTAAGCAAATAAGCCCCTCCTTATCGTCTATTCTACAATATATTATTGCCCCTATATCATAAATATGCATATATAATAGTTACATATTATTATTGTGTCTAAGCATACCCTTGAATAGTTGAATATTTAGTTTTTATTTTTTCTATTAATAGACACAGTTTATTTGTATTAGAATAAAGGTATAAATGAATAGAGGATTAATCATTAGCTAAATTAAACTTTAGCCATAAGAATTTGTATTTTTTTGTTAATATAGTATAATTCTATAATAAGCTTGATATGTTCATAAATTTAGATTGAACTTCTTTTAAGGGGGCGTCACATGAGTAATAATGGTATAGTTTTTGGTTATCATATTTACACAGACAATTATAAAAAAATAAATGATTTTAAAGATGTAAACACTATAAACAATATGAGTAATAAGGACTCAAAGTATTTATGGTTACATTTAGATGGTGGTACCCTAAAGTCTAAAGAATGGCTAATAAAAGAAAGCGGGATACCCAAAGTAGTCTGCAATTCTCTTTTATCTGAAGATAGCAGACCTAGAGTTCTTTCTTTAAAGGAAGGCATATTAATCAATTTAAGAGGATTAAACTTAAACCCTAACTCAGATGCAGAGGATATGGTTTTTCTTCATATGTGGATAGATTCCAATAGGATTATTACAATCAGGAGAGAAAAAGTCCTTGCTATTGATGAAATAAATAATGCTATTACCCAAGGTCAAGGTCCCAATGCTAAGGATAGTTTCTTAAGAAATGTATTAGAAAACTTAACTATGAGAATTAATGATTATATATCTGAGATGGAGGATGAAGTTGACGACCTCGAAGATCAGGTTATCGCTAAAGGTAGTAAAGAAATTAGAAAACATTTATCAGAGATGAGAAGAAAAACTATTTTGATTAGAAGATATATAGTTCCTCAAAGAGATGTTCTATCCAAATTGCATATTGAAAATATAAACTGGATGGATGAGTTAGATAGATTATATATCAGAGAGCTTGCTGAAAAGACAACTAGACTTGTAGAAGAGCTTGACACCATAAGAGACAGAGCAGCTATAATCCAAGAAGAGCTAAATAATAAAGTAACTGAGGAAATGAATAGAACAATGTATATTCTTTCGATTGTTGGAAGTATATTTCTACCCCTTAGCTTTTTAACTGGTCTTTTTGGTATCAATATAGGTGGCATGCCTGGCACTGATAGCCCTAATGCTTTTCTATTTTTTACAGTATCAATGGTTTTCATTGCATTTATTGAATATTTAATCTTTAAAAGAAATGATTGGATTTAATCAAAGGAGATTTAAAATGATTAAAACATTTATATTTAAAATCAAAAACAGAGTATGGTTTGTTCCAAGCTATTATAGCTTTATTGCCTTCTTATTAGCAATTGGGGCTACCATCTTAGACACCCAGTACACTTATTTACTTCAAAACAGCTCATTAACCTTCTTTTTAACGAGAGTAGAGTTAGCTAAAACTATATTATCAACTTTAGCTTCCTCTTTATTGACTATGACAACCATAACATTTTCAACTATAATGGTTGTTTTAACTACATATTCTTCTCAGTTTTCACCAAGAACTTTGGAGGATTTTATCACAGATAAAAAGACTTTAAGAGTACTAGGTATATTTATGGGTGGTTTCATCTATTCAATTTTCACCCTATTCTTTATTAAAGATACTGACTCTACTATATATGTATTCTCTGCTACCTTAGGTGTATTAATTGCAATTATTTGTCTAGGATTTTTCGTATACTTTATTCACCATGTTTCCACATCAATTCAAGTAAATAGACTAATAGATAGACTAACATCTGATATTTTAAATCTTGTAGAAAAAATAGAAGCAAAAAATAATTCAAATGTAAAAATTCAAAATGAGTTAGTTAATAGCAGTGATGAAGTTAATGATGATGAAAGAACTTTAATCTTTTCTAAAAAAATAGGCTATATTCAAAGGATTGATGATTTAGCCCTTTTAAGATTGGCAGAAAACAAGGATATAATAATAAGAGTTGAAAAGATGATAGGAGACTATGTAACTACAAATGCTAATATCGTTTCAGTTTGGAATAATAATAAGAGTATAGAGGACACAGAAGTATTTTTGAGGCATATCACTATTGGAAGCGAAAGAAATATGCTACAAGATATGGAATTTGGCCTTAAAAAGATTGTTGAGGTGGCTTTAAAAGCACTCTCTCCAGGAATTAATGATCCAAACACTGCTGTAAAATGTATAAATCAACTAGGCATGATATTAACAAGAATAGGTACAGCAAATATTGAAAATACATATTACTATGATAATGAAGGAAGCCTCAGACTTATATTTGAAGATAAATCATATGATGAGTTACTTTACAAGACTTTTTATCAACTTAGACATTATAGTAACCAAGATGTCTCAGTTATGGGTGCTATGCTAGATGCACTAATTGTAATTGCAGAAGAAAATGCCATGCCATTAAAAGAAAAGGTCTGGGATTTTAGCCACTACATAGTTAATGGATTTAATAAAAAAGCCCTAGAATCTTTAGATAGAGACTATATAAATAAGAAAATTAAAAGACTAGCTTATCTCACTAGAAATCTTGAAAATGTTAAATACTTTGAATAAGAAGCCAACAGTCAAGTATTGGCTTCTTATTTTGCTTCTATTACTACTTCCTTAGCTCCTTCCCAATTATATCCTGAAGGAATTATCGTTACAGTCGTTTTAGATTTACATGTTATTTTAAAAGTTGCATATTGTAAATAATTTAAGCAATTAGAGTCATTTGAAAACAACAACCTGTCTGTTACATCATTAAAATCTTCTCTTATAAACTGTATGACACTACCTACAGGCACGGATAATTCGGTCTTATCTACTTCAACAGTATTTTCATCTACAATGGAATACCTTACTACATTTGCATCAGGATATGGCTGAATTCTATAAGGCTTAAGAACAAATTCACCATTTTCTTTTTTCCATACCTTAAATTGATTACCCATACCTTGTATTAGATCCCCATCTTTAAATCTAATAGTTCCTTGGTAAACATTCTCCTGTGACAATATTTTTTTAATTTCGCCATCTTCTTTCCCTAAAACCTCATAGGATACAAAGCCCCCTGAACCCATCGGTTCACTATATAAAACTAGAACTTTACTACCTACTTCATTCCATTTTTTATTATAAAATTTAATTCCTACATAGGGTAATTCTTCACTATAAACACATTGAGTTTCTCTTAATTCCCTATTATGCTGTAATATGTTTACTAATGTCTTATACTTTTCCCTATCTTCATAAAGGACTAAAGAATATCTATTCTCTGGTCCATCTCCAATTTTAATAGGAAATACTTTTTTATTACAGGTACTCTCACTTATATTTGGCATCATAATCCTCCCCATTTATTATTATATTTATAATATGCTAGAAGCTTATATATGGTTATCTTTATGCTAAAAGTTAATTTTAACTTTTATTATTTAACACTTCTAATCACATTTTTATGTTAAAATAATAACAGTTATATAGGGGAGATGATAACATGAGATTATTTGGTCCAACACATAGGGAAATTTGGAAAGTTCTTAGTGAGGATATAAATGGTGAATTTGAAATCATTGATTCTCTTACTAATAATATTGAAGTAAGAAAGCAATTTAAAGATTGGGAAATTATATTAGAAGTATATAAAACTGGCTCTAAAAAAGATCCTGTTTTAACAAAAATATCTTGTGAATTTTATAATAAATTTGGTTTCAAATTTAAGATATTTAATGAATACTTCCACAATTATTTTAAAGACTTTTTCGATATGCAAGATATCAATGCTAATGATTCTTCTTACAAGGACTATATAATTAGAAGTAATAGTAGCGAGGCTATGAATATAATTCTAAATAATACAACTTTTAAAGAGATATTAGCTAATCAAGATAATATTTTATTTGAAGTTAATAGCGTAAATACATATGAAGAGAATAACGATAATAAAATATATACAATTAGTATAAAAGCTCCTGGTATTATCAAAGATAATGAAGTTCTTAAGGAATATTTTGAATTAATTGGACTAGTCCTATTAGAAATAGACAAGATTTCAAATGAAAATGAACATTTGAATATTAATAATTATTCTAAGTTTAATGTAGCTAAAGAAGGATTTAAAAAGACCTTATCTAATGGTCTTTCAATTTTCATGAATAAAGATGATGACAAAGAATTAGAAGAGAATAATCCAAAAAATGAAGTTTCTAATAATAATGAGGATAGTGATACGCCTACAGATAATGATTTTAGTTCTGAAGTAGAAATAGTTGAAGAATATTCTAATATGACTAATGATGATGTTAATAATAGTGAAAATCAAGATATTAAGATAAACGAAACTAAAAATCAAACTGCTGTTGATATATCAGATGAGACAAACAATAATGTTAAAAATGAAAGCAATGATGATAATAAAGTAGATATTAAAGAAAATGATTCTAACACAGAGACTATAGATTATTATAAAAAGTTATATAATGAAGATGATTTAAATATGGATAATTTAAATATAGATACTAATGACCTAGACGTTGATACAAGTAAATTAAATATTGATACCAATGATCTAGAAGAAAAATACAATAAAAAAGATGATTAATTACACTAATAAGAGCTTAAGATAATAATTATTATCCTAAGCTCTTAAGCTTTATAATTACTTTTTACCATTTATAAATATAGCAATATCATCAATTGCATCTTGAGATACTTTTCCTTTAATTCCATACTCAGTGGGATTAGGGTCACCTTCTCCTGCCATAAATAAATGATTTAATTTGTCATAGGTTTTAAAAATAACATTATTTTTATCTTGTAATTCTTCCTTCCAATTGTTAAAGTCTTCCATAGTAACTTGATAATCTCTCTTTCCTTGCATTATTAAAATAGGTCTATCTAATTCTTTTGCTAGCTTAGCTGGATCATAGTTCCTTAAATCAATCCAGTATTTTGGATTGCCACCAAATAGCTCATTGAAATTAGTGTCTAAATCAAGATTTGGATCCTTTATTTTTTCCCGTGCATTCTTAGCTGCATCAATTTGTGCTTGTTCTTCATCAGTTATATTACCATCTAGAGACGATAAGTATTCAATTTGTTCAACCATTAAGTCCTCTAAATGTCTAGTAGGTCCCGCTAAAATTACAAACCCTGAAATGTCTTCATCTTGTGTGGCAATTCTAGGTACTAGATATCCCCCTAAGCTATGACCTAACACGTATATCCTATCATTATCAATTTTGTCATTACTTTTTAATAAATCAACAGCTAGTAATGCATCATCAATAGTTTCATCCTCTACTGTGAACTCATCTATAACATCTACAACCTTCTGAGCATGTTCTTTAGTCCTCTTTTCATATCTAAGCACTGCTATGCCTTTTTCTGCTAGGCCCCACGCTATATCCCTAAATGGCTTATTAGGCCCAACTGTTTCATCCCTATCGTTGGGGCCAGAACCATGGACTAGTACTACAGCTGGAAAAGTCCCTTGTCCTTTTGGAACAGCTAAAGTACCTGGAAGTTGCCATTTTCCTTCCCCAACAATTACTTCTTGCTCTTCTATATTATCAGGCATTTCTTCAGCAGTCTTACTAAAATCCTCTACATTTGAAAAATTAAACCCAACTATTTTACTATCTTGATCGAAAACTACGTTAAGATTCATATAGTCATTTTCAAATTCACAGGTAACTGAAATTATCTCATATCCATCTTGAGAAGTTTGAGTTTTGTCAACAATCTTAACAAAATCCCCTAAAGAACCTTTTAATTGATCTATTGCTGCTTGTAGTGAGCTTGGATTTACCGCCTCTTTCATCTTACTATCAAATTCATAATCATTATATGCAGTATCATATTCTCCATTGATTAAATCCTTAACAAAAGATACTGCTATTTCTTCGATACTTTTGTTCTGATTATCTGTAGAATCTCCTGAGTTATCTTCATTATTGGTGTCATTACTATTTGTGCAAGCTGTTAACCCTAATATTAGTACTAATATCAATATTATAGATATTTGTTTAGCTTTAAATAGCTTCATAGTATCTCTCCTTTGCTCCAGTCCAGAGCCTTTAATTTAAGTTTTGAATTTTTTTATTAACAATACTTCTTTTAATATTTAGACATTAATCTAAATATCTAAATACATCATAACATGTTTTCCTGTTTTTGTAAATATTTATTTTAGTAAAAATAAAAAGCACTGATATCCTTATGTTCCAGATATTTGTGCTTTGAAGTGTTTTTGCATATTATTTGGTGAAATCGTATATTTGTAGATATGCTCCTATTTAATTCCTGAAATTATTGATAAAACCCCCATAAAAACTATTAATACTAATGTCATCTTCTTAAATAACCCTTCATCTACTTTATTACCTATCTTTATACCAGACAAGACCCCTATAATCAGCGCAGGAAATAGATATGATGTATAAGTTATAACATCTTTAGTTATCAAATCACTTACAATATAAGTAGGGATAGTAATTAGATTCAATACCCAGAAATAAGATGTCAAGTTTGCCCTAAAGGTTTGTTTTTCAACTCCTTGATTGGTTAGAAAGAGAATGATTGGAGGTCCACTTAGAGAAACACTTCCATTTAAAAGTCCACTAATAAATCCTACTGGAATGAAAGATAACTTTTCATTTTTTACATGTATTTTAAATCCTCTAAGAAAAGCAACTGCTGATAATGTTACTATTATACCAACGCTTACTTTAAGAATATTCTCATCTAAAGCCTTCAGTAGATAGGTTCCCAGAGGCGTACCGATTATACCAGCTATAACCAATATAGCTATTTTCCTAAGATTCACATGGTTTTTTACATTAAACAGTATAATTGAATTCAAAAATAAGCTATATATAACTAGCATTGGTACTACAATTTGCAAAGGTAAGAATAGTCCTAGTAAGGGAACTGCTAATAAGGAAAAGCCAAAGCTTGTTATACCTTGAATCATTCCTGCTAAAAAAATAATAATAAGTCCTATAATAATTTGTGTCGTTAGAGTTAATCCCATTCTGCGCCTCCTTCAATATTAATATCTTTTGTATCTTTATGTCATTTTATCTAATGAACTAATGTAAATCTACCCTTAGTCATTATAGCAGATTTATCTCACTTTTACTAAACTTTTACTTTTTAGATTATTACTGTTCACATAATCATTTTATATAATTGATGTAAAAATATATTTTACACTTCTATTTGAACCTTTAAATTATAATCTTATCTAAGAACAACATTATCTTCTCATACATATAAAAAAGATCTTGATGACTCAAATCATCAAGATCTTTTTTTACTATAATAATTCTAGTAACTTAAGTAGTCTATATATAACCACTGCCGATTGAGCTCTTGAGAAAGTAGCTTTTGGAGCAAACTTATTATCTCCTACACCACCTAAAAGACCTTTATCTGTTGCTATTGATACAGCTTCTTTTGCCCAGTCTGAAATATCTATTTCATCGCTATAGGTTAGCTCAGAAATTTGATAATCTGCTTCAGGGTCATAAACTTTAAGAGCATTCACTATTAATACTGCCATTTCTTCACGAGATATTTCTAAATTAGGATTAAATTCACCATTTTCTCCATCTGCTATCCCTAAACTTATTGCGATTTCTACATATTCTGTATACCACATATTAGGTTCTACATCATCATACTGAATGTCTATCTCGCCTTTTTCAAGATCTAATGACTCAACTAATAGCTTAATGAAAGCTGCCTTCGAAATTGGCCTGCTAGGAGCATAGTTTGATTTTGATTCATCTACTCCTTCTATAACATGTCTAGCAGTTAATACTTCTATGGCATTATTAGCCCATGAAATATCTACATCATCAAATTTCTTATTATATTCCATAGCTAAATATTTACCAAACTCACTAACATTAAATGTTACAACACCATCTTGAGTAGTTTTACCTTCAGCATATTCCCACTTCTCTTCTTCTTCGTTATATAAATACATTCCCACTTTTTCATAATTTGATGATTTATTTACATCAAAATTGGTAGTTATTTGTATTGGAGCTGATGTTAACAGTTCTTTAGTTGTATTAGCTTTTATAACTACTAAAGAATAATCATATATTTCAGAAGTAATAATATACTCTTTCGACGCTATATCTCCTATCAATTTTTTAGTCTCTATATCATTAGTTTTCTTAACTACAAACTTAACTTTATCTCCTTCTTCTATCTTTATGTTAGAAGGTTCAATCTCAAAGCTACTTACAGTTGAGTCTATCTCAATAGCTTTATTATTTTCAATTGTTTGAGATATAAAATCATGACTCATTTTTACAGACATTTCATCAAAGTACCCTTTATCCTTAATATTGATAATAACTCTATCACTATCAATAGCAGCTAACTGATTATCCATATCATCATTGTCGCTTTTAACTTCAAGTGACTGATCATCACTATTTAATAAGTTTACTACTACATAGGGTTCTTCTGTACTTTCAACAGGGGTATCATCCTCATCGTCATCATCATCTCGACTTGGAGGCTCCACTGGAGGTACATATGGTTTACTCTGAATTGTAAATGTCGATGTAAAGTCTTCCAATATATTTCCTGAATCATCCATTAGATTCGAAAGCTTAACTTCATACATAGTTGAATAACTCAAATTATTAACTGTGTCTATAGTTAAAACTTTATTGCTATAATCCATTGTAATATCTGCTTTTTCGCCACTTATTTTCTTAGTCACACTTATATTTTCATCAATAATAGTGCTAGTGGCCATGTTTTTATTAAATATTACTTTGATTTTAGTATCATTCTTAACATTGGTCTCCTGGTCTTCTGGATCTACTGATTCAACTACAGGTAAAATCAAAGCATCTTTATCTATTGTAAACTCTATGTTTGCTTCATTTCTATTTTCATACTCATCTTCAGCAACCACTCTT
>NZ_JAETGO010000069.1 GCF_016765695.1 Sporosalibacterium faouarense | reverse complement strand
TCCACCTGAAGAGAAATCTTCTCTCCCACTTATAGAAGTGGGAGTCTTATCAAAAGATAAAAATAGAGAAGGAAAGAATACAACATTTTAAAGAATCATACACAAAAAAAAGGCTAAGAAGATTTCTTCTTAGCAAAATTAAATATCAACTGATATATTATAATAGGGGATAAAACTACATGCTAGCCTCCAATTGTTAGCTATTTGATCATCTGTTAATTTATTATATTCTTCAGCACTAACGTCTTGTGGATCATTTCCTTCAACAACCCTTACTCTACAACCACCACATAGGGCATTACCGCCACATGGTGAAGGTATTCTAATATCATTTTCTCTTGCAATTGCAAGAAGCGTATTTCCTGGGAAAACCTCAATAGTCTTACTGGATTTTAAAAATTTGATTGTTATATACATAATCTTTCCTCCTTGTCTTATTTTGCCCAAGGAGCAGGGAAAAATTATGGCTTATCCACTAGATCTCAATTTCTGCATCAATTATGGCTGCTAAAGATTCTGGTATCTCTTCCTCTTCATTAAATACAAAAAACTTAATTTGTTCTTTATTCATTCCCATATATAAATCAAGGAACTCTCCATGCTGTAAATGCTCAAGTATAAAGTCATTTATCAGTATGTACGCAGTATCATTCTCTATATCCTCATTAATCTTTGATATTATAACTGGAAACAATTCCGCTGCACTCATGTAGCCAGCTATAGATTTAACCTTCATAATATTAATTTCTTTTTCGTCCATATACCTAAATATATTTTCACTTTTCAGAAAATCATCAGCAGATAATTTAATATGATATCTTCTCTCAATTTCTCTTCTGTATCTAGAACTTTGATATCGGCTATATTTTCTAGGGGACCAAAAGGAGTCTAGAAGAAATACTTTAAAATCTTTTTCCGTTAGTTCCGTAATATATTCTCTAATGTAATGCTTAACCTTTGTCGAATTAGCTCCTTGAAATAATATATTTCTATTTAAAATATCTTCCCAATTAATAACTTCGTAGTTAGTCATTTCTTCACCTCCTAGAATCTAATATTAGTACTAGGTACTAATATATGATATTATATCATATAAAAAAATAAAATGAAAGGATTTTCCTAAAAATATTACATTCATGTAATATTTCTTCTTTTTAGATTACATATATCTAGCTTTTAATTTATGTTAAAATATGATTAGTAGTTTGTTTAAGGAGGCCATGTTGTGAGTAATTCATTTTCAGATATGCTTAAAAAAAATTTTAATATAGACCTTAATAAACAGCAAAAAGCCGCTGTTTCCCATAAAGATGGACCAGCAATAACTCTTGCTGTTCCTGGAGCAGGTAAGACCACTGTATTAATTTGCAGAACTGCTAATCTCATTTTAAATCATAATATATCACCTGATAATATCCTCTCTATAACTTTTAGTAAAGCTTCTGCTAGAGATATGAAAGAAAGATTTAATAAAGTTTTTGGTGATTTTATAAAGTATGATGTTAAATTCTCAACTATTCATAGTTTTGCTTATTTTGTTATTAATGAATATGCTCGATTAAAAGGTATAAATTTTAAGCTTATAGAAGGGAATAATACTAGTCTAAATAAAGTTAGGATTTTAAAAACTATTTTTCATGATGTTAATGGTGGGTATGTAAATGATGATAAACTAGAGGAGTTATTGAATACAATAGGATATGTGAAAAATAAGATGATTGATATATCCGATTATAGTAGTTATACTGTACCACAAATTAAAAATTTTAATATCATTTTTAATAAATATGAAGAATATAAACAGAGGAACAACCTAATAGATTTTGATGATATGTTGACCTTGACTCTAAGAATATTAAAAAGCAATCCCTATTTACTAGATAAGTATAGAAATAAGTACAGATACATACAGGTGGATGAAGGTCAAGATACTTCTAAAATTCAAAACGAAATTGTTAAGCTCCTCTGTGCCAATAACAACAATCTTTTTGTAGTGGCAGATGATGACCAAAGCATATATGGATTCAGAGGAGCTTCTCCTGAGGATTTACTGAAGTTTGAACAAAATTATCCTACTGCTAAGACCTTTTATATGGAAGAGAATTTTAGATCTACTAAAAATATTGTTTCAGTATGCAATAGCTTTATTAAAAGTAATAAATATAGATATGATAAAAACCTCTTTACTAGAAATGAAAACAAAAGACCTGTAACAATTGTGAAGACCCGTGACGAGCATAAACAATATGAATATATTATAAAGAAGTTAAAACAATCAGATGATCTCTCTGATTCGGCAATTCTATATAGGAATAACCTATCTTTTATTTCAATAGCTGAAAAACTAGATAAAAGTAATATTTCATTTTATGTAAGAGATTCTAAACTTCATTTTTTTAAACACTGGGTAGTTAATGATATCGTAAACTTTCTTAAATTAGCTTTAAATAACAATGATGTACAAGCTTTTGAAAATATTTATTATAAAATGAAGGGATATCTTTCTAAGGCTGCATTAAGATACGTGAAAGAACAGGATAATTCTATATCAGTCTTTGATAGACTAACAACTTATCCAGATTTTAGAAGTTTTCAGATAAAAAATATAAGCATACTTAAGAGAGATTTTAAAAAGCTAGTAAAAAAACGTCCTTTTGAAGCTATAAGATTTATCGAGAATAGCTTAGAGTATGGTAAACATCTAAAAGAATACTGTAAAAAAACAAGTTTCTCTTATGAAGGAACTAAAACCATATTATCTCATTTAAAAACTATAGCATCTGAATGCAACTCAATTATTGGATTCTTAACTAGACTGGATGAATTACAGGCTTTAATTAAAAATTCCACAGCTAAGAAAAATAATACAGTTACATTATCTACAATTCACTCGTCAAAAGGATTAGAGTTCAAAAATGTATTTATGATTGATTTAATTGATGGAGAGTTTCCATCCTTAGGTAGCATAGAAGCCTATGAATTTGGACAAGTTGAAGATCTTGAAGAAGAAAGGCGACTCTTTTATGTGGGTATGACCCGCGCTAAAGAATCCCTTGATCTTTTAGCTATAAATGAAAAAAATGAGGAAAAGGTCTTTATTTCTAGATTTATTAACGAATTAGAGTATATTATGAAAGAAAATGATGAAATCCCTTCTGAGTTTAGTGCTTGGATGAAGATTGGAATGATAATTAATCATAAGCGCTTTGGTATAGGAAGAATTATGGATATAGATGGTGATATAATCACCATTAAGTTTAAATCTATTGGAATAAAACAACTTTCATTAAATCTATGTATAGAAAAGGATTTACTAAAGGCAGCTAATAGCTAGCTGCCTTTTACATATAATCTATTTAAGTGTACTTAATTCATTAAAAGGCCAAAGTCTCACAGTTGCCTTTCCCTCAATATTTTCTCTAGAAATAAAACCTACAGTTACATCTCTACTATCTCTACTATTATTTCTATTATCTCCCATTACAAAATACATATTTTCAGGTATCTGCATTTTACCAAATCCATTGGCAGGAGTATTTACATCTACATAATCAGGACTCAATTCTTCACCATCTATATAGACTTTTCCCTTCTTTATTTCTACGGTCTCTCCTGGAAGTCCAATTACTCTTTTAATAAGACTTTTGTGATCAAGCTTATCTTGATTCTTCTTAATTATAACTATATCTCCACGATCAGGCTCTCCAAGTTTATAATCTAGCTTCCACATTATCAATACTTGGCCATTACTTAGAGTCGGCTCCATAGATGCTCCTACAACATAAACTGGTCTAAAAATAAAGGTCTTTAATAAAAACGCAATTATAAATGCTATAATTATAGTCTTTGCCCATGAAAAAATTTCTTGTTTAATACTACTACTCATAATTCTGCCTCCTAAATCTGTATTTAAGATATTAATTTGATAGATTTTAAATAAAGTTCCACAAACTATTCCATAGGAAAAATGAAATTTGCTTTTATTACTTTTATCAGCAAAATTTTCATATGGAAAAGCTTTCAAGGTTAAAAAGCTATTTTTTAAATAGTTCAACAGATACTTTATTCTACTTACTCCATTTTTCCTTAATATGATAAGCAAAAATGAAATTATTCCTCCAAATATAAATGAATATGCAATCGCAAATAGAATAAAGTTCCCTCCCATAATTGATCCAATGGCACTGAAGAGCTTAATATCTCCAGCCCCTAGCATTCTAAAAGCAAAGAGTATTAAAAGTAATACTAAAGGAACAATAACACCTATTAATGACTCCTTAAACCCTTCTATTCCATTAAACAATGTATTAGTAATTATACCAATACAAATAAATGGGTACACTATTTTATTACTTATTTTATATGTGCAAATATCACTCAATAACGCTAAAGTTAGGAGTACAATTACTTCAAAAAAATAAATATCCATGCGATTCTACACTCCTATTATATAATAATAGATTATCACTATTTGATATATATTGTCTAGCAAATTTATATATTTTACTTTTTTCTCAATCATCTACTAATTTTAAATATATTCTTTACTAGGATTACATCTAGGGATGTTATTATAATTATTAATCCAATATAGGTAGTTATAGAATCTTCATTTATTTTAAGAATAGTATCCTTTAATACTAATAGTGTAATAACAATTAAAATTTGTATTAAAAGTAGAATTCCAACCTTAAGCTTGTTATTTTTTAACCACTCATACCTATCAAAGAACTCCTCACTATTGTCTTCAATTCTCAATATATTTTTACCCTCTTTAGGATTCTCATCTTCCTGATCATAAACTACTTCTATATTATTAAAGGATGTTTCTAGAGAATCGTCGTTATCTAAAAGCGATTGGAACTGTGACTGTATTTCATACTCCTTACTAACCCAATTTTCTAGTTGATAATCTTCTTTTTCACTACTCTCTTTTAGTCCCTTGAGAAACTTATCAAATTTGTGTAGATTGAAGCTTTCACTATTTATAAAATCTAATATTTTCTGAATAAAATCATCTTTTTTTTCTTTATCAACTAAAGATACTGATAAAAAAATTTCTTTTAGAAATTCTTTAAGTCCATTTGAAGAATTTTTTATTTTATTAACTGGTAAGTATATCATTTCAGGCTTTAATGAATCACAACCAAGAAAAATCAAATCATTATTCAGAACAAAATTACTTTCATATAATAAATAATCTTTGCTTGCCACTAAAACATCAATTATTTTTTCAATTATTCTCAAAAGTTCGTCTCTACTAAACCTCTTATTCTCTAATATTTGTGATAAAGGCACCTTATCTTCGACTTCATATTTCATATAAAAGAGACTATTTTTTTGAATTATAGTTAGTGGAATGATTCCTTCTAAGGAATTCCTTTCTAGCATCTGAATTTGATAGTCCAATACTTGATAATCTACACTTATTTCTACAACTAAGTTATTAGATGTCAAATCATGATCAAAATAGACCTTGAATCTATCCTCTATTTTAAAATCCTTTAATAAGTTATTATTCATAATAACACTCCTTAAAAACAAACCGTAATTACAAATAGTGTTGAAAAATAAACGAAAGGAGCGAAGGGGATAGTTGTTTTTCTTGTAACCCTTCTGGCTATTAACATAATTAAACTAAATACCCCACTAATTATACTTGATATAAAAAGTATAAAAATAGCTCCTTGAAATCCTACAAAAATACCAATTAAAGCAAAAAGTTTGCAATCTCCCATCCCTAGAGCCCCTTTAGATATAAAAGAAATTATCCCTAATATTGTAAAGGGAAATAAAGCCCCTAGAATGGCATTATATATAGAAATATCTTGACATAATGTCATTGATACAATACCAAAAATGATTCCTAATATTATAAAATAATCTGGGATTAATTTCTTTTTAAAGTCTATAATAGCAATTATTGCTAATAAACCTAGAAGAAATGAATATCTTATAAATCCCATATTTACTCTATATTTAAAATACACTATCAGAATATTTATAAATAATAAGACTATATATATTAAACTTGTTCTTTTATCAAAACCTTTTAAGATTTCTTTCATCAAAACATCCCCTAAAATTAGTTATTCCCAATACAATGACTGCAGGGTCTATACTTTCCTTCAGCCAATACTTCACTTAATTTAACAGGAATCTTACTTTGTCTTAGGTGATAACAACCATCCTTATGATAACATTCTCCTGTTCTAGTTATATATACTATCGTTTCTTTTTTGAGACTTGGATTATTTCCTCCCATCCAAGCCCTCGTTGAAGCTCTTTGTATTATAGGTATGTCACCTATAAAATCTATTGGTAAAGGAAGATTTATTTTATAGGTAGCAATTATTTCTATTTCATTGTTTTCCTTTAAATATCTAGATTTACTTATGTCTATTCCATTTATTAAATCTAAGCCATTATCACTTTTAGTCACAATATTAAGTTTTTTCAACTTTTCTTCTAGACTACCATTGAAGGATGGTAATATATAATCCTCTATTTGCTTATTAGCGATTACATTTCCTACTTGATTTTTTATATAGTTTATTAGCTCAATTTTTCCAACTGTATCAAGATCTTCAATGACCTTTTCAATATTAAACTCTTTAATATTGCTTAATAATTTAAATAATAATTCTAGACTATTACTACTATGAGATTTTTTATTGATTACTCTTTTTATCTCTTCTGTTATTTTCTCTATTTCATCATGATCATCTTTTCTATTCCACACATTGGGATAATTTGTGCTTTCTTCTAACTTTTTCTCCATATCAAAGAAATCACTAGAGTAATATATATAGCTATAAGATGCAATATCATTGGCTGTTTCATCTATAGCATATTGAATTACCTCATGTGTGTGAACAATCCTAATAAAGAAACCTATAGTTAGAATTACACAGATAAAGAAAGGTAAAACAATCGATGCCTCTACGGTAAGAGAACCTTTGTTTTTAGATGAGTTATTAGACATTTACTATCACCCTCAATACCCCTTAAGAATCGAAAATTTAAATGAATAGTGTTTATTATCTTTAAAATTAAAATTGTCTTTCAAAAAATTTCTATTTATGAACATATATTTTATTGAAGCAATAATATCAGCCTTTAAATATGTATAGTAATCTGATAACTTAAAGGATTTTTCTTTCTCCTGCTGATTCAGCTCTATTAAGTCCATTATTCTACGAAGCTTTGTATTTTCAGGCTCTATCAAAAGCAGTAACCTTAGATAATCATAATAATTAAATCTTAAATTATAGCTATTCTTAGACATTTTTTTCAAAGTAGCTTTGCCTTCTTTTTTAATATAATTTTTCACTAATGGACTGTTGTCTATCTTTGATTCTAATCTCTCCTTTAGTTCTTTTTTTAAAGGATTAAGAGAATTGCTGATGACTTTTTTTATGCTTTCCGAAGTTTCCTTCTCAAATTTTCCAATCTGATTATTAACATTTTTTTTACCTTCATTTGATTTTTCTTTTAAAATTTCTTTAACATTGTATACCAAGCTATCTATATCAATTGTATCTTCTATCTCCTTTCTGACATCAGTGTCCGGTATCTTCTTTAATAAGATGTCCATTTTATCTCTAATATCTGATTCAAAATCTAAAAATAACTCATCACTATTTTTATCTACACTTATTAAAATTTTATTTATAGCTTCATTTATATAAGTAAAAATCATATCAACCATTTGATCTACAAAGGACAAAACCATATCTTCTGCTAGCTTTGACCCCTTATCTATCAGAACCTTTTTAGCAAAAGGTGCTATGCTTCCATATCCTAGTCTCCATTCTTCTTCATAGATTTTAAAGAATGGGACACTTTTTCCATCCATTAAGTAATTCATATCTATTAAAGATTCTAGTGAAGACCAACCGAAGATAATTATCGTTGTAATTATTGGAGTTAATAAAGGTATTGCTCCTGAAGCTAAAGTAGCTATTTCAGTGGCTATCTGCATTTTGTCTGGATTTGAATAAACGTGAATTAGGTTCATTGCAACTCTTATCATATAAATCTTGACCTGAGTACTTCTTACATTTGAAACATAGCTACTTTTTCCACTTAATATATACTCTATTTCACTATTTCCTCTTCTATCATCAAAATACGCATATCGTTCATATTTACTAAAATAGTCACTACTATTAACTGTATTCCCTTCTAATTGGGCTTTTTTATCAACAGTAGATCTAAAAGTTCCCATTATATATTCATCGATATATAAACTGTCTCGGAAGTCTACAGTTCCTTCCTTTATAACCTCACCTAATTTTGTTATTAATCCTAAAGAATTTTTTATTTGCTTTTTATCTGTTTCCTTAGATTCATTCCACTGGATATCGCTACTCTTATTTCCATTAGTGTCAGCTCCCTTTTCATCTGATTCATTAAATAAAGAATAGTATATATTATCAAAGGTATCCGGATTGTCCTTTTTTGAAGATGGTAGATTTTCAAACCTTTTCTTCTCACTATCATTAGAATTATTGTAATTTGATAAGAACTCTTTATTCTTAAACTTAGGAGCTATATTTTCTTCAGTACTTAGTTCTGAAATATCTCGTTTCTCCATAGCTTTTTTATAATTTTTTATGTTTTTAGGTATGTTTTTTTCTTCAAATTCAATATATTTTATATCATTTGAATACATATTAATGGATTCCATTGTCAGTAAGAATTCATCAGTAACTATCTCTTTTATTCTTTTATCGGAATCTAATTTATTGTTATTTCCTAATATTTTATCTATTCTAGATATTTCTTCACTAAACTTATCAGCATTCTTCCCAGCATAGTCAAGAATTTCAAAATTTGTAGCTACAGGAAAAGCAATTAAATCTATAACCTCTTGAAGTTGAGAAGTGTCTTGTATATAACTTATTCCCTCAACGATTTCCCTCAATTTCTCTATATAATTCTCTACATTTTTTTTCATATCTTCACTAATATTAGAATATTTAAACCTATCAGATCCATAATTATTTGAAATTGAATTACCGACAGTTCCCTTTAATCTATTCTTGTAATCTGACAAATCCTTTTTTATCTGTCTTTCAACCTCAATAATAATCTTATTTATATATTCTTCACTATTTACCGTTCCTTCAAAGATATTAAGAATAGATTGGGCATCTAAACTTTTCTTCATCAATCTAATTATAGATCCTTTAGCAGATTGATTGTATATTTTATACTCTTCAATATAGTTGTTTAAATCATTATTTACAGATTTAATATCATTAAAGATTTCTTTTCTTGCATTGAAAAACTCATTCAATTCTTTTTTATAACCCTTGAGCTTTAGACTATCTTTATCTATCTTATCTCTCAGCTTATCTTCATCTTGAACAAGCTTGTCCTTATTATTCTTTAAATTATTTAAATCTTTTTTTAGCGATTGAATTTCTTTTTTGTTCTCTTCATTATCTTCAAGTTTACCTATCTTAAGTTCTATTTCATTCAACTCACTAACTATATCCTCTATTTTTTCCTTTATTTCTTTTCGTTCTTTTTTAATATCATCTAAATATATTTCAGTCTCTCTAATTTCTTCTTTTTTAAAGGTAATTTCTTTATTGATTTTATTGTATTCTTCAGTTTTTTTTGTAATTTTAGATATACAATTATCTATAAAAAAGTTACTAAATGAATTAACCTTTTCCAGTTTCTTAGAAAGCTCTTCTTGCTCTTCTCCTAACTCTCTAAACGAGTCTTCAACCTCTATCTTTTTTTCTATTAAATTTGCAGTTTTAGATGATTTTTTTATGATTTCTAATTTTTCAAGAAAAGTTTCGATTAATTCTTTTGGGGCTCTATATTTCATAATCTCTAAAATTTCATCTTTTAGAACTTGATTTTGCTCCAAATCAAAGAAAGATTGAGAGTCACTGTCTATGGAAAAATCATAAATATCCACAAAATTTTCATTTATATCATATTCTTCTAATCCATCTTGAGGTCTTAAATTTCTTTTCATAAAATAGTCAATAATACTATTTATTTCTTCTAGATTGTTCCCTTTGAATGCAAAAAGCCCATATTGCTCTTTAAGATCACTTCTATAATTAGCTAGAATTGAATTAACTGAAGAATTTGCCGCTCTTTCCGCTTGAGATTTAGCAGTTATTATTCTGGCTGCATCAACCATAGATCCTGCTAGGATTATAATTACCAATAATATTATACTTAGAAAAACAGTTATTGCCCCTCTTTCCCCACTCTTTTTCAAAATATTTCACCACATTTCCAGAAATCTTTGGGATTTCTTATAAAAAGTTTAAAATCACTTTTTTTATTTTTTCCATCAAATTATTAAATTTATCCTCTGTTTCTATCTCTTCAATAGTACTAAAAACGAAATCAGTATTTCTAATAAATTCTGCAGTATCCTTTATGCTTGAATTAGCTTCTACTCTTATGTACATTCCTTCTCTTAAACCTAAGAGCCTTTTTATCTTATCAAAGGGTGTTGCAAGATTTTTCTCAATTTTTACTTGTAACGCATCATTCATTAGTCTTTTTTTAAATTCGACCTGTACAGTTGTATTTGATTGATTTTTTAGCATAATACTACTCTGCTTTCCTAATCTTTTTTTCACATAATTTTCAATAACTTCAATCTTTGTATCTCTATTATCATCATATATTCTCCAATAAAGGGATGGCTCTTCAAATTTCTCCATGGATACAATATCAATAAAATTCCCCTTGAATTCCAATGAACTACTCCAGCTAGATGCACCAAGCTCCACAGCCTTATTTGCAATTGTCTGTAAATAGGTCTGTTGATAAAGAGCAAAGCATATGTAAATAACTATAAAAATCACAAGAATCACTATTGGAAAGATAATAGATGCTTCGACCACTAAACTTCCACTTTTTTTATTATTTTCATTTGATTTTTCCACAGCATCCCTTCCTTTATCAGATAAAGTGCTATGTATTACCCATAGATTAATTGTTCATATTGTTTTCTATTGACTCATCTATCATATCCTTTGTGCTATTACTATCTAAACTATCTTCATTACCTAAAATACTAGCTAATATTTTCCCAACAAATTCAGTGATTTTTTCTCTAAATATCAAGGCAATTCCAACCATTATTGCTAAAATAAGTACTACTTCAACTATTCCAAGACCATCTTCTTCCTTTAAGAATCTTTTAAAAAGATTAAGCATACTTTTCACCTCCTTTAACTAAAAACCTCTCAACTGTAATAAAGCTGGTGCTACAGTTATTATCAAAATAGAAATAAACATTATTGCTATTGGTATTAATAGTTTAGTTGATGCCTCTTCACCCAATTGCTTTGCAGTATCCTTTCTCATCTCCCAACACTCATTTGCTTGTACTCGCAATATAGATGTTAATTCGTTGTTTCCCTTTTTAAGATTCTGTAGAATCACAGAGACAAATTTAGTTATCTCTGGCGTACGACATCTTTTTGCAAAATTTTCAAACGCTTCTCTTTCAGATTTACCTGAATTTATCTCTTGTACTACCACTTTAAGTTCCTTATACAAAGGTCTGTTGCTAACATTCTCTAAAGTCAATTTACTCCATGCCGAGGAAACATTCATTCCCGCATCTATTAAAAGGGTAAGTTTATTTATAAAATCAGGAAAATCAAGTCTAATAAGCAATTGCTTCTTTTTAATTCTGTTCATAAGGTCTTTATCCGTTCCATATATCAAAGTAGCTTCAACAATAATTGCCAAGAGTATATGGTTTTTTTCAATTTCTCCTATTCCTATACCAACAAGAAAAATAATCAGCAATGATATCATAATAGTAGATAGTTTATTTGCCCAATGTATAGCTAAGAATTTTCTTGCATTTCTCCTTCCATGTAGCTGAACTATACTCTGTAAAAGTTTTCTGTCGTGTTTAGAATCATATCTATAATTTAGCTTATCTAAAACATATAAATATCCAGGAATTAACCTTTTAAGAGGGTATTCTTTAGTTGAAATCAACTGCAATAAGCCATTATATCTTCCTCTAGAAAAAATGAAAAGTATAACCATGAATACTAAAATTAATATGAAAACCATTATCATTTTTACACCTCTATATCTATAATCTTTTTTGAAATTAGATATGAAATACTTAATAATAGGACAGCCACCGTCATCAGAAGTCTTCCTAAATTAGTCTTAAATACAATCTCCATATAATCTGGGGCGCTCCAAGAAATAAAGATAATCATAAGTATTGGAATAATAGATAATACTTTTTGTTCCAATTTTTTCTGAGCAACTAAAGTCTGGATTTCCTGTTTTATTCTCAACTTATCTCCTATTACATTAGAAGTATTATGAATAATAGCTACCATATTTCCACCAGTTCTTTTGGCAATAATAAAAACATCTACAAAACTAGTTATATCATCTAGATGGCTTCGATTAGCAAAATCTAATAGCGCATTCTCAATAGTTTCATTCATATCTAATTTACGCACTATATATTGAAATTCTACTATTATATAGGTATCCTGATTAGGATAAAGTATAGATAAATCTTTAATAGACTCCCTAAATGCTTCTTCAATTGACCTGCCAGCTGATAATGATGATGATAAAGCATATAGTCCTTCTTTAAACTGCAAATTAAGCTCCATTTTTTGCTTATTTATCAAATCTCTTTTTTTGATTCTAGGGTATAGAAGTCCAATAGGCATTAGTATAATGGACAGTATATAGCTTCTATAAAATACAAATCCAATTAGAAAAATCCCTATTGCAGCTAAAGTTGAATAATATACTTTTTCTTTTATTGTCATTGAATATTGATTATAATCAGTATTACCTTTTTGGTTATTGCTTTTAAGTTTACTGCCATTCTTTTCATCTTTGATTTTTTTAATTTTTTCATTACTCTTATTGGACTTCTTATTAAAAATATCAAGATTTGCCTTTTTTCTTTTTATTGCTTCCGTAACCCCTAAAACAATCACGGATACAGCACAGCCACAAACTACCAATAGAACCCAAATCATATTTACACCTCACAACTTATCAGGAATTCCTGCCGTATTAAACTTAAGTTTATTTCTCATTTCATTTTTAGTTCTTTTAAGGCTTCCTATAACTTTATTAGCAGTAGATAATTCTTTGTCTTCATCAAATACAAATAGTGGATTTAATCTAATTTCTCCATTTTCATATCCTAGAACCTCAGATATTTCTATTATTTTTCTAGATTTATCTCTAAGCTTTGCTAAATGAACTATGATGTCTATAGCAGAAGCTATTTGTTGTCTAATTGCAGCCAAGGGAATTGATGACCCACTTAACACCATTGTTTCAAGTCTACTTAACATATCATTAGTAGAGTTAGCATGACCAGTTGAAAGTGAACCATCATGACCTGTATTCATTGCTTGAAGCATATCTAATGCTTCTTTACCTCTAACCTCTCCTACAACAATTCTATCTGGACGCATTCTTAAGGATGTTTTTATTAAATCTCTAATAGTTACTTCCCCTTTGTTCTCAGTATTTGCATCTCTTGTTTCTAGACTTACAAGATTTTTGACATTAGTAATTCTTAATTCTGCTGAATCCTCGATAGTTATAATTCTTTCATCTTTAGGTATGAAGTTAGATAATACATTTAAAAACGTAGTCTTTCCAGAACTTGTCCCTCCTGAGATAAAGATATTATATCTAGCCTTTACCATCCTAGACAAGGCTTCAGCCCCTTCTTCACTAACAGAATGATTACTAATTAGTTCTTCCATGAAAAAAGGTTTATCAGGGAATTTCCTAATGGTTACAATGGGTCCATTTAATGCAATTGGCGAAAGAACGACATTTACTCTTGAACCATCCTTTAGTCGAGCATCTACAATAGGAGAAGATTCATTAACTGTTCTATTTACTTTAGATACTATAGATTGAATAACATCCTCTAACTTCTCTCTACTTTGAAATTTCTTTTCGGATTTATAAACCCTACCGTTTTTCTCTATAAAAACATCATTTGGTCCATTTATCATTATTTCAGTTACTTCATTATCATCTAGAATTGGTTGAAGAATATCTAATCGTCGCATATTATTAAATATTATGTTTATAATTTCCTTTTTCTCTCCAATACTTAAATAGTACTCTTTAGATTTTTCAAATACTGCTTCTCTAATTATTTCTTCAACCTCTTCATCGGTAAAATCCTTGCTAAAATCAATTTTCTTATCTATAATTTCTTTTATCTCTTCAATGAGTTTACTTTTATCCAAAGATTCCATCATATATCTCCTTAGTATCAAATAATTAGATCTACTAAATCCCACAACTTAGATGCAAATAAAGAATTTGGGTTTATCCTAACTCCATCTTCCTCTTTTAAGAACATATCCATGGATTTTGGAAGACTAAAGCTTAGACTTATATTTTTACTTTTTAGATCATCAAGAATTAATTTATTTTTAGGGTCATATTTATTAAGAATTACATTCGTCTTCTCCAAAATTCTCACATCTCTTCTTGAGGATATAATTTCAATATCCTTTATAAAACTATTTAGCTTTTCAATCGAAGTTTTATTTTGTTCTACGACCAAGAAAATTTCATTTGATTCTGCTAGTATTGAAAGATTTTGATCGTTTAAATCTGATGACATATCAATAACAATCACATCATACTGACTTAAATCCTTTAATTTCTCTAATAAAAGAGTAATTTCTTCTACAGATGATGACTTTAAGTCAATTGAGCTTTCAGGGGGAGCAAAAAAATGTATTTTATTAATAGAATCTCTATTAGCGATAGCTTCTATTTTTATAGATAAATTCTTCTTTTTTTCCTTCATATAGTAGATGACCTCTGAGAAACTTGTGGCTGAATCACAATTAAAGAATAGTGGTGTTGATTGCAAAGTCTCTAAATTTAAGTAAAACACTTTTTTTCCCCTATCAGATGCAATCATTGAGCTTCCAACAGCAATAGATGTTTTTCCAGCTCCACCATTGGGGGAAAATACTGAAATCACCTTTGTCTTATTCTCAAAGCTATCATTTATATTGGATAGTTCTAGATTACCTTCTGCAATTATATTAAATATGTTCTTTACAATTTTATTGCCTACCTGATATTTATAAATACTGTTTATATTGGAATCTTTATTTTTTTTGCTATTCTCCACAAGATTAATTAAAATTAAATCTTCTTGGCTATAAAATTCTTCACAATAAAATTCGTTGCTAAACAAGATAATATTTCTTATTCCATTGGATTTGTCAATATAATCGATTAGTAGTTTTTTTTCAGTGAATGTTACTATATTAAATTTTTCTGGATAATTACAGACTATATAGTTAGATAGTGCATCAACATAAGCTTCCTCTGAATCTGCTATCACTAAATTGAATTTTGACATAATTGTCACCTCAAAATATTAGTAAATTATTATACTTAGTAAATTGATTTATAGTAAACATATTTATAATGTTTCGACAGAGCATGTCAATTTCCTTCTTTTTTTGTAAATTTTACTATTTTTTTATTTTATTTTGGAGAATTTTCGCAAAAAAAGTAAAGTATCAATAGATATGTTAAAAATCCTCCATTGTTACTTTACTAATTTATAAACAATATTATTAAATTTTATATGTTCCAAAACGACTCTAGTTTTCGTTCCAAATCCTTTTCATTTCTTATATTCCTATACCCGTACCATTTATCAGGAAAAAGCTGCTGATAAGTTGAATACATAAATCTCTCATCGATTAATAAAATTATCCCTCTATCCTTCTCAGTACGTATAACTCGTCCAGCTGCCTGCAAGACTTTATTCATACCAGGATATGTATAAGAATACTCAAAACCCATACTATTCTTCTCATTAAAAAAATCCTTTATGATATTTCTCTCTAAACAGATCTTTGGTAATCCTACTCCTACAATGACTGCTCCTGAAAGTCTTTCACCTGTTAAATCAATTCCTTCTGAAAATATACCTCCTAAAACTGCAAATCCAATTAAGCTTTCTTTTGAATCTGGAATAAAATTATTTAGGAAGTCCTCCCTTTCCTCTTCACTCATCATAGAAGATTGCTTAATAGAAAAAATATTTGAATAATTTTCCCTAAATATATCATATACTTGATTCATATAAGCATAGGATGGAAAGAACACCATATAGTTCCCTACTTTTTGATTTGCAACTTTATAAATATAATCAGCAATTTTCGAATAGCTTTTTTCTCTATTCCTATATTTAGTGGAGACATTACTACTAATTAATAATCTCATATTTTCTTCTTTGAAAGGAGATGACAATGCCATTATATAATCATCCTCGTCACCACCTAAGGTATTTCTAAAATATTCTAGTGGCGTTAATGTAGCAGAAAAAAATATAGCAGACCTTCCCCTTTTGATTGCCTCCCTTAGTAAGTAAGATGGGTCAACACAAAACAACTTTATCTTAACATCCTTACTCTGCTGTTCTACATAAGTAACATACCTTTCATCATAGATCTCAGAAATTCTTAAAAAAGATAATATTTGAAAATAAAGCTCTAAAACTTTCTCATATCCTTCTACTCGTTCATTTGAAACAAGCCATTCTTCAGACTCTCTAATAAACTTTCTAAGTAGTGGATAAACTTCTTCCAGTTCTTTCTCCTGAATGTAATAACCTTCTTCATTACATTCTTTTTTTATTTTTAACATGAACGAGTTGATTTTATTTAAAGCTTTACTTATTCTTTTATTTTTATCCTTCATTATTCTTTTTGCTTCCAAAATATGCTCCTTATATAATTCAGATGAAAACATTTCCCTAGACCTATCTACTAAATTGTGAGCCTCGTCAATTAAGAAGGTATAGTCTCCATTATTATCAGAGAAAAAACGCTTTAAGTACACCCTTGGATCAAAAGCATAGTTATAATCACATATAACACAATCAGTCCAAATAGCTAAATCTAGCGAAAACTCAAAGGGACAAATTTTATGTTTTCTAGCATATTCTTCTACTTTTTCTCTTACTATCATATCCTCATTTTTTAATATATCTAAAATAGCTTCATTGGCTCTATTAAAATGACCCCGCGCGAATTCACAGTAATCAGGGTTACAATTTGATTCCTCTTTAAAGCAAATTTTATCCTTTGCTGTCAAAGTTATAGATTTAAATTTCAAATAATTATTGGACATAATTCTTATTGTATCTTCAGCAACTTGTCTAGTAATAGTTTTGGCAGTTAGATAAAATATCTTTGAGCTATGACCTTCTCCAATGGCTTTTATTGCAGGAAAAAGGGTAGATATGGTTTTTCCTATACCAGTTGGTGCTTGAGCAAATAATCTTTTCTCCTCAGAAACTGTTCTATATACAGCAACTGCTAGCTTTCGTTGACCCTTTCTATATTTACTAAATGGAAATTCCAATTCTTTTATAGATTTATTTCTTATAAATGTCCATTCATTTGTTAGTTTAGCCCAAACTAGATATTTTTCGATTAAATCATAAAAAAACTCTTCCAATTCTCCAAAGCTATAATCCTTATGAATTCTTTTAATATCTTCAGTCTCCAATTGAAAATATGTTAGTTGTATTTTTATATTTTCTAGATTATTATCCTTAGAATATATATATCCATAACACTTGGCTTGAGCCCAATGAAGAGGATTATACTCTTCATCTATAGTGTCCAATGATCTTGTGGTACTCTTAATCTCATCAATTATTACACTCTCATCTTCTTCAATGATTATTCCATCGGCCCTACCTTCTACTCTAAAATCAAAGCCTCCATATTGAAATTTATACTTTAAATGAACCTCAGAATTATAATTGTCATCACTTGCTTTTTGGACCTTTTGATGGGCCTTAGTGCCTTCTACAGCCCTACTGCTTCCCATAAATCTAGAATCTAAATCTCCCGAACGAAGTATAAACTCAACTAGATTTCTAACTGATATTTTAATTTGTTCTCTTTCTCCCATATTTATCAATCCTTGCATAGTTATATAGAATTTTATTTTCAATAATCTTATTATATCAAACAAACGTTCTAATCCAAACATATATTTCATTTTAAAAATTAAATACGATACTAAAACCCTAGTATCGTATTTTTATAGTATACTATTCTATAACTCCTACACTATTCTTTCCTGAATGCTTAGCCTTATATAAACCTTCATCGGCTTGTTTAATTAAACGATCCTTACTAGAAGCAGTTTCAGGATAGCTTGCAACACCTAAAGATACAGTTATTTGTATCCTAGTTCCGTCTGGAATTACAAAGTTAAATTTTTCAACGTTTTTTCTAATTTTCTCAGCTAATTCTATTCCTTCTTTCAAACTATTGTCCTGAAGTAAAATACTAAACTCTTCTCCTCCAACTCTATACACTGGTTTATCATATTGACAAGACTCTCTCAAAACATTGGAAAGTTGCTGAAGTATTGAATCACCTGCAGGGTGTCCATATGTATCATTTACTTGCTTAAAATTATCAATATCTAAAATTATATGAGTAAGTATCCCCCTGTTTGTTTTCGAATTCTCCATCATACCATTTAATGATATATCAAATTCTCTTACATTATTTAGTCCAGTTAAAAAATCTTTTTTTGCTTGTATCCTTAGTTTTCTAAATAGTTTATTAGATTCAATAACATATTTTAATAAATTATAGGTCATAATTCCAACAAATATCGATACTATTAAAAACAGAAAGATTCTTAGTAGATAATCGCTAGTTTTGCTAGTAAATACATTAAGATTTAATGTAACAACTATTATCGAGTAAATATTCATCCACAGCCATTGCTTCCATCCTTCCTCCATTAACTCTTTAATTACATTACATCCTAATGTAATAGAAATGACGCTTATAACTGCTACAAGGGATGATGTAGTTACTCCAAAATGAGTCAATCTAAAAATACAAATTACTAGAGTTGTCATTAATGAAGGGTAAAATCCAGTCAGATAAACAATAATTATTATTGCAATATGTCTTAAATCTAAAATAGTACTTGTATCAGTAACTTGGATACCAAATATCATAAGAATGCAACCTAATATTCCACATCCTAATGCAGTTGCTATTCGCTTTTTAAGAATAGTTTTGCCATTTAGGGGAGCATCTTTAAAAAACTGACTTCCTACTGTAATAAAGGATATTAATATAGTAGTATTTATAAAAAGACTTTTTATCATATACATGATTGTACCTCCATATATCTTCAATATTTATCTCTATTTTTGTACTCCATCTCATAAAAACTACTTTCCCCAGATAGAGTCTCCTTCACAGTCCTACCAATTACTTTAAAACCACAGTTCCTATAACATTTAATTGCTCTTTCATTAAAATCCCTTACTACTAGTCTTATATTAGAATCGCCATATCTCTTTTTACTTTCTTTAATTACTAATTTCATAAAATCATATCCTAAACCTTTACCACATAATGATGGCTTTAGCCCTAGTCCAACTATAACATCTTTATCAAATTTCATCCTAAAGAATCCACAAATTTCATTATGCTCATTAAAAACTCCAACAAATTCTTTCTCTCTTTTTTTATATTGTGATATTCCAATTTTACCCGTTTTTGCTATTTCCCAATCAGGCAAGTTATATACTGAATATATTCCATCATATTTCCAGCTACAGATTTCCTTTGCACATTTTTCAGTTAAAGAACCTATTTTAAATTTAATAATCTCACCCCTATTTAATATTAATTGAACCTTTTCCCACTTAAAGTATATCCTATACCTTACTTTAATTATCGGTCTGGGAATACATTTTCGAAAAATGAAATTCTTCTCGTGAATACAATAAAAAAGCTCCAAATAAACATATTGATATATGATTATTTAGAGCATAATTAAAATTAATATCCTCATATAGAAAATTTTAGTTTATCTTAGAATTATTGTCAATAACTCCAAGACTTTTTATAGTTTATATTCCATCCTATGGAATTTAGAATTTCCAGTAGGAGTTTTTCTAATATATGTTTCAACAGTTTTAAATCCACATTTTCGATAGACCTTATAGGCTCTTTTATTCCATGTCAATACTTCTAAGTCAATATTACCGGAAGAACATCTTTTTTTTGATTCATTTATTATCAGATTTACAAAATATTCTCCTATGCCTTTCCCACATATGTCTGGTTTTAAACCTAATCCAATTCTAGTTGTATTTTCTTTTGGATAAGAAAATCCAGCAAATCCTAAAATTTGATGGTTTTGATCATATAGTCCTAAAAAGTTTTTGTCTCTCTCTAAAGGATTAGTCATGGGTTCTCCTTTCTCTATCATCTCCTCCCAAGACCAACTGCTGTAAACTTCATATGGACTTTCATACTTCCATGTACAGGTTTCCTTTGCGGCTTCTTCTGTTAATTTTCCTAATTTAAAGCTATATTCAACTTTCATATTATTTCTCCTAATTATCATTTAGTCGACTGTCACGAAGACAAACAACGGTGGTTTCCTTATCACAAATTATCTGAAATTACCTGTTCACAAATAAGGAATTTCATCTCTTATTTTAATCTACTTATTACGAAGATTCTACTATCCAAAACCTACATTCTCCAGAAAACTCTTTAACCTCTTCACTTTCTTGAAATAATTCTGATCTATAAAAATCATCTATGTATTTTAATCCAGCCTTCTCTATAGAGTTAAGCACCTCTCCTCTATCAGGTATATGAATAAATATATCTCTAGACTCATTCCTTGAAGTTGTTAGCCTATCTCCATATTCATAAAGTCTGAAGTCTTGATTCTCATTTTCCCATAGTTCCTTCTCATGTATCCAAAACTCCTCAAACTCTTTATCAGCATCTCTATCATGAGTTGTAAATATAAAAATTCCTCCAGGCCTTAAAATCCTCTTAACTTCCTTCAATGCAAGTATTCTATTTTCAATCATAGGTATTTGCATAATTCCATTAAAAGAAAATATAGCATTATCAAAGGAATTATCTTTAAATGGAAGATCCGTCGCATCTCCTTCAACAAAGCCAATGTTAAATCCTAATTTATCATTGAGACGATTAGCCTCAGTTATCATATATGGAGATAAATCTAACCCAGTAATATTGGTAAAACCCTCTCCATACAACCCAAAAGTTGTTCTCCCTGTGCCACACCCTATATCTAAAATCAAACTATCCTTTCTTAAATATTTATTAAATGCGAATTTTTCCGATTCCCATAACCCGATTTTTATTGTGGCATTACTATAATTGCTAATTGCTTCTATAAAGGAATTTTTCACGAACTCCTTATCTACCTTTGACATCAATTTATCACTTCCCCTACTATTTTTTACAAAGTTAGTTTTAGATTTTTTGTTCTATCTATTTAAATAAGGTGATTGTATGATATGTAACTTGCTCTATTTACTTAAAGTTATAGACGATAGAGTCTACAATAGGCTTATACCCAATATTCATATAAATACTATTCGATATTGAATTTGATAAATCAGTATATAAACTACAATATTTGTATCCTTCATCTAATAGCATCTGACTAAAAGTAGCCACACTTGTGGTTGCATACCCTTTTCCCCTATGTTCCTTAGGTGTAAAAACATAGCTAATTACTATACCATTTTTAGTTGGTCTAGTCTTTCCAACCATAGAAACTGGCTTCTCATCTTCCCATATATATAGTTTCTTATTTTTAATATGATCCTTAGCTTTATTTATTAACTCTTCCTCTGATAATTCTACATCGACAGCTTCAATATTAAAGTCTCCCATCCATTTTGCAATTAATTCTATATCTTTTAAAGTCGCTTTACGAAGCTTTCCAGAGGATTTCTTAATAGAATTAACTTTATCAAGTCTATAAATTCTCTGATCCATATGAACTTTTATTATACAGTTATTCGTTTCTGCCCATTGCTTTGCAAATTCATTAGCAATATCTTTAACACCTATGACTCCTGGAACTTCTATATTATGAGTTATAAGGAATTCTATTGCCTCCTTAATGCTTTCTCCTATCTGATTTCCTACTCCACTCACAATAATGTTATTTGGTGGCGTCATTATTGTAATTAAATTAATATTATCTTTTCCGTCCCTTACTAAACCAAGAAAAGCCTTCTCTTTATCTTCAAAGCTTTCAGGATTATTAGATATTCCATTAATAATTCCCAAAGGAAGATTATTTTCAACTTCATTCTTTAGTAATAACTTTTCTGTTGTTTTTTCAAACTCAGATATTGAATCATATTTCTCAAATCTCATTTTTCCCCCCCTAATTATATTAAATTTTATACCAAACTAATTACTTGATGAAATTGCATAATTACAAATTAAATATAATCTTGCATAAAATTTTAATATGCAATTTTCTCACTTATATCTAAATCTTATATTAATCAAGATTCCACCTATATCTTTGTACATATCTCCATAGATAGATCAACTAAATTTCTTCGAATATCCTTTCTACTATTCCAGCTTCTATTATCCCAATTCTCTCCACTTAAGTCATCTCCACCATAAAGTATCTGAGCCAGCTCGACTTCTCTAAATTTTGCAACTGCAAATAATGACGCTGCTTCCATTTCAACTGTTAAACAACCCTCTGAAACACGTAATTTCACCTTTTCTTTTGTCTCTCTAAAAAATGCATCAGTTGTCCATGTCTTTGCTTTTAAATATTTAATGCCTTTTTCTTCAAGTTCATTTTCTAAAATCTTAATCAACCTATCATTTGCCTCAACCTCACGTGAAGGTTCAACGTAATGATAGGATACTCCTTCATCTCTAACTGCTGAAGTTGGAATTATAAGGTTACCTACAGCAATGTCCTTCTGTAGGACTCCCGCTCCACCACACACTATAAACTTCTTGCATCCTAATGCGATTAATTGCTCTAATATTCCTGCTGATCCTGCTCCTCCAACAACTCCTAATGTAAGGGCAACTCTCTTTCCATCATATATAGTTTCATAAACTGGAGTATCTACTGTCTCTGAACGAAAAGATGCAATCTCTTTTAACTCTCCTTGTTTATTCTTATATTCAATGACATCCCTAAAGAATGTTATAACACAAGATTCTGGAATATCTATTGGTTCAATATGCTCCTTTGGTTCTATATATGACTTTCTACATGGATCAAATTCTAATATTGGATATTCCTTTTTTTCAAACATAATACTCCCATTTATAAATTATATTTAATAATTATAAAAATAAAGCCATTTCATATGAATTCTTATAACTTCCATTCTTTAACACTTTATCCTTTAGAAGTTTTCCTTCTACTTCAAATCCCATTTTATTATACAAATTGATAGCTCTACGATTAGATGTATCCACTTTAAGTGAGATTTTTATTAGTCTTTTTGTTTTTCCCCAGTTAATAACTGTTTCCATTAGCTTAGTTCCTATTCCTAGCCCCCAGAAATCTTCTTGTAAAGCTATTCCTAAAGTACCTTTATGCCTCTCTCTTTTTAAAGCACTTATCTTTAAAGTACATGAACCTGCTATCTTGCCATTTACTTCGGTGATAATAAATGCTTCATTATCTGAAGATAGGCTCGACGATATAAATTTCTCTTCTTCTTCTATAGTTAAATCAAATTCCTCTGGTTCTCTAAGTAAAAATGTAGTTTCTTCATGGATCTTATGTACATGTTTCAATAGTTCCTCCGCATCTTCTATTCTTGCACTTCTTATAATAATATTGTTATTACCTTTTATGTATTGAGTTTCCTTTATACTTACCATCAAAATCCCCCCTATAAATATCACTTTTAATCATTCTAAAATTACAAATTATCTAAATACTGTAGCCACTAGAATAAAAACTCCTAAAGAATTTTATATGCACTTCCTCCATATGAGACTATCTTAAAACCTGATGAATTTTCCCTGCACCGTTTTCATATTCAACAGTTCCAAAAGCTCCATTTATTATTGTAATTTGAGGAGGAAGATGACCAATATCTACATCATATATTACAGGTATACTTAAAGACTCTAGAGAGCTTTTTAATGCATCTTTAAAATCAAAATCTCCCATGTCTACTTCTCCAGCTGGTCTACCAATCAATACTCCTGAACAGTTATCAAACCATCCATTCATTTTTATCTGCCATACCGTTCTATATATATCTCCAGCATTCATTTCACAGCTTTCAAAATACCATACTATCTTGTCATCCTTATACTTAGTGATATAATCTGTAACTTTATCATAGGGAGTCCCGATTAATTTACAAATAACATCTAGACATCCCCCTATCAATCTCCCACTAAATTTAATCTCTTCATCTGCCTTCCATAGACTTTTCCATTCAACTCTTTCTGTAAGCTGATAAGGTACAAATGGGTCCTTTTGCACATTTCCCCAGCTTTTCTGATATGATTCCAGATTAACTTGAGAAAAGCCTTTAGTACTCATCAAGATATTTATAGCTTCCATAACTGATGGATCAACTGGTTCGGCACCGAAGTCACTAAGGTTTGGTCCATGAACTGTAGCCATGTCACAATTAGTTGTTAATACAAAATTTAAAGTACTAGTATCTGAGAATCCCATAATCCACTTTGATTCGAGATTCCTTAGTTCCTCAATATCTAAGTATGGTAGCATATCCATAAGAAACTCTCCACCCCAGGGTGGTATTATAGCATTTATATTTTTATTTCTATAAAGTTCCATAAATTCAATTGCCCTTGTTTCTGGATCAGCGCTAACAAATTTATTATTTTTTCTTAGAGATTCAGTTTCTACAACCTTAAATCCTAAGTTTTCAAGCCTCTTAATTGCATTATCTATTCTTTTATTGAATACTCCTGTTACCCCACTTGACGGTGCTGTTACTCCAATAGTATCGCCCTTTATTAGTGCCTTTGGATACCTCACTAATTTCACCTCCCAACTTCAATATATTAATTATTATTACTAAAATACTCATCTCTTAGTATTCCCATAATAACTTCATCATGATATTCTCCATTCCTAAAAATTCTTTGTCTAAGTCTTCCTTCCTCAACAAATCTGTTTTTTCTATACGATTTAATAGCCCTCTCATTAAAACTGTATACATTAAGTTGTACCTTATTCATATTCATTTCATTAAAAATAAAGTCTAGTAATATCTTCATTGCATCTGTTCCATATCCCTTTCCTCGATAATCAGAGTGTCCAATAAATATACCTACAATGGCCACACTATTTTTCCAATCAACAGTATTTACACCACATCCTCCGATATAAATACCCTTTTCTAAATCTTCAATAGCAAAATTATAAGTGTCCTTCATTTCTTTTTGATTTTCATACCAAGCCTTTTCCCTTTGCAAAGTCATTGGATATGGAATTCCTGGAGTTAAATTTTTAATAACGTCTGGATCATTCATATACTCATAAGCTAGTTGTACGTCCTCTTCCTTGATTCCTCTTAACTTAACTTTTTTACCTAATAACATGATAATACCCTCCCCTAGAATTATTTGATTACCTTTAACCCATACTTAAAACACCGATAAAAGAATTAATAATAAATTATTATTACACTATTTTAGTATTTAGAGTCTTTTTGTTTGAATATAAGAAAAAAAGACTCCACAGTAGATTCCAAATGGAACCTACCGCTAGAGTCTTTTATACCCACGGTGTACTGTTTTACAGCTGCTTCCCTCGGACCAGACAGTTAAAAACTCGGAACCCTAGAAGCACTCCCATAGTTCAAAAGTAAATTATTTTTTATATATTAACATCAGCTGTTTATCCTGTCAATAGAATTTAAAAAATCGAATTGTTAAAAAAATGTAATTTTTAAATTATATAATAACCCATATATAATTATTCATTAAATCATATATTCTTCTTTTCCTATCTTTGTAACTGCCATATTATACACTTCGGGGAACTCACTTAGATCTTCTAAAATTTCAAAAACCTTAGCTCTGCCAAATACATCATGTATGACTCCCCATATGTCATTCCCAAAGGCATACCATCTCCCTTGCTTAAGCTTAGGTGGTTCATTTTGTTCTTGATCTTTTGTATGAAAATTCATCCAATATTCTTGAATTATCTTCATAACTCCTTCTTGACTAGTGATTTCTCCCATTCTCATTTTATTAATATGCTCTTTAAATACCTTAAAGTTTTCATCAAATTCATCATTTAAATAGTTCCAAGTAAAGCTATCCAATCCAATATTTTTTTCTCCATCATAAATACTGTTAGATAACTTACCTTGAGCATTATTACAATACTTTACTGCTAATCCTTCTCCAGCAAAGTATAAGTAAAAAAGTTCTTCAGGTGAAAAATTAGCAATTTTTGAGTTATCGAAAATACTATTCATTCCTATGTGATGAATTTCATGAGCTAGACAAGCTTTAAATTCTTCTACAGAAGAATTCTTTATCATTTGAATAAAATCATAGTGACTATTATTCTCATAAACCCAACCATAGCTCATTCCAATACTTATAGTGAAAATAAAATTTAGTTCATGCAAATTTACATTTTCTGGTAGGCCTTTAAGGGCATGATTTGTCTGTTCCATGAACATTTCTTCTGAAAAATCCTTTAGCTTTTTACATTCCTTCTCATATAGGTCAAGGTTATCAAATAGGTACTTAAAATGGTCGTAATGAACTTTAAAATCTTTGTTAGTTATTTCTTCATATTCAAGATTTGGAAAGTTTGAGAAGAAATTAATAAATTCTTTTCTAGAAACTCTACCTTTATATCGTTGAAACTCTACTTGATAATCATCATGATCCAATAGCTTTTCTAATCTACTAATTTCTAATTTCCCCTCCTTAACCTGCCTACATAAATTTAACATCTCATCAATTGTATCAAATCTAATGTTAATCTTCATAATGATTCCCCCTGTTTATTTTATTAAAATAATTATATCATTTTTCCCAAATTTTATTAAATATTTGACAATTTTTCCTATGATTCCTCTCTAATCAATACTAGACAAAAAATTACGAACATACGTTTGATTTATTGTATTTTTTATGTTAAAATAATCCTATATTACCATTAGAGGTGATTTCATGGAGATTTTAGATAAATTAAAAATATTAGCCGATGCAGCCAAATATGACGTTTCATGTTCCTCCAGTGGAAGTTCAAGGAAGAATACTAAAGGTGGGATAGGCAACAGTCATATAAGTGGAATATGTCATAGTTGGTCAGATGATGGTCGATGTATTTCATTGTTAAAAATACTTTTTACGAATTATTGCATTTATAATTGCAAATATTGTGTTAATAAAGTTACTAATGACGTTCCAAGAGCTGCTTTTACTCCTGACGAACTAGCTAAGCTGACTATTAGTTTTTATCGCAGAAATTATATAGAAGGTCTTTTTCTAAGCTCTGGTATAATTAATAATCCAAATTATACAATGGAGTTGTTACTCCATACTGTGAAAAAACTTAGATTAGATTATAATTTTAATGGATATATACATCTCAAAGCCATACCTGGAGCTAATATAGAGATAATAGAAGAAGCAGGTAGATTTGCAGATAGAATGAGTGTTAATATAGAGCTTCCGTCGGATAAAGGCTTAAAATTGCTTGCACCACAAAAGAATATGAATTCTATTTTTACTCCTATGGGACAGATTGATTCAAAAATTATAGAAAACAAATATGCCTTACAACGTTATAGATCTGCTAATAAATTTGTTCCTGCCGGTCAAAGCACTCAATTGATCGTAGGTGCTACTGATGACGAAGACTTTACTATTTTAAATCTTTCTGAATCTCTATACAACAAATATCACTTAAAAAGGGTATACTTTTCAGCATATGTACCTGTATCAAAGCATCCTAATCTACCTGATATAAGTACACCTCCATTATTAAGAGAGCACAGACTATATCAAGCAGATTGGTTATTGAGATTCTATGGATTTACTTCGTCTGAGTTATTAGATAAAAACTCTCCAAACTTTGATATAGATTTTGATCCTAAATGTAATTGGGCCCTTAGAAATCTACACCTATTTCCTGTGGAAATAAATAAAGCTGATTACGAAATGCTTATTAGGATACCGGGTATAGGAATAAAGTCAGCTAAAAAAATTCTAGCAGCAAGGCGTTTTGGACCTCTAACATATGATAATCTCAAAAAAATTGGTGCTGTTTTAAAGAGAGCTAGATTTTTCATAACTTGCCAAGGAAAGTATTACGGTGAAGTTGGTATAGATGAGAATAGAATCAAGAAAAGTTTATTAATGGATTCTAGCAAACAGAATAATAATAAAAAGCAAGGTGAACAGCTTTCTATTTTTTCATTATATCCAAGTTTAGCTCCTGTAGAAAACCACCTTATAGAAATAGGAGAGGACTTCAAATGATTTATTATATATATGATGGAAGTTTTGAAGGTTTATTAACATCAATTTATGAGGCATATTATCGAAAAGACAATCCTCTAAAAATACTGAGCATAAATAACTATCAGAGAGAGCTACTTGTGGAATACATCCACATAGAAACTGTTCCAGAAAAAGCAGAGAAGGTCTATAATTCAATTAGAAAAAAAATATCTGTTAAAACACTACAAAATGTTTTTTATGTCTATCTATCAGAGTTTGATGATATTGGAACTCTAATTTATCAATATCTTAGGTACGGCTGGAAAATAGGTAGAAATGTGGACCTCCATATATCAGATGACAGGGTATCAACAATACATAATATAAGAAGGAAAGTCACAAGAGAAATCCATTTTATGCTAGGTTTACTTAGGTTCAAAGAGTTAAAGAATAATATTTATTATGCAGAATATGAACCGGACTATAATATCACTGCTTTGATTGCTCCGCATTTTATTGAGCGTCTATCCGATCAAAATTGGGTTATACACGATATTAAAAGAGGCATTGGAGTTCTATACAATCAGAAAGAATGGGTAGTAAAGGATATTAATTTAGAAAGTGATTTAGAGTTTAGTAAAGATGAGATTTTTTATCAAAGACTTTGGATAAAGTATTTTGATAGTATTGCTATTAAAAACAGGATTAATCCAAAGCTACAGAAAAGTAATATGCCAATGAAATATTGGAAATACCTAGTTGAAAAATGATATAATGCTTATATCCTATTGTAATGAATGATTTTTTCAGATATTATGAATAAATGCCTAAATTCAAGTGTTTAAGAAAATTTTATTATACAATTTTATCAATATAATAAGGAGGATTTTATTTTGGACAAAAAATTTGAAATTAGTCAAGAAAATCAAAAAAAAATGTTAGATGCTATTAAGAAATTCTTTTTAGAAGAACGTAATGAAGATTTAGGTGATTTAGCAGCTATGATTATCCTAGATTTTTTTACTGAACATCTTGCCAAAGAGTTTTATAATCAAGGAATTTATGATTCATATAAATATATGAATGAAAGGGTAGAAGGATTATTTGAGATTCAAAAGTATTAGAGTATATATAGTATAAAGGAATAAAAAAATTAAACATATCAGTGTTTCTTGCTCTTAAGAGAAATTTAATATAATTTAGAGAATGATATTTTTGTTATATAGTTATATAAGATAATTTTTTAGTACTTTACGGGAATCTCAAAAAGATTCCCGCTATTGATGTCTTTTTTACTAAAAGATGTCTATCAAACAAGTATTATTTAAAAATAATAAATTAGTTGAAAGATAGAATTAGAGAATATAAGCTTTTAGAATGTATAATTCATTCTTTATTTAAATCCTAGTATTTATGCTAATTCCTTTAATTTATTCTTCTTTCCCAACCTTTTATTCATATATATCGACGACATTCCAATTAATATTATCATTACCAATGCTAAAATCAAATGGGAAATATAAACATTTGTTGAATCCATTAATACTCCCATAAAAGGTAAAGCTATTGCTACAGCAATATTAGTAACTAAGCTATTAAATGATAGGATCGTTGCTCTTTTATCCGATGGTATATGCTTGTTTAAATATTTTCTAGTTACTGGTCTATATAAGCCTCTAGCAGCTTGCTGTAGGAGAATAGCAGCGACTCCAACCCATATTTTAGTCACCCCTAGAATAAGAAATGATACTATAATCAATACTGCCATAAAAGTTAAAGTTCTTGGCTTAGTCATCTGCATTATCTTATGGCTACGTTTGGAAACGAAAGCTGCTGTAATATTAAATACAAAAAATATAATTCCAAATGCCTCAACAGGAATATTTACTGATTTCATGTAAGGCTGGAAAAACCAAAATCCGGCCCTATAAAATACAAAGAACACTGTTGAAAATAATAATATGGCTTTTATCTTCTCATGCTTTATAATGTACTTTCCACTTTCTATTATATGTGATAAGTATTTAGCCTCGTGACTCCCTTCTTTCTCTTCAATAGGTGGCTCATCGAATCTAATAGCCACTATTATTGTTATAATCATAAATATAATTGAAACTAACATTGGTAAATTTCTATCTATTCCATAAATAAATCCTGCGATAATTGAGCCAATGGCTTGAGCGTATAAAGAAAATGCTCTGGCATTACCTTCTATCCTTTGAAATTCACCTTCTACTTTATGCTTTTTAAGTGAATCATATATAAGTGCAGTATCGGCTCCTGATTTCAGAGTAGCTCCTATGCTAAATACTATCTCAGCAATCATGAAAACTATAAAACTTTTTCCAACCATGTATACAAATAAACTTATTCCCCAAAAGCTTGCTCCTAATATCATACTAAGCTTTCTTCCAAACTTATCAGCCACAGCCCCAGTAGGAACTTCAAATACTACAACTGAAACTGCTGCTATTGATTGTAATAGCATTATTTGAGTAAAGGATAATCCCTTAGCTAATAAAAACAATACCATGATAGGCCCAAGTATCAGCAGTTCTGCAAATGTTGAATAAAAATAATAATTTTTAATATTCTTATTTATATCCATAGACTCACCCCCAAAAAAGATTATTAGTAGGCATTATATAATAGTATACATATTTTGTAAATAGTTTTTTACATTATATAAAAATAATATAAAAGAAGTGACGAAACAAACTTCATCACTTCTTTTAATCTTGCTTATATTCTTCTAAAATTTTTTGTAATATTATTTTAATAATTAAAAACTCATCTCTCTTATTCTTCTTTATTCAAGAAAAATAAAGATATAGTTCCTGGCCCTGAATGGGCACCAATTGCACAACCAATCATATTTATGAGAAAATCTTCACATCCATACTCTTCCTGAATCATATCTCTCAATTGTAATGCCCCTTTTTCATCATCACCATGAGAAATAGCAATAAGTTGATTCTTTAAGTTAACTCCTCTTTCACCCATAATTTTGACTAATCTTTTAAGAACTTTTTTTCTTCCCCTAACCTTTTCTCTTGGAATAAGCTTTCCATCCTCAACATCTAGCAAAGGCTTGATATTTAGCAAAGTGCCTAGAAATGCGGCTGTTTTACTTACTCTACCTCCTCTAAAGAGATACTCTAAGTCATCTACAGTAAATACATGCTCAACATGCTCCTTATAGAAGTTTATACTTTCTAGGATTTCCTCCTTAGATTTTCCCTCTTTTGCCATCTGTGCAGCCTTATATACAACTAACCCATCTCCTAAAGAAGCACACTTTGTATCAATAATATCTAAATCAAAATCAGGATACTCTTCTTTAACCTGCTGAAAAATCATCTCAGAGGTTTCATATGTACCAGATAGTTGAGAAGAAAAAGCGATATATATGCAACTTTGATTATTTTTTGCATGCTTAGTGAATACTTCCATAAAAGTTTGCGGAGAAACCTGTGAGGTTGTTGCAACCTTGCCCTCTCTCATTTTATCGTATAGTTTTTTTGGTTCTAAATCCACTCCATCCAAATAATTCTTGTCTTCTAGATGAACCCCTAAAGAAAGTAACTCTATGTCATATTGTTCTAAAATATTCTTAGGTAAGTCACAGCCACTATCAGTTATTATTTTTACGCTCATTCTCTCATCTCCTTATTTCATCCTTTAATTTAATTATACAGAAGTACAATAAATATGTAAATTGTTAAAAAATCTTAATTTTAATATAAGTATTTACAATAATTCCATATGCTATATAATCAGAGATAAGAAAAACTTTTAGGAGGATTTGAAATGAGTGAAAATTATAAGTTTGTTCAAAATACAAAATGTGAATTTTTCCCTTGCCATAACACTAATGATTCTGAGCATTTTAATTGCTTATTTTGCTATTGTCCATTATATGCATTAAAGGAAAACTGTGGAGGTAACTTTAGCTATAAAAATAAAATAAAAGACTGCAGTAATTGTATGATTCCCCATAGCAAAGGTGGATATGATCACGTAATGTCTAAGATAGGTGCCATTATAGAAATAGGGAAGAAAGAATAGCTATTCTTTCTTCCCTATCATATTTAGATTAAAATTCTTTTTCATATCTTATTACTTTTCCACATTCATCAAATCCTGATTTCTTGTAGAGTTTCAATGCGCTTTCATTTGTCCCTACTACATGTAAAGAAGCAGTATCTAATCCTCTTTCCTTTATTTTTCTTATACTTAAGTTAAGTAGTATTTGTCCAAATCCTTTACCTCTATATATTTTATAAACTGCTAATCCTGAAATATATCCAATAGACATTTCTTCTTGAAAAGTAATACTTGTACATGCAATTAACTCATCATCTTTTTTAAGTAGATATATGTCAGTATTTGGGTCAGAGAACTTATTTTCTAAAGCTTCCTCTGTATATTTTCCTTCTTTACCTTCCCTAAATCCATCATTCATTAAATCAGTAAATCTAGATAAATCTTTTATATCGGTCTTAACAAAACTTAATTCGTTATTTTCCAAACTCTCAAACTTTTTATCTCTTAGGTGTAACTTCATATGCCACATGTATTCATACTCTTTAAACTTATTTCTTTCAAATAAGCTTCTCAAATATTCAATATCCTCATTTGAACTAGCAGTTACTTTTCTTAATTTCTTTTCCTTAGCTTTTTTTACAAGAATATCATAGATGCTATCCTCAATGCCCATCCCCCTAAATTTTGGATGAACGTAAACCTCAAATCCACCTTCATATTTAGATGTTCCTGATGATATACATGTACCTATCCCTATAAGCTTACCTTCTTCATAAATTAAAAACATACTATCTTTAAAGTTTGGTTTGCTTAGAAAATAGTCCAACATTTCCTCAGAAACAGTAGCTTCTAAATTATCTACTTCATTTAACACTTTTATAAAATTAATAATATTTTTCTTATCTTCCTTTTCAATCACTTTCCATTGAAAGTTTGATACTTTATTCATTTATATTCCCCCATATCTAATATTTTTTCATAAAATGTTTGCACTATAACTCCTTTAACTCTTTTACAAACAACATCCATATTGTTAATGAAATTGACATTAATCCCACAGTTATAAAAATAGCTGATGGATGAAATGTATCAGCTATAAAGCCGATTACTAATAGACCTAGAGGTGTAATCCCCTGGGACACAGTTCCTAAAATGCCAAAGAATCTTCCTCTATACTCATCAGGTATCTTTTTTTGAAAGGTAGTTGTCAGGGGTACATTTAGTAATGCATTAAAGACTCCGAACATAAAGAATATTGCACAGAATATAAAGAATGCCATTGAATTGCTTATGTTTCCTAGAATAAATGGTAATATAGGTAATCCTAAGATTGCTAATAAAAATCCATGCATAAATATCGTAAACATCATCATACCATAATTTTTTTCCTTTTGAGGTAAAATAGATAAAAGGAGCATTCCAAGAATTGATCCTACAGGTGAAACAGCATACAATAGTCCATACTCCCTTGCTCCCATACCTAAAGTGAATTTAATGGTCTTTGGGAAAACCACTTGGAAAATAGGATTAAATAAGAAGTTAAGAACTATCACAAATCCCAATAAAGTCATTATTGCTTTTTGTCCTCGAATCACTCGAAGCCCATCCTTAAAATCCTCCCAAAAGGATGATTGAACCTTTTCATTTTCATCGGATTGACCAATTTCAGTTTCTTCTTTCGAATATTCCTCTTTATTATCTGATTCATTGGACAGCTTTTCTACTTTCTTTTTATTTTGGGGAATATTAATAAACATTTCTGAAAGAGCTGATAAGATAAATGAGAGACCATTAACTACTAATACGCCTACAAACCCTATATAGTAATATAAGAATCCTGATATTGCCATTCCAACTATCCAAGTCAGTTGTCTTCCCATACCACTAAAGGAATTTGCCTTAGTCAAATTTTTCTCTTCTACAATATTTGGTATTGATGCGCTTACTGCTGGATTAAAGAAACTTCCAAAAAATGCGCTTATTGCAGTCATCGTAAAAAGTGCAATCAATGGCACTATATCAAAATATATAAATCCTAATAATATTAACATTAATATACCTCTGATGAAATCTGTACCAACAATAATCTTTTTTCTATCAAATTTATCAGCAAATACTCCTGATAATGGTCCAAATATAATTCCTGGAACAGCCATACATATTCCAAAAATACCTATAAACATACCAGAATTACCTTCACCAACTAAATCCATAATATACAAGGATACTGCTGCAGAATGAACTGCATTTCCTATATTAGACACTAGTTGACCTAGTAATAAAAGCATAAAGTCCCTATTTCGAAAAATAATCTTCTCTTTCTTTTTTATTACAGTGTCCATGCAACTCCCCCTTAATATTGTTGAATTAAACTTTGATTTTTATTATATGTATTTTAAATTTATTGCGTTATAATATCATTATACTAAATTTTATTTATGTGTCAATATAATTCTATGCATTTTATTAATATTGTTTATTCTTTTTTTCTTTTTATTAATTTTAAAATTAAATAATTTAATTATCGTTATTTTAAAATTATTGTCCTTATTTAAGTCATTTGTCTAATTTATCAATAAGTTATATAATGGAAATAATTGATAAAATATTTATATTATGGGGGGATTATTTTGAAAAAAAGTATGTTTATATCTATTTTAATTCTTTTATTCCTTATTTCCGGTTGTGAAACTCAAGAAAGTTCTTCACAAAGTATAGAAGAGAAAATGATTGATAAAGTTAAGATATTAGCAGTTAATGATATTAAGTTCAAGCACTTAGACATAACCTATTCCGATTATAAATCTAATATAGAAGGAATACTTGTGGACTGGTTTCCTGATTTAGATGATGAAGTGATATTTTCTTCTTATGATGAAAATGGTCAATTAAAAGAGTTTAAAGGAATTGATTTAAAGGGGTTATCTATAGATGATTTAAAAGCACATAAAGAAAAGCTAAAAAAAGATATGCAATACAACATGACTTCTTTTATTTCCAATGAAAATGTCGAAAATACATTAAAGATATCAGATGTATATGATCCTAATGTTAATGACTTCAGATATGTATTCACTCAAAGAATTACAAAATTCCATGATGAAAAAAATACAGTTGATTATGTTAACAAACGCTATACTCTACAGAAAATAGATAATGAATGGAAAATTATTAATATTGAGAAATCAATGACTTGGTATTACGATGGATTGACAGTTAACGGAAAAGATGGAGAAAAAGCTATTACTTTAGAAGAGTTGATAAAGATGCCAAAGTATACTAGCTACAATAATGAAGAGATTGAGTACATTATAGAATTAGACCCCTTAGAATAGCAAGCCATCAGAAACCTATTGTAGCTAAATAAAAAAGTCATATTTACAAAACAAATGTGTTTCTAATAAGGTTGTAATATGCAATTTACTTAGGTTAATATTAATTTGCTTAACAACTTAATATTAAAAGGTATAGCTAAAGCTAAAAAAAGAAATTGTAATCAAAAGAGGACCGCATTCAACTGCAGTCCTCCTTTATTACTAACAAATTATTATTCTATTTATTAGTACTCTTTCTAGCATTTGAAACTGCCCAAAAAAGCCCTCCATACAGAATAACAATCCCAAATATAAGCATTATCCATGCACCTAATGACATATATATTCCCCCTCATTGTAAGGTACTTGTAATATTATCCTTCCTGCTTATTCTACTTCCTCAGAAGCCTCTTCCATAACATAACTAGACTTTGATTTTCCTAATATAATTGAGCCAACTATAAGTACTATCGCTACTAACCAACCACCTACGGCTATTGCCCAAACTGGATATCCACCATAGGCATTTCCTTGTGTAACATCAATAATTTCTTGCACAATATTCCATACAAGAATACCTGCTAAAGCTAAAGGTGCTATAAATTTAATTAAGACGTCATACCATCCACCTAGATGAACCTCAGATATTGGATTTACATATTCACGTAGTTTCCTAGATTTGTAAATCCAACCTATAGCTATAGTTTCAAATAAAGCAACACCAATAATACCATAGTTATTTACATATCTATCAACTATATCTAACCAGTGTAAACCACCTTTAGTTGCATAGATTAAACTAATAACAAATCCAACTAATATAACTCCAATAGTTGTCTTCTTCTTACCAAAGCCCCACTTATCAGATACCCCTGCAACCACACCTTCTACAAGTGAGAAGAATGAATCAATACCAAGAGTTAATAACATAATATAAAATACTAGTGCAAAAACTACAGATCCAAATGGTAGTAGTCTTATAGCCTCTGGATATACCCAGAAAGCCAATCCAATTCCTCCTGTGCCTGCAACTTCAGCCACTGAAGCACCTTTCTCAGCTGCCATATATCCCATTGTTCCAAATACTGCAAAACCAGCCATGAAACTAATTCCACAGTTTGCAAATGCAGTAATGAATGCATTGTTAGTTATGTCAGATTTCTTAGGTAAATAACTAGCATAGGCAATCATAACACCAAAAGCAACACTTAATGAGAAGAATACCTGTCCATAGGCACTAGCCCAAACCTTTGGATCCAATAACTTAGAGAAATCAGGATTTAGATAGTAATTGATACCATCTATAGCACCTGGCAATGTTAATCCTCTAATTACAAGGATTCCAAGCATTATAATTGGTAAAGGAACAGTCCACTTAACAACCTTACCAACAGATTTTACTCCGTCTCTAATTGTCCAGTAAACAGCTAGCCAAGCTAAAATTAGACCTATAAGCACTGGAATGCTGAATCCTCCTAAATGACCTGGTCCTTCTGAAAGCTTAAGAACATTATTTAAGAAGAAATCTGCCGGTGCATCACCCCATGCCAATGAAAGTGAATACCATAGATAGTCAAATACCCATGCCATAATTACAGCATAGTATGTAACTATAACGAAACTAACACCGATAGACCACCAGCCTAAGCCTTCCCAACCTTTTTTAACTTTACTGAATGCTGTTGGTGCTCCAGCTTGGAACTTATGTCCAATACCAAACTCAAGAATTAATAACGGTATACCCGCAGTAATAAGTGCAATAAAATAAGGAATTAAAAATGCACCACCGCCATTAGAGGCTGCCATATACGGAAATCTCCATGCATTTCCTAGGCCAGCAGCTGAACCAATTGCTGCAAAAATAAAAATCATTCTGCTATCCCACTGTTGTCTTTTTTCCATTAAAAATTCCCCCCTTGTTAATTTTTTATTAGAAGTAACTTTACTCCTAATACTATAATTATTAATAATTGTTACGAAATATTAATAATTATAGTATTATTATATCATTTTTGAAAATTATGACAAGTTGTAATATTGTTAATTTTCGGACAATTGACAGTTAACATTATTTGCTTTTGTCGTGTAATTATTACATACAAATTATAATTATTCATCCTACCGTTATTTAGGAGCAATTTGTTTCTATTTATTAATATTTTAATCAATTAGTCATATATTATGATTTTATGAAATAGATTATTAATATGAGATATTATAGTCCTTTTGCCATCAAAGGATTTTAAGGAGGGTTTTCCATGACCAAAATATTTTTTGTAAAGAAAAAGTTCCTGTATTGGATCGTTGGAGGAATCATCGCTATACTAATCTTAATTGTTTTATTGTCAGTACTTTAGATAAACTATAAATTAACATAATGAAAAAACCCTGATAAATCATCAGGGTTTATTTTTTTGCTAACTTATATTTCCAAGCTTAAATTATTTTTAACTTTAATATTTAAGTAAAATAAAACAAATAATATTTCTGATAAGTAAAATTATCTAACAAATTAATTAAAGGAGGTGCACAATGAAAAAGAAATATTTAGTATTGACTATAATTTTGCTTTTACTAACTTCCTGTACTAGTCCTAGTGAAAAACCTATGGATACTAATGAATCATCAATTTTTGAAACTGCAGAAGTTAAAAATGTTAAAATTCTTAGAAATGGATGCGATGTTAAATCAGGTGCAGGAGAAAGCTTTGATACAATTGGAACCTTAAATCAAAATGATGTAGCAAACGTACTTGGTAAGGTAGGAGATTGGTATGTCATTAAGCTAGATAACAATCGTGTTGGATGTGTAAATAATGAGTCAGTACAACCAGTTATAAAAGAAACAGATACTGCTAAACAACCAAACAATATACCGAATTCTGACCAAACGCAGCCAAATCAACCAAACACAGGTAATAACCAAGAACCTAATACAAACAACCAAACACCTAATAATCAACCAGACACAACGCCTAACACTAATCAAAACAATACACAATCACCGGCTAACCCTGTTAAAAGGTTAACCGATCAAGAACAAAGAATGGTAGAGTTAGTCAACATGGAAAGGACTAAAAATGACTTACCTCCATTAGAGGTTGATTTAGAATTAGCAAGGGTTGCAAGAATTAAAGCTCAAGATATGGCAGAAAATAATTATTTCAGCCATTATTCTCCTAACTATGGTAGTCCATTTGATATGATGAAAAGCTTTGGTATAGAATACTTACACGCAGGAGAAAATTTAGCTGGTAATTCTGGCGTAGAAAATGCCCATAACGCACTAATGAATTCAAGTGGTCATAGGAAGAATATTCTAAGTCCAGACTTTACTCATATTGGAATTGGAATAACTCCAAGTGATAAATATGGATATATCTATACACAAATGTTCATAAGTAAGCCAAAATAAATCCTTTATTTAGCTTAAAATAATAACGACCATATCAAGATATGGTCGTTATTATTTTAATTTTTCTTTATTACAGTCATAGTTTCAAAGAACTTAACTTCATCATAGGGAACACTGAATATCCCTTCTCCATCTCCTCTTTTTCCGTATATTTCTCCTAATCCAGCTGATGAACCTAGCACTAACTTTTCAACTTCCTCATCACTATAGGTTAGTATTATTGTTAGTGAAGGGTTATCTAATCCATAGAAAGATATCTCTTCATTTTCTTCATTGTGAAAATTAGCTATTTTAATCTTCTTTAAATCATTCACAAAATTAGATAGTTGCTCTTGGTCTATATCAAATGAATCTTTTCCTTCTTGTATCTTCCATCCACCATCATTTATTAAGGTCAACAATCTTTTATCTTCTCGAGTAACCTCAATTTTCTTCATATCTTCCAGATCTCCAGTAAAGATTTGTTTGGTTCGAAGCTCGTCAATAGGCTTAGTTACTTCTTTAAATCTAGTTGCTCCTACTTTATAAACTGTATCATTATTTGGAAGCTTAGCAAAATAGCAATCTCCTGATGGAGTATAATCTCCAATATCAACTTCCTGCGTATTGCCATCTGCTTTCATAAAGAGCTTATACTTTGGATTTTTTAAGCCATATTGGTCAAAATTATCTGGATTGGTTTCAATTATCCCAATAGATTCAAGTTTTGATAGTTTACCTACCATCTCTTCTATAGTCTGCTGGTCGGCAACATACTTATTTTCATCTATTACATACCAAGTATTATCCTCATTAATTATAGTTTTATTTCCTTCCTCTTGCTCTACAATGACTTCATTTATGGTCTTTCCTTCAATATTTCCTACTAGTGATTCATAACCCTCTAGTCCAGTATCTCTAGGCACTAAATAATAATACCCAAGGAAAACTATAAATACTATAGCTATTATAATCGTACCTCTAAACTTTCTCACCTTCTTCTCCTCCTTATGAAGATGATAAGTCCTGCTGCAAATATTATCAGAGGAATTACTCCTACAAGAACTACATATAAGAATGTACCTTGATTACCTTGAATTGTTAAAGGTTCCATTACTCTATTCTTTGTCCTTATGGATATCAATTCTTCTTTATCCTGAGTAAAGTTTATAGCATTGACTATAAAGTCCATATTTCCCTGTTCATTTATCAACTCATTTGTCGCAATAGCTACATTACCAATCACAACTACCTTCATAGCCTTTTGTCTTCCATTTTTAGTAATTGCTGCTGCTACGGTTAATGGACCTTCATGATCATTTTCATCAAAATTAATATCATCTGCTGTTAAATTTGTTTCACCCCATGCTTTATTACTAGTTTCAAGAAGCGGTTCATATAAAGTGTTATCCTTTATATTTTCTGATTTTTCGATGCTAATAGCATCTGTTAAAATCACATATAGTCCTGCTTGTTTAAGCTTATTTACTATAGTTTGTGTTTTATATTCTGGAATAATCGTAATTGGGTCATTAAAGTAATTTCTTTCAGGATCAATAACTAAGTCATTATTTACCTGTACTCCAAGACTTCTCATATACCCCAGAAGGCCATTTATTGAGGCCTGATCTTGTACCCTTCTCATCAAGAACATTATTCTACCACCATTGTCGGTATATTGAGTTAAATACCACAATTCATCTGAGGTAAAATCCTTTGTAGGACCAGGAATGATTAATAAATCAGCATCCTCTGGTATTCCATTTTCCTGTGCCATATTTAAATCATCAACAATATATCCTTCTCCTTCAACAGAACTTTTAAACCAGTGTATGCTATCTCCTGACAATTCTCCATGACCTTGTAAGAAATATGCTTTATTCTGCTTCTCAGTTGTTACATCAACAATGGCTTGAGTAATTTTTTCCTCTCCTGCAAATACATTTTCAGTAGTTCTAAAGTCCATCTGATAAAAATCATTTCTTCTGATTCTAACAATTCTATCTCCACTTTTAACTACAACTGTTCCATAGTCAGTAACATCATATTGTCTAGCTTTTACAGGATTTGAGTTTATATCCAATAATGAAATTGTAAGATCGTCAGAATGATGTTTGTATTCCTTCAATAGTTCATTTATTTGAGGAAGTAAGTCTGAATCATCAGTAAAAAATCCTATAATTTCTATATCATTATCTAAATTACTTAATACTTGCTTAGTTTTATCTGATAATGTGTGTAGTTTGTTCTGTGTCATATCTATTCTCATATTGTAATTACTTATTAATATATTAAAAAGAATAACAATTCCAACAATTGATACAGTTAGAATTATTGAATTACTTCCGTATTTTAATCTTCTCATATTAAATAATTTCTTCATTTTCTGCCCCCCTTATTTCCAACGTCTTCTATCAATTACTCTAGTGGTCAAGAATAAAAATACAAAGATAAAACTTAGATAAACTATAATTGCATTAGAATCTAATATTCCATTTTGGAAATCGTAGAAATAATTAAATAAGTCTATCTTTAATACAATAGTAACTAGAATACCACTCAGTACTGATTTTAGCATTGTAAGTAGCCAAATAGTTAATAGTATACCAAAGGATACTAACCCTGCTATAACTTGACTCTCAGTTAAGGAGGATGCAAATAAACCAACCGAAATAAATACTCCACCAACTAATAAAAGACCTATATACCCACTTACTATTGAACCATAGTCTGGTGTTCCAAATATCTCTAGTACCCCTGGATACATAAAAGTAAAGACTAGCATAATGCTATAAACAGAAAATGCAGCTAAAAACTTACCCATAACAAATTCTGTAACTCCAAGGGGAGTTGTAAATAATAGTTGGTCAATCCCCTGCTTCCTTTCTTCAGTTAATAGTCCCATAGTAAGTAAAGGAATCAAAAATATCATTAAAGTTACCATATTGGTAAATACATCTTGCATATATGACGATTTAGTAAAAAGAATACTAGTTGTAAATAGATATCCTGATATAACTAGGAAAACCGAAATAATAACATACGCTAAAGGTGAATAGAAATATGACTTCATTTCCCTCTTAAATATTGTTGCAGTTTTATTCATCCTCACTTTCCCCCTCTTCTACTACTCCTTCTCCCTTTTCACTTAATCCAGTAAGTTGAAGGAATACTTCTTCTAGAGTAAGCTCTACTGTCTTCATCTCTAATATGGGGAATCCCGCCTTAGACATATCAAAGAATACTCTTTTTCTTATATCATAGTTTGTATCTGATAACACATTATAATCATATGATTCCTGTTCAACCTGACCTATTACCGATACACTTTGTACTCCGGGAATTTCTTTGATGGTATTTATAACTTTCTCTTCATCTCCAACTATTCTTAAAGATAATCTTGAAGCAGTACTCAATCTTTTAGAAAGGTTTTCAGGAGAATCAATTGCAACTATTTTTCCCTTATTAATAATAATTACTCTCTCACATAATTGGTTGATCTCAAAGAGAATATGTGAGCTTATCATAATAGTATGCTCCTTACCTAGTTCTCTAATTAATTCCCTCATTTCAATAATTTGTTTTGGATCAAGTCCAACTGTTGGTTCATCTAAGATAAGAATTTCTGGCTTACCGAGTATTGCCTGGGCTAGACCAACCCTCTGTCTAAATCCCTTTGAAATGTTTCTTATTAATCTATTCTTAACATCTTCAAGTCTCAGCTTTGAAACAGCATATTGAATTTTTTCCTTTATCTCCTTCTTAGGAATATTTTTTAATTCACTTACAAATCTTAAATATTCTGTTACAGTCATATCTTTATATAACGGTGGAATTTCAGGTACATATCCAATCTTTCTTTTAGCCTCTTGAGCATCGTCGATGATATCTAATCCATCTATTAAAACGGTACCTTCAGTTGATGGCATATATCCTGTCATCATTTTCATTGTGGTAGATTTTCCTGCACCATTAGGTCCTAAAAAGCCTAGTATTTCGCCTTCTTGAACAGTAAAGTTTAAGTTATCGGCAGCAACTAGATTACCATACCTTTTAGTTAACCCTTTAACTTCTATCATAGATTCCCCTCCATATTCTATAATTTCAACAAATTCATAAATGTCACATATTATAAACAATTATATAACAATAGTATTACGAAAATATGAACAAATTATGAACAAGCCCTATCTCTTAGTATTGTATAATAAAAAAGAAGGGTTTTAAACCCCTCTTTTCAATAATCTTATCTCTAAATAGAGTAATCCATATGAAAACTATATGTTAGTCGCAGCAATCTGTTCTTTGCTTCTTTTATTTAACTCATTAGATATATCAGTAACTTCTTTTTCCATATTTTTAAACGCTACCGATAACATAAGCTTAATTCGATTTAATTGATTAACTTCACTTGCCCCAGGGTCATAGTCGATAGCAGCAATATTAGATTTAGGATATGCCCTTCTTAATTCCTTAATCATACCTTTACCGGTAATATGATTTGGCAAACAAGCAAATGGCTGTAGGCATACTATATTATTTACGTCACTTTCAATCAACTCAACCATTTCTGCTGTTAAAAACCATCCTTCTCCTGTTTGGTTACCTAAAGATAGATGCCTTGCAGCTCCTTCTGCAAGATCTTCAATAGATTTTGGTGCTTCAAATCTTTGACTTTCATTAAGAGCCTTTTTCATATCCTTCCTATAAAATTCTATTGCCTTAATAATAACTTTACTACTCAACATACCCTTAAAGCTTCCAGAAAGCTTTTCATACTTTACTTGACTATTATAGGCAGTATAGGAGAAGAAGTCAATTAAATCAGGCATTACTGCCTCTACCCCTTCATCTTCAAGTAAGTCCACAATATTATTATTGGCCGTTGGATGGAACTTAACAAGTATTTCACCCACTATTCCAACCTTTGGTTTTCTTAAATCTTCTTGTATTTCCAGGTTATCAAAATCATTAACAATTTTATATATATTTTCTTTAAATTCTTTAAATCTCTCATTCATTAAGGAATATTTACATTTTTCTATCCAATGGTCATAAAGTTTATTTGCAGAGCCTGGTATCTTCTCATAAGGTCTCACTTTGTACAGGATTCTCATAAGTAAATCCCCATAAACCACTGCCTTCATTAAATTATGAATCAAAGAAGGAGTTAATTTAAATCCTGGATTTTTTTCAAACCCTAAGGCATTCAATGATATTACAGGAACCTGCTCCATACCCGCATCCTTTAGAGCCTTTCTCATAAAAGCAATATAATTGGTAGCCCTGCAACCTCCTCCAGTTTGAGATATTATTACCGAAGTATTATTTACATCATATTCTCCCGACTTTAATGCCTTCATAAGCTGTCCAACAACGATAATGGATGGATAGCAAGCATCATTGTTTACGTATCTTAATCCTTCGTCAACAGCTTTTTTGTCAACTGATGGAAGCACTTCAAGATTATATCCAGCCTTATCAAAGGCAGTTTTCAAAAATTGAAAATGAATTGGAGACATTTGAGGAGCTAAAATTGTGTGTTTTTCCTTCATTTCCTTAGTGAACACGGCCCTCTTTGGTGCTTCTGATAGTTTTTTAGGTTCGAAACCTCTTCTATCCCTCTCCTTGATTGCTGCAATAAGTGAACGTATACGAATCCTAGCAGCTCCTAGGTTATTAATTTCATCTATTTTAAGCAGAGTATATATTTTCCCATGGTCTTCTAAAATTTCTTGTACTTGATCAGTTGTAACAGCATCTAGACCACAACCAAAAGAATTCAGCTGAACTAACTCTAGATCATTATGATTAGCAACATAGGTTGTTGCAGCATACAATCTTGAATGATATACCCATTGGTCAACTACTCTAATTGGTCTTTCCACATCGGCTAAATGACTAATAGAGTCTTCAGTAAGTACTGCATAGTCAAAGGAATTTATCATTTCAGGGATTCCATGATTTATTTCTGGATCCACATGATAAGGTCTACCTGCTAGTACAATACCTTTCATGTCATTTTCTCTTATATATTTAAGGGCTTCTTCACCCTTATTTTTCACATCACATTTAAATTTTTCAAGCTCTTTATATGCCTTATCAACGGCAATTTGTATTTCATCTTTATTAATTTTCTCTTCAATTAACTCTTCATTTAACCTCTTCACTAACCTTTTTTGATTATCTAAAGGTAAGAAAGGCTTAAAGAATATAATAGATTTATCATTCAATTTATCCATATTCGCAGCTATAGTTTCAGGATATGATGTCACTATAGGACAATTATAGTGATTATCAGAGTTCTCATCCTCTCTAATATTTAAAGGTATACAAGGATAGAATATCTTATTTATCCTCTTGTTTATTAAATCTTCAATATGTCCATGTACCAATTTTCCAGGATAACATACTGATTCAGAAGGAATTGTTTCCATTCCCATCTCATATATTCTCTTAGAAGAACGTCCTGAAATAACAACTTTATATCCTAATTCTGTAAAGAATGTAAACCAGAATGGATAATCCTCATACATATTTAGAACTCTAGGAATCCCAATTAATCCTCGAGGAGCTTCATTAACTGGGCGAGATTTATAGCTAAAAGCTCTTTTATATTTATATTCAAATAAATTAGGTATATCCTTTTTCTTTTTCTGGATTCCTGCGCCCTTTTCGCATCTATTTCCAGAAATAAACTTACCGCCATTTGAAAACTCATTTATAGTTAATAAACAATTATTACCACAAAGCTTGCATCTTTCCATAGTGGTATTAGCAGAAAAATCATCCAATTGGTCCGCTTTTAACATAGTTGTTTGATAATTTAGGGTATATTTCTCTCTGGCAATTAAAGCAGCACCAAATGCTCCCATAATTCCAGCTATATCTGGTCGAACCACTTCTCTATCAGAAATTTGCTCTAAAGAACGAAGGACTGCATCATTATAGAAGGTTCCACCTTGAACTACTATCTTTTCTCCTAAGTCTTCAGGACTACGTAATCTAATAACTTTAAATAAAGCATTCTTTATAACAGAGGTTGATATGCCAGCGGATATATCATTAACCGTTGCCCCCTCTTTTTGAGCCTGTTTCACTCTAGAATTCATAAATACTGTGCATCTAGTACCAAGGTCAACAGGTTTTTTACTTTTCAAACCATGCTTTGCAAAATCTTTAATTTCTATATTCAATGATTTAGCAAATGTCTCAATAAAAGAGCCACATCCAGAAGAACAAGCCTCATTTAACATGATTGAATCTATCACTCCATCATGTATTTTTAAGCTCTTCATATCTTGGCCACCAATATCTAAAACAAAATCCACTCCTGGCAAGAAATAATCCGCTGCTTTATAGTGGGCAACTGTTTCAATTTCTCCATGATCTATCTTTAAAGCTGACTTTAGAAGGTGTTCACCATATCCTGTAACAGCTGAATTCACAATATCTATTTTATTATTAACTTTACTGTATAAATCCTTTAATGCTTTTATAGTTGATTGCAATGGACTTCCCATATTGCTACCATAATAGGAGTATAGTAAAGCTCCCTGTTCATCAATTAAAGCTACCTTTGTAGTAGTAGATCCTGCGTCTATCCCTAAAAATGCTTTACCTTCATATTTTTCTATATCAATTCTTTTAACCTTGTGTTTAGAATGTCTTTTCACAAATTTATTATATTCATCTTCATTTTCAAATAATGGTTCTAACTCCTTATTTTCATCGTCATTTAATTTATCTATCTCGGGTAATTTACTGTATAAGATATCAAAGGATTGAGTTTCTTCTTCTACAGCAGAAAGAGCCGCTCCAATAGCCACAAAAAACTGAGAATTCTTAGGAAATATAATATTTTCATCATCCATTTTCAAAGTTTCAATGAATCTTTTTCTAAGCTCTGACATAAAGTTTAAAGGTCCACCTAAAAATGCAACATTTCCTCTTATAGGCTTGCCCTGAGCCAATCCGCTTATTGTTTGGTTTACAACCGCTTGTAAAACTGAGACTGAGATGTCTTCCTTAGCAGCACCTTCATTTAACAAAGGTTGAATATCAGTCTTTGCAAAAACTCCACATCTAGATGCTACAGGATATATCTGCTTATAATCTTTAGCCATCTCATTAAGTCCCGAAGCATCAGTCTGTAATAGAGAAGCCATCTGATCAATAAATGCTCCCGTACCTCCTGCACATGTACCATTCATTCTTTGCTCTAAAGATTCACCAAAATATGTTATTTTTGCATCTTCTCCACCGAGTTCTATGGCAACATCAGTATCAGGAATAAATTTCTCTATTGCAGTTGTGCAAGCAATAACTTCTTGTGTAAAAGGAATTTTAAGTTTTTGAGCTATACCTAATCCACCTGAGCCAGTAATCACAATTGATACAGCCTTATTATTGAGCAGTCCCTTCACATCTTCAAACATAGAAGTTACAGTCTTTTTTATATCAGAATAATGTCTCATATATTTCTTATAAAATATATTTGCATCACCATCTAAAACTACCATTTTAACTGTAGTTGATCCAACATCTAATCCAATATTATAAACCTTATACATTATTTCACCCCCAAGTGCTAATCAAGCTTAATTGCATTCCAAAAGAAATCTATATGACTCTCTATTTGATCTTTATAATACTTTTCATCACCATCTTCAGATCCAATTATTAGATGTTCTAAGTTTACTAATCCCAGGGGAGCCAAAAACTCGTTGGCTAAGACAGCTGGATCATGATTCTTAATGACTTGCCTCTTTGCCATTAATTCGAAAATTTCTCTTAGCAAACCTCTAGTCTGATCAAAGATTTCTCTTTCTATAATATATCTGGCATTTTCCTCACAAAACATTTCCATTACCACAATTCTCTTAAACTTATTAAACTCTTTATTACAAATAATCTCTAAAATTTCATCTAATGCTATGTGCTTAAGAAAATGATATGGATCATCTAGAAATTTCTCGTCATTCATCATCTGCTCTATATATATTCTAGCCTTACCTATTCCATACATATGAAAAATAGTATTAATTATTTCTCCTTTGCTTTTAAAGTGGTTATATATAGCACTTTCTCTTACCCCTACTTCCCTTGCAATTTCCCTGACAGAAGTAGAGTTAAATCCTTTTTCAGAGAATAATCTTAATGATGTCTCTATAATTAACCTTTTAGTATCATTTAATTGTTCCATATCCTTGTTCTTCCACCTTCTTTTCTATTATATCTATAATAATTTATTATAGTGAACGCTCGTTCACATGTCAAGATAATTTACTTTTTTACCCATATAATTCTATCCTGTTGAAGACAAGGAGAAACCTACACCTAATACATAAATGTAGGTTTCTTTACAAAATATTAACAATATTCACGGAAAACTAACTTTAATTTTAATATATAATTTATATTTCATGACTTTTATACCCTTATTTGCACTTTTTATTATTGATTTAAAATTTTCTTTATTGTAAACTCTATCAACTCAGGAACTCTCTCATATACATCCTTTTTAAAAACTCTTTCACTAAATTTATGAATGTCTTTTCCCCATGGTCCAATATTCATTACTGGAATATTAAGAGACTTTATACCTTTAAAATCTATGCTATATATGTTATCCCACAAAGGCATATTATCTCCAATTGAGGATACATCCTCCATGCTATCAGATAGGGATACATAGCTCATATCAGATATTCCCATAAAATAATTCTGCTTTTCATAGGATATGTTCCATTTTTCTTTAGAATATTTTGAGATTTCTTGATTTAAGTTTAATACCATTTCTGATAAATTTTCCATGGTAATATTTGATACGTTAGGATAATATGGAGGTGATACAGCAATAACCATAATAGGTGAAAAATCATCTATATATTCTAACGTTTTCTCAATCAATTCAAATGTACCCTCTTGCATATTAATATCATTGTTCTCAATTTTTCTCTTAACCTCATCCATTGCTCTTTTATAATCTTCAATAAAGACATTGCCATATTTATTATATGCTTGTTTATATACTTCTGAAAAGTCCTTTACATTGACTTTCCAAGGTATCTTCATGTCTACTATATCCTTTTCTACTAGAGATTCATACTTCTTATATTTTTCTCTTATTATTTCTATAGCTTCACTAAAGCTACTTTCACAAATATTCTTTATCTTATTTATTACTTCCTTTGGACTACTATTAAGGGTTATAACATTTAAATATCCACCTGCTGCTTGGGGAATGGAAATGTCATAAGCTATTTTCCTATCTCTAGTATTTATCCAAGCTGGTGGTGGTGATTGCTCTTTACCTACTTTATCAACAAAATCCAAATTCATTTCTGACCTTTTAATTACTTCCGACAACAATGCTATTGGATTAATCCCTTGAAATACATCTAAAATATGAGTCTGCTTACCTCTTACATAAATCAATGGCGTAACCTTTCCTGCAGACCCTTCATATAGGGTTGCTATTTCATCTTCTCTTCTCCCATGGGGCTCAGAGTTTATTAATAACTTATATTCTAAATTAAAGCTTTTTTTTAGTTTATTTAATAGTTTTACTGCTTCTCTCATCCCTAATGACAGATTTTCTTCATCGGGCACTGATAACAATAGGATATTACCATTAAAATTTGTTTTTTTCGAATATTTCTCTATCAGAGATAGTTGTATTGCTGCTCCAGCTTTCATATCTGCCGTACCTCTTCCAAAAATCCATTCATTTCCTTCAAGGTCTTTTCTTACCTCTTCTGATAATGATAATTTTTTTAGCTCATTAGAGAGAGCATCTGGATCATATGCAAACTTAGACAATTGTCTATAGTCATCGGCATCTACTGCATCATGATGATGAAGTAGAATAACTGTGTCCTTACCTTTCCCCTTGACTAAACTCCATACAATAGCCCTTTCTAAGTGATCTTTCTCAAGCTTATATGCTCCGTATAATTCAGTATTTTCTTTATAGTAGTTTATTCTACTTAATTGGTCATGAATAAAAAATTCAATTTTTCTTTCTAATCTAGTTCCAGTATCACTTTTTATGGAAACTAAATTTAATAAATTGTCTTTAATATTACTACATAAATTTTCATACACTTACTATGCACCCCTTTTACGATTGAAACATTTAAAGTAATCTGAATTATAATTATAACTATCTGATTTGTCATTATTTATTTATATATCCTATATTCCACTTAATATTCGAAGATTCCTTTTTTATAGCAAAAAATTAAAACACAAATATTATTTTAAAATTTATTTAAAATGTTCGTATATTGTGTTATTATATTAATGTATCCAAAGAAGGAAAGGTGAGATTATTATGAAATACGATATTATTATAGTTGGTGCAGGTCCATCGGGATTGTTCACGGCTATGGAGTTAATAAAGCTTAATAAAAATAAAAAAGTTCTATTAATTGAAAAAGGAAAAAAAGTTGAAAATAGAAAATGTCCTAAAGAGAAAACTAATGAGTGCGTTGATTGCCAACCATATTGTAGTATAACAGCTGGAGTTTCAGGCGCAGGAGCTTTTTCTGATGGAAAGCTTAGCTTAAGTCCAGAAGTTGGAGGAGAATTACCAAATTATATTGGTCATGATAATACAGTTGAGTTAATTAATTATGTAGATAAAACATACTTGAACTTTGGTGCTGATGAGCATGTAGAGGGTATAGAAAATGAAGAAGCTATTCAAGAAATTCGTAAAAAAGCTATAAAAGCTAATCTGAAACTAGTCCTCTGTCCTATTAGGCATCTAGGAACTGAAAAAGCCCATGATATATTTAAGCGTATTCAAGATCATATCATCGACTGCGGTGTAGACTTAAGAGATAATCTTTATACAGAAGATTTAATAATAGAAGATAACACTATAAAAGGCGTAAGGGTTATAAAGTCTCAGGAATATAAAAAAGGACATTTAGAGAATATAGAAGAAATTTATGGAGATAAAGTAGTTTTATGTGTAGGTAGGAAAAGTGCAAATTGGCTCAAAACTATGTGTCTAAAGCACAATATTAATCATAGAGCAGGAACCGTAGATGTTGGTGTAAGAGTAGAAGTTAGAGATGAAGTAATGGCAGAAATAAATGATGTCTTATATGAAGGTAAACTAATAGGTCATCCTAAGCCTTTTAAAGATAAGGTACGAACCTTCTGTCAAAATCCAAGTGGTTTTGTGGCTGAAGAAAGGTATGATAATAAGTTGTCAATTGTAAATGGTCACTCATATAAAGATAATAAGTCCAAAAACACGAACCTTGCAATACTAAGCTCCCATAACTTCGAATATCCTTTTAATCAGCCTATAGAATATGGAAAAAAAGTTGCTGAGCTTGTAAATATGCTGGGAGATAATAAAATATTAGTTCAGAGATATGGAGATATAGTAGATGGAAAAAGAACTTGGCCGAAGGAATTATCGCAGTCAAATGTGATACCTACTCTTAAAGATGCAGTAGCAGGAGATCTAACATCTGCTATTCCTTATAGACCAATGATGAATATAATAAACTTTATACAAGCTATGGATGTAATTGTTCCAGGCTTTGCCAGTCCAGAAACCCTATTATATGGACCAGAAGTTAAGTTTTATTCAAACAAGGTCATTTTAGATAACAATTTTAAGGCCAATATTGAAAATCTACATTTTCTTGGAGATGGATGTGGGTTAACTCGAGGGCTTATGATGGCATCATGCTCAGGAGTTCAAATGGCTAGGATATTAGAAAAAAAATAGATTAAATAAATCAGAGGATACTTTACACTGTACCAATAATGGATGTATTAGTATTCTCTGTTTTTTTGTTTTATCTATTAAGCATTTCATTTAATCATCAGCAATCTTTTAATATATAATCACATATCTTCATTTATTAATATATTTTTATAAGTTACTTTTACCATTTTTGCAGCTCTTATCATATTGTATTAAATGAAAGGTGAGTATAGTAAGGGATTGAACTAATAGATAGACAGGGAACGAATATTGTATTTCCCACTCTTTATACTGAAACACATTAAAAATTGCCATAATATATTCTATTATAGTCCCTATCAGTGATGATATTAGGATAAACAACATAATATTTATGCCCTTTGGCTTCAATCTATCATATATATTTAGAAAAATATATGAAGTTAAAGCAAAAAATATATATATGATTATCTCAAATAATTCAAAGGGTTCTCCATCTAAAACATCGTATAAATCATAGGGCCTTGGAGCTAATAAATGATCAGAAATTCTTGGGACTACAAGTCCAATTAATAATATTAGAATAATTGTAGATAATGAAAATCGTTTTGGTAGCTTTATTGCAACAAAAAATGTGATTATAAAAAAAATAATTACAAAAATCTCATTCTGGTCAAACGTTTCAGGTAAAGGCACTTTATTTCTTCCCCTCTCTTATATATACTTTTCTAAATGGTTGAAATAAAAGAAATGTTGTTATTAGCAAAGCTATCAAAAAAAAACTTTGAGTTACTATTCTTAATTTAAATTTTTCAATTATATTAAAATAAATCGCTAAATACTGTATCGCTATTAGTATTCCAGTGAATATTATTGTTAAGCAAATTCTTACTAAGAGTACTTTATATCCTACCATTAATTCTATATAGCTTATTATTACTATGGGAATAAGAATCACATCTATTATACGAGAATTCCAATAAAGTGCAATATTACTATTCAATCTAACAACCTTGTAATTTACAATAGCTATATCTTCCACGAAAGTATATAAGAAAGAAGCTACTAACCATAAAAATATAATTTCATTTATACTAAATTTATTCTTTTTTACTAAAAAAGAAATAAGCACAATTAAAGTAATACTTATAAAAAATGAGTATTCCATAAAACCCTCCTAAAAATCTAATTTAAATTAAACAATCTGCCATTTGCTATTTCAATATATATTTAGACTTCATATATGCTTTGCTAAAACATTTATTAATTATATTTCGTCAATATACGTCAAATTATGCGATTAATTTTACGAAAACTTCCTTCCGTTAAGTAGTTATTTGATGTAATAAAAAAATTAAGGTCAAAAATATTCTTAACCCTAACTTTTCTGTAACCCACATATATTCTTTTTTTCTCAAATTACTTATCAATTATTCGTTCTAAATCTATACTACTGCAAATCTTGTAATTATTTTCTTATATTTTTTTCATTTCTATTTTATTCTAGTTCGCTTCTTGTTTAATATTCTACTTCTACTAAGTAAAGGCCTTGAGCTGAGGCAGTTGGTCCAGCTAGTTGTCTATTCTTTTTCTTTAATATATCGTTAACCTTCTGAGGCTTCAGATTGCCCTTTCCAACCTCTATTAGGGTTCCTACGATTATTCTTACCATATTATATAGAAATCCATTTCCAACTATTTTTATTTCTATCAAACCATCACTTTTAGTAATATCTATAGAGTATATTGTCCTAACATTAGATTTTTTCTTAGATTTTGATGTAACAAAGCTAGAAAAATCATTTTCTCCAACTAAAAATTTAGCACCTTTTTCCATAGCCTCTACATTTAAGCTTTCATTAATATGTTCAGAATAATTTCTGACAAAAGGATTTCTATATTTTTCATTCCATATTTTATATAAATAAGTTTTTCTTATGGCATTATATCTTGAATGAAATCTATCATGTACCTCTTTAACTTCACCAATCACTATATCTTGAGGCAGATAAATATTTAAATAATCTTGAAGATCATTTAAAATCATGTCAGAATTTGTCTTAAAATTAGCTACTTGACCTATAGCATGAACTCCTGCATCTGTTCTACCAGACCCAATTATTTTTATATCCTCTTGTGTAATTCTTGAAAGTGTTTCTTCTATTTTCTGTTGAATAGATTTATCACTATTTTTTAATCGTTGCCACCCTTTATATTTAGAGCCGTCATATTTAATTAAAAGCTTGATATTTCTCATCTACCTCTCTCCTTTTCATAACTTCTTAATATTATAACCTAGACTTTTATCTTTTACAATTGACTTACTCATGCTAATATTTATTTGAGGTGTTGAATATTAAATAGTATGCAGAGTTATCCACTATCTTTTTGTTTTGTTTTTCTTTGAACTATGATATAACTAAATAGGATATAAATTTAGAGACGCTAAATTTCATAAAAGAGGAGATGATAAATTGGCAATAATAACATTAATTATTTCTATCACAGTGGTTCTTATCATAGTAAGTAAAAAAGTGAATATTGGATATTCTCTAATGATTGGAGCAGTTTTATTAGCCCTTTTAAATAAAATGTCTCCAATTAAAATATTAAGTTTAGTTTGGCAGACATTCTCTGACTACTCATCAGTCACATTAGCCATAACCATAGGCTTGATTACTATATTAAGCCATTTAATGGATAAGTATTTAATACTAGATAGAATGATATCTAGCTTAGAAAAGGTATTAAGAAGTGCAAAGATAACGATTTTATTCACACCCGCAATAATTGGAACATTATTGGTTACTGGAGGGGCTTTAATGTCGTGTCCAGTAGTTGATAAATTAGGTGACAAGCTTAATTTACCAAATGATAAAAGAGCATCAATTAATCTTATTTTCAGACATGCCTTGTATTTTGTATATCCTTTATCTCCTGCCATAATTTTAGCAGCAGAGGTAGGAAATATTAATTTATGGGATTTCATTAAGCTTCAATTTCCTATCACTATAGTTATGTATATATTAGGTTATATTTTCTTATTAAGAAAATGCGATGACACTAAACCAGAAAAAACTAGTCTTAAAGAATACATGATTTCAATTAAAGAGTTCCTATTATATGCATCTCCAATATTAATAAGTCTTTTAGGAGTTATAGTACTAAGATTACCTTTTTATATTTCATTACTCTTTGGTATTTTAATATCCATATCTATAAACATATATGATAAAAGACAGGATTCTAAATATGATACTAACCAAAGAGTTTTTAAAACTATTTTTCAAGGTTTAAAAATTCCAATGGTAGTCGCTATATTAGGAATAATGCTATTTAAAAACGTTGTAAACAACATTGATGAAATATATGTACAATTAAATGGTTTTTTAGATAAAGGCATCCCCTTAGAGTTATTAATTATAATTGGATGTGCTGTTATATCTTTCTCCATGGCGTCTACTCAGCCAAGTATTGCATTACTATTTCCAATGATATTACCTTTGGCTACTAGCTATGGTATGAAGCTAAACTATGCAATGTTTATATATGTTAGTGCATTCACCTTCTATTATATTTCCCCATTGCATTTATGTCAGGTACTAACTATAGAATATTTTGATGTTAAGGTAAAAAATCTTTATAAAAACTATGTGTATATTCTTCCTATTACATATCTGTCCATGATTGTAATTTATCTTTTGAATATATTTTAAAAGACTTGTTGCACAATGTTCTCAAAATATTGTGCAACAAGTCTTTTTTATTTTTTTCTTTGTTTTTTTGTTATAGGTTTCTATTTATATTCGATTGATTTGCATATTTAATAATTAAATGTATTTCTTGCATGATTTTAATATGTAATTTCCTAATCTCTAAGAAATACATTTACAGATAAAGTCATTCCTATAAATATCCAAAGATATATATAACTTAGATTTTCTTCTATAAGTACAAATAATAAAGCAAATAAAATAAAAGCGATAAACTTATTAGGTGACTTATATAAAAAAACTTTTAGAGCATCTATAACCTTATTATCTCTATTAATAAAGATTAATGTAGTAATGATTAATGAAACAGCTAGATAAATAGCTAAGGAAATCATAATACTCTTAAATGATAAATCCCTATCCCCTATGAGCTTAGCTATAATTAATAAAATAGGATAACTTACAAATAGCATTATTACTTTCTTTGTAACTTTTGATTCTAATAACATTTACTCACCTCAACTTTAGAGAAGTTCTAATTATATATCATTTTACCATTAGTTCCATTAAAAGTAAATTTATTAGCTTATAATGTTTTAAAACTATATCAAAAGAAGATATTTTCATAAAAAAAATGTGAGCTTTTTAATCTCACATTTTTTTCATTATTCTATTTCTTAATTATACCTATGCTACTTCTAGAGTAACCTTATCATCCTTCATTACTACCTTCACATAAGCTCCATCTACAACTTTATTTTGAATATATTGCTCTGCTATTTCATCCTCAATATATTTCTGGATAGTTCTTCTTAAAGGTCTAGCTCCATATTTCTCATCGTACCCTTTTTCAAGTATAAACTCTTTTACCTTATCATCAACATCTATTGTAATATTCTTTTCCTTCGCTTCAATAATAATCTCCTTAAGCATTAAATCTATTATCTTACGAAGTTCTTCTCTTGTTAGTTTAGTAAATACTATTGTATCGTCTACTCTATTTAAGAATTCTGGTCTAAAAATATCTTTAAGAGCCTCTTTGACTTTATTTTCTAAAGCATCATATCCTTGTTTTCCAAATCCTATACCACTAGACTTTAAATTTGTTCCAGCATTTGATGTCATTACTATTATTGCATTATCAAAATAAACTGTTCTACCTTGACTATCAGTCAGCCTTCCATCCTCTAGAATCTGTAATAACATATTGAAAACATCATAATGGGCTTTTTCAATTTCATCTAAAAGTATAACTGAATAAGGCTTTCTACGTACTTTTTCAGTTAACTGTCCACCTTGGTCATATCCTACATATCCTGGAGGAGCACCAATTAATTTAGATACTGTATGTTTTTCCATATATTCAGACATATCAATTCTAATCATAGCTTCTTCACTACCGAATATTTCATGGGCTAAAGCTCTAACTAATTCTGTTTTACCAACTCCTGTAGGTCCTACAAAGATAAAAGATGATGGCTTCTTACGTTTTTTGAATCCTGAACGATTACGTCTTATTGCCTTGGAAATACTTTCTATAGCTTCATTTTGACCAATCACCCTGTTATGAAGTCTATCTTCTAATTTCAATAGCTTTGCAGCTTCTTCTTCCGTAATTTTTTGAACAGGGATTTTTGTCCATGCTTCAATTACATATGCAATATCCTCAACTGTTATCTCAACTTCTGTACATTCTTCTTTTATTTTCTCTATCTTTTCCTGAATCTTAATTTCATTCATTTTTAAGTCTGCTGCCTTTTCATAATCACTATTTTCAGCTGCAATCTCTTTCTCTACTTCAATATCATCTAACTCTTCTTCAAGTGCAGCAAGCTCAACTAAGCCTTTATTTTTCAAGTTAGCTCTAGATCCTGCTTCGTCTATTACATCAATAGCTTTATCAGGTAGATATCTATCATTAATATATCTTTGTGATAGCTTGACAGCCACCTCAATTACATCATTAGAAATTTTTACTTGATGATAATCTTCATAATAATCTTTTATCCCTTGTAATATTTCAATGGATTCATCTATTGATGGTTCCTCTACTAAAACTGGTTGGAATCTTCTTTCAAGGGCTGTATCCTTTTCAATATGCTTTCTGTATTCATCAATAGTTGTTGCACCTATTATCTGTATTTCTCCCCTTGCAAGAGCAGGTTTTAGTATGTTAGCAGCGTTCATGACTCCTCCATGTACTTCACCTGCACCCATTATATTATGAACTTCATCAATTACTAAAATAACATTTCCACATTCAGAAGCTTCTTTAATGATAGATTTCATTCTACCTTCAAATTGACCCCTAAATTGAGTTCCAGCCACTACAGCGGTTAAATCTAATAAATAAACTTCCGTATCAAATAGCTTTATTGGAACTTGTTGTTCCACAATCCTAACTGCTAAACCTTCTGCAATAGCTGTTTTACCAACTCCTGGTTCACCAATAAGTATAGGATTATTTTTCTGACGTCTATTTAAAATCTGAATTACCCTATCAATTTCTCTATGTCTTCCAACAATTTTGTCAACTTGATTATTTTTTGCTTTATCTGTTAAATTTGTACCATAAGTATCCAAATACTTTTTCTTCTTTTTCTTTGATTTCTTTCCTTTGGTATCTTTTTTATCCTTTTCCTTTGTTTGTTTTATGTTATCTGATTTTTGAGTCTTTTCTTCCTTAGACTCTAACTTATTAGACTCTAACTCATCAGATTCTAAATCATCAGATTCTAAATCCTTTGATCCTTTCATAAATGGTAATGCACCTCTAAATATATCCTTAAATGCATTTTCTTCATCTATTTCCATATCATCCATCTCACCATTTTCATACATTGCATTCATCTGTTCAGTAAGATTTTCTACTTCCTCCGAAGACATCCCTGTTTGCTCCATCAATTGATTCATAATTGGAAAACCCATTTTCTTAGCACATTCTATACATATACCTTCCATTTTGGGCTTACCATTTTCCAGTTTTGATATAAAAGCAACAGCCATATTCTTCTTACAAATAGAACATTTTTTCATCACAACCATCTCCATACTTGTTTTATATTTTATTAAATTTTTACTGAGATCATTTTTAATTATTTACCCATAAAAAATATTAAATCAAAAATTAATTATAATTTTGCTAATTTTATAGTTGAAAATGTATATTTAAAGTTTTTCTTATATTAACTATTATACTAGACAAACTCATAACTTATTTTATTTAAAAGTACCTGGAAAAATTCATAGGAAAGATATAGTGTAGTTATATCACATTATATATAACATGATTACTATTTTCAATACATCAACTCAAAAACTAGAAATTATTATAAAAAAGTAATATATGCTAACTTATTTTGGATTATGCACTTTTTTCTTATTATGTTATAATTTAAATGTACTATAATAACGAGCATAGAGAAAAATAAAAATATAGAATTATTATTATTTATAAAATTCTATGCTTTAGCTCTAAATTTCAAGTTTTCTACAAACTAATAAACTAAATTATAGCAAGGGGGATTATATGAGTAAACAAACAAATATTGATTGGAGCAAATTAGGATTTAGTTACATGAAAACGGATTTCCGTTATATATCCAGATGGAAAGATGGAAAATGGGATGATGGAAAGTTAGTTGAGGATAATAGACTTTCAATTAGTGAAGCCTCTACTGCTTTACATTATGGACAACAATGTTTCGAAGGACTAAAGGCTTATCGCACAAAGGAAAATAAGATTCAGCTTTTTAGACCTGATGAAAACGCTTCCCGTCTTAAAAATAGTTGTAAGCGTGTACTAATGCCAGAAGTTCCAGTAGAAAAATTTATTGATGCATGTAAACAAGTTGTTAAAGCTAATGAGCATTTTGTACCACCATACGGTTCTGGTGCAACATTGTATCTTAGACCTTTTGTAATTGGTGTAGGAGATAATCTAGGAGTTAAACCAGCTCCTGAATATATTTTCTGTGTTTTCTGTGTTCCAGTAGGACCTTATTTCAAAGGTGGCATGGCACCAGTAAACTTTACTATTGCTGATTACGATAGAGCAGCGCCTTATGGAACAGGAGCAGCTAAGGTTGGAGGTAACTATGCAGGAAGTCTTTTACCTCACGAAGAAGCTGTGAAAAAAGGATTTGCAGATGCAATTTATCTTGACCCTAAAACTCACACTAAGATTGAGGAAGTTGGGGCTGCTAACTTCTTTGGAATTACTAATGACGATAAATTCATTACACCTAATTCACCATCTATTCTTCCAAGTATAACTAAGTATTCATTAATGCATATTGCTAAAGAATATTTAGAAATGGAAGTTATCGAAAGAGATGTATTTATCGATAAATTAGATGAATTCAAAGAAGCAGGAGCTTGCGGTACTGCAGCAGTTATAACACCAATCGGTGGTATAGAGTACAAAGGAGATCTTCATGTGTTCCATAGTGAAACAGAAGTTGGTCCTGTAACTAAGAAGCTTTATGATACTTTATATGGAATTCAATTTGGTGATGTTGAAGCACCAGAAGGTTGGATTGTAGAAGTAGAGTAATTTGAAATTTATTTAAAATGACTGTCATGTAAAAGTGACAGTCATTTTTTTATTATTAACACTTTAAAAATAAATAATTATATATTTCTATTAAGTCAGGAAAGTCTCCCTATTAAATAAGGTACAGCAGTTTCTACTCTCAAAATTCTTTTTCCCAGACTAACAATTTCAAAGCCTTGTTTCTTTAACATTTCAACTTCGTAGGGTATAAAGCCTCCCTCTGGACCAATGGTTAGAGTCACAGGTTCGTAAATGCCTCTAGGACATTCTCTTTCACCAGTTGGGTGTCCAGCAATCGGTCTAGTTCCCTTAATGATATTGGGAATTTCATCTTCTACAAATGGCTTAAAAAGCTTTTTGATATGAATTCTTGGTAATATCGTATCCTTACCTTGTTCTAAGCCTAATATCATATGCTTCAATAGATTATCATCACTTAATAAAGAACTCCCCCAATAGCTTTTATCTACTCTCCACGTTTTTATTAGATATATGTCTTTAATTCCCATTGTAGTAACATCTTGAAGAATACGTTTAAATACCTTTGGTCTTGGCATAGCCAATATTAATTTAATATTAGATGGCTCCGATGGATTATCAATTAAATTTACATTCATTTCTATAGATTCTTTAGTCAATGAGATAATTTTTCCTTCTCCCATTTTGCCATTTAGTAATCCTACTCTTAATGTATCTCCTATATCAGCCTTATGAATTGATTGAACATGCTTAAGTCTTCTACCCTGTAATCTAACCTTATTTTCTTCAATAAAATCTTCTTCAAATAGTATTATTAGGTTCATATACTTTTCCTTTCTTAATATTTGAGGAAGTTGCATGTTAAAATTTTATGCAAGATTATATTTAATTTGTAAATATGCAATTTCCTCATTTGCATTAATTACTTATAGTTTATAACAAAGGTCATAGACTTATTAAGCCTATGACCCTTTAGTCATCAATATCTGAATTGAACTCCTATTGTTTTTTAGTCTCTATTTCTTCAACCACTTTATTAACAAACTCTTCAATCTTCATTGCACCTATATCGCCTTCTTCTCTATCTCTAACCGATACAGTTTCGTCGTTTACTTCTTTTTCTCCTACAATAAGCATGTATGGATTTCTAGCTAATTGTGCTTCTCTTATCTTGTATCCGATTTTCTCAGATCTAGTATCAACTTCAACCCTTACTCCCTTTGCTTTAAGGGCTTCTGCTACTTCATATCCATAATCATTGAATTTATCAGATATAGGTAATATGCTAACCTGAGTTGGAGCTAACCATACTGGGAATTTACCTGCAAAGTGCTCTATTAAAACTCCAATAAATCTTTCCATACTTCCCAATATAGTTCTATGAATCATAACTGGTCTATGCTTTTCATTATCCTTGCCCACATAAGTTAAATCAAACCTTTCTGGCATTTGAAAGTCAAGTTGAATAGTTGCACATTGCCAAGTACGTCCTATACTATCTTCAAGATGGAAGTCAATCTTTGGCCCATAAAAAGCTCCATCGCCTTCATTAACCACATAATTAATCTCCATTTCCTCCAGAGCTTCTCGTAATGCATTTGTTGCCATATTCCATTGCTCTTCTGTTCCCATTGCCTTTTCTGGTCTTGTAGAAAGCTCTATGTGGTATTTAAATCCAAATACTTCATACATATGATCTGCAAGTTCTATAACATTCTTCAATTCATCTTTTACCTGCTCTGGAAGCATAAATATATGGGCATCATCTTGAGTAAAGCTTCTAACTCTCATTAATCCATGAAGAGCCCCTGCTAACTCATGTCTGTGAACAAGTCCAAGCTCTGCCATTTTTAATGGTAAATCTCTATAACTATACATATTTGATTTATATATTAACATAGCTCCTGGACAGTTCATTGGTTTTATTGCAAAATCTGAATCATCTATATTTGTGAAATACATATTTTCTTTATAATGATCCCAGTGTCCTGATTGATGCCATAATTGTTCATTTAATATTATTGGAGTTTTAACCTCAGAGTATCCTCTCTTTACATGCTCTTCTCTCCAGAACTCTTCTATGTTGCGCCATAAAATCATTCCCTTAGAGTGGAAGAATGGAAATCCCGGTCCCTCTCCATGCATACTAAATAATCCTAATTCTTTTCCAAGCTTTCTATGGTCTCTTTTCTTAGCTTCTTCAAGTCTTTCTAAATACTCATCTAAATCCTTCTTCTTTTCAAAGGATGTTCCATAAATTCTTTGAAGCATTGGTCTCTTTTCATCGCCTCTCCAATATGCTCCAGCAATGCTTGTTAATTTGAAGGCTTTAACTTTTTTAGTTGTTGGTAAATGAGGTCCCTTACATAAATCAACAAAGTCTCCTTGCTGATAGAAGGATATTACAGCATCCTCTGGTAAATCTTGAACTAATTCAACCTTATAATCTTCTCCAATTTCTTTAAGGTACTCTATTGCTTCATTTCTAGGCTTAATAAACTTTTCTGGATGTAAATCAGACTTAACTATTTTTTTCATTTCTTTTTCAATCTTCTCTAAGTCTTCTGGAGTAAATCTATGCTCTGTATCGAAGTCATAATAAAATCCATCCTTAATTGCTGGTCCTATTGCTAGTTTTACATCTGGGAAAAGGCGCTTAACTGCTTGAGCTAGGATATGAGCACTTGTATGTCTAAATACATCTTGACCTTCTTCACTATCAAACTTTAAAAGGTTTATTTTAGAATCTTCTTCTATAGTTTCTTGTACACCCACTAGTTCTCCATTTAACTCAGCTCCAACAATCACCCTAGCTAAGCCTTCACTTATGTCCTTTGCAACATCTAAAACCGTAATCTTATTTTCATACTCTCTAATTGATCCATCTGGTAAAGTAATTTTAATCATTGACATCACAACTCCTCCTCTTATTTATTATTTAAAAATCAAAAAAACCTCTCACTCCTAGCAATGCTAGGGGCGAGAGGTTACTCACACGGTTCCACCCTAATTAAAACCATTCATATATAACATTATATATAAACGTCCACTCTAATGATTATAACGTAATCAACGGAAATCCTTACCCAAATTAATGGATTTTAGATACACTCAAGGTTAGTTTTCAATTGGGTTCATCTAGGGTGCTTCCAGCCACGACATCCCTTCTCTGATAGATTAAAACCAATTTACTCATCCTATCATCGCTTTAATCCTTTTATTTTTATTCATTATATTTATTATTTTGTATATTGTCAAGGAATAATATTCATTTTTTATAAATAGTAGTACCACTTTCTCCTAGCAATGCCTGCCTAGCTTTTTCAAGAGAAGCTATTATAGCCTTTCTACCCTGTTTCGATTCCACAAATTTAATTGCAGCTATTACTTTTGGAAGCATACTTCCTGGTGCAAATTGATTTTCATCAATGTATTCTCTCGCTTCTTCTACTGAAATACTTTTTAATTCAATTTGATTAGGTTTTCCAAAATTAATAGCTACTCTATCAACTGCAGTTAATATAAATAAATAATCTGCATCAACTATTTCAGCCATTTTTTCACTTGCAAAGTCCTTATCTATAACTGCTGGCACTCCTTGAAGAGAACTACCTTGCTTAACTACTGGAATTCCTCCACCCCCAACAGTTATAACCACTTGCCCCTTTTCTACAAGTACTTTTACTATGTCCTTTTCTACAATATCTACAGGCTTTGGAGAAGGAACAACTCTTCTATATCCTCTACCCGAGTCCTCAACCATTTCATAACCCTTTTCATTTATTAGCTTCTCTGCTTCTTCTTTAGAGTAGAAGCTTCCTATTGGCTTTGAAGGCTTTCTAAAAGCTTCATCGTTCTCATCCACTATTACTTGAGTAATGATTGTAGCTACCGATTTGTCTATACTTCTTTTAGTCAATTCTTCTCTAATTGCATTTTGCATATGATATCCAATATATCCTTGACTCATAGCTCCACATTCTGGAAAAGGCATTTGTGAAACAGTTTCATTTGTACTTGATGCTATCTCCATAGCTAAATTAATCATGCCGACTTGTGGACCATTACCGTGGGCAATAATTACTTCATGACCTTGCTCTATTAGATTAACTATTGATTTAGCTGTTTCTTTAACTAGTTTTAGTTGTTCCTGTGGTGTTTTACCAAGGGCATTTCCACCTAAAGCCACCATAATTCTACTCATCATTTCCACCTCTTTTGCCATTATTAGTAAATTCTAGTATTGCTTTTTCAAAGCATTCTATCGGTGGATGTACAATACCTGCACCTATTTGTCCTACTCCTGCGACTTTATGAGCCATTCCTGTATTTATTATTGGTAATATTCCTGTTTCTACTACCTTAGCAATATTTATACCTAAAGCTGAACCACGAAAATCTAGTGTAGGGATTGAGTAGTTCGTATTTTCACCATCAGTGATTTCATACATTTGCTCACTGTAATTAATAGCATCTACAACTGTTCCACCAACAAATTGTACGATAGCAGGAGCACCACCCATTACAAATCCGCCTATACCCATTGTTTCTGTTATAGTGCTATCTCCTATATCTGGGCTTGCATCATCTTCTTTGTATCCAGGAAATAGAAGTCCTTTTACCATATTTGCTGGAGCAGTAAACCACTGTTTTTCACCTAATCCACTTACTCTAATTCCAAAATCAACACCATTTCTTGCCATAGTGGTTACAATTGTAGAATTATCTATTCCCTGAGCAGCGTCTAGCGAAACCTTACATGATGGCATAGAGAGATTTAAGAAATAATGGTCATTTCCTTTCATAAATTTTATAACTTCAACCAATGTTTCATTATCAGTGTTGGACGCAATTAAATAAGGTGCTATCTCCCTAAAAAACAGACTTGTAGCTGCCTTATTTCTATTATGACATTCGTCACCCATGTGAACAGCTTGAGCTATAATTGATTTTAAATCAATTCCATCTTCAATTAAAGCTAAGGCAGCCTTTAAAGTAGGTGCAAGCTTCTTTTCTATCCATTTCAATCTATTTATTACTTCATCACTAAACGCTCCATATCTTAATACCTTACCTAGTCCTTCATTAATTGTACAATACCCATAGTTACCATATGTTTTATTATATACTACGTGAACAGGCATAGATGGTGAAACTACACCAGCCATTGGTCCAACTGAATTATGCTCATGGCATGGAGCAAATTCTATTTTTCCTGATGCTGCCAATTCTCTTGCTTCTTCTTCATTCTTAGCTAATCCTTCATATATCAATGCACCGACTATTGCTCCCTGCATTGGACCACACATTCTCTCCCATTTAATTGGAGGACCTGCATGTAGTATCAAGTTTTTTTTCATTCCAGGAATTACATTGATAGCAATATCTACATCTATCAATACTGGATGGGATTCCTTTATAATTTTTATCGCCTTTTCATTAGCATCATTAATTTTATTATTATTCGAAATATCATCTAATGCTTTAATTAATTCTATATTTCCTCTAGCAGGAGGATTCCAATCAACTTGTATTACTTCTTCATTCTGTAATTCAATATCATCCTTGAATTTTGATGTTCCTATATTAATAACCTTAAGCTTCTCTGAAAATAGTTTATCTATTCCATTCATTTCGTGACTCCCTCCTATGATAAAATATTTGCTACTATATTGGCTGCTTCTACATTACTTTCCGCAATTATTATGTCTCCATTTTCTAGCATTTGTATTTGCTTTTTATAATCCTGTTTATCCTTGCTTGTCCCACAAACATATACTACAAATATGATATTTCTTCCATCTTTCTTAGCTATTTGTTGCGCTTCCTCTATTGTTGAAATAGTAACTCCTACAGGATCTTCATGGGAGCCATATCCTAATTCAAAATCCATTAAAACAACACCTACTGATTCATCTTTTGCTGTTTCTTTTATTTTATCTAACCTCAATGTTGGCTCAATCATTGGATGAGGTTTGCCAACGGTAAATTCATCTTCACCCAGATCAAGGAGAACATTCCCATTATAATTATTAATATCTTTTAGTTTCTCTTCTTCCCTTTTAGCAACGTTACTCTGTATACCTGTAAGTTTATCCCTTAGAATATATAGGGCTTCAGCACAGAGAGTTCCACCACCAAAGAGCCCCCTTAAATATTTTTGGTTATCATTTAGTTTACTCTTAGCTTCTGTTATTTTCCTATTTATTTCATTATTATCATTCTTTCTTAACTCTAATTTGATTTCTAATCCTGAAGCCTCAACAGCTTTCTTAGCTGCATTATAAAGGTTATCAGCAAAAATTGCATTAGATTTCTCTACCTTTTCCGAATCTCCTTCGATAAAGCATATAACTACCTGTTTTTTTATATTTTTAACTTGCTCTAGTATCTTTTTCTCGACTTTCTTTGCTGGTGGTTTTGATATTAAAACTATTACATCAGTATTCTCATCTCTATCTAATGCCTTAAGTCCTTCTAACATCATTATTCCACCAATTTCTTCCTTAAGGTCTCTCCCACCAGTTCCAATGGCTTGAGATATGCCCCCACCTAATCTATCAATTTGTACCATTACCTCTTGTAAACCTGTTCCTGATGCTGCAACTAACCCGATATTCCCTTTTTCTACTTTATTAGCAAAGCAAAGTCCTGTGTTATTTATTGATGCTGTTCCACAGTCAGGACCCATTACTAATAATCCTTTATCTTTAGCAAGCTCCTTTAAAGCTTTTTCGTCTTTTAAATCAACATTATCACTAAATAACATTACATTAAGCCCATTTTCTAAAGCTATTTTAGCTTCTCTTGCAGCATATTGTCCTGGCACTGAAATTACTGCTAAATTCCCATCATTCATTTCTTTAAGGGCAGATACTATTGTTTTTGGATTTCTATCTTTTTTTTCTTTTCCTTTCTTTTTTGAATTTAAAGATTCATCAATAATCTTTAAAGCTTCTTCATATACCTCATTGTTTATAGCTTTTATTGCTATTATGAGATCATTATTACTGGCTCCTCTTGTCTCTTCGTTTGAAAGTTCTACATTTTCCAATAGTTCTTTATTCATTTCTGTACCCATTGATATCACTGCTTCTTCTATCCCATCTAGCTCAAGTATTTTACTTGATAATGACATCAATGTAACAGAATCATAGTATGCATTTTTTCTTACTATAGTATTAGATATCATTTTTATCCCTCCATTTTGTGAAAATCTATTGCTAAAATAAATGCTGTAGCTATTCCTATAGCTAAATCTGTACCTGAAGATGAACCAATAGCTAATACTCTATCTAAAGATTTAATAAACTCAGACTCATTTTCATTTATAAAAGAATATATAAGTTTTAAAATTCTTTCCTTATATCTTCCTTCAAAAGTATTCATCAGCATCTGCCTACTTACATAGGTTGTAGATATATCTTCAAGATTAAGATCTCGTATAATTCTTTGTGAAATTTTATTAGTTTTTTTTGAGTTTATAATGCTTATTGTCGATAAAAATCCTGATAGGAAATCATCCCCTGAAGGAGTTAATCCCATTCCCAGCCCTATCAAAGAATTAATATGAGATATATTGACTTTTTCTTTATACACTTCATCTGTAAAAACCTTAATTCTATTGGATAACTCTCTTTCTACTAAACTTGGCTTATACTTATATTTCTCTAGATATCTACTCTCATAAAAATATTTGCATCCTCCATTAATTCCTTTATCTACTATTTTTTCATTAAACTTAATTATATTTCTTTCAGCTACTTTTACGTTTTTTATATTTATCTTACGATTAGAAGGCTTCCATAATTTTGTATTATATAATTTAATAACTATTTTATTTCCTAATATTAAACTATTCCTAATTTTTATAGCAGAATTTCCCACTATAAGATTTAATTCCTTAAAGCTACATCCCTTGTTATCAATTCTTAGAGTATATGGTGAGTTATCAACCGCTAACGCTGCTATTGAATAAATCCTATTACCATATACAATATTAATTACTTTATTAAATATTGTGTGGATTTTTCCAATAGACTCATAATCTTTCTTATCCTGAAAATGATCTAGAAAACCTTCATCACAAGAAAGGGAATTAAAAAATATTTTATTTTGATTTTTAGTACACATAGCTGATCCTCTCCTAGATTACTATTTAATAGATACCATTTTCCTCTATACTATTCATTAATATTTTTTTCAGGCAACACTATATTTAAAATAATAGCTACTATAGCAGCGGGTACTACTCCAGACCTTAAAAATAATTGAATGTTTTCTGATAAATATTGAGTAGCTTCTGGAACTAGATTTAACCCCACTCCAATTCCTAAAGATATAGCCATGATAAGCATATTCCTATTATTGAATTTAACCTTTCTTAGCAAAGATATCCCTGAAACTCCTACCATTGTAAACATTGCAATGGCTGCCCCGCCTAATACTGGTTCAGGCATAATAGCTATTATGGCTGCAAATTTAGGTAGCAGCGATAATATTATCAATATAATGGCTCCAATTCTAACCACATATTTACTGAATACTCCTGTCAAATTAACAACTCCAATATTTTGTGTATATGAAGTATTGGGAAAGGCATTAAAAAATGCTGAAATACAACTGGCAAGTCCATCGGCTATTACTCCACCACTTAATTCCTCATGTGTTGGTGTTCTATTCTCTGCACTACTTGTAATTGCAGAAATATCTCCTATTGTTTCTATAGACGTTGCGATAAACATAAAAAGCATGGCTATAATAGCTGAAGGTTCAAAGCTCCACTTATACTGAAATGGTATAGGAAATGACAACCATCCTGCCTCCATTAGTGGAGATAAATCAATAATGCCTAAAATAATAGAAATGATATATCCAATAATTAATCCCATTAATATTGATGATGTTCTTAAAAATCTATTTCCAAATTGATTAAATATAATTATAGTTGTTAGTACAATTAAAGCTATCAACAAGTTTTGAGGAGATCCTATGTCTCCATTTCCTCCGGCTGCATGTCTAATTCCTACTGGAATTAGAGTTATTCCGATAGTTAATATTACTATGCCAGAAACTAATGGTGTAAATATCTTTTTCAGTAATTTCAGGTTCTTACCTATTAAAATCTCGAACAGACCTCCTATAAAACCGGCACCTAGAACAGCACCAATACCAAATTCTCCAGATATTGCTAGCGCTACAGGTAAAAAAGCATTGCTCGTTCCCATGACTATTGGCAATCCTGAGCCTATGTTTTTAAATTTAAGGACTTGAATTAGTGTAGCTACTCCAGCCATAAATAGTGCACATTGTATTAAGAAAGTGCTTTCTTTAGAACTTAAATCTAGTAATCCAGTTACTAATAGAGGTACCGTTATATTTCCTGAAAACATTGCAAGAATATGTTGAAAAGCTAATGGTACTCCATTAGCTAACTTAGGCTTATCATCAATTCCATAGATAATATCTATTTCTGTTGATTTGTTTGTCATAATATCACCTCAAAAATTACTTCCAGTAAATTTATATAAAATATAAAGGGAAAGAATGATTGTCCTTAACATCATTTATCCCTTTATATTTAAATACTCATTTTAAACCAATTGATTCCAAGCATTCATTATTTTAAACAATTATTACTGCAAGTATAACTAGAATTACCATAGCAGATATTATAAACTTAATATTTTCTTTAATTACATCCATAATATCCATATCAAATCCTTCAGCTAATGCTGCCACATTTATTTGAACTGGACTAACTTGTGTTCCTAGTCCTGCAGCTATGGCCACGAAACCCATTGCTTCTGATGGTAATCCTAAAGCTGCAAGAGTCGGTAAAACTAGAGTAAGAACTCCTGCACAGAATGCACCTGCTGGAATAGCAATTAAGAAGGCTATAATCATTGCCACAGGAACCACTATCATTTGAGGCGCATTTCCTGCTATTGCTGCAATCTGCTCAAAAGTACCTAATTCTGCTATCATATTTATAAATCCTAAGAATATTCCTACTGAAAATAAGGTAGTTAGTATAAATCTCGAACCATCTACTAATGCTTCCGAGGTTTTATTGATATTTAGTGGTGTGAATATTACAGTTAATACACTAGTAAATATTATTGTAGTAGCAGGTGAAAAAATTGATATTCCTATTAGAGAGTTGATTTTACTCCCCCCAACTACCATTATAAGTAATGCAAGTGAAGGTATGGCCTTCTTCCATAAGGTAGTGGTATCTTCCTTTTCCTCTATTGATCCATCTTTGGTAGCTACCGTTTCCTTAATTGTCAATCCACCTCTTTTATATACACCATACATTGCAAGTCCAGCTGCAAGTAGGAAGAAGAGAATTGTAAATGGTCTCATAGCAGCAGCATGAGCTGCTATTTCTCTACCAGCGCTTTCAGCTGCTAAAGCTGTTTCTGTAGAAGCAGGTGACGTAGTAAATCCAACAGCTGTAGCAATTGCCATGCCAGCAATTACCTCTGGAACAGCTCCAACTGCTATTGCAATTAGAGGAGCAGTTACCATTGTGTTTCCGGCTCCCATACCAGCCATATAAGTTGCAAAGGCTTGAATTAATACCATAATTCCAGCTAAAATACTTATTTTTCCCTTTAATCCTCTTTTTGAAAGCTCAACAAGAGATTGAATACTACCTCCCTTGGCAACCATTGCTGCTGTTGCTGCATATAGGATGGGGACTGTAATCCCTAACATGTTCGATACTCCACCTAAAAATATTCCGGTTGCATCACCAACTGTCATTTTTCCAATTATCATTGCTAACACTCCACCGCACACTCCAGCAAATAGCATATGCTTTCTTTTAAACAAAAGAACTACTATCAACACTAATGGTAAAATATTTATTATTAACATGATTTTCCCCCTTAGTTTTATCCTCTTTTTACTGTACCCTCCAGATAGCTCTAATTAAGTGGGTTTAGTAATATTATTATCTTTCCACTATTACAGCAATCGGTCCACCACCTGATGGTCCTTGATGCTCTGCTCCTCCCGATACATAAACCATAGGGTCACCTACTATTGCAGAAATAACTCCATTTACCACTGCCCTTGCATGACGAGTATGATTTATATCAGAGTCAGTTAACATTGTGGTTCTTCTATTTCTCACATATCCATCTGGTGATGCTTCTGCCTTAGCTAGTACATTGACAATTTTCCTTTTATCCTCTTCGGTAGGAAGACTATTAAACTCTAGTCCTGCATCTTTCATGGAGTTAATTACTGCTTCCAGATCGATTGAGTCCTTCATAACGTCATGTCCTATTTTAAATCTACTATTAGATTTGTTTGAATTTCCCATAAGAATTATTTCACAATTTAGAAGCTCTACTCCAGCTGATGTGGAGGCTACCTCTGAAAATAAAGACCAATCTTTAAGAATTGATTCATCTTTTAACTTTTCTTCATCTATTTCATTTAGTGCAACTGCCACTCCTAATGCCGATGCTCCTCTTGAATATCCCATAGATTTATAGGTATCATTTACAATCACCCTTTTGCCTCTAGCCTGGGCATCTAAAATTCTATCTGAAGTTAATAAAGGACATTTTATTTGTACAAAATGTACATCTTCCTTAGACTCTATAGCTGCAGAATCCATAAGCTCTAAAACTACTCTTTCAACCTCTTTTACCATGGTCATAGTACCTATTTCCTCAGGTAGAAAATCTCTAGTAAATCCAACACTTACAGCTAGAGCTTTTTCATCATTACTATTATTATTTTCTTGATCAATTTCTTTTTTAGTAAAAATTGTAGCATGTGGTGACATTACTCCTTCTGTGCCACCAGACATAACAAAAGCAATACGTTCTCCAATTTCAGCCACAGACTTTCCTAGTTTATTGGATAAAAAGGTTTTAAAAGCTAGTGTTGAAAAGCCTCTTGTGAAATCGTTTACACACCCATTACCTTCAGTCTTACCCAGTATAGCTACTATTTCCTCTGGATTTATATCTCCCTTATTAATTAATTCCTTCAGTCCTTCTATATCATCAGGCGATGACATAGCTATCCTGTATACATTTACATCCATCATAAATATAACCTCCTTTAATGGTTCAGTGATCACTTAGATTGTTAACTGATTTGTACAATGTTCAAACTCACTATTTTTTCATCATACTCTAATCACCAAAAATAGTTTGTTTACCATTGGTACTTTCAATACTTCTTCTTCACTTTAATATTAGGAAATTTCCTTAAGATAATCTCAATTGAGTGTTTTTACAATAATAATCATTGGTAACTTCTTAATAAAGCTTATAATCATTATCCTTTTTAAAATTGTTAATTTACTTTAATATTCCATATGTTAATTAAATGATACCATGTAAATATTTGATAATCATCATAATACTCTGACAAAAAAAAACACGATTAGTTGTCACTGAGTGACAACTAATCGTGTTTTGAAAACGCTATTCCTTGTAAACTAATTACATATCAAGCTTTCCTTTAGCCTTTAACCATAAATACCCATTATATGCTAAAACAATTTCTCCCATTTCAAATCCATTTTCAATTTGTATTCCAAGCTCTTTAAGCTTTTCAACCCTATATCTTAATGTATTATAATGTATAAATAGCTTTTTTGCTGCCTTTTTCATATTAAAATTCACTTCTATAATTACTCTTAAGGTATTCATTAAATTTAGGTCATTTTTATTATCATATTTAATTATTTCTCCTAGTTTACTTTCAATGTATTCTCTCAATACGTCTTCGTCTTTTATTTCCTTTAAAATATTAAAAATCCTGTATTCATCATAGTGGCTGACGAAAGAACCTCTATTTAATATAGCGCCCACACTTAAACTATTATGAGCCTCACTATATGCTATTGGAAATCTATCTATATCTTCAATCAATTTTGAAATTCCTATACCTACATCAGTTTCTTTTTTTAGCTCATTCACTATCACGTTTCCAATATCAATACAGTATTGTTTTATATTATTTATAAATATAGCATTAATAAATACAACTAAAGAATCATCTAAATAAACTGTTTTTATATTTCCTGTGAATATGGATAATCTCTTAAAAAATATCTTTTCAACAAGACTAGAGCTAATGATATTCTCATAAACTGTCTTTTTATTAGTCTCATCACTATTCAACACTTTTATTACGATAATTACCTGGGGAAATTCTAGATTCCACCCGAAAACCTTGGCTTTCTTTATAGCATCAATTTGTGATTTCACTTTACCTTGCAAAATATCCCTAATAAAAGCATCCTGAAAATTCTTTTCTTTCTCTAATACTGCACTATTCTTATGAAATACTGATGCAATTAGTAATGCTGCCTGTTGGACAGCAACAATTAAATTTTCACCATTTGCCTGACCTTTTAATAAAATTATATATCCAAAACAAGTATTTCCTGCATTAATTGAATATATTATACACGAATCCTTTGTACATTCCTTGCCATTTATCACAACTTTAATATCATCTGCATGAATATTAGATATATTTTTATTGGCTATCACTGAAATATTTTCAACATCAATATCCTTTGAAGTGCAAATGATATTTAATTCACCGTCAAGAAGAAAGACTGGAAATTCAACAATATTTGATAAACTCTCCACCAGTGTTTTAATATCAGCTCCTTTTAAAAATAAGTCCATAAGTTTATCATGAACATAATTTCTAAACTCTAAGGTACTTATATGCTTATCCAATGATAATTCCAGAATATCGTTCACTAAATCTGATAAATTAGCATCCTGTGGAAGCTGCAATATTGGAAATTGTAGATTATTAGCTTGCTGAATCATTATTTCTGGTATTTCTTCAATATATCTTCCAGGTTTTATGCATATACCAGCAAGCCCTTGGGAAGCAAGCTTAGGTATTAACTCCTGAATAGCGTCCTTATTGTCATAAATAGGATACAGTGTAGTAATTAGCAAATTATTAGCCTCTACGTATGGAAAAATATCAGGAACCTCCATAAGAGATGCATTATTTACTTTTCTAGATATACCTTTAAATCCAGCCACTAGCTTAACTGTTTTGAAGCTATTTAATTGTAGTACATTCTTCACAGTAATAGGCATGATACCTTACTCTCCTTATAGTTTGTCCTAATTGATTTAGTATATGACTTATCTTTAAAAGATTGTCTTTATATTATATATTATACTATCCCAATATCAAGCTGTCTTTATTAATATAGAAATATTTCGTACTTATATTATATAAACTCCTAAATAAAGTTTTTTAACACTAAAATCTTATACACAACTTTATTCTAATGATTTACATTTGTAAATATAGAACTACTTTATATATATAATTACTCAAACATAACATCCTTTTCACAAAGCTTTAACAATATTGTTTTACTATTAAATTAAAGGAAAATAGTAAAACAATCAAGGGGGATTTTGATGAAAGTAGCCTTATTTACAGACACTTTTTTACCTCAGATAAATGGAGTGACTAAGACCTTAGGAAAATTAATTGAACATATGGAAGAAAATGATATTGATTATAGGGTCTTTGCTCCAGTAGATGGAGATGTAGAGTATAATAATCGGATTATTAGATTTTTTAGCTTCAAATTTTTTCTCTATCCAGATTGTAGAGTATCACTTCCAAATTACTACTCAATAACTAAAGAATTAGATGAATTTCAGCCAGATATTATTCATGTAGTTACACCATTCAATATAGGTCTTTGGGGTTTAAGATATGCTAAAAGTCGTAATGTACCACTGGTTTCATCTTATCACACCAATATCCCTCAATATCTAGAATATTTTAAATTAAACTTTCTCGCAAATATAAGTTGGGAATTCTTTAGATGGTTCCATAAGCATTGTGAAATAAATTATTGTCCATCCCAATCAACCTTCATTCTACTCAAAGAAGAAGGTATAAATAATCTAGAAATTTGGGACAGAGGTATTGATACTAATAAATTCTCTCCAACCCATAGAGATATAGAGTTTAGAAATTCCCTTGAAATCAATGACAAATTAGTTTTTTTATATGTTGGCAGAATGTCACCTGAAAAAGATTTAGATATATTTATGAATGTAGCAAAGAGATTAAATCAGAGATATCGTGATAAAATTCATTTCCTGATGGTGGGTGATGGTCCTATGAAAAAGGAATTAGATGAAAGCAAGCCTGATAATATGACCTTTACAGGATTTATAAAAGGAAAAGAACTAGCAAAAGTTTATGCTTCTTCTGACATCTTTATGTTTCCATCTTCAACTGAAACCTATGGTAATGTGATTTTAGAAGCCATGGCTTCTGGTCTCCCTACCATAGCCTGTTTAGCTGGTGGTATCATTGAAAACCTTAAAGATAATTACAATGGATTAGGATGTGGAGTTAGAGAAGAAAATGAATTTTTTAATGCTTGTGAGCAGCTAATTACTAGTGATGACTATAGAAGGAATATAGGTAAAAATGCGAGGAAATACACATTAGAAAGAAGCTGGCATAAAGTTTTTAATAATCTTTTCAATAGCTATAACAGTGTAATAAGCAAAGACTTATTAGATAAAGAAAGGAATAAAATATCTGCTTAATGGAGGGTTTTTTATGAAAATTTCTGTAGTTGGAACTGGGTATGTGGGGTTAGTAACAGGCACTTGCCTATCTGAAGTGGGAAATGAAGTAACCTGCATAGATATAGATTCCATAAAGATAGATAAGTTAAAACAGGGAATATCTCCAATCCATGAAGAATTTCTCGATGAGATGATAGCTAGAAATATTGCGAAAAACAGACTTAGCTTCACTACTTCTATGAAAAATGGAATTAAAGATTCAAAAGTAGTTTTTATAGCTGTTGGAACTCCTTCCTTAGAAAACGGAGAAGTTGATATGAGTCAAGTTGATTCTGTGGCAAGGGAAATTGGTACATATTTAAATGATTATAAAGTAATTGTTAATAAAAGTACAGTACCTGTTGGTAGCTGCCAAAGAGTTAAATCAATTATTAAAAACAACCTTGATAATAAGAATGCCAGCTTTGATGTAGTATCTAATCCTGAATTTCTGAGGGAAGGTACTGCTGTCTTTGATACCTTCAATGGAGATAGAATAGTTATCGGCAGTAACTCACCAAGAGCCACTTCAATACTTACAGAGATTTATAATTCATTTAACACCGATTATTTAATAACAAATCCTGAAAGCTCTGAAATGATAAAGTATGCTTCAAATGCTTTTTTAGCAACAAAGATTTCCTTTATTAATGAAATTGCAAACTTATGTGAAAAAGTAGGAGCTGATGTAAGAGAAGTAGCAAAAGGTATGGGAATGGATAATCGTATAGGAAATAAATTTCTTAAAGCGGGAATAGGTTTCGGTGGAGCATGCTTTCCAAAGGATGTTAGTGGTTTAATTAAAATTGGTGAAGAAGCTAACTATAGCTTTGGAATAATTAAAGAAGTTATAAATGTTAATAAAAAACAGAGAATTAAGCCTATAGCTACATTACTTGATGCATTCGAAAGTCTAGATGGCTTGACTATTGGACTCCTAGGCTTGGCTTTTAAACCAGGTACCGATGATTTGCGTGAAGCCCCTTCCTTCTTTATATCTGAAGAATTACATAAATTAGGTGCAAATATAAAAGCCTATGACCCTGTAGCTCATAAAAATGCTATAGATAATATATCAACACCCATAAATTATTGTGAAAATCCATATGAAACCGTAAAGAATTGTGATGCTATTATCTTGGTTACAGAATGGCCACAATTTAAAAGATTAAAAATGGATGATGTAAGAAATTTAATGAAGGGCAATGTTTTAGTTGATGGTAGAAATCTATATAATCATATCGAAATGAAAAAAATTGGTTTTGATTATTACGGAGTGGGAATAGGTTCAAATGAATATTCATCTAGTACTACTAATTTGAATGCCTTAGATAAAACGAAAAACAAAGAATCTATAGTTGTTTAATATTTAGTGGAAAGCTTGAATCAAATAAAGCTAAATAAAAAAGAGTGATGGAATATTCCATTACTCTTTTATTTTAAGCAACTTGAGGAAATTGCATATTAAAATTTTATGCAAGAATCTAATCAAGTTATATATATGTAATTTTCCCACTTCATAATAGCTATCTTTATGATAAAATGTGATTATAATTATATTAAGGAGGTTTGGAAATAGTGGATAATTACAATATGGATGTTATCAAAGAAATTAAAAAGCTTAATCCTGTTTTATGGAAGAACAAAAATAAGGAAAGCTTTAAGGACATAGTTAATTCCTTACCTATGTCATATGAGGATATCGTTGATGCTTCAAACAGATTAGAGCGATTTGCTCCCTTAATTGAAAGACTCTTCCCCGAAACAAAAAATGGAATTATAGAATCTCCATTAGCTGAGACAAATAGCCTAAAACATAATCTTGAAAGCAGATATACAACTGAGATTAAGGGAAAGCTCTATCTAAAATGTGATAGTCATTTAAAGATTGCAGGCTCAATTAAGGCTAGAGGTGGAATATATGAAGTTTTAAAGCATGCTGAAGATATTGCTCTTGAAAAGGATATATTATCAGTAAATGATGATTATTCTATTCTGGCAAATAAGGAATTCAAAGAGCTATTCTCTAACTATAAAATTGCTGTTGGTTCTACTGGCAATCTTGGTTTAAGTATTGGTATAATATCCTCTGCATTAGGTTTTAAAGTAGATGTACATATGTCCAGTGATGCTAAGGAGTGGAAAAAAGAAATTCTCAGAAGTAAAGGTGCCAATGTAATAGAATATGAGGATGACTATTCTAAGGCAGTTGAAGAAGGAAGAAAGCAATGTGAAGGAAATGATTACGCTTATTTCATAGATGACGAAAATTCTAAGGATTTATTTCTAGGCTATAGTGTAGCAGCTCTAAGATTGAAGAAACAGCTTGAAGAAAAGAGTATCTCCGTTGATGAAAATCACCAGTTATACGTTTACCTTCCCTGTGGTGTAGGTGGGGCTCCTGGAGGTATAGCCTTCGGTTTAAAGCATATCTTTGATGATAATGTTCATTGCTACTTCGTTGAACCAACCCATGCCCCATGTATGCTTTTAGGACTTGTTACTGAAAAGTATAGTGATTTAAAGATTAATAACTATGGTATAGATAATATAACGGAAGCCGATGGTTTAGCTGTAGGCTCTCCTTCAAAGCTAGTTTCTGAAATGGCTTCTAACTTTTTAGATGGCATTTATACAATTGAAGATGATGAGCTTTTCAAGCTACTTAGACTAGTAAAAGACGTCGAGAATATTAAAATTGAGCCTTCTGCTGCATCTAGTGTATTAGGGCCGACACTGGTTAATGCAAATAATAATGACACCCATATTTGTTGGTTAACAGGAGGAATCTTTGTACCTGATTCTGAATATCAAGAGATGTATAATAAAGGATTGGAAAACTAGTGTAAAAAATATACGATTTTATAAAAAAACTCCTTTCTGGCAATAATTACAATGTTAATTAAGCCTAAAAAGGAGTTTTGTAATAAATACATACCAAAGGAAGTTTTTAAAGTTCTATTGTTCACATTTTCTTGCTAATCTTACTTTCCAAAATTATACAAACCAGAATTATACAAAGCTTTTGTCTGTTAATGTTGATGTGAATCCATTCATTATCACCTTATCTCCAATTTTTGCTTTGGTACTATCAATCAAAGCATATCCAATGCTTTTTCCAACTGTATATCCATATGTGAACTTCGTCACTCGTCCAACTTCTTCACCTTCAACCATAACGGCTGCACCAGGTCCTCCCTTATCTCTAGCTTCTATCATAGCCTCATCATCATCGACAATGAATCCAAGCATATTATATTTCGGACCTTGTTCTTTAACTTTTTCCAGTGCATTCTTGCCTATAAAATCTTTATCCCAATCAATTCCACGCTCTAAACCTACTTCAAAAGGATTTCTGCCACCAATATCGCACATTAGATAGAATCCTTTTTCAGTTGGTAATGTCCAAACCATAACTTGAAATTCTGTAACTTGCATTGCTCCCAACTCTTTTCCATACTCAGTAAGTTTTGATCTTACTAACTCAACATTTTCAGGAGCAACATATATTTCATATCCTAGTTTTTCACCTGAGAAACCTGCTCTAGAAACTTTTATCGGAATATCATCAATCTTGTTGTCTTTAATAGAAAAGAATTTTTGATCATCAATCTTATTTGCCAATATGTTGTTTAATAATTCTTTAGATTTTGGACCCTGAACTGCATACATGTCCATGTTGCTAGTTATATCTTTATACTCCACTACTTCTTCTACTTTATGAGCATTGAACCATGAAATCATTTTATTCACAAAAAGGGTTGATACCCAATACTTATCCTCTTCGATACGGAATATTACAACATCATCAATGATGAGACCATCTTCATTTAACATTGTTGTATATCTAGCTCTACCAATCTTTATACTAGCGATAGGCTTTGGAAACATCTTATCTAGAAAAGCTGTTGCATCATCTCCAGTAACTTCAAGAAGTTGATGCGTAAAATGGTACCACCCCACGGAATTTCTTACGGCTTCATGCTGTGCTCTCTTCATGGCGTCGTCCTTGTACACATTCTTAAACATTTTTATACACTCTCCTCTTCATTCTACTGGGGCTTTAGCAAAATTTATCAATTTTTTTCCCTATCTTTAGACGTAAGATTTCATCAGCAACTCCTTCTGTTTCACGCCATACGAACCACTGTGATCCTATTAGAGTTTTACCCATTCCGTTCCACATGGATAGATAAGCTTTTGTCAACATTGGGTGCCTGCGCTCAAGACCTGCCAAGTTTATATCATAAATAACTTCTTCCTTGTCAAAATTCTGAATATCATATTTAGCCCTTAAAGCTTGAAGAACTACTTCAATATAACCACCAAGTACGCGACCATCTTTAACGTCACCTGGTACCCCTAGCCAATCACGAAGCCCTTTAATAGCAAAATGTTCGCCAAATGTCATCTTTCCTGAGGCTTCAAATACACATTTAATGACATTCTCAATTTCTTCCTTATTAATCTCTTTAGCTTCAATCATAGGGTATAGAACATTGAGTACCATATCACTACCAAGGGGATGAGCCAAACCACCATATAATTGATCATGTGTAATCTCAGCATTCAAGCCATTTCGATATTTAAAATCACACTCTTGTCTGAACTGCTGAGGTTCTTTGTACATTTTATCTTCAGGTGTGAACTTGATTTGATCTGATGTTGCGATTGGACCAAATTTTTCCCAACTTTCCTTTTCAGGCATAGGATATTTATCACGGTTTTCTGCGATAACGCGGCAATGTAAATCTCCACATCCTTTTGCTTCAACCATATTGTATTCCATTGAAGGCCCTCCAAAAGCTACACCAGTTCCCTCTAATGAAGATGTGGTACAACGGCAAAATTCTGATCCAACTATATCCCAAGGACATGCATCAAGCTCTTTTTCAACGCGAAATTGACCAAAGTCGTTAACACGACCTGGCATACATAAACGCTCGTCACCAGAATCGCCAAATATAGCACCGATATATCCTCCTTCCATGAAAGGATGAATATTGTGATTTTCTACTTGAATTCGTTTATAAGGTGATGAAAATATTTGTTCCAAATTTTTCTTATTGTATTCACAGAGTAATTTGCTACGTTTAACATAGTCCGGAATAAGTATGCGTAAGGCTTGCATAAAAGCTGAATCTATAACTGAAATGTGTCGTACGACATAATGATATGCATCGTGATATGAAATAAGTCTTTCCCAAGGTGTCTTTATCGCCGGGTGGTCTGGAAGAACCCCCTTGCCAACTTCTCTAGGAATCCGTTTGTTATCCATAATTATTCTCCTTTTATAATGAATTTTGTAAATAACTTAACCCATATTTTTTATATTAATTATCGTTTGAAATCGTTTTCATATTGTTTATAGAAAGTTATATCAGACATAATTTAAACCTCATTATCATTTTTCTTTACATCTTCACAGTTCAAATTAGCAGTTATTTGTACTACTCATTATGCGCTATACCAACCGCCGTCTACTATAAGGCTCGATCCAGTAATAAATTTGGCCTCTTTTGATGATAGGAAACAAATAGCGTCTGCAATATACTGCGGGATACCTACATTAGTTCGTGGATTTATCGTACCAATACCTTGCTGATGATAAATAGAAAGACCTTTTGGACAGAACCCGTGCTCATAGTTTCTATTAGGAAAAATACGGGTAGCAGTTTCCATAATTTCCGTATTAAACGCACCAGGAGCTACGCAGTTAACCCTTACGTTATCTCCTTTGTAAGTAAAAGCGAGATTCTTCATTAGTCCTTCTACAGCATGCTTAGAAGTGATGTAAGCAGTACCTGCTGATGAACCAACATATCCTCCCAATGAAGAGACGATAGTTATACTTGCTTCATTATTCTTGTGATTTTTCATTAGTGGTATTGCTGTCTTCACAATACGCCAAACACTCTTAACATTTACATCCATGACACGGTCCCATAGCTCGTCATCAACCTCTTCTGGAGGACACATAAAATCTAAAATGCCTGCTACATACGCAAGAATATCTAGCGTTCCATACTTCGTCTTTACATAATCCACAACACCATTTACTGTTTTAGGATCACATATATCACCAAGATAAGTATCAACACTACCTGCCAGTCCATCTGCCTTAACAGAAAGCCGGTCTAGACGATCCTGAAACATATCCAATGCTATAACTTTTGCGCCTTCCCTAGCAAATTGCAGTGTAGTAGCTTCCCCCATGCCAGCACCAGCACCCACTACTAATACATGCTTATTTTCAAATCGATTACAACTCAAAAATAGTCAACCCCTTTCAAATATTTTAAATACATGATATGATTTATATAGAAATCGTGTATCTTAATACAATTTTATCAACGTTTTTTTAAATCGTATAGACTTCAACAATATGGAAGTTTGTCCCTATACGGGCATCATTTTGACTTCCTAATTTTAGCTGCTACTCAATAGTAATTTGCAATACAGGATATTTGGGGCACAAAACTAATACCTCATACTGCACAAAAGTAAACGAATGGTAGTTACACCTATGAAAATTTTCCGCTTATTTTGACAAATTCAAATTTTATGCAATAATCATACTTATTACTGAGTATGACTTTTTCTAATCTGTATAAAAGAAAGGAGGATAGGTTTTAAAAAAACTATGAGTTTATATACAACGACAAAACCACCAGTAAACTGCTACTTTTTAAAATATCAAATATTATTAAATTAAGAATATTAAGCTGATACAGCATGAAAAAAAATTTAAAATAATAGATATTGACTAAATATCTAGCAAAGAATACCAATAGAATTGCTTTAACAATTATTATATTACGTACTAATGACACACTTTTTTTACTTAAAAATATATTTGACGCATGTTATTTGTTATACGGACTTGTTTCCGAAAAAATAACTCGGTAGACACTTGATTACGATTTGTGTCTAAGCGAAGTGAAAGGATTGTGGGTTATTGTGAAATTAAATCTTGACATTATAAGCGATAATTTGCCAGAATCCTATCAATTAGAACGGTTTGGTCGAGAAAATAGATCTCTATCTCTTAAGCGACCACTTCTCTATGAGGTAGGATATGAGTTTGAAAATGATAGATTATACGTAGCACGGGCTGATACTCTTCCAAAGACACCACCAAAACGAGGTCTCTCGGTGGTATGCGTAGATATCCGTCCACCTCAGGAATGGATGTCTAACGGTTGTAATATCCTTTTGATTACTAGTGCTCAAAGCTTATTTACTGTCTTTAACGAGATTATTAAAATCTATGATAAATTTGACGAATGGGAAAACAGCCTTAGGAATGAACTGGAGTCAGACGTTGACTTTGATATTAAGAACATACTTAAGATAGGTATACGTATGTTGGGAAACCCTATGTCCGTTATTAACGGCACAATGTTAGTCATATTACAATCCGATATCGTAGTTGATGGAGAGAATGTAATTGATATCGTCGTCGATGATGAGCCCACTTCCCCATCTGTCGAAACTAGTGAAATGATAAAAAATGCATGTCAGCTAGAGCGATCTCTAACTGTGCCATTCATCTCTTCTTTATCGATAGACGGAACGCGAAGCTACTGTAACAATTTGTATACTTTTGGACACTTCTCAGGATGCATTTCGTTATCCGAAAGACACAGACCATTCAGAGATAGTGATTTTTCTCTGGCCAATTATTTTTTTGATTATTTTCAAAAAGCATTTGTGAAATACCTTCAAAGAATGCGGGCATTTGAATTACCAGGTATCGTTGCTTTTAAAAATTTGTTAAACAACGTACCACTTGGAGTTAGAGAGCAGAAAATACTCACATTGGATGAGGGAGAACATTGGATATCCTTTGAACTGAGACAGAAGAAATCTAAGAAATATTTTCCAATAAATTATATGTGTACAGCCCTCAGTGCGCTGATGTCTGGCTCTGTGTATTCCGTAATTAAGGATGATACCATACTTGGTCTAATAAAACTTAGCCGAGTTGAAACTGCTCAAAATAGCGAGACTCTAAATTTTTTTCAAGAATTTCTCTCCAAAATGGAATATATTGCTGGACTGAGCGATGAATTTACTAATATAAGACGCATAAATACTTACCTACAACAAGCAAATTATGCCGTTGAGAATGGCGAACGGATATGTGTACAAACGAGTGAAGAAAATCAATTGTACCACTTTAGTAACTATGCATTAGAATATATGATGTCCCAATCCACAGGTAAATTCTCTGCTGAATACCTGTATCCTAAAGGATTTCGCAAATTGATCAAATATGATATGAACAGAAGCACAGACTATGTTGAAACACTAGATACTTATTTAAAGAACGAAATGCGCCCAACCAAAACGGCAGATGAGTTATTTTTACACCGTAGCAGCCTCTCAAAGCGACTAAAGAAGATAAGCAAGCTTCTTGACGCTGATTTAGATGATCCAGATGTGCGATTATATCTTAGAATATGTCTCTATTTGTTTAGAAAAGACAAATAATAATGGACTAAAACATTCATTTGTTTTTAGGACATGCTCCTAAGCCCAATAACCACTTTTGATAATCGCATACTAGTTTAGAGGAGTAAAACTAATATTATCTATTTAAGTTTGGAAGCTATTGTCTAATTTGCGATGATTTTTCTGATTTTTCTAAATATTTTTACTTTAATATTATTTCTCTATTCCTCTTTACCCCATAGTCTTCTCTGAAGTCAGAAAATTTAAATATTCATAATGTTATTATATATGTAACGTAAAAAAGCTTGGCACAGGGGGGAGCCAAGCTTTTTTATATTATAATTCTTAAAAATTTGTGTTAAACTAAACATCCTAACTATCTATATTAACTCAACCTAGAAGGCATAACTCCTAGTTGAAGATTGATGTCAATGTATTTATCTCCTCTATATATCTTTAAGGTTATATTATCATTTGGTTCATATTCTTCCATTATCTTGGATAATTCTGATACTGTTTCTACTTTATCTCCCTCAATTTCAGTTATTATATCGTTTGTTCTTAAGCCTACTTTTGCAGCTGGTCCTGAAGGATCAACTTGACTAATAAACACTCCTATAGGCACATTATATCTTTGTGATAAAGCTTCAGTTACATTACCTATTGTAACTCCAATCCAAGGTCTCTTAATGTATCCATTTTCAACTAATTCTTCAATTATTGGTAATGCATCATTAATTGGAATAGAAAATCCCATCCCTTCTACATCTGTAGCTGAAAGTTTTATACTATTAATTCCTATTACTTCACCATTCTTATTCACTAATGCTCCGCCACTATTTCCAGGGTTTATTGCAGCATCTGTTTGGATAAGCTTTATCTTATTTGTTCCCATATTTAAAGTACGGTCCATGGCACTAATTATTCCTGCTGTAACACTGCCTGAAAACTCTTCTCCCATTGGATTTCCAATGGCTACTGCTAATTGACCAACCTTTATGTTATCAGAATTTCCAAGCTTGGCTGCTGGAAAATTGTTCCCTTCAATCTTAATAACTGCCAAATCTGTTTTTTCATCTTCTCCTAATATTCTAGCATCAAAGCTTCTTCCATCATGAAGTATAACTTCTATCTCACTAGCTCCATTAATTACGTGTTGATTGGTAATTATATAACCGTCACTTTTATATATAATACCTGAGCCTGTGCCACTATCAACTGATTGAGACATGAATCCACTACTGAGTTGCTGTTTATTTTTTATCATCACTATAGAAGGCAAAACTTCATCTGCTACTTCTACCACAGGACTAGTGTAAGAAGTGTTTATGGCTTTGACACTATCTGCACTTACCTTACTTCCTTCAATAATCCCTTGATTTCCTATTAAACCATAAGTAAAAGCGCTTCCTATAAGTATTCCAATGACTACTGAAACCAAGACCATGTTTATTATCTTAGTTCTTTTATATTTTTTTTGATAATCTATTTGCATATCACTCATAAAAAATCCTCCTTTACAAAATATATGTTTTGTATATCTTTATTATAGGGTATAATATTTAATAAATTATGAATAAATTGTAAATTTATTCTTTTTATCTATTCATAAAGGAGTGATTATTATTTCTCTAGAATTACAGACTTTAATAAAAACCATCGAAGAATTAAGAAGTAATCTCAACTCTTTAATCCTTAGAAAAGGAAATTTACGGCATCCTGAAGTAATTCGTGCAAGTAAAGATTTAGATGATGCTTTAAATAAATATCAAAAACTTATAGAGAGCATAATGTAATTTGTAAATATATATTTATTTAAAATACAAGCTTGCATAAAACTCTAGTATCCATGCAAGACCCTAGATTGTTAATTATGCAGTTTCGACTTGTATTAAAAAATGAGCAATATCTATTGCTCATTTTTTATCGCATCTAATGTAAATGTAAATTTTGTCCCTTTATTAACTTCGCTCTCTATCCATATATCTTCACCGTGATTTTTAATAATTTCCTTCACTATGGAAAGTCCTAATCCAGTTCCTTTTATTTGTCTTGATCTAGACTTATCTCCTTTATAGAATCTTTTCCATATATTTTCCTTTTCATTATTCGGTATTCCTAATCCAGTATCTGCTATAGAAATATACGCTTTTTCATTCTTAATACATGAAGTTATCATCAGTTTATCTTCACTATCATTATTCATAAATTTAATTGCATTATCTATTATATTAGAAATAACCTGAGATATGCTTTCCATTTCTCCTCTTACTTTTAAAGGATCTTCTTGGAAATCTACATCAACATCAATATTCTTTTCTTCTAATTTATTTCCAAATTTAATAATATTTCTTCTAAGTAATTCATTAATATCAAAGCTTACAATATTTAAAGGATAATTTCCCGATTCCATTCTCGATAGGTCTAATAGGTTATTAATTAACTCCGTTAATCGCTCAGTTTCTCCATATATTATTTTTACATACTGATTTCTTTTTTCATCAGACAGATTCTCATCCATAAGTCCCTTAATATATCCCTTAATTAATGTTAATGGTGATCTTAGCTCATGGGATACATCGGCTATAAAACCCTTTCTCATCTCTTCTAGCTTCTCTAGATCCTTTGCCATATTGTTAAAAGACTGAGATAGTTGTCCTATTTCATCATTACTTTTTATATTTAATCGTTTATGAAATTCTCCTGAAGCGATTTTTTTAGTAATACTATTAATTTCTGTTAACGGTTTAGAGATTCTTTGGGATGTATAGTATATTAATAAAGTAGCTATAATCAAAGCTACTGCCATTGATGTTAAAATAATTTTATAAACCTCATGCAAGGTTTCATCAATTTCATAAACTGGAGTATGCATAAATACTGCATTTATAACAACATTATTTATATATATAGGCATACCAACTGTGAGAACTGGTACCCCAAACACCTCATCATATTCTCCCATTTTACTAATTATTTTCCCTTGCAATACTCTAACTTTGTCTTCGTTTGAAATCTGTTTTCCAATCCATTCCTGTTCAGATACACTTGAAATCCCATATATCCTGCCTGATTTATCAATAACCCAAATCTTAGCATTTAAAAATCTTTCAATAGATTCTAACTCTACGCTTAATCGCTCATAGCTTATAGTGTTATTCAAATATTGTATTACTGTTTTGTTTAATTTTTCTCCGGATTCTATCAGAGCCTCACTTCTCTTTTCAAAATAGTAATTTTCGAACATTTTTATCATAGAAACCCCTAGAATAGCAAAACTAATCAAAATTACAATTAGGTAAACTAAGGTCATTTTTCTAAATACAGAATTAAGCACCTTTTTTCACCTCAAATTTATACCCTACACCCCAAACTGTCTTAATTTCATAATTATCCTCTACATCTTGAAGTTTAGCTCTCAATCGTTTAATATGTACATCTACAGTTCTTGTATCTCCAATAAAATCATAGCCCCAAATTTGCTCTATTAACTGCTCCCTGGTGAAAACCTTTTCTGGATTAGATGCCAAAAAATATAATAATTCCATTTCTTTTCTTGGAAGTTGTAATATCTCATCTTTTATCTTAATTGTAAAATTAGACATATTTATAGCTAAATTAGGAAATATTATTTGGTCTGAATCTTTATTCTCATCAGGAGATACTCTTCTCAATACTGCCCTTATTCTAGCTATCAACTCCTCTGGGTCAAAGGGTTTTACTATATAGTCATCAGCACCAAGTCTTAGTCCCAATACTTTATCAAAGGTCTCGCCCTTTGCAGTTAGCATTATTATAGGTACGTTACTAATTCTCTTTATTTCTCTACATACATCATATCCATCCATCTTAGGTAGCATTATATCTAATATCACTAATTTTGGTGTTTCTTCCTTAAATTTCTTAACTGCATCTTCTCCGTCGTGGGCTTTTATAACCTTAAATTGTTCTTTTTCTAAGAATATTTCTACCATATTACATATTTCTACATCATCATCAACTACTAGAATTTTATCCATATTTTCGATAACCATATTATCACTCCACATGTTTATTTACTTATTCTAATTCTAACAAAAAATTAATAATAATTAAATCCATAAAATTATTATGTGAGGAAGTTGAACAATAAATTCTCATGTGAAATTAAATATTTAGTGCTTCAACATCCAATCACTTTAGTATTTAATTCCCAATATATAAAAATAAAAAAAGAAGAGTTCATTACCCTTCTAGTGTTATATACTTGCCTCATTTAAGTTCTTATATTTATTTTTATAATAGTTTACAATTAACTTGTCCAAATCCTGACTCATTTTTAATGTTTTATTATCAACTATTTTATTGTCGAATTTAACTTCAGATAAAAGTTCATTCAATTCATACTGCTTGTCTCTAATATTCTTATTATTTATTCCTTTCTTTAGTTTCATGATTTCTCCCCTCTAAATTTGATAATTTTCACTCCAAATCATATTACCATTTTTTAGGTATTAATTCAAGATAATTTGCTAAATTTTTATTTTTTTTAACACTGTTATTACATTTTTTTGTCATTGACATTTCTTTATGAATATGATACTTTAGACTAAATATAACCTTTAAATTAGTCCTGTGAGGCTGAGAAGGTATAGAATTTGCGTTCATACAATACAGGTATTTGCCTTTAGATAGTATTATTAACAGTCATAAATTTGATTAGTTAGTTTTGCTATATCTTACTATATATCTGTATAAAATCATTTAAAAAGTATGCATACATTTTTCTATGCTAATTATACCTTCTTGCCCTCAGGTAAGAAGGTTTTTTGTTACCTTTAATTTAGTCCTGTGAGACTAAAAAGGGAGATTAGTCTCCCCACCAAAACTATAAGGGGGAATTTTAATGAATTTAAAAGGTAAACATCTTATTGACCCAAACGATTTGACACTGGAAGAGCTTGATAGTGTTTTCACTCTTGCTCAAGATATGGAAAAAGAGCCTGCTAAGTATGAGAATTTATGTAGTGGAAAAATCTTAGCAACTCTTTTCTATGAGCCCAGTACTAGGACTCGACTAAGCTTTGAATCAGCAATGTTGAGAATGGGAGGCAATATTCTAGGATTTGCCGACGCCAATACCAGTTCAGTTAGAAAAGGTGAAAGTATCTCAGACACAATCAGAGTCTTAGATGGCTACTCTGACATTGCAGTAATTCGACATCCTCGTGAAGGTGCTCCAAAGCTTGCTTCAAATTTTTCTGCAGTTCCAGTAATTAATGGTGGCGATGGTGGTCACCAACATCCAACCCAAACCCTAACAGATCTATTGACTATCAAAAATCTCAAGGGAGAAATAAAAAACCTTAGAGTGGCCTTATGTGGTGATTTAAAATACGGTAGAACTGTTCACTCCTTAATCAAAACTCTTTCTAGATATGAAGGTATGTCCTTCTGCTTAATATCTCCTCCTCAACTAAAGATGCCTAGTTATATCAAAGAATATGTTGCTAATGAATATAATGTTGAAATAGTAGAAACTGAAAACCTTGAGGATGTAATAAACGAGGTTGATATTCTGTATATGACTAGAATACAAAAAGAAAGATTCTTTAATGAGGAAGATTATCTTAAGCTCAAAAACAGTTATATCCTAACTAGAGATAAGATAAAGGACTCTAGATCAGACATGCTTATAATGCATCCCCTACCAAGGGTAAATGAAATTGATTATAGTGTTGACGATGATCAGAGAGCAGTTTATTTTAAGCAAGCTAAGTATGGTGTGTATGTAAGAATGTCACTTATGGCACATCTTTTGGGGGTGATTTAATATGTTAACTGTTAATAGCATTGAAAAAGGGATAGTTATAGACCATATCAAATCAGGAAATGGACTTAAGATTTTCGATAAGATGAATTTATCAAAGGTAGACTTTCCAGTGGTTCTTCTTATGAATGTGCCAAGTAAAGCCCTGGGCAAGAAGGACATAATAAAAATCCAAGACAAAATAGATATAGATTTCACTATGCTAGGATTAATAGATCCAAATATCTCAATTAATATAATAGAAAATAATGAGATTGTAGAAAAGAAAAAAGTCGAGCTACCTCAAAGAGTAAAGGGGTTATTTAAATGTGATAATCCTAGATGTGTGAGTAACAACGATATCTACGCTACTCCAGAATTTACTTTAGTAGATAAGAATAATGTAAAATACAAATGTGAATTCTGTGATGATTTTACTAAGTATAAAATATAATTAAAAAAATCAGTATTTAGTATATAGACAAAAGACTGAGGAAACTCAGTCTTTTGTTATGCTCTATTTATTTGGTCTTTAATCTTAATCGCCTTTTCAACCTTATCCTTATCCAACTCTTTCTTCCCATATCTTACTTCATTATAATATTCCGTTAGAACATCGAAGTCTTCCTCATTATAATCTTCTCTTTTGCTCACATTAGCAAGAAATTCATTTGGAGTATGACTGTTTTCATAGTTGTATCCTTTACTCTTTAACTTTCTTATAGCTTGAATATATATTTTTCTTATAGCATGTAACCCATCTAAATTATAAGAATCTTTATTAAATATATTCCCAAGGTTATTAAAAGTATTTCTAATTCTTTTTAGCATATCCCCTGATGGTTTTACAAAGTTTTTTTCTTCAGCTTCAAGATTTTTGCTCCTTGATGAGTAGAATAACTCTTTAAAGTTCTTATATAGCATATATGCTATTATTGAGAAAATAAGAACAAATATTATCCATTTAGCAACTTCTATAACTTGTAATACAATATGACTGTATTTATCAGGCTGAATATCTGCCATAGCATTACTAAGCTCCTGCTGAGCCTGTTCACTTATCCCTTCACCTTTAATTTCATCACTTAGGGCATGCTTAAATAAAGGACTAAGCCACATCGTTATTTTAGCTCCTAATGCACCAATTGGATATAATATTATCTCTATTACCCTCTCAACCCAATTAAAAACCTTAGATACTACTGGTGAATAATCTCCTATCCCAAAAAGTAAACACAGAGCAACCACTACAGTAGATATTATATTAAATCTATTTATATTTTTTTCCTTATCCACAGTATTTGTATGATATTTAGAATAAGCATTTAATATACTTACTCTTGCCATATATAGGAGTGTAATTATTAAGTAAATAGGCACATAGGTTTTAAAAACCTTTAAATACCAATCAAATGCTGGTATTACAGTTATTAATAGTGATAATAACGCTACTAAAACTACACTAGTAAGCATTACTCTTTTCATGGTGTATATATAGTCATTATCAATTCTGCTATCCATCCCTCTTTTCCAGATAAAAGCATAAACAATTAGTATTGATATTTTTAATATCGAAGTTTTTAGCTCTTGTAGATAAAATACAGATATCAAGCAAGATGTTAAAGCTAATATAGGTATTATAAAACGAAGCCTAGCCCCCTCATAACTCCTGTTGGCCGCATAACTAGATAAAAGATAACTTATTCCATAATTGGCTATTCCTATCATAAATATTGCATTAACATTTATAGTATCTATATAATTACTAAAGATTAAAGTTAAAGCAGTAATTGCAATTAAAACGTATCTTAAAGTTTCACTGACTGCCTTTAATAGAAATCCTGATATATTGTTAAGTCTATTGATCACTTTACGTCACCTACCCTGCTAATAATCCTGAATTTTTACTGTATATCAATTCCACTTCTTTCTTTAGCCCAGCTGCTCTTGCATCATTATCTAGTAAAATTACCTTAACCATATACCCTTGCTTGGCTAAATAATTTATTTCATTTCTTAAGCCATCGGATACATGAGCTGTTGCTATTACAATGCAGCTTCCTCGATCTAGCTGCTTAGATCTCATATTTATTAATTTGTCTAATGGCAACCTTCTAGAATAAGATGTTTTGGCTAATGCCTCTAATATTGCCACTCGTTGACTTCTTCTAAGCTCAGGATTGATGAAAACGCTTGGGTTTTCACCGTTGAAGTAACCATTTGATGTATAGCCCACTGGAACGCCTTCTTTAATTGCCCTTTCTGTCATTGCAGCTATGATTTCTATGCCATTTTCAATGAAGTCTGTATTAACGTCCTGCCAATAAACCTTAGATGTTTGTACATCTAAAAACATCATTAATGAGGGATTTGCAGTAAAATCGAACTTTTTTACATACATTTCTCCCATTCTTGCAGTTGTCTTCCAATCAATTGTATTATAGCTATCTCTACTTGTATATTCCCTAGCTCCAATTACCTGTATTGGATCGGGCATTATCCATCTTTTAACTGAAATCTCTCCCTGTGGCTCCTTATAAGGTACAATAAGCTCTTCTAAAGGCTTAATTTTCGGATAAACTATCAACTTCATTGGATATGTTACTTTCATTTCTGCAGTTTTAACTCCAAAGAAATCTCCAATACTCAAATCCAAATCGTAAATATTAAAATACCCTCTTGCTTCACATATCAATGAATTACGCCTTCTAACTCTTTGATAGCTTATAAGAGAAGTAACTACCCTATAAATCTTATTCCCTTCCTTAGAGTACTTTACTGTCTTTTGGTCATTAAAACTAAAGGAGTTAGGGACCTCTGTAGCAACTTCTATCCAAGGTAGGGGTAAAAGTTTCCTATTTACTATTTCAGTAGTCATTATCACCTGTTCACCAGGGAAAATTCTATCTTTATCTAAATATCTCTTATATTCAATTTTTCTTACAGCCCACTTATCCCATTTCAACATTACCAAACTTCCAATAGTAATTGCTACTACTATAGCTACTATACTTCCCATATCACTCAACTCCTAAATAGCCTGTAAATTTTCAACAGGAGTAGATATACTATTTATTATATCGTCTAACACCTCTATAGTATTTCTTCCCTTAACAGCTGCTTGACCATTTAAAATTATTCTGTGAATAAAGATTGGCCTTACAAGTTCTTTAACATCATCTGGAAGCACATAATCTCTTCCTTGAATGGCTGCATAAGCCTGAATTCCTCTAAATAGTGCCATACTTCCCCTTGGACTTATTCCTAGCTCTATTTCCTCATGTTCTCTAGTAGCTCTAACAATTTCAAGCAAATATTTCATAATTTCTTCATCTACGAAAACATCTGTAAAGCATTTTCTTGCTTCAACTATATCCTCAGAATTTACAACTGGCTTCAAATCCTCAAATGGGTTGTTTTCTCTAAATCTTCTTAATATCTCCATTTCTTCATTAAAGTCCGGATACTCCATAGATAATTGCATAAAGAATCTATCTAATTGGGCCTCTGGTAACGGGAAAGTTCCTCCCGTTTCTACTGGGTTCTGTGTAGCTATAACAAAGAAAGGTTCATCAAGTTTATATGTTATACCATCTACAGAAACTTGATGCTCTTCCATAGCCTCTAATAAGCTTGATTGAGTTCTTGGAGTTGCCCTGTTAATTTCATCAGCCAATACTATTTGACTCATTAAAGGTCCCTTTTTGAAATTGAATTCACCTGTTTTTTGATTATATACATTTATTCCTGTTACATCACTGGGTAATAAATCAGGAGTAAATTGAATTCTCTTAAATGTGCTATTTACTGATTTTGATAAGGATTTAGCTAACATGGTTTTTCCTAGTCCTGGTACGTCTTCAAGTAATACATGTCCTGAACATAAAATTGAAGTTAACATTAAATCAATTACTTTATCCTTACCAACGATTACTTGTTGAATATTTCTTTTTATTTTTCCAGCCATTTCTTGGATATCATTAACCTTTAAAATCATATAGACCCCTCCAAATTTTTATTATTATTTAATCTCACTCATTTTAGCTTCAATATATATGGCATCTTTTATATCTTCTTTTGTGAGTTTCTTTCTCCCATATATCACTTTATTATAATATTCAGTTAATTTTTCAAATCCTGCTTCCCTATACTGCTCATTAATTCCATGCTTCAAATACTCATTAGGAGTGTAGTGAGATTCAAAATAGTCAGTAAGAATTAGGACAAGAGTTGTTATTACTACTATAATTGAAAAGATGTTAACTTTCAAGATATTCTTCGCAGCATTAACTGTATTCTTAAATTTATTATCATATGCGTTTATAAATGCTAATCTAGACAAGGTTACTATGAAGACTACTAAAAAGTTATTTTTTATCCAATGTACTTTCAATTAATATTGCTTCTTCAATGACTTTATCTTCTAATTCTTCTCCGCCATATCTGACCTTATTATAGTATTCCGTTAATTTATTAAAGCCTTCTCCTTCAAAATCACTTCCTTTTAGTCCCTTTGATAGAAATTCATTGGGAGTATATTGTTTTTTAAATATATAACCAGAATTTCCTGCTTTCATTACAGCCTTTATGTATAATTGTCTTATAATAGGCAAGTCCTTGAAGTTATTTCGTCTTCTATATAGCCGATTACCTTTACCTATCATATTCCTAAATCTGTTTACAAGCAATCTATTTGAGATTTCTTCCCTTATAACAAATTCTTTGCTTTCTCCATCAATAATTATTTGCCTCTTCTTTATTTCAATTGCCTTCATAAGTCTATAGATTATTAGTAGTATTATTACTGTAAATACTATTGCAAAAGCAACATTTCTACCGATATTTGCTATGCTTTCTGCCATTTCATCACTAATCTTGACTTTCTGTGGATTAGAGTCCCTTCCATACTTAGTTACAAAGTTTATAAATTTCACTACAAAGCTTATAATAATCATAAAAAGAGTGAAAAAATTTATTCCAATGATTCTTTTAAATATCCCATCTATAGCAATAACTATATAACTAAATCCTAATATGGCAATATCAATAATCTTCTTAATTACTAGATAAATAAAATTAACTCCATGAACCCCAGTTCCCAAATAATTTGTTAAAATCAAAGTTAATGCAAATAAAACAATAATTAATGATGCAATGTTTACCTTAAATACATTTTTTTCTGAGTTTATTGTATTTTTAAACCTATTATCGTAGGCATCTACAAAGGTTAACCTAAACATAGTAATTAGTGAAATAATTAGGTATATGGGAATGTACCTCATAAATAACCATTTATAAAAAAAGTTTTGTCTTATTCCCATTAGCAAAATTAAAAATATAAACCATGAAAAAACTATTACAAATGATACCCAAAACCCCTTCTTGTATGTGCTTATGTCAATTTCGTCAACTGAAAAATCTACTCCCTTTTTCCACAAAATTAAATAATAAAAAAATAACCCTACTCTAATATGATTGGGGAAATCTTCCATAACATAGATACATGTGAACAATGAAATGAAAGATGCTAATATAGGAACTAAAATAATGATCTTGGGATATTTCTTTTTATTTCTATTAATAAGATAAGCTAAGATATGACTTAGTATATAATTAATAAGACTTAAGACAAAAATTATATCTGCATTATAGGGAGCATTTGTTTCTAGAAGCATTAATCGAAATAGTGTTAGAAAGTTAATGGTTATTAGAAAAGCCCATATAACTTGACTAGCTGTTTTTGTTATAAACTCCGCAGCAAAATCAGCTTTCCCATACAAATGTTTTCTCACCTCCTATTACTTATCTCTACCAACAATAATTTTCAGAATTTTTTGTTATTAATTTAATTCTATCAGAATATTTACCTCAAAGTTGTTACAATGGTATTAAAAACCATTGGTATATTTTTAATATTTTGTAATATCTTTCTTTTTGAAAAAATAAAGACTGACACTTCTATATGTCAGCCTTTAATAACTTTTTGATATTTTCTATTATTTTTCAACTATTTGTTTATCGCCCTTCAGTACTTTATTCAATACTTCCCATACGTCTCCCTCTTCAAATCCTTTACGCCAAGAAGCAGCTCCTGCTAAGTCATACTTATGAACTAAATTTGCTTTGAGTTTAATAGATTCACTATTCTCAATCCAAATTCTATATCTTTTACCTTCCTTTTCATATTCGGTATAGTATTGTCCTGTATCATCAAGCCATACAACTTCAGAGTTATACTCTTCTATTCTTTCTTTTACCGTTCCCATAGATAAGGCTTTAGACTTAACCTTTACCTTGCCATCCTCGATTTTTGTTTCTTCCCACTCTCTAGTATAAAATGGTATGCCCATTAATAGTTTTTCTTTAGGGATATATTCTAAAGTTCTGCGAATACTCCAATCCACCCAGTCTATAGATGCAACAGACCCACTTTTAGGACTTGCTGCCCAGTGCTCATCATAAGTCATAACTACACAGTAATCTACTATTTCACTTAGACTTTCTCTATCATAGAATTTAGACCATGTAGGACTCGAAGAAGGAACTGTAGTATCTATAGATACTATTAAATTCTGTTTCTTTAATGCTTCTGTAAGATTATCTACAAAATTAGTTAGTCTATCCTTATCCTCATAATATACATTTTCAAAATCTATATTTATTCCATCCAAATTATATAGACTCGAGTATATAAGAACTTGATCTATGACTTTTTTCTGTGCCTCTTCACTAGCTAGTAATTCTCTGGTTAAATCTTTATCGAAGCTATTATTTATTAATCCCCATACCTTATAACCCTTGTCATGGGCATCTCTAGCATATTTTATGTCTCCATTATTTATTACAAATCCATCACTATTTACTACAGAGAACCAAGTAGGTGATATAACGTCTAGCCCTTCTATAGTTCCTTCGACAGATAAATTAGGTGAATACTTAGATATATGATTCCAAACTAGACTTATTTTCTCCTGAGGATTCCAATCTCCTCTCACTACATTTAGTTGACTATTTATATTATATTCCTGCTCTTTAATCTCTACTTTTTTCTTTAATACATATCCGATATATCCTTTATTTGTTCTAACTTTTAACCACTTATCCCCTTCTTCATAAATGGTCATATTATCTCCCTTTTCTAGCTTGTCCAAGGAAAAGCTAAAAGAGCTTTTCTTAGGTCTTAATCTTACCTCACTAGTTATAATCCCTGTTGTCACTTTTTCCTTTAATTTATCAATAATTAATATATTGGAATCTTGATGATATTCAAAGGTAATTCCAAAGATATTCTCCATTCCGCTTATATCAATATATTCCGTTCCCATAATATCTTCTGTTAGGAAATTTAATCTCAGTTCTTTATCTAGTCTATTATCTAACTCTTCAGTCTCGAGTTTAAATTGAGGTTCCTTAATATTAACATATAACCTATTGCTCTTGTCATTTACTTCAATATTTTCGTAGATATGATCTGCTATTATATTAACTGGAATAAGTGTCCTGTCTTTATCTATAATTGGCGAGCTTTCTGTTCTTATAGGATTATCCTCTATCACAAGATTAATTTCATTTCTAGAAAAGGCCGATACTGCTTCATAAGGGCTTATAGACTTGTAAAATAACATACCCAAAACCCCTACTGTTGTCAGTATAGCTATGACTAAGGCTAATAATAATACTTTCTTCATTCTATTTATCCCCCTCTTTATCCTTTGTAAAATTTATGATTCTACAAGTCTATATAAATGTAAAAGTATGATTACTAATATTTATCAAACTTGACTTTGCTATCAGTTATTTAGACGTAACTATAAAGTTAATGTTGCATTACAATATATTCCAAGCTATTCATTTATGAAATTTCATACAAAGTTAAACTCAAATTGTATTTCTCTATTTACTCATATTATAACAAGATTAAAGAGTATTTACATTGGGAAAAAAGACGCATTTTACTAATTATAGAATTTAATACTAATTCTAATATTTAATTGTTATTCTCTAAAGTAACATACTTCCAGTCTATTTCCACTAATATCCTTAAACCAGAACCATTGAACACCGCCACCATCTTCTATACTCCCTAATTCTACTCCTTTAGATTTAAGATTATCGTAAGCTTCTGTTATATTAGATACATAGAAATTAAATGTAGCATATTCTGATGGCTTAAATTCTGTTATATTCTCAGGCTCGTATATTGTAAAGGCTGTTTCTCCAAGATTAAATGCAGCGTAATTTTCACTTTTCCATCTTATTTCTAAGTCCATAATTTCTTCATACCATTTTAATGATTCTTCAATATTTTTCACCCTTAAAAATATGGTATCAATTCTTTTAAATATTTGTTTCATATGAATCTAACTCCTTCTCTAATTAGTTTAGGGAAGTTACATATAGTGTTATTTATAAAGTTAAATGTCTATTATGCAATCCCCTCATTAATATGTAACTTCTATATTCAATAATATTTACCTTCATACTAAAATTTCTTTTCTCCATAGTACATTTTAAATTTACTTTTTAAATAAATACCATTTGCATGTATCTAACTCATATTTTATTTCATAAACATCCCGTTCATTATGTATACAGACAAATACTAATCTTCTATTACCTGCTAATTTTTCTTCATATATTTTTGATATCCTTTGAACCTTTATAGGCTTATCTCTATATTTAAATTTAAATGGAGTTATCTTTCCTGTCTCTTTCTGGAACACAGCTATCATATCAATTGACTCGTTTATTATTTTCATATACTCAACATCCTTTCTTTTTTACAAAATACTGGACATTACAGGATAATCTTCTGCTGCAAAACCTCCTAACATACTTTTTAGTCCACTATTTATGAAAGTTGCCCTCATGATAGCCCCCTTTCCATATTTATCTCTTATGGAGTCTACAACTTTATCCATTTTCTCAATTTTTTCTTGATCCTCTCTATCAAATACTGTTAATTGAGTCATTTCTTCCGAAACCAACTCACTCAATCTAACATTAAACTGTCTAATAGGAATTCCATCCCATAATTCATTAAATAGCTCTTTTGTTATCTCGTAAATTTCCTTAGTAGAATTAGTTGATGCCAATAGTTTTCTTTGATGTCCACTCCTTGAAAGATTAGTATCTTTAATAGAAATACCTATAACTCTACTTTGAACATTAGCCTGCCTGAGCCTTCTTGATGTTGTTTCTACAAGACTTAGCAAAATCTTATATGCTGTTTCTTTATCTTCCACATCAAAGTGTATCGTGCTACCATTCCCCACGCTTTTAAAAGGTATATATTCCTTACTTGTAAACCGGGAATCATCCCTACCCCAAGCATAATTGTATATTAGTCTTCCATGGGATTTAAACTTGTTAGAAATTAGTTTATAATCACTATTTGCCAAATCCCCTATGGTATATATTCCTATTTTATTTAACTTAGGTTTAGTTTTCCTACCTACCATAAGGAGTTCTCCTATATCTAAAGGCCATAGCTTCGTCTTTATTTCATGGGGATATATGGTATGGACTTTGTTTGGTTTTTCTAATTCACTAGCCTGTTTAGCTAATAATTTATTTGTTGAAATACCTATGTTTACTGTGAATCCCAATTCTTTTTGTATTCTATCCTTAATCTTATAAGCAGCTTCTATAGGATTACCAAAATGTATTTCCATTCCTGTGTAATCTAAAAAACATTCATCAATACTAAAAACGCTAATTTTATAAGAATATTCTTTCAATAAGTTGAGTAATGCTTTACTACTCTTAATATATAAATCATAGTTTGGTGGAATAACTGTTAAGTTTCTACATTTTGTTCGTGCTTCCATCAGACTCTCACCGGTTTTTATGCCTTCTTTTTTAGCTAAAATAGATTTGGCTAGAACTATACCATGTCTTCGCTCTTCGCTTCCTCCTATAACAGCCGGTATCTCTCTAATATCACCTTCAATCCCTATTTGTTTATTATAGGCAGCTTGCCATGATAAAAAAGCAGAGTTTACATCAATATGCATTATAGTTTTTGAATATTTCTTTTCCATAATTCTATCCTCCATTTTAAGAACATATGTTCGTATATAGTATTATATCACCATTTACTAATTTTTAGAAGTAAAATTATAATTTTTAATAATTTTTTTCTCATAAAAAATGCTAACGGATAACCGTTAGCACCAATAGTTTTATTGAACTATATAAGCTGATTTATATGGTTTTATATAATTACCTAGTATATTAAAACCTCGATAGAATTCCATTTTCTTCAATTGTTGATTATATCTACTGATTTCTCCCAAAAATACTTCAAATAAAGATGAGGGATACTCACTTTCAAAATTCCCTGTTTTAATATTAAATGACCTATTCGTTCCTTTAGATACCATCATGAGATTAACACTATCTCCATAAAACAGGAATGGAGTCATAGGTTGACTAGATATTATATTTGTCCTTATCTCATCTCCATATTTTTCTACTACAAGAATGAAAGAAGCATCAAGAGAATATACATCTAATTGAAAGTCTGTTTTCTCTAGCTCTCCTATCCAAGACTCTACAAAATAGAAATCTTTTACTGTAATGTTACTAAATCTCTTCTTAATTTCTATATCTTCATATCTGTTTACTATGCTTTGAATTACTTCCTGCCATTTACCCTCTGGTATTTTTATCTTAGATATTTCATCTTTTTCAACTTTAGAAGTTTCTCCATTAAATTTAGGTATGACTATTGGCTTAGTTATCCATATTTCTGGGTTATAATTTAACCTTAATAGATTTCTATCTTTATAGCTATAATAATTATTCGTATAACGCTCATTCTCTATTGCTTCATTTTTTGCTTTTTTCACAGTTTTAATTATCCAACCTTCTTCATCCTCATAAAGGTATGAACTTATACTATCTGTAGCCTGATTTACATTACACTTCTCAAAATGATCTTCATTCCAAAAATATATTTCTAAATAGGATGGTGTGCTTCCCATCGAAACTCCTATTAAATCATCTTTGCCATCTGAATCTAAATCTATTATTCTAGGATTCCCCATAGTTAATACATCTTTCCATATTCCTTTATCATTGTTATATTTTATAAGTTTAATTTGAGAGTATGACGCTCCCATATCTCCGATAATCTCTATTTCCCTATCTCCATCTAATGTTCTGTCAACAGCTTTCACAGATATATTATCTAATCCAAGGTAACTAACCTGACCAATAGAGTACATATTTCCTTTAGATTCTAAAAATGCAAAAACATCATTATTTGACTCATCTTCTTGATTTTTCTGAACAAATAGATGTATTTTTACATTGAGAGAATCCAATTGAATAACCTTTGCCTCTGTATATCCCTCTTTAGGTTCTTCCTGCTCTAGATTTTGAATAGGAACCGAATTAAAACTTAACTCAACTACCTCTTTTATTTTTGCCCTAGCATCCTTATAAACAAAATATGGTTTAACGGCATCGCAAACCAAAGCATAATCTCCTACATAATTTACTTTATTATTATATTCATATATTTCACCTTTTTTATAGTAAAAAACAGAAATATTATTTATTTCTATGTTCTCTCCCTTTGACCACTCAATAAATAATTGAGTTTTCATATCTCCTTTTTCTATGCCCAGTTTATCAATTATCATTTTATCTTTGATTTCTTCATCATAATTCATTATATAATCATCTTTGGTAAAATCATATCTCCAAACTTCCGTTGTTCCATAACCTGGAATAATAGATTCACTAGGATTTATCACTGTTACTTCCCCTATTATTTCCTTTAGCTCTTCCTTTGACATTCCTAATTCTATATTGTTTTTTATAAATTCTAAAATTTCTCCATTACTTTTATTCGTATCTGTTGTTATTTTACTTTTTTTAGATATATCATCAGAATTTTTTTGGTCTGGTGTGTCAAATTTATCTAGACCTGATATCAATATAAATCCCAATATAGCAATTAATATTATTAAAGAAACCCATTTCCAAGAAACTCCATTGAATTTGCTTTTCATCACTATCCCCCGCTCTTCTACTACTTATAATTTTTCTATAGGCTTTTTATAATAATTATATCATTACCCAAGTAGTCTTTCCACGAAATTAAAACTAACCACTAAGTGAGTAGTCTGATAGTACCTTAACTTATAAATATTTCTTAATAAAAAAACTGGTGTAGGGATGACACCAGTTTTTTAGGATAATTAAGGGAAATTAACCTGAAGTTTAGCCTTATTTATTAGCATTAGCATTGTTATCTTCTATTTTCATTAAATCATATATAGATTTTCATATGGTTAATAATAGGTTTATATTTTGTTATTTATATGTAAATTCATTTGTTAAATAATTGAACCAATCAAATATTAAAAGACCAGTTGGGGGAACTGGTCTTTTAAGGGGGAAAACTTTGGGATTTATTTGAAATCTATATTAATTGTGTTAGATTCCATATAAGTATGGTTTTTCCGCTGCATATAATTTATTTTGCTTCTTCAAACTTTTATAAGCTTTTCTATTCTCAATACTTAAATATAGTAACATTTCAATTCCTCCTTAATTGATAATGATTTTCATTTCCTTTGTATTCTTATATTACCCCACCATTTTCTTCAATAAACATTTTTCAGAAAAACTTTTCAAAAAAATAAAGACTGCCTAAACAGCCTTTTTTATAAGTGTATTATGGGAAGTTAATACTCTCAATGTCTATAAAATATATTTTATGCTCTACCTATATATAAACATATTTCCTAAATTAATTTGTTAACTATAGATTTTATTACTGTTATTATTGAGTAAACTCTACTCATCATTTAACATTATATCTATAGCTCTTTGACAAATTACCCCTGAATCTGTCCTTTCAAAATTAGATAATGCTACAACTCCCAGTTTCTTGCCTGGTACCATAACCACACTAGCCCTTACCCCTGGATATCCTCCACTATGACCTACTATCCTTTGCCCTTTATAATGTCCTATAAACCATCCCAATCCATACCCAGCATCCTTTAACCATTTAAAATTATCATTTGTGTTGTTACATATCTCGCTCACTGGAATCTGCATCCTACCAATACCTTTAGAAGTCAAAATAGGAGAGTAGCCATACTTCATGTGAGCAGCTAAATATTTAGCCATATCATGGGCAGTAGAATATATAAATCCTATAGGAGCAACAATTGGATTTGTTGGAAATGGCACTTCTATTAGATTATTATTCTTTTCTATATAATACTTACAACTATTAAAATCATTTTGAGCTTGTATAGGATCAAGTGTTGTTCTCTCCATCCCTATCGACTTAAATATTTCATTTTCAACATATTCATCCCATGAAGTTTCACTAACTTTTTCAAACAAATCTCCTACTATAGCGTAAGCATCAGTACAATAACTCCATCCTCTACCAGGTTCATAACTTAAATTAATATTTTCAAAATATCTTGTTATATCTTCGAAGGTATTTATACTTTCAATAATCTTGGAGTACTCTTGGGATTTTTCATATAAACTATCTATTCCTTTAAATTCAGAGATATTAGGAGAAATTATATTAGCGATATGAATATCCTTTGGAAATCCTGCCGTGTGGCTTAAAAGCTGCTTAACAGTAATTTTATCACTTTGAGATTTGTTCTTTGTTCTAAAGTAAGGAAGATACTCTATTAATGGATTATCAATATTAATTAGTCCTTTTTCAACTAACCTCATAATGCTTGTGGCAGCAAAACTTTTGGTAATACTTTGAATGCTCAAAATTGTATTCTCATCCACATTCTTGCTAGATTTGATATCTGTTTTTCCAAATCCATTTTTATATACAATATTATCATCATAAACAATTGCTATAGATAAACCAACTATTCTTTTATCCTTCTGTAGTTTATAAATATAATTTTCAAAGCTAGCAGTCTTACTCCTTAGCCTTTGTAGCATTCTAATCCCCCCAATCAAAGCTTTATATGAGTATTGTCCATCATCAGCAAAAATATAGCCTAATTATAAATTATTAATGCTATATTATAATTAGTATGTTTTATTTGACAGATTAAGTATGTAAAAATTGACTATCTTTGATGTACTCATACTATTTATACTAATTACCCCCACATTTATTCCATAAACTTATTCATAGTATCTAATGATTGTGAATGGTTAAAAACTAAAATATATAACTTATTTTTTTCACCTCTACCTTTTAGCTTTCTTTCTATTGAGCAGAGGTATATAATATATGTGGATGTGGATATTAATAATAAATATATACTCGAGAAAATTATATATTAAAGTATTCTCGTTTAATAATTAAAATATGAGGAGGAAAAATTATGAGTAAGGTTGTTGAAAGATTTCTTAAATATGTAAAGTACGATACTAAATCCGATGGTAGCTCTAATACTGTGCCTACTACATCAGGACAATTAATTTTGTCAAAGGATATTGCTAAGGAATTAGAAAACCTTGGTATGAAAAATGTTTCAGTAGATGAAAATGGATATGTTATGGCCACCCTTCCTAGCAATATTGATAAGGATGTTCCTACTATAGGTTTTATAGCCCATGTAGATACTAGTCCAGATATGTCAGGTAAAAATGTTACTCCTCAAATAGTTGAAAATTACGATGGTGGAAATATAATTCTTAATTCTGAAAAAAACATAATCCTTTCTCCAAAGGATTTTCCTGATTTAAAAGATTACATAGGTAAATCATTAATAACTACTGATGGTACTACTCTTCTAGGAGCTGATGATAAAGCAGGAGTTGCAGAAATTATTACTGCTATTGAATATTTAATTAGTAATCCAGAAATATCCCACGGAGATATTAAGATTGGTTTTACTCCTGATGAAGAGGTAGGCAAAGGAGCAAATCATTTTGATGTAAAGAAATTTGGCGCTGACTTTGCTTATACTATTGACGGTGGACCAATTGGTGAGCTACAGTACGAAAATTTTAATGCAGCTGGTGCTAAGATTATTGTAAAGGGAAGAAACGTACATCCAGGTAGTGCTAAAAATAAGATGATTAATTCAATGACTATAGCTATGGAGTTAAATTCTCTACTTCCAGTTGAACAGAAACCAGAGTATACTGAAAAATACGAAGGATTCTATCATTTAGTAGGTATAAAGGGCGAGGTGGAAGAAACTAATCTTCATTATATAATTCGAGATCATAATAAAGATGAGTTTGAAGAAAAGAAATCTTTATTAGAGAATATTGTTAATTTACTAAACACTAAGTATGGTGAAGAAACTGTATCTCTTGAGATAAAAGATTCCTACTATAATATGAAGGAAAAAATTGAACCAGTTATGGATATAATAGAAAATGCTAAGATAGCCATGGGTGAAGTTGGTGTTGAAGCTAATATTCAACCAGTACGCGGTGGTACTGATGGAGCAAGATTATCATATATGGGATTACCCTGTCCTAATATTTTCACTGGAGGTCATAATTTCCACGGTAAATTTGAATATATTCCTATTTTTGCAATGGAAAAGGCTGTTGAAACAATTGTTAAGATTGTTGAGTTGTATGGAACTAAGTGAACTCGTTCTGCTCAATAAATTACCAATATAAAGAGTAATATTTGATTTTTATTGGTTAACATAAATGGGGAATACACATTGTAATCTGTGTTATTTCCTCATTTATATATTTTTGTTAATATCTTCTATTTGTTATAATGTATTTATGGCATTTAAATATGTTATGGGAGGAGATATTATGAAAAAATATATCAAAGATAGGGATTATTATAATTTAATAGCATTCTTATTTATTCTTAGGGCTTACGATGTTATAGTTTCAAGTTACATAAAGTCCTATATAAAAAGTCCTATAATTGAGTTTTTAAGCTATTTTATTATTGTGGGTATACTATATGGTGTTTTCAATATTATTATGAAAAATACATTGCAGAAAAAGTATCCAAATAATAAATATGTAAAAATTATATTGTTAATTGTATTTCTACTATTTCTTTATCTTACTTAAATCTAAATAAAATACTATATAAAAACATTAAACCAGTGCTATATTTGTATAGCACTGGTTTAATAAATAAACGAATTACATATTTACAAATCAAACAATAGGATATCTAAATACTGAAATCACGAAACTATAATTTCCCTTGAGATTTTAATATTCCATTTTCTCAAATATTAAATTCAATTATATTCCTTGGCATCCAAGTATAATAGCCATTCCTGTAAATTAATAATAATACAATAAACATTAGTTATGTTTATTATACACTTCATACAATTCAGTATCTATTTGTTGTATAAAAGAAGAAGGTTCTCCTTTGCAATATAAATGTAAATTATGAAGGGCCCTCGTACATATGGTATAAAATAACCCTCTTTCTTCCTCGTAGCCATAGCTATTAATACCAGCATCATAAACCAATACAGCATCAAATTCTAATCCCTTAGCTAGATATGAAGGGATTACTACCTTGCCACTCTTGTATTTAGTATCCTCACTATTTATAAGCCTTATATCATCGATGTTTCCTAACATTTCATATACTCTTTCACTTTCTTTAGCAGTTTTACAAATTACTGCAATGGATTTTGCTCCTTGTTTTTCTAGATTAAGGATATCTTCAGATATATACTTAGCCATCTGCTTATAGCTGGACACTTTTGTCAGTTTAGGCTTTTCTCCTCTTCTATCTATGCTTTCTATATTGGTCTCTTCAGTTAATATTCCCTTGGAAAAGTCAAATATTTCTTTAGTTGAACGATAGCTTTTAGTCAGCTTCATTAAAGCTGTGTTTTTCAAATTAAAAGTTTCCATTATATCTTTGTGACTAACTGGACTAATATATGGATGGATAGATTGACTTAGATCTCCAAGAACTGTTAGATTGCTCTTCTTAAATAATCTTTTAAATATTTCATACTGAAATAACGTATAATCTTGAGACTCATCTATCACTACATGCCTAATATGAGCAAGATTAAGTGTTCCTTCAAGCTCAGCCTTTAACAATAGAATGGGAGCTATATCTTCATATGGTATAAACTTATTATTAAGGCTTGTAACCGTTATATCTTTTATATTAATTAAATAATCTTCTAAGCCATCTTCTTCAATTATTTTAAAGAATATCACCTCATTAGAAAATAGCTTTTTGTATAAATCCATAATATCTATAGAAGTCATATCCTCAACATCATGTATAATTGGTCTAAATTCCTCCATTCTCTTTAATCTACTAAACGGTTTAATCTCATGTTCAAAGTCAACCTTAAATTTCATTTCTTTTTCAATTTCTTTTAGTCTTGTTTTTTGGATAGGTCTTAATATCTTCCATATTCTTTCTCTTATCTTTCTAAGTCTAACTGCCATTGGCCACATTTTAAATCCATTATAAAACTGATCTTCAAGTTCTTCCTTAGATATTAAAATTCTATCATTATACTCAATATCATGGAATTCAATAAGATGTTCTTCAATATACCTTATATATTTGTTTATCACATTTAGAAATTTTTTAGAGGTTTTGTATCTAATTGCCTTTATCTTATCACTATATTCCGAGTCTTCTTTATAATTTAGTAAATACTCCATCTGAGTCATCATACTCTCTACTTTATAATTTGAGCCAATAGATTTTTTAGCATAATCATAAAAGGTTGTTTGTTGAGAATTTTCTTCTCCTAACTCTGGAAGCACTTCTGATATATAGTCATTAAAGATTTCATTTGGAGAAAAAATTATAATATTTTCTGACCCAATATTTTTATCTCTATATTTATACATTAAATAAGCAATTCTATGAAGAGCTATTGATGTCTTCCCACTTCCTGCAGCTCCTTGCACTATAAGTAAATTATTCTTATCATCTCTTATAATCTTATTCTGTTCTTTCTGAATAGTCATAATAATATTCTTCATCTTATCGTTGGAACTCTGACTTAATACTCTTTGAAGTATTTCATCATCTATTTTAATACTACTATCAAACATATAGTGTATTTTCCTATTTGATATACCAAATTGCCTTTTCAACTTAATATCGCCGTACACATCATCATTGACAGCATTATATTTAGCTGGTCCCAACTCATAATCATAAAAAATACTACATATAGGTGATCTCCAATCATAAATTAAAATATCTTTAGTATCATCATCAAATAAAGTTGATAGTCCTATATAGATTTTCTCAACTTCTTCCCCTGTTTCCTGAAAATCTACCCTAGCAAAGTAAGGTTTATCTAATAGCTTTTCTAAGATTTTAATTTGTTTATGGAAAAATAAATGTTTATTTTCTTCTTGTCTCAAATTTTCAAGATGCTGCTGAATAGTGTTTACATCTTCAAAATTAACACCATCAAAGTCAATAGCCGTATGAGGGGCTTCATCCCACATCGATCTCCTTATCTCTACAATGTTTTCTTTATATGCATCGTTATCCTCTCTTTTTACTTTCAATTGCTCTTCTATTTCATCACAAACTATTTGTAGTCTTCTTTCTTCCCTTTGCCATACTATTTTTTTTATCAAATAAATCCCTCCAATTAAGTAGTTTTAGGAGTTAAATGCTAGATCTGTCAAATCTTTTTTATTATTTATATCTCTAGCACCAAATTCCTTATTTGATTTTCATGAAATTTTTTAAAAAAAGTGTTGACATTCTGTTTTTAGTGTTATATAATTATTATAGAGAAACTTTTAATTATATTGGATTTTTATGCGCATTTTTAGAATACCACGTATGAATATATTTGTCAATAGAAATATCCGTCTTCTTTGATATTTCTTTTTTTTGTGCTCATTTTAAGTTCTTTAACTTCTATCTTCACACTCTAGTCAATTTTATGATCTTTATTTTCTCTCTATCCTTTTATTAAAACACTCTATATTATTTGATTTAGGAAAGCATAGAATTCTAATATGCCATTTCCTCGATTACGTATTTTACCCTATTTCTACTTTAAATCAATTCAGTAAAAAAGTAATTTAATAATATAAATAGTCTTTGTTTACATAATATTCTAGTTGACATAACATCTTATTATTTATAAAATTAAACTATAATACAATATCAATCATAATATAGATGGAGGGTGAAAATGAAAAACAAAAAGAAACTTATTATCTCCTTTGTAGCTATATTTGTACTTATATCTTCAGCCCAAGTATATGCAGCTACATTAGGTACCGATGTAATTACTTTACTAAAGGAAGGTATTAATGACGTTAAAAGCTTTTATGTTAGCGAAGCTGAAAACGATGTGGACAACCTTAAAAACCAGTATGATAATGAGGTAGAACAATATATTGACAATAAGGCTAATGAATTTATAGAAAACCTTAAAAATCATAAAGCCAATGAAGTTAATCGTGCTGGCCAAGATTTACAAGCCTATATAAGTCAGGCTAAAGCAGAAATTCAGTCTGAATTCGACGCGGCATTAAATCAATCTAAATCAGAAATCACTAATAAGGTAAATGAAAAGGTTGAAAATGCAAAGAACGAAATGGAAGAAGAAATCAAGAATAAAATCAACAATAAGCTTAAAGGATATAACGGAAATAATTAGTAAAAAATAACCTAAAGAACATGAGGTAATTTAATGTTCTTTAGGTTATTTTTTACTTAAAATATCTATTATACTACTGTAATTTCCCAAAATACTCAAACTGTTAACTAACTTAATTAAGTTAACAGCTCTTAAACCTATACCCTACTCCTCTAACTGTTTCTATCCATTTATTTTTAGAGCTGCTTATTTTTTTTCTTATAGAAGATATATGCATATCTATTACTCTAGTCTCAGTTGTATAATTTTCTCCCCACAACCTGTTTAACATATCATCACGACTGAATACCATTTCAGGATTAGACGCTAACAATGATAGTATCTCAAACTCTCCATAGGTCAAGTGTATATCTTCTACATTTTTTCTCAGCTTTCTATTCTTTAAATTCAATTTAAAATCATCAAACTCTACAACGTCCCTCTTATTCCTATGATTTACTCTAACCCTACGCAAAGATGCATTTAATCTAGCTACAAGTTCTCTCTTATAAAAAGGCCTGGTTATATAATCGTCAGCTCCTAATTCTAAAGCTAATACAGCATCCATTTTGTCGGTGTTTGATGTTAACATTATTATGGGGATGCTATAATATAGATTATGTTCTCTTATTGTCCTAATTATTTCAAACCCATTGCTATCAGGCAAATATAAATCTAGTATTATTGCATCAATATATCCTTTATTCAATATATCAAAAGTTTTCTCTCCATCTTCAATCGCAATGGTATGAAAACGATGTTCTTCTAAAATTAATTGGACCATCCTCCTTGTTGTAACATCATTTTCAATAATTAATATAGTTTTTTTATTCATTATATTCCCCCCATTACAAGTATTTACTTAATAATGATAGACTTCTGTTAATCACAATATTATTTAACATATAAATCTTTATTACAGTGTTATTTAAATAACCTTTCATCAATCATCTTTTGAAAAAGATTGCTGCCGACAGGTTTGCCATATAAATATCCCTGTAGCATATCACATTTATTTTCTTTTAGAAAGTTTGACTGTTCTATAGTCTCTACCCCTTCTGCTACTGTCTTAATATTAAGGATTCTTGCCATTAAAATAATTGTCTCAACTATCTTAGTGTTTGTAATATCCACTTTTATATCTTTAATAAATGCTCTATCTATTTTCAACTTATTAATCCTAAGTTTGCTAAGTTGACTGAGGGATGAATAGCCTGTACCGAAATCATCAATAGAAATATTTATACCTAGTTTACTAATTTCCTTAAGTGATTCGATAATCCTATTTATGTTTTTCATATATTGCGTTTCTGTTATTTCAAATTCTATATATTTTGAATTTAAACCAGTTTTATCTAAAATCTCTTTTACAATCAGTGGAAAGTTTACCTCCTCTAATTGTTTTATGGAAATATTAATAGCCATAAAAATCTTCTTATATCCTTTGTCATGCCAGCTCTTAAGCTGTTTACATGCCGTTTTTAAAACCCATTCCCCTATGGATACTATTGTCCCCATCCTTTCAGCAATACAAATAAATTTATTGGGCGGCACCAAACCCAGTTCTTTATTTCTCCATCTAATAAGTACTTCAGCTCCAATAATTTCACCGTTCACCGCATTAACAATTGGTTGGTAGTTGAGGAGCATTTCATCATTTAATATAGCATGCCTTAGATTGTTTTCAATTATAAAATCCTCACGTACTTTATTTTGAAATTCAGGAGCAAATATTTGAAATTGATTTCCACTTGTTTCTTTAGCTTTATACATAGATATATGTGCTCGCCTCATTAGTGAATTAATCTCTACACCATCATTGGGGTAATTTGATATTCCAATACTTGTGGAAATATATATATCATTATCTCCTATTACAAATGGATCGTTAAATTTACCTAGAATATTATTCGCTTTATAAATAATTTTCATTTTATCTTCTATGTTTGATATCAGTAAAGCAAATTCAGTTTCTCCAATCCTCGCAAGAATATCTTTATTGGAAATACATTCTTCTATCCTTTCCGATGCAATTTTTATTATCATATCTCTAATCCTATAGCCTAAATTATCATTAACCCTATTTAGACCATTTAAGTTTATAAGCATAAGGAAAATCTTATTCTTATCCATTTCTTTCTCTTGTATATTCTTTAATTTATCATCGAATTTATTTATAAAATAACTTCTATTATAAAATCCTGTAAGCTCATCTTTAATTTTAAGAGATAGTCTTTCTTCTTTACTAGTCATTTCAACATATATTACATACACACCTATAGCTTTGCCATCATTAACGATTGGATATGCAACTATGGAGACATCTACAAGCTTCCCTTTTTTTGTTTTCCTAATGGAATTTTCTCTTATTACTTTCCCAGCTTTTATTTTCTTAATAAAATCTATGGACTCATTTAATTTTTTTCCACTACAAAGTACCTCTGAGATACTTTGTCCTTTAATCTCATCTAATCTATAACCAAAAAGTTTTTGAAATTTCTTATTAATATTTATAATTCTAAAATTCATATTTAACATAGCTATAGCATTAGGTGTATTATTAAAAAGTTGCTCTAGATAAGCCTTATGTAATACAAGCTCCTTTTCAAGATTTTGTTTTTCTGTCATATCATGAATTATTGATAATAAAAATCTGTCACTTTTGCCTAAGGGAGCACTGTACACCACCACATCTCTTATGTCCCCATTTGCAAGCCTATGTTTAAAATACGATTCTGTTTTTTCTTCTAATCTCACGTTATTAATTTCTATATTAATTGAATCTGCAGATAAAGTATTTATATCTGATATTTTCATTTCAGAGAACTGATGTTTTGTATATCCATAATAAGTACAAGCAGCATTATTTGCATCTACTATATTTTGATTTTTAGCATCAATAATTAGCATTATTGCATGATTGTTTTCGAAAAAATTAATGTAGTTTTTCTTAATCACCATATATTTACCTCCTCTCCTCAGTCTTTCTTTACAATATATTGTTGCAATTTTTGTGCCATTTCCAAAAAATATTTTATTTATTTTAGATAGGCATAATGGCTTGCATTTTATTCTATTTGTTATTGGCACTTTACTCTATTTCTATTGGAATTCTAAGTAATCTTTACATTTTTCTACTTTCTTCGTGTAATTATTACACTCTTATTCATAACTATTTGAACAAAAACTTAAAAAAACTAAGGTATTAAATCATACCTTAGTCATACTCTAATTTTCTCCCAAAATGTTTTTTATAAAATATCTATCTATAATCTATACTTCTTTATTTTATTATATAATGTTTTCTTACTAATCCCTAATATATTACTAGCTTTTTCTTTATTGTAATTTACACTCTTTAATACATTAATTATATGCTCTTTTTCCAGTTCTTCTAAACTATATATAGAATTTAAAGTATCACTATTTATTTGATTTTCTATCCTTTCAATTATATATGTTGGAAGGTCACTAACTGTAACCTCCTTGTTAGAAGAAACTGAAATTACTCTTTGAACTACGTTCTTAAGCTCTCTGACATTCCCTGGCCATCTATATCTTTGAAGCATTTTTAATACTTCATCTGACATTCCATTTACAGGAGTTATATAATCTGCTTTAAATATGTTTATAAAGTGCTGTGCTAGTAAAGGTATATCTTCTTTCCTCTCTCTAAGTGCTGGTGTTTCAATTTGAAAAGAACTAATTCGATAAAATAGATCTTTTCTAAAGTTACCCTTTTCTATTTCTTCTTCAATATTTTTATTTGTTGCACATATAAGCCTAAAATCAGAATATATCTGCTTGTTACTTCCTAGTCTTTCAAAAGACTTATTTTCAAGAATTCTTAAAAGCTTAGTCTGTAGTTCTTCTTTTATCTCACAAATTTCATCTAAAAATAAAGTCCCATTATTAGCTTCTTCTATCTTGCCAATTTTGGTAGAATCGGCATTTGTAAAAGCCCCTTTTTCATATCCAAAAAGCTCACTTTCAATTAAGTTCTTCGGTATTGCAGCACAGTTTATCTTGACTAGTTTTTCGTGTTTTCTAACACTATTATAATGTATAGTATCTACAATTAGTTCCTTTCCAGTGCCACTTTCTCCTAATACTAATGCCGATGAATCACTATTTGAAATTTTAAGTGCCATATCAACACATTTTTTTATCTGATCACTTTGTCCTACTATATTGAATCTATTTTCTTTGACACTAGAGCTTAAAACATCTTTAGACAAAAGTCTTGAGATAATAACCCTTATATCCTTTAATTTAAATGGTTTTGCAATGAAATCATCAGCTCCATTTTCTAAAAAGAATTTTGATTTTTCTGCATCTGCATAGGCGGTCATAATTATTATTTTACTTTTTGGACTCAAGCTTTTAAGTTGATTAAACACTTCAAATCCATCTACCTTTGGCATTTGAACATCTAGCATTACAAGGTTAGGAGGTTGGTCTTTTATTGCATTAATAGCCGATTTACCGTCATAAAAAGATACTGCTTTATAGTTTTCTTTGATAAGTATTTTCTTTAGTAAATCTGTTACTTCTTTTTGATCATCAATAATATATATTAGTTTCATGCAATTCCTCCCTTATCAAGATAAATCATTATTAAAAATATTATTTCTCATTATTAGAACATTCCACAGGAATTATAATAATAAAAGTTGCACCTTTATCAATATTATTTCTTACTTCAATTTCACCTCCCAAGTTCTCTACAAAAAGCTTTGCAATACTTAACCCTAGTCCTACTCCTTTATATTCTTTTTTAGATGAATTATCTACTTGATAAAAAGAGTCGAAAATCTTATTAATATGCTCTTCATCTATTCCTATCCCATTATCCTTAATATATATTTTTATCTTTTCATCAGTATTTTCTAGATTTACATTTATATCTCCATTATTAGTAAATTTAATTGCGTTATCTAATATATTACCCACGACTTGTCTAAGTCTATCACTATCTGTTATTATTTCTATATTATCTTTTAAAGCATTCAGATGAATTTTAATATCTTTACTATCAGCTATCATTCTTCTTTCTTCAACCAATTCACTTATGAGAGAGTTAATACAGGCACTATTAAAATCAAATTCCATTTTATCAGATTCTAATATTGATATATTTAACATGTCCCTTATCATATTAACTAATCTATTGGCATTATTATATACAATAACAAGGGTTTCTTTGCCTTCTTCGTCTAATATACTCTCATTTTCTTCTAAAAAGTATTCTAGATAAGCCATTATAATATTTAATGGGGTTCTTAACTCATGACTAACATTGGCAATTAAATTCTTTTCAGAATGACCTGCAATATTTAACTCTTGATTATTTTGCTCTAATATTTTTAAAGCTACGGAGTGATTCTTATATAATTTAAATAGTTCTTCATTCTTTTGTTTAAGGATTTCACGTTCTATTTTTAAGTCATTAATTAATTCTCTATTAGCTTTTTCTGATTCTTTTGCTTCTGTTATATCTTGAGAAAATACTGCAAACTTAGTTATTTCATTTAAGTCATTAACAACTGGATAAATAACATTCTTAAACCATCTATCACTAAAACAACTTTGGAATTGTACTGATTTCTTACCTTTTCTAAGTTCTTCCACAATATTTTTTGTCTTACTTTTAATACTATCAGATACGATATCATCTATCGATTTACCAACTATTTTTTTAATTTCTTTGTCTAACCTTTTAGCCCCTGTTGGATTAATCGTAAGAATTTTCCCTTCATTATTAATTAATAATAATGATTCAGTAATAGCATTAAATATAGCTTGATTTATTTCCTTTTCACTCTTGAGTTTTTTTTGTGATTGCTTCATTTCAGTAATATCTTGAAATACTGCTACTGCACCTATGTTGTTGTTCTCTTCATCTTTAATAACACTACTTGAAACAGAAATGATAACATCTCTATCACTTTTCTTTTTTATAAGCATCTCTATATCTTTACTACATAACTCCTGTCTAATGGATTTTATTATTGGCATTTCCTCTTGAGAAAATAGAGTTCCATCAAGCTTATGAACACTATAATCATCGTATGATTCCTGAATTTTATGTCCTACTCTCCCAATAATAGTCTCAGCTGTACTGTTATGCAAAATTACATTTTCTGCCATATCACAACAAACTACCCCTACAGGCATAACATCAATTATTGTATTCAGTGTGCTATTAGCTTTATCTAATTCATTAGCCATTAGCCTCATGCTCTCATGCTCTTGTTTTTGTTCTTCCTGTAAAACTTTCTTTTTATTATAATCACTAACTATTAGGAATATAAGTACCGTAGCAAATATAGAAAAAATGGTTATCATAATATTTATTTGAAGCCATGGTATAAATTCAATATCTACTGTAAACCAAATTAACACAGCATTTATTATCCTACTAAGTAGAAGTGCTTTTATTATTCTCTTAATATCACAAATAGATTTGTTATTTACAGGATTATATACTTCGCACAAAATGGAACCTATGATTGCAGGCACAATTATTCCATTTAATACTCCTTGAAGTGAGGTGGGTCCTCCAATGTGAAAACGATATACAGTAGGTAAAATCCATGATATTAGTGCTCCTCTCCATCCTAAAAAGTATGATACTAAGAAAATTGGTACTGTTCTTAAATCAAATATCATTTCTCTATAAGTAAAATTATCAATAATAGTTAAAACAGATAATGCACTGCCCAATAGTGAATAAGCAATTATTCGTATCCTATTGCTTATGGAATTCTTAAACATATAACTCCTGAACTGGATTGCTAAAAAAACAAAAATCGTAATTGTTGATAGATTATGAAAAAAGGGAATAAACATAGGTCTTTCCTCCTGTTTTTATATCTTATTTACTGATTCTGCATATTCTCGTCATAATCCTTCAAATGTTTACTGATTTTTCTTTGTAAAAAATCCCAATAGTAAATATTTTATCTTAAACTTTAAAAAGCAGTGATACTATATATCACCACTGCTCCTCTTTTTATATTTATAAATCCTTTAACTATAGCTTAGTATTCTATCAGCAATATCTTCCAAATCCTTACCATTAACATCAGCTTCCTTATTTACTCTTCCTATTTTAGCAGTTCTACATCCTGCTCTTCTTCCAGCTTCAATATCGGTATCCATATCTCCTACCATCCAACTATGCAAGAGATCTATGTTGTATTTTTCTGCCAGTTCCAATATCATTCCTGGCTCAGGCTTTCTACATGTAGATTTCTTTTTAAAGTCTGGACAGTATCTTATATCCTTTATCTTACAATATGACTTTAGGTGTTTTATCATTTGTTCATGTATTTTATTTAATTCTTCATGGGTCATATAGCCTAACTCTATTCCCCCTTGATTAGTTACAACAAAAAGATCATAGCCAGCTTCATAAAGCTTTTTCATTCCTTTTTTTGATTCTTCATAAATAATTAAGTCCTTAGGTTTATTTACATGTCTAGTATTATCGCTAATAACTCCATCTCTGTCTAAAAAAATAGCATTTTTCATCATATCACCCTTTATTATTTTCTAGTGAAATCATTTCTCTATTTAAGTTTTTCAAGATATTTAAAATATATACTTAGAAGGTTGAAAAATTATTTAAATTCAATATTCTAATATTATACTTTCTATGCCTATATTTATTTGCTATAATTTAACATATAGTGTGTTTAAAAATGGGGGAGGATATAGAATGTTTAAAGATTTTTTTATGATTAATAATGATATATCAAGAAAAGTGAAGGCAGTCTTCTATGCTGGTTGTGCTATGATAATATATTTAGCATATATTATTGCAGGTGAAGTATCTACAATATTTACTACAACTAGGTTAATATACAATGGTAATAATCAAATAATTGGACGAAAAACAAATTCACCAAATCTTTTCCTTGGTATTGTAATTGGATTTATAGTTTTAGTTTTATTAATGATACTTTGGAGAAAGCTTAATCAGAAGCTATTCTTTGATAATAATGTTCAAGATGGTATATTGTTTTCACAAATGTTTTCAATAGGTAAATTAACTGCCACTAAAGTAATAAACATATTATTTTATTCTGGAGTCTTAATATTTTCAATACCAGGAATCTCTATAAGTCAATATTTAAATCACTATAGTCAGTCACTATATAGACCATTAATGAATTTTAGTGGATTCATTTCTTTTATTCTAGTTTACTTACTATGGATTATAATTTGGAAATTATTCTGTGAATTACTACTAATAATTTTTAGATGCTTTGAAACATATTATCAATCTAAAAAGAAAGAATTGTAGATACAATCACATATTTAATAATCCAGCTAAAAATTTAGCTGGATTATTTTATTCTTTATAGTTTTCTAAAGTCATCTATACTCTCACCTAATATATGATGACAGAACCATATAAGATTTTGTTTCATTATAGCTCTATTAAATCCCGGTTTGTCCGATCCATGTCCCATCCCCTTAAATATTACAAGTTCAGTATCAACTCCTACATCCTGCAGTCCCTGATATAGCTCATATGCGTTTGGAGTAGGAACTCTTGCATCCTTTTCTCCATGCTGTATCAAAGTTGGTGTACATGCTGACTTTATATATGTCATTGGAGATGTTTTTTCATAAATTTCTTTATCAATCCATGGGTTTTCTCCAAGATATTGTCTAGTAAACTGATGTATATCAGTATTTACGTAATAGGTGATCCAATTACTTATACCTGCTCCCACAGAAATCGCTTTAAATCTATCACTGTAGGTTGAGCAAAATGCTGAGATGTATCCTCCTTGACTCCATCCCATGATGCCTACTTTTTCTTTATCTACCATACCTTTTTTAATTAATATATCTACACCTGAAATAATATCATCATAATCCCCCAACCCTAGATTCCTATAATTAGCCTTCTTAAATTCATCTCCATAACCTGAACTTCCTCTATAATTAGGCTCCAGGACTATAAAACCTTTTTCTACAAATTCCTCAATAGGATAATACTTATTAAATGCAGGGATTGGGAATGATGCCCATGTTGGTCCTCCATGTACTACAAGTAATAATGGATATTTTTTGCTAGCATCATAATTTGATGGAAGGGACAATACCCCCTCAACCTCTAATCCATCACTACTTTCCCAAGAGATTACTTCTTTACTACTAATTGCTTTTCCACTAAGTAGCTCGTTCTCACTTGTTACTTTTTTACCATCTAGATATACTTCAAATATTTCCTTTGAATTAGCCTTAGTATAAGCAATATTGTCACCACTCTTAGTTATAGTTGGCTCCCACGCCAAACAATCATCCCTATCTTCTATTATTTCTATTCTTCCATCCGTATCAACTAGTCCGATAAGATAATTGGTTCTTTCTTGCCAATTGATTAAAATTCCCTTATCTATCCACTGAATTAAAGTGATATCTATATCTATTCCATTCAAAGGATGGGAAGTTTCCTTGGAGTTTAAATCAAGTATTTCTAATAAGCTATCAGTTATATTGTTTTTATAATAATCCTTTTCTCTTCTGGACCTTAAATAGCATATCTTTTCTCCACATGGTGAGAAGAGCACCTTACTCCCTAGAACTGCATCAACTTCTATTGCATCACTATCTCCAGTCTCTATATCATATATGTATATTTCAATTTCATCTAGATCCTTCATATCAGATGATGGTGCTATGGAATAAATTATTTTGTCTTCCATAGGAGAAATATCAAAATTCTTAATGAAAAAATCTCTTTCTCCAATTAGCTTTTGTCCAAATAACTCTTCTCTATGGTCATCATTTTCCTTACTACTTTCCTCATGATTACTTTTTACTTTTTTAAAAGTATTCTTAGCTTCTTTTATTTTTGAAATTCCATCTTTTAAATCTATATAACATATACAATTTTGATGATATTCTTTATCTACATGAGTGAAATCTCCATAAAATTCGTTTCTATCTTCAATATCTTTCTCTTTTGAAGATTTAGTAATATAATAGAAGCCTTTATTATTAGGAGCCCATTTAAAGCTATTCACACCTTCCTTTTCATTTGTAACCTGTATTCCTATGTATCCATCTCTATCTTTGATAAATATTTGATTCTTCCCCTTTTCTTTATCTCCTACTTTAGCTAAATAAGCTAATTTATTAAAATCAGCTGACCATATAGGAGATGAACTTTCATTATCTCCAGAGGTTAAAGGATACGTTTTTTCCTTATTTTTTTCATAAATCCAGATATGATTTCTATACTTATTTTCCTTCCAATCTGGTGTCTGTTTAACAAAAGCAACGCTTTCTCCATCATCACTAATATTTAGTTGTGTAAATAATGGAATAGATACTACTTCTTCAATGGTTAGATATCTTTCTTTATCCATTTTTATCGCTCCTTTATTTTAAAATTAATCTATACTTCCCCATATCTAAAACAATCAGTTATATGATCATTAACCATGCCAACTGCTTGCATAAATGAGTAACAAATAGTTGCCCCAACAAATTTAAATCCTCTTTTCTTTAAATCTTTGCTCATGGCTTCTGACTCTTCTGTCATGGTAGGAACTTCTCCGAGGTCTTTCCAGTTATTAGTCACTGGGCTTCCTCCTACAAACTGCCATATATAGTTATCAAAGCTACCAAATTCTTCTTGTATCTTTATAAATGCTTCAGCATTAGTAATAGCCGCATGTACCTTTCTCTTATTTCTAATAATTCCTTTATTTGATAAAAGATTTTCTACCTTTTCTTCATCATAGTTAACTATCTTATTGTAATCGAAATTATCAAAAGCCTGTCTATAATTTTCTCTTTTTCTTAGTATAGTTATCCAGCTTAAACCTGCCTGAGCTCCCTCTAGTATAATCATTTCAAAGAGTTTCCTATCGTCATGGACAGGAACTCCCCATTCCTTATCATGGTATTCTATATATAAAGGATCTTCTGTTACCCAATCACATCTTGTTTTCATAACATACCTTCTTTCTTCTGCCTAGTTTTTTTATTATTCCTACTGTTATACGCAATATAATCTGATTTTTAATACTCTTATACTCTTGTAATCTCAATTATATCTTTATTTTTACATTCCAGTCAAATATTACTACGAATAAAGGTCTCCTCTTATTGAGAAGACCTTTAATAGTAATTATATAATTGTAAGCTCTTTAGATGTCTTATTAAACCTTTCACAACCATCTTCAGTTACTACAACAATATCTTCAATCCTTACTCCAAATTCACCTTCTAAATATATTCCTGGCTCTATACTAAATACCATTCCTGTTTCTAGCACTATTTCGCTCACTCCAGATATATAAGGATCTTCGTGAACCTGCAATCCTAATCCATGACCTGTCCTATGGGTGAAATACTCACCATAGCCCTTCTCCTCTATATAGTTTCTAACTGCTTTATCGACCTCTTTTGCCTTTATTCCTGGTCTAGCAGTCTTTACTCCTAATTCCTGTGCCTCTTTAACTATATTATATACCTCTTTCATTTTTTCAGAAGGTTCGCCAACCGCTAATGTTCTAGTCGTATCAGAGCAATATCCCTCATATGTAGCACCAAAATCCAATACTACAAATTCACCAGATTCAATCTTTTTTTGGCCAGCATTATAGTGAGGCAATGCCCCATTTATACCTGAACCAACTATGGTATCAAAGGACGGACCTTCAGAGCCTCTTTTTCTCATTTCAAATTCCATAAAAGCTGCTACTTCAATTTCAGTCATTCCTGGTTTAATATATTTCTTTAATTCCTCTATAACTCCATCGACTATATCACTTGATTTCTGTATTTTCTCTATCTCTTCCTGGGATTTTATTAATCTTAATCCATTAAGCATATTCCCTAATGGTACAAATTCTTGTTCTGGTAATACCTCTGCCATATGTAATAATTGCTCTGCCCACATAGTATCATCTACAGCCAACTTACTTTTATCTATTCCTTTTTCTTCCATTGTATTTTTTAAAACTTCATAAGGATTTTCTTCATCCTTCCATAATATCATTTCTTGATAATATGAATCTTTCTTTATCTGACTCTCATATAGCTTAGGAGCAACAAAGAATGGTTCGCCTTCCACAGGTAGAACAGCTAATAGTAGTCTTCCTTCAGGAAATGTCTTAAATCCTGTCATATAATAAAGATTCGACGAAGGAAAGAGGACAATCCCATCAATATCTTCCTTCTTCATTTTCTCCCTTACATAATCTAATCTAAACTTATATATATTCATAAACAACTCCTCCTCTATTTAGTTATTGTTGATTTATTGAATTCAACCTAAACCATTTTTTATTCTAGAAAATTGTATTAAATTTCATGCAATTTTTTCATTCATACATTATATTAACATATTAATACTCTAATCATAAGTATATACCAGTTACTTTGATATGTACACATTATAGATATATTCTTCTTAAGAAGCTACACAAAATTTATTTCGTGTTTCGAAAAAAAATTGAAATAATTAACATTAATAGGTATTATAATATATATATACCAAATTAAAATAATAGGAGGTCAAATTAATGAATATGAGATGGAGTTTAGATGCATTATACCCTTCTTTCGAATCCGATGACTTTAATAGTGACTTAGAAAAAAGCTTTGATATGATCAATAAAATTAAAACTTGGTCAGAGAACAATCTAGAGGATTCCAATAATGCAGCAAAAAAAATGGAAGAATACCTTAAGCTAGAGATGGAATGTCTTAATCTATATAGTAAGGTTTCTGCATTTGCAAGATTAACATCTTCAGTTGACGCCAAGAATGAAAAAGCATTGAAAATTTTAGATAAGCTACAGTCTAAAGCTACTGAACTGACAAAACCTGAGGTTACTTTTCAGAAATGGCTGAATACTCTAGATAATTTAGATGATATTATATCTTCATCAGACTTCTTAAAAAATCATAAGTTCTACATAAAAGAAAATGCTAGTAAGGCTAAATACCTATTAAGCGATGAAGAAGAAATCCTTATTTCTAAAATGTCTAATACTGGTTCAAAGGCTTGGGCAAATCTTCAAAATGTTGTTTCCTCAACATTGATGGTAGATATAACAGTGGATGACGAAGAGAAAAAGCTTCCTTTGCCTGTAGTTAGAAATATGGCTTATAATAAAGACCCTAATGTTAGAAAAAATGCATATGAAGCTGAATTAAAAGCTTACAAGAAGATAGAAGAATCTTCGGCTGCTGCTTTAAATGGTATAAAAGGAGAAGTATTAACAATATGTGAAATGAGAGGATATGAATCACCTTTAGAAGAAACTCTTATTAAATCTAGAATGGATAAAGAAACTTTGGATGCTATGCTTACAGCTATGAAGGAAAGTCTCCCTACATTCCATAGGTATTATCATAGAAAAGCTGAATTATTAGGATATGAAAATGGACTTCCTTTCTATGAAATGTTTGCCCCAATTGGAGAAGTAGATATAGAATTTTCTTATGAAGAAGCAAAGAACTATATTGTTAAAAATTTTAGAAGCTTTAGTGATGAATTAGCTAATTTTGCAAAAAATGCTTTTGAAGAAAGATGGATAGATGCTGAACCTAGGGAAGGTAAAAGAGGTGGAGCCTTCTGTTCAAACCTTCATTCTATAAAAGAAAGTAGGATACTAGCAAACTTTAATGGTAGCTTTAGTAATATGACTACATTAGCCCATGAGCTTGGTCATGGATATCACGGTCACTGCTTAAATGACGAAACTGTTCTTAACAGCTCTTATACAATGCCAGTAGCAGAAACTGCCTCTATATTCTGTGAGACTATTGTTGAAAATGCTGCATTAAAGGATGCAAATGATAAAGAAGCTTTAAGTATTTTAGAATCCTCTATTCAAGGTTATGGTCAAGTCATTGTGGATATATATAGTCGATTTTTATTTGAAAGCAAACTGTTTGAAGAGAGAAAGGATCATGCTCTTTCCGTTAATGAACTTAAGGAAATCATGACTAATTCACAAAAAGAATCATATGGTCATGGGCTGGACCATAACTACCTACATCCTTATATGTGGACTAATAAGCCTCATTACTATTATGCAGGATTAAATTTCTATAACTTCCCATACGCCTTTGGATTATTGTTTGCTAAGGGAGTTTATGCAGAGTACCTAAAACGAGGAGATTTATTTGTTAAAGAGTATGATAAACTACTGAGAGCTACAGGACAAAACGATATTTATGATGTTTGCAAAATGATGAATATAGATGTGCACTCGGTAGATTTTTGGAGAAGTTCACTAAATCTTATTAAAGAAGATATTGAAAAGTTTATAGATTTAAGTAAATCAATATAGCATATATTTAAAGCATTCTTATTGATTTAAATATTCAAAAGTAAAAGGCTATTCTCACAATAGCCTTTTACTTTTTGCCCTTATTTATTAAAAAACTTAAGTACTTTCCCTATGGCGTCAACAAAATTCATATTAGTATTATATATAGCTTGCTTGACTCCTGGAGTCCCTAACACACTTAACATCCTATCAAAATCCTTATTCTCAAACTTGTTAACTATATCTCTAAAGGCTGATACATTCTCAACATGTTTTTTTAATGGCTTCATTAGTTTTGTATAATCTTCCCCTTGAATAACAGACCTTGCTGCATATACTCCGCTCATAATTGCTTCCGGTCCACCTACTCCAAGAAGGCGCTCAGTTAGTCCAGCCGCTCTTCCAGCCAGAAATACATTGTCTACTTGAAATTTCCTGACCCTCCCTAGTTGAAATGATGGTGGCGTAAGTTTATAAATAAAATCTAAATGATTTAAATTCTCCATTTCTAAGAATTTTTTAAAAAGCTTATCTACCTCGTATTCTTCTTTTCCAATTGTATAAATCCCAACTATAGCTTGATAAGAGTTAAAAGGAGTAATCCTTGCGTAGCCTGTTCCAGCATAATCAGTATTAAAAAATACTGTAGAAGATGTTTTGTCAAAATTGCCAAGAGCAACTCCTCCCATCATATATACCGTCCCTAATGATTCCCATACTCCTAAGTCCAAGGCCTCATCTACCTTTCCACTTGATACAACAACATAGTCATATTCTTTTGCCAGTTCCTTATAATCTGCTGGTACGTTATATTGTATTCTAGTTCTCATAATGTCTTTTTGCATTTGCTTCACAAACGAATTCTCTGCTTTTCCTCTTGCTAGAAAATATCCAAGTTTACCTTCAACCTTTACCTCCTGATTTGCTGATTTCATTATAAAGCTTTTAGTTTTAGACAATGGCCTAACATCTATATTGAATTTGTTTAATAGATAGTTCCTAATCTCCGCCTGTTCTTTTGTGAAAACTCCAGGCCAAAAAATCACTGAAGGCCATATCCATCCTATGGATGAATCTCTTTCATATATATCAGGAACTACTCCTAACCTCTCACATTCTAAAGCGCATGACAACCCACTAACTCCGGCACCAACAATTGCTATTTTCATAGGCTCCTCCTAAGTATCCGTTTATTTTCATATTTAAATGATAATATGTAAAAATTTTTATAAGATTATGATGTGTAGTTTTCTAAGTATTATTAGTAAAAGCAAAAAAGAGCTACTTAAAAATATTAGCTCTCTTTGAGATATAGATATTTTCTATTTAGTTTAAAACATTATAAGTAAGACTTTTCTTAAACCTTTAACCAATATAAACTACAATCTCGTTTTCTGTCCATAAAACCATATTGAATCAAATACCTTCTGATAGTTACATAATCATCATAAATGCCTTTAATAACCTCATTTACTTCGTCTTCAGTATATTCTTGATTTGATTCAAACTTTTCAATTATATATTGCAGTAATATTATCCTTCTCTTTTCCTTCGAAGGAAGGGTTTCTATTTTTCCATTAGTAACATATCTATTTAAAATCTTATCCTTTTCTTCTCTTGTAATGGCAAATCTCTCATCTATCATTGTAGCACCTTTATGGATTGCAACAAATTCCTGTTTATTATTATTTCTCTTTGTCTCTTTTATATTAGGTTCTTTAGATGTCTTTATGTTTTTTTCCTCTAGTAGATTCATAAGAGCTAAAAATAATTTTGACTGTCTTTGCTTTTCTTTTAGTTTAAAGCGATGATTTCTTATTGTTGATGTACTACCCCCACCTTGTTCCTTTACAATTTCCTTATCACTTAGGCCCTGATAAAAATACATAAGTATCTCCTTTTGTGTATCTGTAAGCCCAGTAAATTTTTTATTCATACTAATTAAGTAGTTGAACATATCACCATGTTGCATTGATATATGGTTCTCTATAGCCTTTTTTGCACTATACAAGCCGTCCTCTTGTGGATAAATCACTCCTTCTTCATAGACTTCTCCACATATTAAACATAAATATTCACTTTTTGATTTATCAAATCTATATCCTTGCTTAACTTCTTTAACACTTCCATCCCAAAATAATTTATCTATATCCTTCATTTTGACACCTCCTAAGTCTCAATTTCAAACATACAATGTTTCAGTTTTTATTTATACAAACATTTTACACCTTCGTTTGATATATGTAAACATCTACTGAAAAGCATATCCTGTAGTTTTCTCGATAGATTAGTAATACGGTAGCTGTTTTAATGCTAAAAGAACTCTGGAAGAATTTATTCTTCCAAAGTTCTTTTTATTTTTTTATCAGAAAATCATATGTTTCTTGACCAATAATGAGCAACAACATCTTTTTTCTCAACAAATCCTAACTTTTTAGCCAATTTCAATGATGCTTCTTTAAAAGGCCAGCACGACCAATTGGGTTTTATCCCTCTAGATAAACACTCCTCAATAAAGGATATCACCACGGCAGTAGCAAGTCCCTTTTCTCTATGATTTTCATTGGTATGTATATCAATTTCTGCCATTTTATTACCTATATAAATCGAATAACATGATGAAACTACTTTATCACCTTTTACGATGCAATATCCTATACCTTTATTCATGAAACCTTCTATATTTCCCCACGATTTAATTATTCCTATCTGATTTGCTACCTCTTTATTTATCTTAATTAATTTATATCCCTTAGGTAGCCCTTTATCTAAATCTAATCTTTTCTCTTTAAATTTAGTCTTTATAAAATCAAAATCCCTTCTTTCTATCTTGACTAATCCTTTATCTCCTAACAGTTCATCTAACTTATCCCTCCACTTTTTTGAAAAAGCAAATAGTACTAGTTCATCCTCATTATTCACCAATAAATCTTCAAATATTAATTTCTTTATCTCTTGTAAAAATTCATTGTTTTTTTCATCTCCAGCTATATAAAAGAAGGAATTGGTTGGATATAAAAGAGCTGTTCTAGGATTCTTTATATCATCTATGAATACTTTCCCAGGCTGATTACCTTCTAGTACCGAATATACAATAGGATGACTATGGCTTATATCTTGAAATACTTCATTTATCCTATAGTATTCATTCTTATGTAATTCAAACATTATATCTCCCCCTTCACTAGAATTAGATTTCACATAAGGATCTAGAAAAATTCCAAGCTTCTATCTTATTAATCTAACCCTTTGCTTTATAATACTGAATTTTCAGTAAATAATAATTAAATTTTTAAGTCATATTATAATATACAAGTAGGCTAGTACAAATAACCTACCTATATATTATCTATATTAATTTAACCTTAGATGTTTCTTATATATTAAACTTTCTTGTATTCTCTTGTAACTTTTTAGACAAGTCTTTTAAATCCTTAGAGTGAGAGGCTACTTCTTGTATGGATGCTAACTGCTCTTCTGTAGATGCACTAACCTCTTCTGATGTAGCTGAAGTTTCTTCAGAAGCCGCCGAAAGATTTGTCATAACATCAATTATACTATCTTTCTTACTCTCCATATTAACATTGTATTCCTTAATCTCATATACATCATTAATCAATATACTAATTGAATTCGATATTTCTTTAAATATGTTTCTTGTCTCATTAACTGCGTTATTCTGACTATCTACAATATTAGTTGTTTCCTCCATAGAATTTACTGCAAATTGTGACTTCTCTTGAATTCCTTCAATTAATGTTTTAATATTATTAGCTGCTTGAGATGATTGCGTTGCCAGCTTTCTTATTTCTTCAGCCACCACTGCAAAGCCTTTTCCTTGTTCCCCTGCCCTGGCCGCTTCTATTGCTGCATTTAAAGCCAATAGATTTGTTTGTTCAGCTATTTCACTTATTGTACTAATAATAACACCTATCTCTTTAGAATTTCTATCTACGCCTTCTATTATATTGGATACCTTTTTTGTAGATTCGTAATTATCATCAGATTTTTCTTTCAAGCCAGTAATTATTTTTGAACCCTTACTACTTAACTGATCAGTCTCATTAGCAATATCAGACATTTTAACACTAGCTTTTGTTACCCTTTCAATAAGATCCGATAGCTCTTTTATTTGAATAGTTCCATTCTCTATCTCATTAGCTTGACTACTAGCGTTATTAGCTATATCTTCTATAGCTGAAGCTACTTGATCTGTAGCGATTGATGTTTGCTCAGAGATGATGGCAAGAGAATTAGAAGATTCGAATACTATTTCTGTTGATTGCTTTATTTCCTTTATTAGTTTACCAATATTTCTAATCATGATATTAAAACTATTAGCTAAATCCTCTATTTCATCTTTAGAATGTATATCAGTTGCTGATTGGAGATTTCCGTTTTCTCCCTTTTTCATAGCTTCCTTTAGCTTCTTTATTGGTTTCATCAAACCACTTGATATCTTTAACGAAATTAGTACTGATATTATCATTATTAACAAAAATACTGCGCCTAGAATAACAAGTGTTGTAAGTGATTGCTTAAACACTTCATTTTTATTAATATGTCCAACAAGTTTCCATCCCGATTTTTCGTTAGTAACATTATAGATATATTTATCTTTGCCCAATAACTTTCCTTCTTGTAAATCTGAGTTATCTGCCATTATATCGTTCATCCACTCGACACTATCTTCATCTCTAAAGAAACTCTCGATGTTTTCCTCATTTATATCTTCATTTGTACTAACTCTATTAGGATTTAAATTCTTTCCTATAGAATTAACTTCTTTAGCTGCTAAAATCACTCCTGTTCTGTCTAGAAGATAGATATCACCTGTTTGACCTATTTGAATATTTTCAAATATTTCTCCTACTTTAGAAACTTCAATGTCTATACCTATCACTCCAACAAAACTACCACCACTAGTATATACTGGTTTTGTGGCAGTAACAATAGTTTTTCCTGAGGTGTCATCTTCATATGCATCTTGCCAAATAATCTGATTGCCTGCTTCTTTTGTATCCTTATACCAAGACTTGGCTCTAGGGTCATAATCATCTGTAATACTTTCTTCCCCCATATATATGTATATCTGTCCTTTCTCAGTAGCTATATAAACATTTATTATTGCATCATTGCTCAAAATTATCCCCGATAATTCATTATAAATTGCCTGAGAATCTTCATTATCTAAAGCACTTTTAATAGTTGAATTCTCAGCCGCCTGAAAAAGTGCTAATTCATAACCTGTATAAATCTCATTTATGATCTTACTTGTATTATCTACAGTATTTTGAAGGTTATTTAAATGAGACTCCTTAGATGAATTTGCAAACATAGTCATTGTAATAATTCCTATAATAAGCACGGGTAGTATTCCCACAAGCATAAAGCCTGACATTAATTTACTTCTAATTGATTTAAACTTTATCATCACTACCATCCTCCCTATGGATTCTATAAGCCTTACTAATTATACCAAAGAGAAAATGTAGATAAAATTACTTTTTTTTAATATTATCTTATAAAATTTGACAATTTTATTCATAGAATGATAAAAAAAGGAAAAGTATACCATGGATACGGCTATTTTACAAGCATTAAAGTAATATATTTTTTCTATACTTGTAGAATAAAATATCAACTTTAATAGTTGGCATTTTAAAAATCCTACTAGAGTCCTATTTCTCTAAAGGTAATATATTTTTAATCCTTGGAAATATTTTTATTGCATTTTTATAAAATACATAGTCATGAAACTCTTTTGGCACGAGTTTCTTTACAAATTCAATATAAGGATTAATCTGCACTAACGGCCAATCCGTTCCAAACATAAACTTAAAATAATTATCAGTATATACTAATCCTCTTTTAATATGGTCAACAAATAAAGGTTCATTCATAAATCTATCTACTTGCTTGGCATCACCAACTAATAACCCCGATAGATCGGCATACACATTGGAGTTCTTTAATATGATTTCTGCCGCATCCATAATCCAAGGATCTCCAAAATGAGCCATTACAAAATTAACATTTCTAAATCTTACCGCTAACTCATCTATTGCTAGAGGATGAGAGTATTTTAATAATCCTCTCTCAGAATAAGTATCGCCAGTATGTATTACTACAGGAAGATCATGTTCTGCCGCCAGTTTATATATAGGATGATAGATTTTATCATAAACATAATAGGGATAATATCCTGCATATATCTTGAGTCCTACAACTCTTTCATCCTCGAGTTTATTCTTGATTTCTTGAATTTGTAGCTCTTTTTCTTCTCCTTTAAGTCTTTCAGGATTAATCCCAAGACAATAAACTAAAGATTTAGGAATATCCTGTTCTAAATCTAGGTTCATTGGGTTGTTTGAAAGAGAATCTGGAAATCCTTCTCTTTCCTTCTCAGTTAGACCCATACCTATTCCTAAAATTATATTAGACTCTTCAAACTCCTTTTTTAATCCCTTAGAAGAATAATCTATATTAGATATATCTAGTGCTGTTTTATGAAAAGAAGCTATATCTGAAAAATGAAGATGTGCATCTATTATTTTCATGTTCCTATTTCTCCTTATATTTAAGTTTTATATATGCTTTAATTATAACCATAATCTCTTGTATCTACGTATTTAAACTAATTAATATAGTAGAAGGCTATTCCTACCTTCTACTATATTATTTTTACCAATTACAATTTTAAATTTCAAATCTAATATTATTTAGAGTCTTCAATTTCTTTTCTTCAAGATATTCTTCGTTAAGGAATATAAAAGTAGGCTTAGTTATAGCTTTCTCTCCTGACTCACAAGATATGAAGTTTTTTATGGTGGTTCCTAAAACTAAATTATCTATAAATCCCTCTATAGGTTTATCCCCGGTATGATAAATCATTAATTGATCTTTCAAGTCTATACTTCCATGTGCTAATAGGTGTTTATCACAAATATCACAGGATGTACCTCCTTTATGTTTCATAAAGTCACCTTGGGAGTTTTTAGTTATAATCCAATTTTCATTTAATTTATCATTGGATTTTATAAACAAATCAGTATAGAATTTTACAGAATCAAAATATGTTCCTGTATTTTGATGAACCTCCGTAAATGTAAGTAATAAAGGAAGCTGAGGTAAGGTTAAATAGTATTGATTCAACTTTAATCCTTTAAATCTCTCATGCTTATCAATATTCATGGAAACTTTAATTCCTTGCCATAGATTATTAAAATTATCTTCTAATTCTACAAATTCACATTTCCTTTCTTCCCCTAATACTGATATCATTTTCATATCTGCAGGTCTTGATAGCATTCCTCCTGTCCAAGGATTCCACCATGATTTAGGTTCTGCTACAGGAAAGGATGTGTCTAGCCACTCTATATCCTTATATTTTAAAGAATAAATAGAATTTGAAAATTCAGGACAAGCCTTCATCTTTATTAACCCATTATCAATAATATATGAGTCTTTTCCTTCATCCTTAATTTGTTTTTGAATAACTTCTTCTTTTCCAACATTAAAAATAGTAAGTTCTCTATTAAATGCTATATCTTCAAAGTCCACACTTAAATTTAAGACATTTATTGGGTGCATAAAAGTATTTGGCAATTCCACATTCGACTGTCTGATTCCATTGTCTCTAATAAATTCCTTAGTCACTGTATTGAAAGCTTTATTATTTGAACTTAACTTTATTTGACCATCAAAATCAACCCTACAGTTATATTTAAAATCAACATTTAAATCCCCTTTTATGAATGGATTGTTACCATTAACAATAACTTCGAACTTATCCACTACTCTATTTTCTTTAGGTTTATTCTCCTTCAAAGCAAATCGTCTAAACTCTTTCCAGTCATTAAAGGCATCTAGAGCAACACATATTGGCTCAGTTGTTCTACTACCTTTGCCCTCAATGATTCCTAGATTAGAATTAATAGCCATGCACCAACCGTTAGATTTTATATTGTTATCCTTTGACCAACATATACCTCTATTTAAGTCTTCCCTTTTAGAAAAAATCCAGTTCTCATTTATTTTATTACTATCCCAATAGTCTGTATCCATATAATGGGCGTCATCAATATAAACTATCCTATCTCCATAAGGAATATAAGAATCAGCTAAGCTATGATAAAAATTAATATTAACCTTTATATCATGTTTGGTAGGAGATTCTGCGATATTTTGTACTTCATGGTTATATCTTAAAATTCCATTCGATGATAAAGTTAAAATAGAAATTAATTCAACGTTCTCAAAATCCGATGACTTATAAAATGCTTTAAGAATTATGTCATCCTCTTGTTGAAAATACTTAACTTCATATGGTCTCTTTTTTGAGAACTCTGCTGAATATGGTAGCCCTAACTTTGGATACATAATGAATGTTTCAAAAATACTTTTTCTAAATGTTTTAACTTCAATACTGTTATCAAATTTACTTAAAAACACTGTATGTTTTCCATTGCATATAATCCAGTTATCCTTAGTCTCTCCTCCAAATTTGTTGAGTCTACCCTTAAATATTGCTGATAAATTTTTGGAGAAATTAGAAAGCTTATTCTTAGTATTGACTTTTATATCTATTTTTTCACTATACATAGCAGGTCTATTAAATATATATGGAATAGAAATTGTCTTTCTCTCCTTAGGCTTTAATTCAACCTTTATACTTCTCTTTAATAATTTTATATCCTGTGATTGGGGTAGATTAAACTCAAAGGTTGCATCGGTATTGTAATTACTTTCAATTTGTAAATAACATTTATTCTCGGTTCCTAAGTGTTTTTCTACATCAGGAGATATCATGTCTATTTTACATGGAAATTGTGTATCTACACCCATTTTAAACATTGCTTTCTTTCCATTAATACTCACCTCTGCAGCTACAGCTGGATGAGTTCTCCTATGATTTTGTTCTTCATCGACTTTTTCAACATAAAATGTTCCCGTTATGAACTCTTCGGACTCAACCTTCACTTCTTTATTCATATTAAAACTAATATTTCGATCTTTTAAACCATCTATTTTAATATGTAAAGGTTTTCTTGTCTTATTTACAATATGGTATGTAACTTCATACTCATTAGCAAATATAAGCTTCTGGTCCTTAAGCTTTACTTCTATAAGATAGTCGTCAGTTTCTATTAGTCTTAATCCTCTGCTCCTTCTTTCAAATTCAATTCTAAGACTCTTTCCATCTTTATCCCATATGTATTCATAATTGCCGAAGTCTTTTTTCTCGTCACCATCAGGCTTAATTTCTATTCTTCTTTTACTATCAACATACCAGTCTATATCTTGAAAATAATCTTTAACAGCCTCAGTTGTTAATACTGTAGGTATAAAATTCATAAGATGAGTTGAATCATCCCTCTTTTCCCAAAAGAAACCGCATTTTTTATATAATGGAACTGCCTTGGTATTTCCAGGCCATGTATATAGATCCAATCTCGGCCACCCTAATTCAACAGTCCTCTCTACAGCTTTTAAAACAAGTTTTTTTCCTATCTTTTTCCCGTGATAATCTGGTCTTACATTAAGTAATGGAATATACATTGCTCCTTGGTCTTGTTTATACTCAGAAAAGGAGCAATATCCAACAATCTCATCTCCACATAGAGCTATATATGTATTTAAATTATCAGAACTTTCATGTTCCTCTATTATACTTTCTTTAGTAGGTATTGTGTTCGAACCTCCCCAGTGCTCTCCACTCATTGCCCACATATGTGCTACTTCCTCGGCATAGGAATGATCGTATTCAATAATCTTTATATCCTCCATCATAATTCCCCCTGTTAAATATTTAAGTCAAAATCAACAGTAAACTTTCCATCCTTATATATTAGCTCACCATCGGCATATATCTCACTATCTGTTTTCATATCACATATCATATCCCAATGGATTCCAGATTCGTTTTTAGAGCCTGTTTCCTTGGGTCCATCGCCTAATGCTGCATGGATAGTTCCTCCAATTTTTTCATCAAATAAAATATTCTTTGTAAACTTCTGAATTCCATAGTTCGTTCCAATTGCGATTTCTCCAAGACGCTTTGACCCTTCATCAGTATCTATTAAAGCTAATAGAAGATCTTCTCCTTTAACAGCTGTTGCATCGACAACCTTACCTTCTTTAAATTCCAACCTTACATCTTCTACCTCTTTACCGTTATATATGGCGGGAAAACTAAATCTAATATGTCCTTCAACGGAATCTTCCACTGGGGTTGTAAAAACTTCACCATCAGGGAAGTTCTCCTTACCATCACAATTAATCCACTTTCTTCCTTCTATATTCATTCTTAAATCAGTATCTTTAGATTTAATATGTAGAGTTTTTTTAGTATTTAAAAATTCGCAAATTCTTTCCTGTTCCTTAGATATTCTTTTCCACTGATCTATAGGGCTTTCCTCGTTAAGAAGCATTGAATCATAAACAAAGTCCTCATACTCTTCTAAGCTCATGCTACCTTCTTGAGCACTGGCATGGGTTGGAAATTGAGTCCCACACCATTTTAAATCCCCATTTGCAATTCTTTCACCAAACTTCACATATACATCCTTCATGACCCCACTTCTCATTTTCATTTTATTAGGGTCCACATTAGATAGCGCTTTTTCATTGTAGCCTCCCCATAATGTCAAAATAGCATCATAGCGTTCTGAGCTAAATTTCGTATATGGATTCACAAATTTCAGTTGGTCCTCACTGGCATTATCAAAGAAAATTTTTAATAAATCCTCTATAAAAATATTTGTATCCACATTAGCCCCTTTTTTAATAGCCTCTCTATAAACCTCTTTTACTAATGGTTGAGTTATATCTGATCCTTCAATTAATAGATAATCTCCTTTTTTTATTCTTAATGAATAATTTACTAAAAGTTCCGCTAATTTTTTTATTCTTAAATCTGCCACTTTTACTCCCCCTCTAAATTAGTTGTATGTATCTAATATATAATTCCATAAGGACTTCAATACGAAGCCCTTATGGCAAAATATTCTATAATAGCTAAGTGTTATGCTCAGATTTTAAGCTTAGAAATTGATTAAGACCTAATGCTTTCTTAAATTTACAATTCATCGTTATAGTTAACATATTTATCCTCCTCAGATTTGCTTTTCTTTTGTTATTTCTTTCTAAATTCATGCTTCAAATACTCTTCTAGACCCTTGTCATTTTTTTGACCTTTAAACTTTATATTTTTAACTCTCTCTTCAAATAAATATAACATCATATCACCTCCTAAATTCTTTGTTGATATATTCCTCAACTGCTATATCCTTTTTCTGCTCTTTAAGCCCCATCTTTTCCATCATTTCCTGGCGCGTATAAGTCATCTTTATCACCCCAATTCTATACTATATTAATTTCTTGTATTCGTGCTTTAAATACTCATGTAATCCTATATCCTTTTTCTTACTTTCATATTTAACTTTATGTTTTAAGCCTTGAAAATTTAGCATTTCTATTACCTCTTTCTTTATAATTTATTTGTTCTTCTACTTTCTTTTAAGCTCATGTTTTTTATATTCTTCATAACCTAAATCTCTCTTCTGACTCTCATATCTCAATTTCAACTTTAAGTTTTCAATAATATAATTCATATTTTTCTGCCTCCTTTTATAAGTCATTTATTTCTTGAGCTTTCTGTACTCATGTTTTTGATACTCTTCTAATCCAATATCTCTTTTTTGAGTTTTTAAATCTAACTCCTGACACTTATCGAAAAATATTGATATCATATCTATCACCTCCTAAAAGTTCCTCTTGGTACTATAATGAAAAAAGCGCAGACTAATACCGTCTGCGCTTTACATAAAAATATCGTAGGATTTCTCCCACGACTTTTTGCAATTTTAAGCTAAATATATCCTCAAAGATATAAAGTTCTAAATAAGTCATAATCTCAATCATTAAGTAAATTCATCTTAACCAAATTTTAACTCATCTATGTAAAAAAGCTTATAAAATATAAAAGTCGCAGACATCAGCCTGCGACTAGATTTCAAATTTAATAAAAAATATCTTGTTTAAATAATTTAATCAAAATAATAATCATTAATTAATCTAATTCTTAAAACCTAATCCCGGGCCGCATATTTCTAATTTGTATTCTATTTTCTTTAATCCTTTTAATTTATTAGTCATAATCATCAAAATACGACCTCCTTTTTTAAAAATTATTTCATTATTTACCAACGTCTTACATTATAGCACCATTCTATTTTTTTAGCAAGACTTTTTTTAAGAAAAATTTCCAAATAATCAATTTTTTACTTTTAACTTTTCTTTTTAGCCTTCTCAAGTTCTTTATTTATAATCATTTCTAAAACTTCAGCAGCCTTTAAAATAATTCCATTACATCCCTTCTCTTCTGTTCTATATTCTTTCTTGAGAGGAGCACAATCAATATTATTCATATCCTTTCTAAAAGCATCCAAAAAGCTTTTAATAATTCCTCTGAAGTATTCATTTTCTTCCTTAGTCTTATTTATAGGCTTGAAAAGCTTACCTAAAACCATGACTCCACCAGTCAAAGCTCCACATGTACTCTCAATAGCCATTCCCCCACCAAATCCAGCGGCTAATTTTAATGCTTCACTATCAAGACCTAAATTGTAAACTTCATTTGCACTATATAATATTTTTTCTGCACAGTTTAGTTTAAGATCTGTACCATATCCTTGTTCTATTAATTCTTTCATCATTTTACTCTTCCACCTTTTCTAGATGATATATATTTTTTTATTTTTATAATATATTCTCTTGATACGGCTTCTATAACCTTATTACTAACTGAGGGGTATCTTATATCATTTATTGTAGACACAGGTAAAACGCCTACAGAAGTACCTGTCATAAATACTCCGTTAAATTCCCTTAGCCTATCAACATGTACATTTTCTTCAATTACATCTATATTGATGTCCTTACATATCTGCAATATTTCGCTTCTAGTAATGCCTAATAAAACATCTCCAGATGGAGCAGTATAAATCTTATTTTCCTGTACAAAGAAAATATTTGACCTGCTTCCCTCTGTCATAAATCCATCTTCATTAACTAAAATAGCTTCATAGGCTTTTTCTTCTTTAATTCTTAAATTCACTTTTTGTCTTAAGTCTGCATTCACAACCTTTACATTAGGATTCTCCCTTTCCGAGTAATAGAGAATAGTATGTATGCCTTTTCTATAAATATAATCTTCAGGATAATTACTATGTATAAAATATATCAAAAAAATGCTTTCATCTTTGTTTATATTACTATATACTAATTTGATGTTTAAGTTTTCACAATTATTAGCTTGAATCAAACGATTAATTTCATTTAATATCTCCGAATTATCCTTATTGATACTATATCCTAGAAGCTTCGCCGAATGCCTCATCCGATTTAGATGTTCCTCTTGAAAAATCGGAATTCCATCTTTTATTCTTATAACTTCATAAATTGATGGAACTGTAACATTATTAAATATATCTTGACTTGTTGACAATAATTCACCATTGCATATGTAATAATCAAGTATAGCCTCGTTATTCATTATATCACCCCACATAGAGAATATATTACTATAATGATATATCTACTATAGTAAAGATTTATTAATTTTGTCTATATAAAAAAACTATAAATATTTTTAACATTTTCCAAAAATATTATAAAAAAGACTTCATACTTGCAAACTAAATATATTTTTCCATAAAATTTTAATATGTATTTTCCCCATTTATTAGTATACATTATTTAATCATAGAACACAAAATAGTCAGAGCATAACCCTGACTACTTTGCCTCTCCCCTTACTTCTTCTAAGTTTTTAAGCACAATATCTCTTTTTATCTTTATTAACTTAACATTTTTTTCAGGTATTGAATTTTGTAAATCCTCTATAGATAAGTTCAATTTATTTATGAGCTTTTCTTTATCCTTACTTATATCTATTTTTTGCCTAAGTCTTTCAAAAGTTTCCTTTAATTTAGTCGTAAGTTCATTTACACCTTCCCACATACCTGTAGCTGATTCTAAGTAAATTTGACGTGTATAATATTTTAATCTAACTACTTCTCCATCAGGATTTCCCTTATAGAGATCATAGAGTTTCGACATATATAAAGTCATATTATTTATATCAAGCAATGCTTCAATATCTTTTTTATTTTCTACAGATATAGTAAGCTTGTTGAGAGAATTCTCAAACTCATTTATAGTTTCACTAGTAGCTCCATCTTCTATAGTCTGAGTCTCATAATCATTCCATGATGTATGGATTTCTTCTGTTGTCTTTGTTATATCTTCCCACATTTTCTTTATTTTTTCTTCCTTACTCAGATTTTCTTCCTTTTTCTTTTGATCCCCACTATTACTTTGGTCCTTTTCCCCTTGACCATTGCCACCTTGCTTTTCACTTCCTCCACCGTCAGATTTCTTTTCTTGATCTTTATCTTCCTGCTTATTTTCTTCTTTTTTAGGAGGTTCAGCTGGCTTTTCCTTTTCTTCTTGAAGCTTTTCAATATCCTTAAAAATTCCTTCTAGCTTTTCTTCCATCGAGGCTAATCCTTTAGGAATTTTATCTTTTTTGTCGTCAGAAGGTGCTGGTTTTTGCTGTTTACTTCCACAAGAAACTACAGTCGTAAAAAGTAGTATAATTAATAATATATAATATATGATTTTAAATGCTTTTGTTTTCTGATTCAAAATAATCACCTCTAGGTTAGTATAACCTAGAGGTGTATTTTTGATTAATTTTATTCTTTAATATTTTTATCATCTTCTTTATTTTTATTCTCTAAATCTTTTCTCTTTTTAAATATATAAAGACATATTAATCCTATAGGTATAATTACAATTAAGAAAGGAATTATAGAAATAATAAAGATTACTAAACCTTTTAATATGTCTACCAAAGCTTCAACAGAATTATTAAAACCATCTTTAATTTTTTCACCAAATGTTACTGGTGTTTCCTTTACTTCTATAACCTCTTGCACCTCATATACGGTTACATCAATAGTTGAATAACTTACTAAATTATCCCACTTTTTTATAGTCCCAGTAAGATTTTCAATCTTATATCTTATATCAGATAGCTCTCTTTCTAAGTCGATGATATCCTCAACTTTTTCAGCTTTTTTTAAGATTTCAAGCAACCTATCCTCTTGTATTTCCAAGGTCTTTAATCTTGCCTCAGTGTCAAAGTATTGATTTGTAATGTCCTGTCCGTCGGTTCTATTGTTAATAATATTCCCTAGGTTACCAAAATCTAAAATAAAATTAGCAAATTCATCTTGTGGGATTCTTAACCTAAAACTTGCTTGCCTATTCTCTGAATTTCCAGTAGATGTTATTCTTTTTCCTGTAACATTTGATCTTTCAATGTATCCCCCAACAATATCTGTTCTTCTAGCTATTTCGTCAACCGTATTATCAAATGTCTTTGTTTCAATACTAATATTTGCAGATTTAATAATTTTCCTATTCTGTAATGTATTACTTTCCTCAGCACTTTGATTACTATCATTCCCATAATCAGATTCACTTTGTTCACTGTCATTAAATCCACCATTTGCTTCATCATTTGATTCTGTAGCTCCCCTATCATAATCACTTGATTTATCATAGTTATCAGTACTTGAATCTTCTCTTCCTCCACTACTACATCCAACAACTGATAATACAATAGTAATTACAAGAATTAACAATATAATCTTATGCCGAGATATAAGTTTCAGACACATACAACGCCCCCCTTTTTTTATTTCACCTAATTTAACAAATTGCATATTTGCAAACAGAATATGTTTTCATAAGACTCCGTCTAAACTGCAACTTATTTAGTCTCTTTTTCCTCAAATTAAATAACATATCTACTTTTTAGACGAAACTTCTAGAACTTTGTTCCATATTTTTACTTTGCTTTATTTATCAAAGCCATCATACCCATAACATAGCTATATATTCCAAATCCAGAAATTTGTCCTATACATGCAGGAGCAACAACTGACTTTCTTCTATACTCCTCCCTAGCATAAATATTGCTTATATGAACCTCCACAGTAGGAATATCTACTGCTTTAAGAGCATCATAAATTGCTATACTATAGTGGGTATAAGCAGCTGGATTAATTATAATCCCATCATATTTGTCATAAGCATCTTGAATATATGTAACTAACTCTCCCTCAATATTACTTTGTAATATATCTACATTAATAGATAGATTCTGCCCATTTACTCTGATATATTCACACAAGTCTTCATAGCTAGATTCTCCATATATTGCCCTTTCCCTTTTCCCCAGCATATTAATATTGGGGCCATTTAATATTAGCAGCTTCATTTTTTCATCTCCAATTAAAAAATATTTCTATTTCTTTAAAAATCACATTTGTAATTGTACTGTCGATTTTAGTCCCTTGCCATAGTTCTTGAGCTTTTATAGCCTGACCAACTAACATATATAGTCCATTATCAGCTTTTATATTAAGCTCCCTAGCCTGCTTTATTAATAAAGTTTCTCTAGGATTGTAAATCAAATCTAAAACGACACGACATCCTTCTATCTCTTTTTTACCTATAGGTGACTTATCTGTATCTGGATACATTCCTACAGGTGTACAATTTATAATTATGTCTTTGTTTTCTAGTTTAGATATTTCATCATAGGATATAATTTTCAAGCTATTATATTTTCTTTTAGCTTTTTCAGGATTTCTACTTACCAATATTATCTCACTAGCTCCTTTATCTTTTAAAGCCTTTACTGCTGCTCTAGAAGCTCCTCCCGTTCCTAATACAACTACAGTTTTATCTAAAATTGAGACATTATTTTTATCTAATAGCATGATAAAGCCAAAATAATCCGTATTATATCCTTTTGTATAGTTATCGTTAAAAACTATAGTATTGATTGCTCCAATCTCGGCTGCTTCGTTGGCCAATTTATCTATGCAACCAATAACATCAACCTTATAGGGAATAGTAACATTTACTCCTTTTGTTCCTAATACCTTTAACCCCTCAATAGCAGTTCGAAGCTCTTCTTTTTTTACTTCAAATAAATGGTAGTAGCTCTTAATACCTAAATGTTGAAATATAAGTGAATGTATTTGAGGAGAAAAACTATGTCCAAGCTTCTCTCCTATTAATCCATAAATATTTTTCAATATATCACACCTCGTATATTATGTTTAGTCTCACCTTGTGAATTGCCTAATTATGTTTTTTACTTTGGAGTTTTTTGCTAATATCCATTAACTCAATTATAAATTCTTTTAAATATTCTTCCAGCTCTTTATTTTTCAACCTATTTATATTCTTCTCTATTACGTCATCTTCTCTTGATTTATTAATTACGCTCAATCCATTTTTCTTTTTGTACTCTCCAATTCTTAATACAACTTCCATTCTTTTTTCAAAGTTTTTTACAAGTTCCTCATCTATTTTATCAATTTCTCTTCTTAATTTTTCTAAATCATCCATTTTGTACCCTCCCCTTCAATCATTAAATCCAATATAGCCAGAGCAGCCACTGCTTCTACAACTGGTACCACCCTTGGTACAATACAAGGATCATGTCTTCCCTCGATTTCTAGAAAGACTTCCTTCTTATCTTCTATATTAATGGTCTTTTGTCTCTTTCCTATTGAAGGTGTAGGTTTAATTGCAACTCTAAAGATTACGGGCATACCATTAGTTATGCCACCTAAGATACCTCCATTATTATTTGTATGGGTTTTTACTGTATCTTTATCAAAGTAAAAACTATCATTACTTTGACTCCCACTCAACTTAGTTATATCGAATCCCTTTCCAAACTCTATTCCTTTAATTCCAGGTATAGAAAAAATCATTTGAGCAATTTTACTTTCAATAGACATGAAAAATGGTGCTCCTATGCCCGACGGTAAATTTAATATTGCGGTCTCAACTATACCACCAACAGAATCTCTATTGCTCTTTGCTTCTAAGATAAGTTCTTCCATTTCTCTTCTCTTATCAATATCAATCACTGGCAGCTCTATTTGAGATAAATCAGTTAATAAATCTTCACTGATACTTACATCATCAAACTTTTCTCCCTCTATATCTCCAATACTACAAATATGGCTCCCAAAACAAATATTCAACTTATTCTTTAGTATCTGTCTGGCTATTGCACCTGCAAAAACTAGAGGAGCTGTTAATCTACCTGAGAAATGTCCACCACCTCTATAGTCATTGAAACCAGAATATTTTATATGTCCAGTATAGTCAGCATGTCCTGGTCTCATAATGTTTTTTATCTCCTCATAATCCTTAGACCTTTTATCCTTATTCCATATCATAGAAGCTAATGGCGTTCCTGTCGTTCTACCATTAAAAAAACCACTTATTATTTCGAAATTATCCTTTTCTTTTCTACCTGTGACCAATTTACTTTTGCCCGGAGCTCTTCTTTGCATTTGAAAATTTATGTATTCTAAGTCAAGCCTAATCCCAGAAGGAATACCGTCAATTACAATACCTACACCTTTACCATGGGATTCTCCAAATATAGTCAACTTTATGTTATCTCCCAAAACGTCCCCCATTTTTAACCTCCTAGCATAAACAAAGTATTTTTTACATATTTTAAATAACCTTATTATATCGGAAATTACATAAAGTTTTAATATGTATTTCCCTTATATGAATTTTGAAACTTCAGTGATATTAATTTCTTTTATATACCCTTCTCCAATTTTACTTAAAAGTATTAGATTTATAGTATCTCCTTTAGTCTTCTTATCAAGCTTAACATTGTCTAATATTTCATCTCTCACTACATCGGGAAGCTCATAGGGTAAATTATATTTTTCTAAAATTTTTTTTAGGATTTTAGTAGTCCCTCTTTCAGTCAAACCTTGAGCTTCACTTTTATTAGTTATATGGTACATTCCCATCGCTACAGCTTCTCCATGGGTATATTTTTTGTAATTATATGCCTTCTCTATTGCATGACCGATTGTATGTCCAAAATTTAAAATCATTCTATTTCCAATATCTCTTTCATCTTCTTCTACAATTTTTCTTTTAATATCGCAGCATTTATATATTATATTTGCTATATCCTTAGAATTCTTATTTAGTTCATCTAGCCTAAGTAATTGATAAAATAAATCTCTATCTTTTATACAACCATATTTTATTATCTCTGATAATCCATCGGTAAAATATCTATCTTTTAATGTTTGTAATAAACCTACATCTATAAAAACTCCATCAGGATGATAAAAACTTCCTACAAGATTTTTCCCTTTTGGCAAATTAATAGCTACTTTGCCTCCCACACTACTATCTACTTGAGCCAACAATGTAGTAGGAATCTGTATAAATGGTACTCCTCTTAAAAAAGTAGCGGCAACAAATCCACTAATATCTCCTACCACTCCTCCTCCAAAGGCAATTATTAAATCACTTCGAGTTATATGAAAGTCTAAAAGCTCATTATATAGCCTTTCTACTGTTTTTAAGTTTTTGCTTTGCTCCCCTGGTCTTATAGTAATAAGCTTAATTCCAATGGTATTATCATAGCTAAGCAATTCTACTATAGTACTTCCATAAATTTTTTCTACATTACTGTCTGTTATAATCGCAATCTTTTTAACAGAATTATCTAGATTAACTGTATTATTTATTTGTTCTCTTATATCTTTCAAAATATTACTCCCAATAAAAATATCGTAGCTTTTATGGGGAAGCCTAACCTTTAAATCATCCATCAGATTTACACCTCTCATAGATTATATATACTTTATATTCCCTTTTAATTTTTGAAAATCGTCCCAGAAATGAGGATAGGATTTCTTTACTACGTCACTATTATTAATAATTACTTCTTTAGAACATTTAATAGATATAATTCCTAAAGCCATAGCAATCCTATGATCATTCCAGCTATCCACTTCGCCACCATTTAATCTGTCTTTACCTTCTATTCTCAAACCATCCTTTGTCTCTTTAATATCTGCTCCCAGCTTATTGAGTTCAGTTGCTATAGCCTTAAGCCTATCTGATTCTTTAATTCTTAATCTTTCAGCATTAATTATTGTAGTAGTCCCTCTGCTCACCGCCCCCAATGCTGCCACTACTGGTACTAAATCAGGACATTGAGAAGCGTCTACTGTTGCTCCCTTTGTTAAAGATTCCTTAGTTTGTATGTAATCATTTTTTATATTTATATTACCTTTCATGCTTTTAATTATATTTAGAATTGCTTTATCTCCTTGTAGTGAGTCTTTATGGATATCTCTACATTTTATATTCTTACCTAATAATCCAGCCACTAACCAAAAGGCTGCCTGGGAGAAATCTCCCTCAACTCTAATACTATTAGACTGGTATTTTTGATTGCCCTTTATGTAAAATTCATTATAATCATTATTTTCTATTTCAATTGAGAATCTTTTTAATATATCCATAGTTAAGTCCACATAACCTTTAGATTCTAATTCTGTAGTTAACAATATTCTTGAATCACCTTCTAATAATGGAAGAGCAAGCATAAGTCCTGTTATAAACTGGGAACTTATATCCCCCTTTAATTTAAAATCTCCTGGATTTAATCGTCCTTTAACTATAAGAGGCAATTTATTATTTTGATTTGAATACTCTATATTTTGTTCATTAAAGATTTTATAATACTGTTCTAATGGTCGTTCAATTAGTTTTCCTCTCCCTGTATATGTGATTTCTTTATCACATAACGCTCCTAAAGGTATTAAGAATCTTAAAGTCGACCCTGATTCCGAACAATTAATTGTATTTTCTATTACTTCTAATTTTCCATTACCTTTAATAGTAAGATTATCTCTTATATTAGTATGTGTATATGCTTTAGTAATATCATTAGCTCCAAAGGACTTCATTCCATTTAATGTAGCTATAATATCTTCTGAAAAAACTACATTATCAATATTACTAATACCATCAGCTATACCTCCACAAATTATAGCTCTATGAGTAATACTTTTCGATGGTGGAGCTTTTATTTCTCCCTTTAATTTAGATGGTACAATTCTAACTCTTGCCAATCTCCTACCTCCTATCATATATAATCTACACTGAAAAAATTTATATTATTAATGACTAAATCGAATCATATTGAGTCCTATATTTATTGTTTAGTATGCTTATAAGAATTTTGATTATGAATAAAATATCTCTAGCCCTATTACTGTCTATAATACTACTCTTACTGACTATATGCAAAGTTATTTGTTATTATATAAATGAAGAAACTTCCTTCATAATAAACAGTTATATTAATCAACTGTTGCTATAAAAGAAGTCCCTTAATCTTTACATTTTATGGCATACTACACTTTTTATCATTGAAAAAACTATTTGATTTAATTACTATTGTTCATTCCATTTAGAAAAGCCAAAGCCTCTTCCATTTCCCCTTCTTTGACCATATCCTCTGCCTTTACCCAATCCTTGCCCATTTGCTCCATTCATTCCTATTCCCTGGTTACCATAATTCGTTCCAAAACAGAGTCCATATTCTTGTCCCCATCTATTAGTCCCAGGCTCTAAAGTACATCCTTCTTCCATTGCCTTTATTATCTCTTCTGCTTGCTCTTGGGTTATAACACCTTCTTCAACCTTTTCTTCCAATATTGCCTTTTTATATTCCAAATTAGCATTTCTAAATTCTTCAAAGAAACCATTTTCTTCTGCCAATTGTCCAAAGGTTTTATCAATTCCCCTTTGTTGATATGCCTCTTCTACAGAGATATCAGCTAATTTAGAATAAGTATCTGCAGGACCATCAAATCCACTGGCAAATGTTATTCCTCCTAAAGCTAATAGCACGACTGCTACTAATGATACTGAAATTAATTTTTTCATTAAAATTCTCTCCCTTCATTTTTTGTTAAGGAAATTGTATATTATAATCAGTATAGAATATACTGAAACAGTAATTCTTCAATTTCCTCACCCTTATTATATGGAGAGTTTGTGACAGTTTTGTGACAAGGAGTTTTAAAATTTGTGTTATTTATCTTTTTTTATTTTAAACCAAAACTCGACTCCATTTTTTTTATTATCTACACCTAATTTTCCATCATGAAGTTTAATTATTCCTTTAACTATGGCTAGTCCAAGCCCTGTTCCACCATATTTTCTGCTTCTTGCTTTGTCTAATTTGTAAAAGCTATCCCATAAATTATCTATTTCTTCCTCTGGTATGGTTTTACCTGTATTAAAAACCGATACCTTAACCTCTTCCATTTCTTCGTATATACCAACAATTATATCCTTTTCATTAATAGTATGGTCAATAGCATTGTTTATATAATTTTTCAATACTCTTTCTATTTTCCCCTTATCTCCCATGACATTAACAGCTTTGAATCCATTTGCTTTCAAATTAATGGCTTTTTCTTGAAATATTGGCTCATACTTCATTAAGACTTCATTAGTCAACTTACAAATATCAAAGCTTTGCTCTTTTAAATCTAAGTGACCAGACTCTATTTTCGATAAGTGTAAAAGGTCTTTAACTAAATTGTCCATTTTAGAAGCCTCATCGATAATTACATCGCAGTAAAACCCTCTACTTTCTTTATCTTCAGCTACATTATCCTTTAGTCCTTCAGAATATCCTTTTATTAGAGAAATAGGAGTTTTAAGTTCGTGGGATACATTTGATATGAATTCCTTTCTCATTTTATCTATTCTTCTTTCTTTTTCTATATCCTCTTGCAATTTAGTATTTGCTAAATTCAAGTTATTAATTGTATTATCTAGCTTAAAGGATAAAACATTAATGTTTTCTGCCAATTCTCCAATTTCATCTTCTGACCTAATATCACTTTTCTTACTAAAATCAAGGTTAGCAATATCCTTTGTGATTCGGTTTAACTCAACAATTGGTTTAGTAAATTTTTTCGAAAAATAAAAAGAGATGATACCTCCAATTATTATGGAAAATATTGCTATATACAGATAAAAGTCATTGGCAACCTTTAGCGTTTCTGCCACGGCAGCCATTGGAACTTGCACAAGCAGTATGTCACTATTATTAAGTTGATACCCCATAACTAAAAATTCTGTTTGTAGTTTAGTATGTTTCTGAATCTCAAATACAGTCTTACCATTTGCTAAATTAGCTTCACCTAGTTTGCTTAATCTGATATTCCAGGGAGAATTCATACCCCTTCCTCTTATATTGTAGGTTGTATATCTAGTTTCTCCATTATTTGAATATATAAAAATATTAGCATTTAACTTATTTTCTAGTTCTTCTAATTTATTAACTAGGATATCATTATTAATACTTCCATAGTAATCATCCAAGTCTTTTACACTTTCAGTAATCATTTCTTTCTCTTTATATAGATAATATTTATCAAGCAATTTGGTATTCAATATCCAGGATAAACCTATTATAATTATTATAAAAAGACTAATTCCCCAAAACAATCTATATCTTATTGATTTTCTCATTTATTCACCTCTTCATTGCCCTCAAATCTATAACCTAAGCCCCTTACTGTTTGAATATAATCACTTTTTTCCTTGAGCTTAATTCTAAGTCTCTTAATATGGGTATCTACAGTTCTTTCATCTCCATAATAGTCAAAGCCCCAAACTGAGTCTAAAATTTGGTCTCTGCTTAAAGCCCGTCCTTTATTCTTTACCAAATATAGAAGTATATCATATTCCTTTGGACTTAAATCTATGTGCTCTTCATCAATATAAACTTTATGGGCCGCTTCATTGATTTTTAATCCATTAAAATATATATTTTGGTCATCTGATATATTCTCATTTAGCCGCTTCAATAATGCTTTAACTCTTGCAACTAGCACCTTTGGACTAAATGGTTTAGTTACATATTCATCGGCTCCTAGCTCAAACCCAAATAATTGGTCGGACTCTTCACTTCTTGCGGTAAGCATAATAATAGGTACATCTGACACTTTTCTTATCTCTCTGCATACTGTCCATCCATCATATTCAGGAAGCATAATATCTAAAATAACTAAATCTATTTTTTCTTTATTAAAAATCTCTAATCCAATTTTTCCATTCTCAGCTTCTATAACACTATATCCTTCTACCTTTAAGTAATCTCCTACTAATCTTCTAAGCCTTTCTTCATCTTCAACAACTAATATATTTATTTTAGACATAAGAATACCTCCTAAACTAAAATCATTTTAATATAAATAATCATAACAACCTAATTATACCATTTCTCACAATAATAAGTGAACTCGTTCTGCTAAAGCAGAACATCGGGGCTTCAGATGGAGACTCTACTCCACCTG